>NZ_CP026106.1:2615842-3269803 GCF_002902965.1 Paraburkholderia hospita | reverse complement strand
GCGTCGATTCAGGAAGAGATTTTGCGAAAGCATACCGGCTGTGGTGATGCGCGTCTACACCACCTCTCTCACCTACGTTGGGTGAAACCAGCTTAACCTGCCAGACTCACCAGGAGCGGGTCCCGAAAACCCTCACCGTTCACAGCGATCAGCCTCTTCCGGCCGCGTTGATGGTCGCGGACCAGGCGCAAACGCCGTCGAACTGGCCGATCCAGAAGCTGGCGAATGACTTCCTGAAAATTCTCACCCTTGCGGGCGTCGCAAATCCGCGACGCCGGTTTGGGCCGCCAGCTTCACCGGGACACAACGCGGACAAACGCGCGCGCACGCTTGTAAGACGTGCCTTTCCCTTGACCCGCTCGATGCTGTAGGAACAGAGAATCCACACATGTATGTCGCGCGGTTCAATTCGACACCGGATCTGCGTACTCCTATCCGCAACGCGGAGCGCGCTTCACCAGTCATGAATCGCGTCCAGAAGGCGGAATGTTAAATCCGAGCACCACATCGCAGCTCGGACGATCGGTCATCAGACCAGACCCAGGCACTGATCCCCGAATATTCTCACCTTTGGCATCGCGCAAGCTGAGGTCTGGCGGGATTTCGCGCCCTATAGATAAATCGTCGACGGAAAAATGCTCCCGAATGTTCTCACCTTGAGCGGTGATCGCTCGTAATGAATGGATCGCTCGGCACCAGCGCGTCGGCCCCCGAATACGCTCACCTTTTGACAACAATCGACAAAAAACCAATCAATTTAGGCACTTAGCTCATGCCTATTTGGCCGTCTGGCCCGCAGGCAAGACGGTAGTCTCCTGAAAAGCCTCACCTTTAGCTAGTCGCGACATGAAACGATGCCTAAAAACTGGACAAACGGCTCTCCCGAAAAACCTCACCTAAGTAAAACCGCAGGGTGATTGACGACTCGCATCGGGCCGCACCGGCACTGCCTGCGGCGGCGATTTTTGGATGGCGAGTCCCGCATTTCCTCACCTTTTTGCTCCGACGGGCACCTAATTACTCCCGTAACGTCTCACCTTTCGACTTCCGGTGGCAATTCTGGCGCAAGATATGCGTGCATTTTGCGAATCCTGAATCCGCTCACCTTTGGCACCTGCGTTGCTGCAAACGTCGTTTTTCTTCTCCTGTTCTAGAAACGAAGAACGCTCTGCTCTCCCGTAAAGCCTCACCTTTGTGCATTGCGCGTCAAAAATTGGCTCAAAACGGCTTCCAGGCCCCGAAAAGTCTCACCTTCGACTCCCGTTTTCTCCCGTGAGCGCTCACCAAGCACTCTTCGAGCTCTTAAAATGGACCCAAATCACCCTCAATTCCCTCTCCTGAATCCCCTCACCACGCCTCGGCGAGTGCGAAATCGAAGCAGCCAGCGTATACGGGCCCCAACCAGCCGATGGCTCCCGAAAACCTTCACCTATAATCGGCGACCGCCATCAGAGTGCTCCCGAAGCCACTCACGATCTTTCCCGAGCCTGCTCACCTGTGTCCCTGAACTCCATCACTGCGTTATCCTGCCGAAGCTCACCATCCATCCCGTAAACCTTCACCTGACCAGGCGCTACGCCTTATCCAGTAAGGCTTCTGCCAGGCGTTAACGTTTTTAACTAAGGTTCAAAGGTGTTTACTTTTATTACTCTCAACAACGGGCCCCGCGAGCATCCCAAAAAAACCCACACATCAACATCGAGAACGCTCGCACCTCGTGCGTGAAACAGTGCCAAAACATCCTGTCAGCAAGTAAATATATTTATTAACAACGGCTTAGCAGGTATTCTTCGATTTGTTTCACGGATCAAACCGCGCCATTGATACCGACGCAACGAATTTGGCTTGATCCGACCGGCTGTGGCGAGAAAGACGCATCGAAGCCTGAAAACGTATCAAACACTACGTAAATTGTTATGATTCGTCGAACTCACGTAGCTTAGAGACAATCATGAACCTGGACGAAGAACGCCAAGCCATCCGAAAAGAACTCGATACACTGCGTACCAATGGGGCACGTCGCCAGGAACTGTCGCTTCATGCCTGCAAACGCCTCTTCTTCGACCTCGGCATTCGCCCGTCCATGGCTGCGGTGCGTGACTTGACGCAAACGGGCAGTGCGAGTGACATCCCAAAAGACATCGACAGTTTCTGGGAACGTATTCGCTCTGCCTCGCGCGTGCGCGTTGGCGCCGGCGTGATTCCCAAAGCGTTGGAAGAAAAAGCGGGCGAACTATTGGGTGCGCTTTTCGAAGATGCGCTGTCACACGCAAAAGCGTCGCTCGATGACGAGCGTCGGGAACTCCATGCATTGCGCGCTGCGGCCGAGCGCGATTCTCACGAAGGCAAAATTCGAAAAGAAGTTTCCGAAGAAGCTATACAGCGCAGCGAGGCACGCGCCGACGCCGCCTGGGAACGCGTCCGTGTTCTTGAGACTCAACTTGCCGCAGTGAACACTAGCGGATCGGCACATCAGGAAGGATTGAAGGCGTCCGTCCGGCGACTGGAAGCCGAGAACGAATCGTTGCACAAGCGTCTTGATACCGAACAGTCGACAAACGCGGGCCTGCGGGACCGTCTCGATGCGTTGCACGCCGAAATGCGGCAAAACGCCGAGCATTACGCGCAACAGATCAAGGACGCCGTGGCCGAGGCCGAGCGTCGCGTCAAGCCAATGCTCGTGGAACTGGACTCCTTGCGTGCGATGGCTGCGACGTATCAGACGGGGGTGCGCGATGCGAGCCGGAAGGAATTTGATTTCATCCAGCAACTAGCGGCTGCCAAGGCGCGCGGCGACAGGTTGGAGGCGCAATGGCGCGAACAATCGGACGAGCTTGATCTGCTGACGCGCCAGATGACTGCGCTGCGCGCCCAGCAAGGCATCGACCCTGCCGTCGCGGAATTGCTCTGTCAGCTGGCAAGTGCAGGCAGGCTGAGCACGCAGGAATTGGAGTCGATCGGAACGGCCGCCGATGGACATGTAGCGGTGCCGACCCGCTGTCCGAAATGCGCCGAAGGTGAGCCGGAGCTTTCACAGGTCGATCACCGCTATGAGCTCCTTTGTCCTGAATGCGAGCACTCGTCGGGAACGGGCGTTTCGCGGTTGGCGGCGGTGACACGCTTTATGGCTACGACGCAAACTTCGGCGTTGACCTGATCGCAAAACGAGTTGGTTTCTCCGAAAGCACTCGAGGTGAGCGTTTTCGGGGCTTCGAGGGTGAAGGTTTACGGGAGGCGTCTAGCCGCGGTCCTGCGTCTGCTCGGGATCTTCAGAAGACGTTGGTGTTTCCGCAAGGCGCATTTCGGCGTCGAATTTTTCCTGATCATTCCAGATCTTCCACGCGCGATGCAATCGATTCGCGGAAACAGCCTGCGCGAATCCAAGCCATTGTCCGACGACCTCCGGTTCCACCCCGCTTTCGAACAGATCGGCAGCGAACGAGTTACGCAAAGTGTGGGGACTTGCCCGTGCTTCGCGCGATCGACTGATTCCGGCCGCTTCGACAAGCGCGTCGACGGCGCGAAGCATCGTCGCTTTATGCATGGGACGACCTGATGGCGAGGCGGGGAAAACCAGCTCGCCGGGCAGTTCCGCTTGCTTGCGTTCGTTGAGCCAGGCGTCGAGAACGGACACGGCAAATGGTGCGAGCCGCGTTCTCCGCGTGAACAATGGATTGGTCGCTTCGATCACGACCCACGGCGAACCCGCTGTCATGCAATCAACCGAAATCGTGCGCGCTTCGCCTGTCTTGATACCGCCGCCAAGAAAAACAGCAATCAAGGCGCGATCGCGGCGCTCGCGCCAGCGTTGGGCCGACGTCAGATTTGTCACGGGCGAAGAAAGATAAGCGATCAAGGCCGAACGCTCTGCGATGGTCAGAAACCCTGTTGGCTCGTTGTCGCGCGCGTTACGCCATTCCGCTTCGCCATCCTGAGCAATGAATCGCGCGGGGTTGGTCGATGCGAGTTCGATCTCGCGCACATGGTCGAGCACGCGCTCGATCAACCGGAGATATCGGGCGCGTTGCGGCTTTCGGATCGACAGTCCGCCGACGAATTCCGCTATCGATCGCATATCGACCGTGACGAGATTCTTGTGACGCGCCTGTAGCCATTCGAGAAAAAGTCCCCACTGCGCGCGATACACCTCCGCCGACGAATGGCGAAAGTTTTGTCCGGCGAGCCATGCATCGAATGCCGTGCGCGGATCGACCAGCCAGTCTTGACGTTCCGTATCGAATAGATCCGCACCAGTGGCGGATAGACCAGTGGGGCCAACAGGATCGGTGGAGACCATAGTCTGTCTTTCCGTTAGTTGCATGGGACGATTGTAGTCGGTCGACGGGCGGGATACTTTGTGTTGGAAACCGTCGGCGTCCTGGTTCGGCAGGTCGCGCAGACTTTACGCGCATAAACTCCTGCCGCCCGCAGATCGCAGCGACGTCCAATCAACACGTCATCCGCCCCATGCCCGCCCGCCGCTGCGCTCATCGCTCGTAACTCGACTTCTGGTCGTTGAAGCCTTCGACTTTTCCGCAGCGTCATAAGCCGCGACAGCGAACGCGAACACAGCCGGCAGCGCATTCGATCGGCCAAAGTCGACGGCATCATCGGTCTCGGGGAACTGAAAGTCGTCGGGCCGTTGAAACAACCCAAGCATTACGGGATCGTGCCGGCTGGCAAAACCGAGATCCGCGAGCGCTTCCGCTTCGATCGCATGCAGAAGCCGCCAGGTGAGCGGCAACTCCTGCACGATGTATCGCGCCGCAATGTGCCGGACGATGTGTTCGAGGTCACGCGCTGCGGACTTGAAGCGCAGCGCAGCCAGATCCTGTTCCTTGTTCAGTTCGTTCATTCTTCGGCTCCATCGGACTGCGTATACTGTACAAACATACAGTATTTGCTGCAAGCCGAGTGTACGCCGAAGAGTCGCGACTCAGGTTAGCCGTGAATGACGACAAGCAGGGCTTTGGCCTCGCCTTTCCCCGCATTGCGGATCGCATGCGGCTCGTCGGCGACGTAGCGTGCGGTGTCGGCGGTCTTCAGGCGCTTCGTGGTGCCCGCCGCTTCGATATCGATGGAGCCATGCAGCACAGTCAGATGCTCGCGCGTCCCCGGCTCATGCGCGCTCGACACCAACGCACCACCCGCTTGCAGCGTCAGTTCGTACCATTCGAATTTCCCCGCCAGTTCAATCGGTCCCCATACGCGCAACTGGTATCGCGCGTCATGGCCGCTCAGCGTCGGGATCTCATGAGGGCCGGAAACGGCCACCGGCTCCGGCGCTTTCTGCGGTGCGAACAGCGAATCGAGACTGACGCCCAACGCATTCGTCAGCCGCCACGCGACGGCGATCGTCGGATTCGCCTTGTCGCGTTCGATTTCCGACAGCATCGATTTCGACACCCCGGCCGCGCGCGACAGATCGTCGAGCGTCATTTTGCGTTCACTGCGCAATCGTTGAATCTGCTCTCCAACGCGCGGCGGCGCCGCAACCGACTGGGCTGCCGTGGCCGCCGTAGACGACGAACTCCTGCGCGTTCCCGAACTTGCCATTTCCTGACCTATCGTTTAGAGTTGTTCGACATATCGAACTTTAGTTCGAAAAAACGAAAATTTCCGATAAAACTGAAGCCGACTATAACAGGCCGCCGCGCCGCATGGTGCGCTGCAGAGCCGTCCATTCAAGGAGCCGTTTCATGCGTGACCCCTTCCTCGCGCATCTGCGCAGCACGCTCGACCAGATTCGCGCCGATGGTTTCCACAAGACCGAGCGCGTGATCGCGAGCCCGCAATCGTCCGATATTCGTCTCGAGAGCGGCGCCGACGTGCTGAACTTCTGCGCGAACAACTATCTCGGCCTCGCGAACGACGCGCGCCTGATCGCCGCCGCAAAAGACGGGCTCGACCAGGACGGCTTCGGCATGGCGTCGGTGCGTTTCATCTGCGGCACGCAGACCGTGCACAAGCAACTCGAACGCGCGCTGTCCGCATTCCTGAAGACGGACGACTGCATCCTCTATTCGAGTTGCTTCGATGCAAACGGCGGCCTGTTCGAAACGCTGCTTGACGATAACGACGCCATCATCAGCGACGAACTCAATCACGCGAGCATCATCGACGGCGTGCGTCTGTCGAAAGCAAAGCGTTACCGCTACAAGAACAACGACCTCGCCGATCTCGAAGCGAAGCTGCGCGAAGCCGATGCAGCGGGCGCGCGCTTCAAGCTGATCGCGACGGACGGCGTGTTTTCGATGGACGGCATCATTGCCGATCTCGCGGGCATCTGCGATCTCGCGGACCGCTATGGCGCACTCGTGATGGTCGACGATTCGCACGCCGTCGGCTTTATCGGCGAACACGGACGCGGCACGCCTGAACATTGCGGCGTGCTCGATCGCATCGACATCATCACGGGCACGCTGGGCAAGGCACTGGGTGGCGCATCGGGCGGCTACATCGCGGCGCGCCAGGAGGTCGTCGATCTGTTGCGGCAGCGCTCACGTCCCTATCTGTTCTCGAACACGCTAACGCCGAGTATCGCCGCCGCATCGCTGAAGGTGCTCGAACTGCTCGCCAGCGACGAAGGCAAGCAGTTGCGCGAACGCGTACGCGCAAACGGCGCGCATTTCCGTCAGGCGATGAGCGCGCACGGCTTCACGCTCGTGCCGGGCGAACATCCCATCATTCCCGTGATGCTCGGCGATGCGCAACTTGCATCGAACATGGCCGACGCGCTGCTCAAGGAAGGCGTGTACGTGATCGGCTTTTCGTATCCCGTCGTGCCGAAAGGCCGCGCGCGCATTCGCACGCAGATGAGCGCCGCGCACACGGCGGAACAGATCGATCGGGCCGTCGATGCATTCGCGCGCGTCGGCCGTTCGCTTGGCGTTATCTGAAACGGGGCATCACTAGCAATGAAAGCACTGGCAAAACTCGAACGCGCACCGGGCCTCACGTTGACCCGCGTGAAGAAACCCGAAGTCGGACATAACGATGTGATGATCCGCATCACGCGCACGGCCATTTGCGGCACCGACATCCATATCTGGAAGTGGGACGACTGGGCGCAGAAGACCATTCCCGTGCCGATGCACGTCGGTCATGAATATGTTGGCGAAATCGTCGAAATGGGCCAGGAGGTGCGCGGCTTTTCGATCGGCGACCGCGTGTCGGGCGAAGGGCATATCACGTGCGGATTCTGTCGCAACTGTCGCGCGGGACGTCGTCATTTGTGCCGCAATACGGTTGGCGTTGGCGTGAATCGCGAAGGCGCGTTTGCGGAATATCTCGTGATTCCCGCGTTCAACGCGTTCAAGATTCCGCCTGAAATCTCCGACGATCTCGCCGCGATTTTCGATCCGTTCGGCAACGCGACGCACACGGCGCTGTCGTTCAATCTGGTTGGGGAAGACGTGCTGATCACGGGCGCGGGACCGATCGGCATCATGGCTGTCGCGATCGCGAAGCACGTGGGCGCGCGCAACGTCGTGATTACCGACATCAACGATTACCGCCTGGAGCTTGCTCGCAAGATGGGTGCGACGCGCGCGGTGAATGTGGCGCGCGAATCGCTGCGCGACGTGATGAACGATCTGCACATGACGGAAGGCTTCGACGTGGGACTCGAAATGTCGGGCGTGCCGAGCGCGTTCACGTCGATGCTCGAAGCGATGAACCACGGCGGCAAGATCGCGTTGCTCGGCATTCCGCCTGCGCAAACGGCGATCGACTGGACCCAGGTCATCTTCAAGGGCCTCGAAATCAAGGGCATTTATGGCCGCGAGATGTTCGAGACCTGGTACAAGATGGTCGCGATGCTGCAAAGCGGACTGGATCTTTCGCCGATTCTCACGCACCGCTTCGCCGTCGACGATTACGAACAGGCGTTCGCCACGATGCTGTCAGGCGAAAGCGGCAAGGTGATCCTCGACTGGACCGTCTGACAGCGCCGCGCCGCGCGCGTACAAATAGAATCAACTCGCAGCGCGCGGCCGCTCAGCCTCTGCCTGAATGATGAAGTGAATATCGTCGCCTACTGCGGGATACCACGTCGTCAGACCAAACTTCGAGCGGCTGAACTGGCCGTCCGCTGAAAAGCCGAGCGTATCGGCTTTCGTCAGCGGGTCGACGCCGTAGCCATTGAACGTCACATCGAGCGTCACCGGCTGCGTCACGCCGCGTATCGTCAGATCACCCGTCAGCTTGCCGCGCGCGTCGCCCGTGCGCTCGAAACGCGTGCTGACAAAGCGGATCTGCGGATTGCGCTCCGCATCGAGCATATCCGTCCCCTTCACCATCTTGTCCAGTTGCGGGACATTCGTGTCGATGCTCGCCGCGTCGATCGTCACCGCGACCTGGCTCTTGTCGAGCCCGCCTTCCTTCCAGTCGATCTCCCCCGCCACGCGATCGAAGCGCATCGTGAAGCGCGTGTACTTGAAGTGATCGACGTTGAACGTGACGCTCGTGTGATGCGGATCGAGCTTGTACTGGCCGACAGGCACGCGGGCTTCCGTTTGCGTGACCGTATGCGTGACGACCTGCAACGGCGTACATGCGCCCAGCGCCGCCGTCATCGCAACCGCGGCCACGGCGCGGCGAAAAATGATGCTCATGACACTCATCCTTTTGAACGGTTCTCCAACACGATAATGCCTGAAGCGCCGAAGTGACCGCAAATGCGAAGCGAGCGAATACTTGACGAAGGAGAATGATCGTTCTACCCTTCGCGCATGGCTACTCTCGACGACACGACTGGCAGCGCGCGCGAACGGCTGCTCGACGCCGCGGAAGCGCTGATTTACGCGGGCGGCATTCACGCAACGGGCGTGGATGCGATCGTCCGGCAATCGGGCACGGCGCGCAAAAGTTTCTACACGCATTTCGAATCGAAAGATGCGTTGGTGGCGGCCGCGCTCGAGCGGCGCGACGAACGCTGGATGAAATGGTTTATCGAAGGAACCTTACGCCGTGGCAAGCATCCGCGCGCGCGCATGCTCGCCATGTTCGACGTATTGCGCGAATGGTTCGTATCGGAAGATTTTCATGGCTGCGCGTTTCTCAACGCCGCGGGCGAGATCGCTTCGCCTGACGATCCGATTCGCGTCGTCGCACGCGAACACAAGGAGCGTCTGCTCGCCTTCGTGCGCGCGCAATGCGACGAATACGTCGCATCGACGGGCGGCGATAGCCGGCGCGCGGCGCGGCTGTCGCGGCAATGGCTGATCCTGATCGACGGCGCGATCGGCGTCGCGCTCGTGAGCGGCGACGCCGATGCCGCGCTCGACGCGCGCACCGCAGCCGGGCATCTGCTCGATTCCAACAGTGCAAGCACCCGCTCGTCCAATGGGCGAGCGTCCACCTGACGCAGTTCAACGAGGAACCATCATGGCTGATATCGAAAGACGTCCTCCCGTCCCGCCCTTCACGCGCGAGACGGCCATCCAGAAAGTGCGCGCCGCTGAAGATGCATGGAATACGCGCGAGCCTGAGCGCGTGTCACTGGCTTACACGCCGGATAGCAAATGGCGTAACCGTGCGGATTTCCCCACGGGGCGTCCGGAGATCGTTACGTTTCTGCAGCGCAAGTGGGCGAGGGAACTCGACTACCGGCTGATCAAGGAACTGTGGGCCTTCACCGACAACCGCATCGCCGTGCGCTTCGCCTATGAGTGGCACGACGACTCGGGCAACTGGTTCCGTTCGTACGGCAACGAGAACTGGGAATTCGACGAGAACGGACTGATGGCGTATCGCCACGCGAGCATCAACGACAAGCCGATCCGCGAAGAAGATCGACTGTACCGCTGGCCGCTGGGCCGCCGTCCGGACGATCATCCGGGGCTGACGGAGCTGGGCCTGTAATCCACGGTCATATCGACGGTGAACGCGCGCGCGGCGCGTTCACCGGACCGTAACCGTTTGTTCGCTATCGTTGGCGTTTGCGCGCGTGCTGTCGTTCCGAGCGCACACTCCATCTCACTGCAAGATTTGTGGGGTAGAGTGCGCGACTGGAGAGGAATTCGACACTAATCGCGACATTCAGACGCCGGCGCGCGACCGGTTGCGGAGAGCACATGCCGTTTGGAAAGATCAAGAACAAGATTCGTCGAGCATGCGCGGCGGCAGCGGTAGCAGGCATCGGTTTGATGGGAGCGTCGGGTGCGCAGGCAGCCGACTGGTGCAGCGGCGGCGTGTGGGTCGATGCCATGCTCGGCTCATATCATATCAACCCGGACCCGGGCACCGACTTCGAGCAGTTCAATCCTGGTCTTGGCGTCGAGTGCTGGCTCAACGGGCAATGGGCGCTGACGGCGGGCGGCTTCCGCAATTCGTTGCGTCGTCCATCGTGGTACGGCGGCGGCGTGTGGGCGCCCGAGTTCGTGCACTGGGGCTTCATTCGCCTTGCCGTGATGGGCGGCATTATCTCCGGCTACAACTACGGCAACTGGGGACTTGGCCACGATCACACGATTGGACCCGTGGCCGCGCCGATCGTGATGGTCGAATACAAGCGCGTCGGGGCTAACTTCATTGTGATTCCGCCTATCCCTTCCGATAACCTGCCTTTCACAATCGGGTTTCAGGTGAAGGTGAAGTTCTGAGATCGGTTCACTCGTCGTGATGGGTGAGGCTTTTCGGGAGTCATGCGTGCGGTGAACCGGAGACGCAGTCGTTGCATCACCTGAAGCGCCAAAACCCCGCTATAAAGGCTGCAAAAGCACGCGCGGCATTCAAACAGGTGGCCTCGCAACGAGCATGCGCTCATCAAAGGTGAGGTTTTGCGGGATGCCAGATACCCATCCGACGTGCTCCTGAAACCTCTCACCTTCACGAGGCAACTGTGCAAATCCAGCGAGCACGACGATCACCGCAAGCTCGCCGACGCCGTTCATAATCGCAGGCAACGCGACCTATCGCATGCGGCTGAAGGCGTCTATGAATGATTCGAAACTGGACTGGAGCGACGTGCGGATCTTCCTTGCCGTCGCGCGCTGCGGCACGCTGGGCGCGGCCGCGCGCCAGCTAGGACAGACCCAGCCGACTATGGGCCGGCGTCTGCGCGCGCTCGAGGAAGCCGTCGGCCACACGCTGTTTCAGCGCACGGCTGAAGGCTTCGTGCTGACCGACGAAGGTCATGCCGTGTTGACCTACGCCGAGCGCATGGAAGAAGAAGCGCACGCGTTCATGCGTTCGCTTGCGGGCAACGAGCAGCAACTAACGGGCGCGCTGCGTGTCTCGTCGTCGGACTGGTACGGCATTCATGTGCTGACGCCGGTGTTCGCTGGCTTTCTTACGCGCCATCCGCAGATGTCGATCGAACTGATCACCGATTCTCGCCGCTACAACCTCGCGCGCCGCGAGGCCGATCTGGTGTTCCGCATCACACCGTTCGACGAACCCGACGTCATCCAGCGCAAGTTGATGCACATGGACTACGCGCTCTATGGGCGCATCGATCTCGTCGCGCCCGCGCGCGGTGATGGCGCAGGCCAGTCGCTCATCACCATGGATACCGCGTTCGGCGAGTTGCCCGACGTCGCGTGGATCCGGCAGATGCTGCCGAACGCGCACATCGCGTACGCAAGCAACAACCGCGGCGTGCAGGCGCGAATGTGCGCCGAAGGCGGCGGCTTCGCGGTGCTGCCGTGTCCGCTCGGCGACAACACGCCGGGCCTGCGACGCATCGATCTGGGCGAAGCACCGCCGGGCCGCGACGTTTGGCTTGGCTACCATCGCGACCTGAAACGTCTCGCACGTCTGCGCGCGTTGCTCGATGTCGTGATCGAGCGGCTCGCGAACGTGTGAGCCGACCTGCCGCCGTCATTCGATTTCAACCACGATCTTGCCGCGCGCAGTGCGCTCCGTGATCGCGTCATACGCGCGTTCCGCCGATGCGAGATCGAAGCGGCGCGGATCGAGATACGGCGCAAGCTTGCCCTGTTCCGCAAGACGCGTCGCCTCGGCGAGCATCTCGCCGTGATGCGCGCGATGCTGACCGGTGAGCAACGGATGCAGCGTGAACACACCGGAATACGTGGCCTCGCGGAACGACAGCGGCGCGAGCGCATGCGTGCCCCAACCGAGCGCGCTCACGACATGCCCGAAATGCCGGACGGCCGCGAACGATGCATCGAGCGTTGCGCCGCCGACCGTATCGACGACGAGATCGAAACCTTCGCCCGCGGTCAGTTCGCCAACATATTGTTCGACCGTGCGCGCCGCGTAGTCGATCGGCGTCGCGCCGAGTCGCACGACGAGATCCTGATCACGCGCGCTCGCCGTTGCGAAGACTCGTGCGCCGAGCGCGCGCGCCAACTGCACCGACACGTGCCCGACACCGCCCGCACCGCCTTGCACGAGCACGGTTTGACCCGCCTGCAAGTGCGCGCGGTCGACGATGCCCGCATACGACGTGATGAACGCGAGCGGCAACGCGGCGGCTTCGCGCATCGACAGATTGGACGGCTTGTGTGCGAGCAGTTGCGCGTCGACGGCCGCGTATTGCGCAAGCGAACCCTGGATGCCGCCGACGCCGCCCGTCATCCCATAGACCTCGTTGCCGATCTTGAAGCGCGTCACGTCCGCGCCGAGTGCGACGACCACGCCCGCGAGATCGATGCCGAGCACGAGCGGCAACGGATGACGCGCATGCGCGGCGCTGCCCGCGCGAATCTTCGTGTCGAGCGGATTGAGGCCGCTTGCGCTGATCCGCACGAGCACTTCGCCGCGTGCCGGTTCGGGAATGGGCATCGTGGTCGGTACGAGGGGACCTTTGTACTGGCTGAGAACGAGGGCTTGCATGGACATGGTGTGCTCCGGCAGAAGATGAACGCAGTTGACGGAAGACATGATCGGCGAATCCAGAACCCTGGTAAATCAACGATTTAGCACGACGACCAAACAGAAATGCATGGCTGTGAACAAGCAAGTGGAAGCGCAGTTCGTTACCTGGGTCTGCGAACAGAAGACAGCGGCAAGCGCGCCGCGTGGCGTAAAGGTGAGAACTTACGGGAGTGAGTGAAAAGCCCTCGGAACGCGCAACGCCACAAAGTGCAAGCCCTTGATGGATAAGGCTTTGCGGGTATCGTCAAAGATGCCGTGACGAGTGCGGATCGATCAATGGTGAGAGTTTGCGGGACCTCTGCAAAGTGACGTCGACGCGCACGTCCCGGCTCACCTTTAGCGCAAGCGGGATTAACGTCAGACAAGACCGCTGATGTTCCGGCCGTCGCGATGCGACAGCACGTCGGCGAGCCGTTCCATCGAAACAGGCTTCGTCAGGTGATAGTCGAAGCCTGCCGCGAGCGCGCGCGACTTGTCGGATTCGGAGGAGTAGCCCGTCAGCGCGATCAGGAACATGTGCGCCAGCGCCTTGTTCGAGCGGATGGCGCGCGCCACTTCGAAGCCGTCCATCTCCGGCATGCCGATATCGATGATGCCCACCTCGGGCAAGGCTTGCGCCGCGACCTTCAACGCATCGCGGCCGCTGCGCGCGATGATCACATCGTGACCTTCGAGTTCGAGCAGCAGATGCAGCGCGTCGAGCGCGTCGGCGTTGTCGTCGACGAGCAGGATGCGGCTCGGCTCGGCGCTCGTCGCGGCCGACGCCGCCGTTGCATCGTGCGCGATGCGCGTCTCACGGTCGAGTATCGGCAGCCGTAGGACGACGCGTGTGCCAAGCCCGACGCCTTGGCTGTCGAGCGTAATGGTGCCGCCATGCAGTTCGATGAGCCGCTTCGCGACCGCGAGCCCGATGCCGAGTCCGCCTTCTGAGCGGCGCGCGCTCGATGGCGACTGCGCGAACAGTTCAAACACATGCTCGAGCGCGTCGGGACTCATGCCGACGCCGTTGTCCTCGATGACGATCGACACCATGCCGCTGTGCGCTGCCTCATCGGCTGCGCTGTCCGTGTCCGTTTGCACGCGCAGTTGCAGCGTGCCGCCCGCAGGCGTGTATTTGGCCGCGTTCGACAGCAGGTTGCCGACCACTTGGCTCAGGCGTACATGATCGGCGCGCACATAAACGGGCTGATCGAGCCCTTCGATCACGAGGCGATGCTTGCGTGCGTCGATGTGATGCTTGAGCGCCGTGATCGCGTCATACACGATCTCGTTCAGTGACGTGCGGCTGTACTTGATCGCGAGTTTGCCGTGCCGCAGGCGCGCGGCATCGAGCAGATCGTCGACGAGCGTGCGCAGTTGGCGCATCTGCCGTTGCGCGATGGCGAGGACATCGTTGGCCTGCTCCTGGCCTGTGCACAGCAGCTTGAGCGCGGCAATGGAACTGTCGATGGGCGCCATCGGATTGCGCAGTTCATGGCCGAGCATCGCGATGAATTCGTCGCGCCGGTGCGCAGCGTCTTCGAGCGCGCGCCGCGCCTGTTGCGCGGCCTCGGTTTCCGCTTCGGCGGCCTGTTGCGCGTCGAGCAGCGTGAGCGCCGCGCCCGCAAGCACGGCAAGATTGCCGAGCAGGCGCACGTCTTCGCGATCGAAACGATGTGCATCGTGTGACGCGACCCAGATCGCACCGAGCGGCTTCGACGCGGGGCAACGAATCGGAATCGGCGTGATGATGCCTTCGGTGATGACCGCCCCCGCATCGCGCAGGCTCTTGAAGAAGGTGTGCGGCTCGACGAACAGTTGCGGCGCGCCGAGTTCGAGCGTCATCCCGCACGGACATTCGGCCCACGCCGTGGTTTTGCCTTCGAACGCCGCGCACGCGCCGGCGACCGCGCGCCAGCGGAACACGGCTGCGCCTTCGCTCGTCGTTTCAAGCAGGCTGATGCCCGCGCTGCCTGCGCGGCACGCGCCGAGCGCCGCATCGGCGATGGCTTGCAGCAAAGTGTCGCGGCGTCCCGTTTGTGCGCTTGCGACGATGACGAGCGTGCGGACTTCGGCGGCATGATCGGGTGCGCGCGCCGGCCGGTCTTTCAGATCGTCCGTGCGCAGTACGCCCGCCCGGCGGGCGCTTTCGATACCGTCACTCATAATGTGCGATAGAGAATGGTTCGCCGGGTGCCGTCGCGCCGGCACCCGGCGAACCGGAGTTTATCGATGCAGTATAGGCGTTGCGTCCGGGATGATTGCTGCGGAATTTCGCGGCATCATCATTGGTATGTTCCCTGCGTGTCAACAAAGCTCAACCTCAATGGAGAGACGCGATGAACCAGCAAAAGACGTATGGAGGCGGGTGCGCGTGCGGCGCCGTGCGTTTCCGCGCGATCGGTTCGCCGATGCGCGTCGGTATGTGTCATTGCATGACATGTCGGCAGGTGCACGGATCGGCCTTCAGCTCTTACGCGATCTTCGACCGCAGCGCCGTCACGTTGACGGGCGACACGCGCGAGTGGCGAAGCTCGGAACAGGGCCGGCGTCATTTCTGTCCGCTGTGCGGATCGGTGGCGTTCATGATGTACGCCGATCGCGATGAAATCGCTTTACCGCTTGGCGCTTTTGACGAGACGGGACTGTTCGAGCCCACGTATGAACTCTGGTGCAAGCACAAGGAACCGTGGCTGCCGCGCGGCGTGCGTCCCGAATACGACGAAGAGCGCGCGCACTAGCCTGTGCGGAACCACTTCACGCAGGCGCTGCGCGACCGGATCGATCCGCCCGCGCAGCGTCACATCGGATATCTAGCTGTGCTTCTTCGGAATCTTTGCGCCTGACTTGCGCGCCTGATTCAGCGCAATGGCGACAGATTGCTTCTGCGATTTGCCCGCCTTCTTTTCGGCCTTGACGTTGTGCCCGATCGTTTCCTTCGATGTGCCTCGCTTGAGTGGCATGTCGCTCTCCTTTTCCCATTGCAAAGACGCATGGCGTTGCGCTGCGGCTCATCTATTCGAGCATGCGCCGTTCCCGACGAGCGCGGTGCACATCGCACATGCGGCCAGACGTGCCGCGCGTCGCGCTCGTGAAGCGTCGGCCGAAAAGCGGTACGTCGCTTGCTGAAAGGGAATGCAAGGACGTCAAACACAGGAGCATCTCGTGAATACCGTCTCGACAGCGGGCGTCGCGATAGCGGCAATTTTTGCCGCGTCGGCATGAACCGTCGCGCGTTCGTGCGCATTCACTGCGCAGAGGAATGCGTCATTTCAACCGGTTGCCGGCGAAAGCGCCGAGTCCGGCATCCACAGGGAGGGGAGTTGCAAGATGACAAGGCCACGGATGATTTTCCCGAAAGCGCGCAATGCTGTGGCCTCGAAACCCGAGTCGACGGACGACTATCAGATCTACGCCACCTACCGCCGCACGACGGAAGGTTCGTACATGGGCCAGTTGAAGGTTGTCCGCAAGACAGATGGCCGGTTGCTGTTTCCGTTCACGGGCGCACCCGACATCGGTCCGTTCACCGACGGCGACCAGGCGCGCGAAGCCGCGCAACGTCACGGCGAAACCGTCGTGCAGTCGGATCTCGACAATCCTGAACCGTGAGGTCCCGGCACTAAACGGCCACTAGGCCGTCGCAGTCATGGCCGGCTGTGGATGGCTGGCCGCTTCGAGGGTCGAGAAAAAGCAGAGGTTGTTCTTGCCCATGTTCTTCGCGACATACATCGCGCGGTCCGCCCGCAGAAGCAGTTGTTCCGCGTTGGCAGCGTCATCGGGATACAGGCTGATGCCGACGCTTGGTGTGACGCTCACTGCGTCGCCGGGAAGCGCGATCGGCCGGCCGACTGCATTGAGCACTGCCCGCGCCACGGGTTCGATTTGCCGCATGCTCCCGACGTCTTCCAGAATGACGACGAACTCATCGCCGCCAAGCCGCGCGACCGTATCGCTTTCGCGGACGCTATGCACGAGCCGCTCGGCGACGGCTTTCAATACGTCGTCGCCGACAGCGTGCCCGCGCGTGTCGTTGACCTGCTTGAAGCCGTCGAGATCGATGAACATGACGGCGATGTGCATTCCATGGCGTTTCGCGCGGGAGATGGCGTGCTTCAGACGCTCGTCGAGCAGCACGCGGTTGGGTAGTCCTGTCAGCGCGTCGTGCGTGGCGAGGTTGCGCAGACGCTGCTCGTGCTGATGACGTTGCGTAATGTCGCTGAGGATCGCCACATAGTGCGTGTATCCGCCGTCGCGTTCTTGCACGCCTGCAATGGACAGCGCCTCCAGATAGATGTCGCCACTCTTCTTGCGGTTCCACACTTCACCGTGCCAGTGACCCGTCTCCTTCAGGCTTCGCCAGAACACGCGATAGAACTCGGGCGACTGACGGCCCGAGCTCAGTAGCCTTGGATTGCGCCCTAGCACTTCCTGTTGCGTGTAGCCGGTGACCCGCGTGAAGGCAGGATTGACCCGCTCGATATTGCCATGCGAGTCAGTGATCATCACGCCATCGCGCGTCAGGTCGAACACGCGATTGGCCAGCCACAAGTGATAGCGCGATTCGCTCAATGCGTCATCGCGCTGGCGCATGAGCCAGATCGACAGGCTGACCGCGCCCGCGACGCAGATCACGATGCACGCGAACGTCGCCCAGAACATCGCGCGAAAGATGGATTCGCTTTTGCCTGCAAGCTCCGTCGCCTGCAACGTGTTGGTGTCGATGCACTTGCCTATCAGCACATCGAAACCGTTGAGGAACTCGATGTTGCCGTCGAACCACTTGGCCGCCGCTTCGTAATCGCCTCGTTCCAGTAACGCGACAGCTTTCCGGAGAATCGCGCGGAACGTCGGCAGACTGTTCGCGATCTTGCCAGCGAGCAATGCTTCGGGCGGGGAGCTGACGCCGGACGGAAAATACGCCCTCCATGCGTTCTCGATGCGCACCTCGTCTGCCTGGACCACCTTCAGCGATGCGGCCGTCCTCATGTGATCGCGAAACTGGTTCGCCCTCCAGAATTCGCGGCGCGCATCGAGCGAGGCCGCGCGGAGCTCGTTCAATTGCGCGATGGGAAGCATGTTCCCCCGATACAGCGTGTCCGTGTACGCGTCGAGCCTGGAGAGCCCCGCCAGGCCGCAACTCGCGAGCGCAATCAGCACGGCGACGCTGGCGAACAGTATGCCGGCAATCCGGAAGCGGTAGAGACGCGTGATGGTTTTCATGCAATGTCTAAAGGCGAGGGCAATACGGTGCGCGGCGGCGCGCAGTCCGCTCACGGCTTGCGTCGGTACGGTCGAAAAGGCCAGAGTGTCAGTGCGTGTGGTGCGAGGCCGCGAGAGGCGTCGCTGTTCGCATCGTGATCGTGCCGCTTACGAGGGTCTTTGCGAGCTGACCCTTTCATTCCCCCGCGAACCGGCGCGGACGGCATCGAGCGAACATGAGATTGACGAAAAATCGGGCAACGCTCAATGATTTTTGTCACTTCGCGGACACTGTGTGCATACGCGCTGCGCTCTCGCAGACACAGATCAGATTCGAAGCGCTGATGCGAGCGTGCAGTTCACGGGCAGCCGCTTGCATCCGCTGCCTATAATCACGCGACGATTCCCGCGCCGCATGCGCGAGAGGACAACGGAGACACACGATGAAGCGAAACAGCGCACTGGTGATCGGCGTCGGCGCCGAACTCGGACTGGGCGCGGCGCTGTGCAGGAAGATCGCCGCGAACGGGTATCACGTGTATGTCGCGGGCCGCACGCAGGCCAAACTCGACATCGTGACGAACGGCATTGCGAGCGGCGGCGGATCGGCTGAATCGTTCGCGATGGACGGCACATCGGAAGCGGACATCATGCGTCTTTTCGACCGGGCGATGTCGCCGCCCGACGCTATCGATGTGCCTTCGCTCGTCATCTATAACGTCGGCAACAACCGGCATGTTCCGTTTCGCGACCTGACGGAAGCGCAGATGCAGGACTTCTTGCGCTCCGGGCCGGTCGGCGGCTTTCTGGTGGGGCGCGAAGCGGCACGGCGTCTCGCGCCGCTCGGCCGTGGCACGATGATCTTCACGGGCGCATCGGCGAGCTTGCGTGGCAAGCCCGGCTTCGCGCATTTTGCCGCGGCAAAAGCCGGGCTGCGGATGGTCGCGCAAAGCATGGCGCGCGAGTTCGGGCCGCTCGGGCTGCATGTCGCGCATGTGGTGATCGACGGCGGCATCGACGGCGAGCGCTTGCATGTCTCGCGTCCGCAGGCTGCCGCCGAGCGCGGCGAAAACGGATTGCTGAATGTCGACGCCATCGCCGAAGCGTACTGGCAGCTCCATCTTCAGCATCCGTCCGCATGGACGCACGAAATCGATCTACGTCCTTTTAAAGAGCCGTTCTGACCGCACGGACGACGCGCGCGCAGTTGCGATCAGCCCGTACCCATGCGGGTCTGATCGACGAATTTCTCGGTTGCGTCGTCGATCTTGCGGCCTTTGCGTCCCGCCGGGCCGTGCACGTACAGCACCTTGACGTTGCTCTCTCCCGGCAGTTGCGCGGGCGGCGGCGTCATCTCGTAGCGCACTTCGCGCGCGTGATCGCTCAATTGCAGATTCGGATTGAACACCGAGTTAAAGCGCCACAGCATGCGCACGAAGTTGGTCTGTCCACGCATCAGCAGCGAAGCGGCTTCGCCCGCCGCGCGATACAACGCGCCCCAGCCGAGATGTTTGCGGTTGAGTACCTGTTGCGTGCGTACCAGTTCCGCGTAGAACTCGGCTAGCGGCAGCTTGGTCGGCAGCACGGCATGCTGGATGTCGTAGAGCCGATAGTCGAGGCTCGTCAGTCGCCGTTGTTCGCGCAACCATATTTCCGTGCCCGGATACGGCGTGGTCACGCTGATGTTCACGATCTCGGGAATCTCCAGACACCATTGCCGGATCGTTTCGAAACGCTGGTGATCCCAGTCGGGATCGGCGATCAGATTGATCGCGACCGTGATGCCGAGCGAGCGCGCGAAGGCGAGCGCCTCGAAGTTCTTGTCGACGTCGATGCGCTTGCGAAACGCCTTCAGCCCTTCGGCGTCGACGGCTTCGAGTCCGATGAACATGTATTGCAGACCGAGCGTGCGCCAATACTCGAACACTTCCTTGTTGCGCAACAGCACGTCGCCGCGCGTCTCGAGGTAATACTTCTTGCGGATGCCGCGTCGCTCCACTTCGCGTCCGATCGCCATGCCGTGATCGGCATGCACGAAGGCGACGTCGTCGACGATGAACACGCCCGGTTCGCGAATCGACGCCAATTCGTCGGCAATGACTTCGGGGCTGCGCGAACGATAGCTGCGTCCATAGAAGGTCCACGCGCTGCAGAACGTGCAGTCCCACGGGCAGCCACGCGCAAACTCGATCGACGCGCATGGATCGAGCACGCCGATGAAGTACTTGCGCCGATGCCGCAGCAGATCGCGCGCGGGGCGAATCTGGTCGAGGCTTTCGGTGAAGCCGGGCGGTGGTCCTTCGCCGTTGCTCGTGACGACGCCCGGAATGCGTAATAGCTCGCCCTTGCGCGCAACGGCAGTGAGCAGCTCGACGACCTTCGCTTCGCCTTCGCCTTTGAGGATGCAATCGATCGCGCCTTCAGCGTGTCTCAACATGTCGCGCGCGGTGAACGATGCGCTATGTCCGCCGACAAATACGAAACAGCCCGGCAAATGCGCCTTGATCGCCTTCGACAGATCGATGATTTCGGGGATATTGGCGAGATAGTTGGCGGAGAAACAGACCACGTCGGGCCTCCACGTGCGGATGAGATTGTGCAGCGCGCGATGGGATTCGACCTGCAGGTCGATCAGGCGGATATCGTGGCCGGCTTCGCGTATCACGGCGGCGACCGTTTCGAGTCCGAGCGGCTCGAGGCGCAGATACACGCGGGTGTACATCAGGCCACTGGGGTGAACAGCGAGCACCTTCATGAGATCTCCTTGCGGCGGAAAGGGCGCGCGTGCGTGCTGGGACGCTGCGTGCCGGGCTTTCGTGCTGGTATCCCTGGTACGGGTCGACTGCTGAGCCTGTGCGTCCTGCCGGACCTCACCGCAGTGGGCTCTACCCGATTCTACTTGTCATCGGGTGGGCTTGCTCGGTGGGGGCGTAGTGGGGAGGTGAGGGTTTTCGGGAGTCAAAGGGTGGCTTGTATGTGGCGGGCGCCGGCGGGGCAACCCTTTGCGTCAAACTCAGTCCGGTCTCCCGTCATGGTCGCCGAGCGGTCTGGTCGGCCAGTCCACCCAGCGATCCGGGCGGGTAAGTTCATGCGTTTCGTTCAGCGGATAACGAATACGGTTATCGTCGCGCGGACGTTCGCCGATCACCATCAGCCTGACGTCCTCCTTCGTATTGTTGATGAAGGTATGGCAGATGCCAGTGCCTGCCGGAAACGCGACGGAATCGCCTTCAGCAATGGGATAAAGCGTGCCGTCGATCCATACGTCGGGCTCGCCTTCGAGCACGTACACAAACTCCTGCTCGGTACTTTCGGCATGTGGATACGACGTCCTTCGGCCAGGCAGAAGCCTTACGTGATGGATGCCAATACGTGTAATGCCGAGTGCGGCGGAAAGCGGCGCGTCCAGCGCCATTGGCTCGGTATCGCCGGGATAGGAATGCGCATCCGGTTGCTCGAGTTCAGTCCAGTGCTTGATGAAATCCGGTCGGCTCATCAGTGGTTCTCCTTTGGATTGAATTTCGATAATAGCGGCTTGCGGGAAGGACAAGACGCCTTCGTAGCGCGGGATCTTGCGTGTCGGTCAGGATGGTGAGATATCGCACCGCGATGCGGACTGAGAAACCCAGACGACCGGGCTCGCGCTGAGCCGAATCAGCACCCTTACGCATCGCAGCAAGATCGCAAGCGACGCGCAGAGTTCCCTTCCTCACTGAGCAGGATGCCGCCAGTCCTCCCACGCATCCCGCACCCGCAGCGCAATACGCTTCCATGGCGGATCAGCAAACAGAATCAGCGCTCCAAGCGCGAGGCATCCACAGACGAGAAATGTCCCACGATAACCAAGACCCGCGACCAGCACACCCGACAACACACCCGACAGAATCGACCCAACCCGCGAAGCGTTGAAGAACAACGCCGTCGCCGCGCCGGGCGAACGCGGAATCAGGTCCTGCATATACGTCATGCCAAGACACGACGTGACGGCCACGACGAATGCATTGAAAGCTTGCATGGGGATCAGCACGTTGACCGTGCCCGCAGCCGCGACTGCAATGAAATACACCACATGCACAGCCGCGCACGCCGCGAGCCAGTTCAGCTTGTTGAGCGTCGAGCCGCGCGCGCCGAGCGCGAGCATCATCGGGATTTCGAGGAATGCGCCGAGCCCGAGCATGATCGACACATCGAGCCGCGTGCCCTTCAGGCCATGCACGACGTAAAGCGGCAGCACGATCATCGTTGCGTTCGCGGCGAGGCCGATCAGCGTCAGCGCGACGACGGAACGCCAGATCTGCCGCTGCGTGCCGGGCGCATGAGGCGGCGAAGGCGGCGGAGGCTCAGCGGGCTCGGTGACGGTCGTCACTTCGAGCGACGAGGCAGGGTCGCCTGCATAGTGCGCCGGCGTGCTGTGCGGATCGCCAGCGGGTGATTCGCGCATGCGCCACACGATCGCGCCGCATGCCGCGAAGCACGCGGCCGCGAACAGAAAGAGCCCGTAAAAGCCCGCGCCCGCCAGCACCAGCGCGCCGACGGACGGCCCGAACACCCACGCCATCGACAGCACCGTGCGCAGCGTCGCCAGCGCGAACGAGCGCTCCGCTTCGTCGTGCACAGGCAGCGCCGCGCGACCGAACGAGAACACCAGCGACATCGCCGAGCCGCCCGCGCCGAGAAACGCCACGCCGATCACGAGCAGCGCCAGATAGTTGCGCACGAAACAAAGCAGCAGAAAGCCGAGCGAGGCCGCGATCAACGCCGCGAGCAACAGCGCGCGATGATGCCCATGCTTATCCGACCATTTACCCGCCCACGCGCTTGCGACCACACCGCTCGCCGCAATTAACGTCATGAACAGACCGAGTTGCAACGGCGTCATGCCTGTCTGCTCGACGCCGAACAACGACAGATATGGCGCGGTGAACGACATCGCGATGCCCAGCATCAGCGTCGCGCCGGCAAGCGGCAAGAAAGAATGAATGCGCGTGAGACTGGCGAAGCGGGAGTTCATCGAGGGCGCGTGTTCGAACTGTGGGATGCGGGCGCAAGTGGGGAATCGCGCACGCAAGAGGCATTGTCGAACGCAAAGCGCATCGCGCGCAACGCAGTTTCGTCATGTTGTGCAAAGAATGCGCGCCGCATGCGTGAAAATGGAAGAAGCCCGCCCGGCATCAAGGGCAAGCGAAATGCAGCGACGTGAGCCGCTTAGACTGATCGGCTCGTTACGTTGACACGCTTTGACAGATGACTGAACTCAAAGGCTCGATCGAATCCTACATATTGGCGAAGGACGGCAACCGTCCGCATCTGTTGACGGATGCATTCGCGCACGATGCGTCTTTGGCGATGACCGTGAAAACGGCCGCCATCGCGTTTCCCCAGGAAACGCATGGGCGCGATGCGATTGCGTCCGTGCTGGTGAGCGACTTCGCGCTGAAGTACGAGAACGTGTACACGTTTTGCGTCGGCGCGATACCCACTGCTAACCAAAGCGAGTTCTCGTGCGACTGGCTCGTCTGCATGACGGAAAAGGCGACGGGCGCGGCGCGCGTCGGTTATGGCCGCTACGAATGGACGAGCGATGTTGCATCGTCGCGAGTGACGCGGCTGCACATCACGATCGAAGAGATGTCGACATTGCCCGCGGAATTCGCCGGGAGCATATTGAATTGGGCGAACCGCTTGCCATACCCGTGGTGCGCGCGCGACGCGCTGAGCAAAGACGCGCCCGGCATCGAAACCGTTCAGCACGTCATCACGCAACTGACGCGCTAACGCACCAGTTGATCGCCTTCGAGCGCTGCCGGCGCGCCATACGTCCACGCGTGATTGCGCGAACCGTGGCCGATCGGAAAGCCGGCGTAAATAGGCACGCTGTACGGCTTCAACAGATCGACCATCATGTCGTGCAACGTGAAGTCCGCGTTTTCAGGCAGCGGACAGCGGATGAAATCGCCGAGCACGAAGGCACGCGCGCCATCGAACACACCCGCTTCGCGCAACTGCATGACACTGCGGTCGATCCGATAGGCAAGCTCGGTCACGTCTTCGAGCAGCACGATCGCGCCGTCGCAGCGCGCCTGCCATTGCGTGCCCGCAAGACTCGCGAGCACGGTGATGTTGCCGCCCCCAAGATGTCCTTCGACACGACGCGCATCCGAGCCATACAGAAGCTGCAACGGCACGGGCGCGGCGCGCTCTTCGTGCAGCTCGGCGAGCATGCTTGTGCGCGAAGCGTCGTCGAGTTTGGTCGCGAGCCCGTTCAACGTCGGACCGTGAATCACGCGCACATTCGGCATGCCATGCAGCGCACCGAATAGCGCAGTCGCGTCGGAAAAACCCACGAGCGTTTTCGCGCACGGCACAGCATCGGGCAGCGCATGCAGCGTATAAATGCTGCCGTAGCCGCCGCGCGCAACCCAGACGATATCGACGGAAGGATCGGTCAACGCGCGATGCAGATCGGCGGCGCGGTCCTCATGCTTGCCCGCGTGATAGCGATAGCGGTCGCGCACATGCGCGCCGACCTGCACGCGCAGGCCCCAGCTTTCGAGCAATGCGATGCTTTGCTCGACGTGCTGCATGTCGGGCACGCCAGCCGGCGCCACGACGGCGACTGTCTTGCCTTCCAGCTTCATGCGCCCGCCTTTTTCGCGAGCAGCGCGGCCGTTTCCGGTGCGCCCATGCGGCTTGCGGCATCGGCGGCCGACACGCCGTTCGCGTCGCGCGCGTCAGGGTTCGCGCCATGCGCGAGCAGCAGTTCGACCATTTCCGTGCGATTGAACATCGCAGCGATCATCAACGCCGTGCGTCCGTCCGGCGACGCGCCTTCGACGTCCGCGCCATGCGCGAGCAGCGTCTGCACGACATCCTTGAAGCCCTTGAAGGCCGCGCCTGCGAGCGGAGTCTGTCCGTTGTCGTTACGCAGGTTCGGGTCCGCGCCGCGTTCGAGCAGCACGCGCACGGCATCCGCATGGCCGTGATACGCGGCGAGCATCACGAGGCTGTCGCCTTTCTCGTTGCGCAGATTCGGCGGCGCGCCTTTCTCGATGACGGCAGCCAGCATGTTCGCTTCGCCGCGCCGGGCTGCGTCGAATATTTCGCGCGCCACTTCGAGCAGATCAGGATCGATGTCGTCTGGGCTGCGCTTGTCGTCTGTCATGAAGCTTCTCCACTGTCGAACGAACGTCGCCGTTCGCACGGCGCGTCAGGTACAGCAGAGGATACAGGCAATGCCTGCTTGATGTTGCCCTTAGCCGGGTCACGCGTTGCCCGGCAAAGGGATGCGCAACGAAGACGGACAGAAGCGCTGGTTCGCGCGTTTCGGTGACGGTGAGCGTTTTCGGGAGCTGGCGTCCAGCAACCGTTACGCCTGCTTGCGGATGGTCGGCTCCGCGTCGCCGTTTGCCATGATGCGGTCGAGCCGGGCGCTCGCATCCGTCAGCGCGCTGAGCGGCGCGCGCTGCAATTGCGCGTCGTAAGTGCTGACGATGTGCGAGAGCAGCTCGATATGCGCTTCGTCGATACGCCACTCGTCGCTCGTACGGCCGCGCTCGAACGTGACGGCGAGCGCCTGATCCGCGGTGCGCAGCTGATCGTATGTCATCTCACCGTAGCCGAGGTCGCACAGAAAGCCGGTCAGCAGCATCGTCTGCGTGAGCGTCTGCGCGGCACTCATGCTGCCTGCGCCGCGACGCAGCGCGTCGAGGGCAATGTGCACGGGCAGGATCAGCTCGACAGCCATGCTGCGTGGGATGGGCAGAAGCATTGCTTTTGCTTGCCGCGCGCGCGTTGCCTGATTGCTGCCGGGAAACGGGATGGTCTTAGCCATATCGCCTGAGAAAAAATTGGGAATGCTCTAGCGATAACGGCGCAAGGCGGAAAAGATTAAGGGCTGATTTCCCTAATCCGCAAACGTTTGTCAAATCTTATATTTCCCTTTTTTGCGTAACGGTCGAGCGGCTGCTTTAAAGATGCTTGAAATAGAAGGTCGTGCCGCAGGACGATCCATCCGGCATCAACGCATAGTTCGGCACTTCACCGACGCGCTGCCAGCCCGCACGCTCATACACGCGCTCGGCCTCGCCGCCCGTCACGGTATCGAGGACGAGCACGGTCTTGCCTTCGTCGCGGGCCACGGCATCGGCGGCGGCCATCAGCCGATGCGCGACGCCTTGCCGACGCGCGCGGCGATGCACGAGCATCTTCGCGAGATCCGCGCGATGCGGCTGGTTGTCGGGCTGCGCGAGCACGAGCTGCACCGTACCGGCGATGCGCCCGTCCGCGTCTTCCGCGATCAGCAGCGCGCGCTCGCCGCGTTCGACGCCCGCCGCCACCATCTGCCAGAACGCGATCGCCTTGTCGCGCGCGAGCGGCCACATAAAGCTGACGGAAGCGCCGCCCGCGACGCAATCGATCAGCACATCGGCAAGGCTGTCGATGCACTGCGCGGCTTCGTGCGCGCCGACGCGCCGCACGCTAATCGTTTCCGTCATGCGTTTCTCCTCACAGATGAAAAGGGCAGCGTCGACAGCGCCACCAGATAGCGCGCCGGTTTGCGCGTCGGGTTGTGAAACACGGTCGGGCAATCGAGACGCATCGCCACGCAGTCGCCCGCTTCGAGCCGCCAGTGCGCGTCGCCGGCGCTGATTTCCATCGCGCCTTCGATGAGCCAGATCTGCTGATGGATTTCGGCGTCGCGCGCACCGGTCTCGTAGGCGACGCGCTGGCCGGCGGGAAAGTGAACCTCCACTAACTGGATCGGCGACGGCAGCGCCGGCGACAGACTGCGCCGCACATAGCCGGACCCGGGATCGGTCCAGACAGCCTGCTCTGCGGCGCGTGCGAGTGGCGATGGCGCCTCGGCGGGCGTCGCGGACGCTTCGAACAGCGACGCGAGCACGACGCCGAGCGCGGTGGCGAGCTTGTCGAGCACGGTTGCCGTCGGGCTGCTTTGTGCGCGCTCAATCAGCGAGATAGCCGAGCGGCTCACGCCGCTGCGTTCGGCGAGCGCTTCGAGCGACAGCCCGTGGCTGTCGCGCAGTTCGCGCACGCGGCGCGCAATCAGTGCGTTGATATCCATGGCGTCTAGCATACTGGATCAAAATTCCAGTATGTTGGATGGTCAGCGCTTTCGTTACAGTCGAATGCGAGCGTGCAAACTGCTTCGTGCACAATGCCCGGACGTCCCGATTCCCCGAACCACTACGAACCCGAACGATGAGCCGTCGTCCCGCCGTCGCAAGTCAGTCGTCAAGCAGATCGATCGGTAAATCCGTCGGCCTCGCCGCGCTCGTGCTGGCGGGCCTCGTCGTCACGTTGCTGGGCGCGGCGCTGCTCGGTGGCTGGCTGCTGCTGCGCGGCAGTCTTGCGCAGCTCGATGGCACGCAGCGTGCGTCGTTGCTGTCGTCGCCGGTGACGATCGAGCGCGACGCGCTCGGCGTGCCGACCATTCACGGCGCGACGCGAGACGATGTCGCGTACGCGACAGGCTTCCTGCACGCGCAGGACCGCTTCCTTCAGATGGACCTGCTCAGGCGCGTCGCGGCGGGCGAGATGTCGGCGCTGGTCGGCCCGAACGCGCTCGAACTCGACAGGCGCAATCGGCTGCACCGCTTTCGCGCTCGCGCGCACGCCATCGTCGAAGCGATGCCCGCCGATCAGCGGCAACTGCTTGAGCGCTACACGGCGGGCGTCAATGCGGGGCTCGCGGCGCTGTCGTCGCGGCCGTTCGAATACTGGATGCTGCGCACGCAGCCCGAGCCGTGGCGTGCCGAAGATTCGCTGCTGGTCGTCTACGCGATGTACTTCGATCTGCAATCGTCCGAAACGCGCCGCATCCTTGCGCGCGCCGTGTTGCGCGACCGTGTGGACGCCGATCTGTACACGTTCCTGCTCCCCGCCGCGAGCCATTGGGATGCGCCTTTCGACAGCGCATCGACGCCGCGCGTCGAACCCGCACGCATTCCTTCGACGCGCCCCGACTGGCTCTCGGCACCGAAGCCCGCGAGCGTCGCAAGCGAGCAGACTGAGGACGTGAGCGAATCGGCTGTGGGCAGCAACGGCTGGGTCGTCGACGGCGCGCACAGCGCGCATGGCGGCGCGATCCTCGCGAGCGACATGCACCTCGGGCTGTCGCTGCCGAACATCTGGTATCGCGTTTCGCTGATGTGGCCCGCGGGTGACGGACTGCCGATGCACGCGCTGACGGGCATGAGCCTGCCCGGCGCGCCGCTCGTGATTGCGGGCAGCAACGGCAAGATCGCGTGGAGCTTCACGAACAGCTACGGCCGCTATATCGACCTGATCGAGTTGCATCGCAATGCTGCCGACCGGTTGCAGTACCGCACGCCCGATGGCGCGTGGGCGCGCGCGACCGTCTATCACGAGCGCATCGACGTGAAGGGCGGCGAGAGCGTCGACTTGCCGGTGGCAGAAACGCGCTGGGGACCGGAACTGACGATCGGCGCGCGCGCGTATGCATTGCGCTGGGTCGCGCACGATCGCGAGGCCGTGAACCTCAATCTGCAAAAGCTCGAAGACGCGAAGACGATCGGCGAAGCGCTGCGCGTCGCGCAAACCAGCGGCCTCCCGACCCAGAACATCATGGTCGCGGACTCGCGCGGCAAGATCGGCTGGACGCTGGCGGGGCCGCTGCCGCAGCGCGATCCGGCCGACGTGCAAAACGGCCCGGACAGCGACACACCGTACGATTCGGCGACGTATAAAGGCTGGCAGCACTATCTGCCGCCCGCGTCGTATCCGAAGCGCGTCGATCCGCCCCTCGGCCGCCTGTGGACGGCGAACAATCGCGTGGTGATGTCGCGCGACGCCGTGCTGATCGGCGACTCGGGCGCCGACCTCGGCGCGCGCGCGTCGCAGATTCGCGACGATCTGCTCGCCGCGCCGAGCCCGGACGAACACGCCATGCTGTCGATCCAGACCGACGACCGCGCGCAATGGATCGAGGTCTGGCGGCGCGTGGCGCTCGAAGCGCTCGATGCTGGCGCGCTCGAAGGCCATCCGCAGCGCGCGGCGTTCCGGCAGCAACTGGTCGCATGGAATGGACGCGCGGATGTCGACGCTGTTGGCTATCGCATCACGCGCGGTTTCTTCTTCTCGCTGTACGACGCGTGGTTCGGCAGGCTCGACGCCGAACTTGCCGGTGCGATGCCGGGCGGCGGCAACGGTAATCCGCCGCTCGGTCTGCGCGTTGCAAACTCGCGCTATGAAGCCGTGATGGAGACGCTCGCCGAGCATCACGCGTGGATGCCGGAAGGCTTCAGGGACTGGCGCGCGTTCGTGCTCGACCGCATCGATCGCACGATTGCTCAGTTGCCACCCGATACGCCGATCGAACAGGCGCGCTGGGGCGAGCGCAATCGTGCGGCCATCGAGCATCCGTTTGCGCGCATCGTGCCGGCGTGGCTGCCGTGGGTGCGCGGCTGGCTCGGCGCGCCGCACGATCCGTTGCCCGGCGACATCAACATGCCGCGCGTGCAGGCGCCGGCGTTCGGCGCATCGGAGCGGATGATCGTATCGCCGGGACGCGAGCAGAGCGGCATCTTCGAAATGCCGGGCGGACAGTCGGGCCATCCGCTGTCGCCATACTTTCTCGCCGGTCATGAAGCCTGGGTGCGCGGTGAGAAGACGTCGTTCCTGCCGGGCGCGCCCGTGCATCGGTTGATACTTGGCCGGACGGGGCAATGATTCTGTGTTGAAGGTTTGAGTGGAGTGTCCGTATGGAGAAGGAACGCAGCAGCGATCTGCTCGCGGTGCGCGATCTGTTGAGGCAGTTCGTCGACGAGCGTGACTGGTCGCGCTTTCATTCGCCGAAGAATCTCGCGACGGCATTGAGCGTCGAAGCGAGCGAATTGCTGGAGCCGTTTCAATGGCTGCAGTCGGGCGAAAAGAACGAACTCGCCGATGACAAGCTCACCGCAATCCGTCACGAAATGGCCGACGTACTCGCGTATCTCGTGATGCTCGCCGACCGGCTCGACGTCGATCTCTATGCGGCGGTGCTGGAGAAGATCGAATTGAATCGCGCGAAGTATCCGGCGCACAAGGTGCGCGGCGATTCGCGCAAGTATTCCGAGTACGGCGGCGATTAGCGGTTCATACCGTCGCGACGTCTTCCGCGAAGAAGCGGCGGCGTGCGTGATCGTCGGTTGGATTGTCGGGGCCGCGGCCCTGCAGGTCGGGCACGCGCTGCGGCTCTTTCGCGAGATGCGGGAACACACGCGCCCTGCGCGCATCGGCGAGCGCGCCTGTTTCGTACATCAATTGTGTCAGCCAGTCTTCGATACGATGCAGCGCTGCATAGTACGCATCGTGCTGACGCGCATAGTCTTCGGCGGCTGCGGACCAGTCGTCGTTCGATAGCAGACAGTCGCGCAACACGCGCACGTCGCGCAGCGTCAACGCGAGTCCGCAGCCGAACGACGGATCGGACGTCGCCGCCGCGTCGCCGATCAGCGCGACGCCATCGCGATATGGATGCTTGACCCAGCAATCGGCGCCAGGATAAGCCGCGAGCGGCCCCGTCGTGCGTGCGTCCGCGTACCATTCACGCGGCACGCCCGTTTCGACGGATAGGTCGATGAAGGTCTGCGCGCTGTGACTGCCGCTCAACGGATGCTCGCGCGTCCCCGCGCCGTAGATGAAATACGAGCGATAGCGCCGCTCGCCGAGTGGAAAGATCAACGCGCTTCGTGCTGCGGATGGCTGCTGGAAATAGTGAACGGTGTCATCGGGCGTATCGAGATCTTCATGCAGCACGCCGGCTATGATGAGGCGCGACGCGTCCTGATTCTGCGTGAAGCCTGCGAGCCGTCGCATGACGGAACGGCGGCCATCCGCGCCGATCACCAGCTTCGCCTGTAAACGCTCGTCGCCGTTCTCCGTACGTATCAGGAGAACCGGTGCATCGCCCGTTTCGAGTCCGACTACCGTCACGCCTCGCCTGATTACGGCGCCCGCATCGCGCGCCGCATCGAGCAGCGTCTGCTGCATTGACGGATGATAGAAGTTGAAGCAGCCGTTGTTCGTCGGCGTGGTGGCGATCAGATCGCGGGTGTCGCGTGCTGTGCCGTTCAGATAGCGTTTCCACCAGCGGACTTCGCACGCGCCGCTGTCGCGCATCAGCGCGTCGATGCCGAGCGCGCGCGCTTCCGCGACGCCCCACGGCAGCATGCCTTCGCCGCGCACGCGGTCCTTGAAGGCCAGCTCGCGCTCGACGATCAACACGCGAGCGCCGTGCATCGCAAGCGCGCGGCCGAGCGTGGCGCCGCCCAGGCCGCCGCCTGCTATCACGACATCCCAGTGACTCTGTGACATGTTCGACGATCCTCGACGGTAGCCGCTATCAGTTGAACGGACACCCGTCGCGCGTTTTGCAACCGTGGGCGTCGGGCGGTTACGGCGTCGGCGGATGCAGACGGCCGTCGTCGCCGAGTACGAGGCCTTGCCATGTCGCGGGCTTGCCGGACAATTCCCACGCGGCGATCTGGGGCGGCGTTCTGCCGATGCCGCCGCGCACGTTCGCGAGCGCGGCGCGGTCGAGGGTTGCGTTGACGGACAGATCTTTGATGGTGAGCGTGTTCATCATCTTGCTCCTTCGGCGTGAAGCCCGCTTGCTTGCGGGATTGCCCATTCAAAGGCAGAGACCATGCCAGGCACGTCGAGCCCGCGGCGACAGGACTGTTCGCGCAGAAGTGATGGAAGTGGACCAACAAAAGCTCACTGCATGTCGGCGCGAAACCGTCGATAGGTGAGCGTTTACGGGAGCGGTTCGCGTTGGCGCTACGCAAAGGCCGCAGCATAAAAAAAGCCGCCCGAAGGCGGCTCGCGCAGCAGTCAGCTCGAAGCGCTTACTGCTTCACGCCTTCCGTCTGGATATGCAACACGGTCTTCGTGTTGAAGCCGTACGACTTGCCCCAGTCCATGCCGAAGTCCGCGCGATCGAACGTCGCCGTCGATTCCGCGCCGCACACTTCGCGCTTGAGCATCGGGTTGATGAAGCACTTGAACGATTCGATCTTCAGGTTCAGCGGCTTCGTCACGCCATGCAGCGTCAGCGTGCCGATCACCTCGACGGGCGTGTCGCCGTCGAAGCGGATCTGCGTGCCCTTGTAGGTCGCCGTCGGGTACTTCGCTGCGTCGAAGAACTCGGGCGTTTGCAGATGCTTGTCGAGCTTGTCGTTGCCCGTATCGATCGACGTCGTGTCGATCGTCACGTCGACCGTGCCCGTCTTCGCTGCGCGATCGAGCGTCACCGTGCCGCTCGACTTCTTGAACTTGCCGCGCCATACCGAGATGCCGCCGAAGTGATCGGCTTCGAAGCTCGGGTACGTGTGGTTCGGATCGAGCTGGTACGTATCGGCTGCCATTGCATTGAACGACATGCCCGCGATCAGCGCGCCCGCTGCGATCAACAGTTGTTTCTTCACGTTATTCTCCTAAGTTGATGAGTGTGCCCCGCGCGCTTAATGCTGTGCGGCGACGATGTGAAACTTGATGACGACGTCGTCGGCGACCACCGACGTATCTTTCCATTCGCCCGAGCCGATGTCGTACTGCGTGCGTTTGATGGGCAGCGAGCCGTCGAACGTCTGCGTCGCGCCCTGCTGCGTGATTGAAACAGGCACCGTGACCGTCTGCGATTTGCCCTTGATGGTCAGCTTGCCCGTGACCTTGTACTGATTACCGCCTGCGGGCGCGATCGCTGTCGAAACGAAGGTCGCTTTCGGGAACGTCGCGCTGTCGAACCATTCCTTGCCGCGCACCTGCTTGTTGTATTCGGGGTCGCCGAGGTCGTAGCTGTCGGTGTCGATCGACAGATTCGCGCTGCCTGCCGTCGGCTTCGCGGGATCGAATGTCAGTTGTGCGTTGAACTTCTTGAACGTGCCGTCGACGGGCACGTTCATCTGCTTCGATGTCGCGACGACCGTGCTCTTGCCCGCATCGACTTGCGCGAACGCCGGCGACGCGGCGGCGAACAGAACGGCGGCGGCGCCCGCCAGCACGCGGCGATAAGAGTAGTTCTTCATGTTCATTCGATGATCCAGCGTAAGTTCAACGTGAAAGCGCCTTGAAAAGCGCGCTCATTTGAGGAAGGGAATCATGCGTGCCAGCAGTCCGTCGCGTTCGACGAACTGATGCTTGAGCGCCGCAAGCACATGCATTGCGAACAGCACGAGCAGCGTGTAGTTCAACGCGATATGCGTGGTGCGCAGAATGGCCTTCAGCGCCTGATCGGGGCCGATGAAAGTCGGCAGCGGCAGCACGCCGAGGTACACGACCTGCACGCCCGCCGCCGAGCTGAAGAAGTAGCCGGTGATTGGAATGGCAAGCATCAGCACATAGAGCAGCGCGTGCGTCGCGTGCGCGGCGGCCTTTTGCCAGGCGGGCATCGCGACGGGCATCGGCGGCGCTGCATGCGTTGCGCGCCACACGACGCGCAGCACGGCCAGCGCGAACACGGTGACGCCGATCCACTTGTGCCACGAGACGTATTTGAGCTTCGTCGGCGTGAAGCCCGGAATGTCCGTCATGATCCAGCCGAGATAGAAGCCGCAGATCATCAGCAGCGCGATCAGCCAGTGCAGCGCAATGGCCGTGCGGCTGTAGCGCAGACTCTTACCTGCGCTTTGAGAAGAAGCGTGGGACGTCATAGGCAATCGAGGACCTTCGCGTGTTCTGTTCACTGTGGAGTGCGACGTAATGACGCCGCTTCCGATTGAACGCGAATGGTAGTGGGCGAATCTGCCTATGAATAGCTAGGTGCGGGAGAACAGATCGTTGCGGTGATGCGAGCAATCATTTAACAATGCGATGCGATTCAGTTCGAACGCGAAGCCCAAAACGCGCGCTGTACCTGCATGATTTCTTCTTCGACTTCGGCGACAGGCCCGATCAACTCGACGCGCTTTTGACAATGATCGAAGACGTATTGCGACGACACGCTCATCGTTGGGTTTTCAGCATGATTACCGGTGGCTTGCAGCAGACGTTCTTCCGTCATCCCGAACACCACGCGCCCGATGTTCGCCCAGTACGCGGTGCCCGCGCACATGCAGCACGGCTCGACGGTCGTGTAGAGCGTGCAGCTCCACAGATACTGCGGCGTGAAGTTGAGCGCAGCAATGCGCGCAAGCACGGATTCCGCATGATTGACGGTATCGACGTTGCCTTGTTCGATCAGCACGGTCTCCTGATCCGGGCCGACGAGAATCGCGCCGAACGGATGATGGCCCATCAGTGTCGCGCGCTCCGCCACGACGCTCGCACGACGCAGATGACGCACGATCTGTTCGCGCGTCGGCGCAAGCCCCTGCTCGGGGAAGTCCGACGCGTTCTGTTTCGAGGGATTGGTCAGGCTCAAACGGTGTCTCCTCCGTGATTGTTCACGTGAGCGTTACTTCGGCAGCGATCCGTCGACGCCCTGCACGAACCAGTTCAGCCGTAACAGATCCGCATCCGACAGCGACTTGCCCGCTGCCACCTTGATCACGCCGCCTTGATCCTTGATCGGCCCGGAGAACGGGTCGAACTTGCCTGCGATGATGTCGTCGCGCTTCTGCGCCAGCGCTTTCTGCGCGGTAGGCGACACGGCTTGCGTGTTGATGCTCGCGAGGTCGATCGCTTTTTCCTTGAGACCCCACCACGTCGGCGCGTTGGTCCACTTGCCCGACTGCACCTGCTCGATCAGATGCGAATAGTAGACACCCCAGTAACTCACGCATGCGCCCAGTTGCGCGTTGGGCCCGAACTGCTTCATGTCCGAATCCCAGCCGAACGCATGCACCTTCTTCTGCTCGGCCGTCTGCATCGTAGCCGTCGAATCGGTGTTCTGGATCAGCACGTCGGCGCCCTGGCCGATCAGCGTTTCGGCTGCCTGCTTTTCCTTGCCCGGATCGAACCAGGTGTTGATCCACACTACTTTCACTTTCGCGTTCGGATTGACCGAGCGCGCGCCCATCGTGAATGCATTGATGTTGCGCACCACTTCCGGCACGGGCACCGACGCGACGAAGCCGAGCGTGTTGCTCTTCGTCGTATAGCCGCCGACGAGCCCTGCCAGATAGGCGCTCTGATAGGTGCGCACGTCGTAGGTCGCGAAGTTCGCGGCCTTCTTGTAGCCGGTTGCGTGCTCGAAGACGATATCGGGGTAGTCCTTGGCGGTCTTCAGTTCGAAGTCCTGGAAGCCGAAGCTCGATCCGACGATGATCTTGTTCCCCTTGCTCGCGAGGTCGCGGAACACGCGCTCCGAATCCGCCGATTCGGGCACGTTCTCGACGCGCGTCACCTTGATCTTGTCGCCGAACTTCGTTTCGATCGACTTCACGCCTTGCTCGTGCGCGTAGGTCCAGCCGGCGTCGCCGGGATTGCCGAGGTAGACGAATGCGACGCCGAGCGGTTCCGCAGCCAAGGCGGCCGTGCTCAACACGGCAGTGGCGCCGAGGGCGGCCAGAAGCGCAGCAGGAAGACGCAGCGAGCGCATGACTGCGCGAGCCATTCTTATTTTCATGAAATCTCCGGAGACGGGAAAGGGGAGTCAGCGGAGATGGTCGTAAGCCAATATCGAGGTCGAAATTGAAATCCGTTATGCGCTCTATAACGGAATTGATATGAAGGATGTCATGCCCGGGTCAGGGCAGGTTCAGTTGCCACGACACGCCGAAGCGGTCGCTGACCCACGCGAACCGGCGGCTGAAGCCGTAGTCGTCGATCGGCATCAGTTGCGCGCCGCCTTCGGACAGCGCCGCGCACAGCTTCTCCTGCTGCGCTTGCGAATCGCAGTCGACGAACAGCGAGAACGCCGGCGTGAACGTGAAGTCGTGCCTCGCGATGCTGTCGGTGCACATCACCGTTTGCCCCGCGACATGGAACGTGCCTTTCATCACCGAACCTTCGTGCCCCGGCGCGTCCGGCGCGTAATGGACGATTTCGACGATCCGGCCGTCGTCGAATAGTGATACGTAGAACTTCATCGCTTCTTCGGCGTTGTGGTCCTGGAACAGCAGGAATGGACGGGCGGTCGTCATCGCGATGTCTCCGGAATGGTGAGCTTGCCTGTCATCGATACGCTCACGATTGCGCTTCAGGTGAGACTATCCGGGAGCCGCGCAACGGTGAGTTGGCTCGCAACCCGCACGGCACTGTAGCGAAAGGTGAGGTTATTCGGGACCCGTTCGAACACTGCGTGCAGCTAGCCGGTGACGATCATCAGCACGCCCGTGACGGTCAGCGCGCCGCACCAGAGCCAGTCAAAATTGACCCAGCCACGGCGCAGCATGCCGAGCCCGAGATACTGATAGGCGGCGAGCGCGATCGCGCTTGCCGTCGCGAGCGTGACGACGGTATGCACAGCCGTCACCTGACCGACCGATTCGAGCGAACTGCCGACGGGCACCCCCGCGCCGCACAGCGGCAACAACGCGGGCAGCAGCATCAAGCCCGCGCCGTGCATCGTCGCCATTGCTGCCGACCACAGCGCGAGCCCGACGAAGCCAGCCGTCATGCCGACGCGCACGCGCTGCTTGTGTCCATAGAAATGGTGATACGCGGCCCACGCGATCAGCAGCACGCCCATCACCGTGCGCAGATGTTCGGTGTGCGTGAAGAGCCCGAGCGCGACGGCCGACGTCGTCACGAACATCACGGAGACGGCATGCCCGAGCGCGAGCGGCGGCAGCGCCATCAGCAGGGCCTTGCGGCTGCCATGCTGAAGCCCGAGCGCGGCCGCGAACAGCCAGCCCATCGCCGGGTTCACGCCATGAAAAATGCCGCTGCCGATCACCGTTGCCCACACGCCGTTCATTGCATGCTCACGGATAGCAATATGAATCCGACGACGCATCGCCGCCTTCCAGCCGGATCTGATGCGGCCGATGCGACTTCGGCCAGTCGACGAAGAAGTCGTTCGCCACGCTCAGGCCGCCGTTCTTCCCGGCGTCGAGCTTGACCATCCAGCCGTCGATCCCTTCCGTATAGAACTGCTCGTCAATCGCGCCGTACAGCGAGTTGGTGAAGTACACGCGGCTACCGTCGCGGCTCACTTCGACCATCTGCGGGCCGCCGTTCAGCGGGCGCTCGCCTGCTGCCGGATGCGTCGCCCGCGCGGCAATCCCGCCGATGCGCACCGTGCCCGTCAATTCAGGCTTCATCGGATCGGAGACGTCGTATTGCCTGAGATCGCCCGTGCCCCAGCATGACACGTACAGGAAGCGGTCATCGAGCGACAGCGCGATATCCGTGACAAGCGGCGGCACGGCGCCGAAGCCTTTGAGCATGGGCGGAAGCAATGAGGCGTCGGCGGGCTCGGCGGGAATCTCGATCACCTTGCGCGCGGCCCATTGATCGCCGTCGCGATACCACGTCCAGATCGACGCCGACAGGTCCTTGAGGCTGATCACTGAATTGACGAAGCCGTAGGCTTTGGTCGGATCGTGTGCGGGACGCAGTTCGAACACCAGCTGGTTCTCCGCGCCGAAGTCGACGACCTGCTTGTGCTTGCGCGTATTCATGTCCCAGAAGTGCAGCCGATGCCCGTACTTGCCGCCCAGCAGCACTTCCGGCACGAGGCCGTTCTCGAACGTCGCGGGCAGGCCCCATTCGCTCGTCACGACGGTGTCGTAGCCGAGATGCCACCAGCCGTCGTACGACAGCTCCTGCGGGCCGCGATCGATTTCCCACTGGCCGCGAATATCGAAGGTCTCGTGATCCATCAGGAAAATGCCGCCGGGCGCTTCGCCCTGCGCATTCGCGAGCGACACCACATAGATGCCCGCCGGCCCGCAGTGCACGGTATGCGGGCGCGTATAGCCCGCCTTTTCCGCGACTTCCGCAGGTTCGAGCACGCGTACGATCTGCGGCTGCCGTTTGTCGGGCTTCGTATCGAGAATATGGATGCGCGACGAGCGCAGCCCCGGCACGACGAGATAGCGACGCTCCGTATGCGGATGCGGCGCGTTCGGACACAGGCACGAGCTGCACGCGTTCCAGCCGAAGTGATGCAGCTCGTCGCCCGTATTGGGCATCGCCACGCGGCCGACGATGCGCCCATATTCCGCCGAGCCCGGATCGACATCGACGACGGCGAGCTCGTCGGGCGTTTCGCGCGACGGATCGAAGCTCGCCACATACGCGACAGTTTCCTTCGGCGCGCTGCTTGCCATGCGCGCGGAAGGATAGAAAGTCGGATCGGGTTTCCATGTCGCCATAACTCATCTCCGGAAGATGTTGCGATGCGGCACGCGGGTCGCGCGCGCCATCTATGAAAACGGCACGAGCGTTTGAACTTTTCACTGTAGGCAATTTCGCGGCGGCTTGCGGGATTGTTCGTAATGGCGTGAAGTGTTTTTATGCATGCGCTCAAGCGGAGCCGATGTTTTTGCATCGGTCTGGATGTCGAAGCGCCAGCCGGCTATGCGTAAACGCCGCGCAGATTAAAATGATGCGATTCCACGTTTTCTCTCGCCGCTTCTGGCCGTACTCCGATCATGCGTTCATGGCGTCTCGACCGTCCCGTCTCGCAAGGGCAGCTGGATCTCAGCCGCGCGACGGGCCTCGTATCGTCGATCGGCAGCGACGATTCGAATGCGCTCGCCGCCGAAGTGCTGAAACTGCTCGGCGACATCGCGGCGATTTCGCAGTGCACGATCTTCGCGTACGAGTTCGGCAACCGGCCGCGTACTGTTTCTGTGGCGGACCATCGCGGCGGGCGTTTTCTGCGCGACGTGGCGGATACTTACGCGCGCCACTTCTATGCGCTCGACGGCAACCAGAAGATCGTTTCGTCGGCGCGCAACGACAAGGCCGGCTCGACACTCGTGCTGCATCAGCAGACGAGCGAAGACATTCTCAACGAAGCGTATCGCGCGGCGTGTTATCAGCAGCCGAACGTGTCGGACCGCGTGTCGCTGCTCGTGCAGCCGACGCCCGATATCTGGCTCTCGGTGAACCTGTATCGCGACCGACGCTTCGGCAATTACCATCCGCGCGAGATCGCGTTGATCGAAGCGATGGCGCCGTTGATCGCACACGCAGCGAAGCATCACTACGCGATCTGCGGCCAGCGCGATCTGGCGATCTCGCATCTGATGCTCGCGCGCGTGCGCGGCCTCTGTCCCGAACTGTCGAAGCGCGAACTCGACGTGCTGACGGGCGTGCTCGAAGGACGCACCGCGCAGGAAATCGGCGACACGATGGGCATCAAGGCGACGAGCGTCGTCACGTATCAGAAGCGCGCGTTCCGGCGGCTCGGCATTTCGAGCCAGCGGCAGCTGTTTGCGCTGTGCATTGGGCCGGGCAAGGCCTGACGCATTCCTCTTTTTTCAGCACGCATTTCCGCTGACTTATCCGCGTTTTCCCCAGGCCTTAACAGGCCCCACGTTGTACCCAAAATGAGGACAGGCAGCACATAGCCGCGCTCCATACTGCGACGCATCAGAAAGCGACAACATCGGAGACAACGGTATGGACACCTCCTCGCGAGCCGGCGCGCTGCATGCGACGCCTGCCACCACCGCGCCGCATGCGCACGAACAGCCGGTGATCGCCAAGGTATCGCGGCATCTGCTGGGGTTCCTGTTCGTGCTGTTTTTCTTCTCGTTTCTCGACCGCATCAACATCGGCTTCGCCGGCCTGACGATGATGAAGGACCTCGGGCTCACGAGCACGCAATTCGGTCTCGCGACGACGCTCTTCTACGTCGCCTACATCGCGTTCGGCATTCCGGGCAACGTCGTGCTGGCGCGCATCGGCGCGCGCAGGTGGATCGGCACGATCATGATTGCGTGGGGGCTTGCGTCGACGGCGACGATGTTCGCGTCGAGCCCCGGCACGCTGTACGTGTTGCGCGTGCTGGTCGGCGTGACGGAAGCGGGCTTTCTGCCAGGCATTCTGCTGTATCTGACCTACTGGTTTCCGGCCGCGTACCGGGCGCGCGCCAACGCGCTGTTCATGATTGCGATGCCCGTGACGGCCGCGGTTGGTTCGGCGTTGTCGGGCTTCATTCTTGGACTCGACGGGACGCTCGGGTTGAAGGGCTGGCAATGGCTCTTCCTGCTCGAAGGCTTGCCGTCGGCGATTCTCGGTCTTGTCGTGTATGCGTATCTCGACGACAGCCCGCAAAAGGCGCGCTGGCTCGATGATGAAGAGAAGCGCACGCTTGCCGCGGCACTTGCTGCGGAACATAAGCAGAGCGCTACCGTGAGTGCTCATACGAATGATCAGAAGAGCATCGTCAGTGAACTGCTGTCGCCGGCTGTCGTGAAGTTCGCGATTGCGTACTTCTGCCTCGTGAACACGCTGGCAATGGTTGCCGTGTGGACGCCGCTGATCGTGAAGAGCTTCAGCGCGGATGCGAGCAATCGCACGATTGGCTTGCTCGCCGCGATTCCGCAGGTGTGCACGATCGTCGCGATGATCTGGTGGGGACGCCGCTCGGACCGCAAGCGGGAACGCAAATGGCATCTGATGATTCCGATGCTGTTCTCCGCTGCGGGCTGGCTGTGCACCGCATACTCGGCGAATCCGGCGATGCGCATGTTCGGCGTGTGCCTCGCGTCGGCGGGTTCGTACACGGCGATGTCGATCTTCTGGACCACGCCCGATCATGCGCTGAGCTTTCGCGCACGCGCTATCGGCATCGCCGTGATCAACGCGACGGGCAACATCAGTTCGGCGCTCAACCCGCTGATCGTCGGATGGCTGCGGGACGCGACGCACAGTTTCTCGGCGGGGCTGCTGTATTCGGCGGTGCTGCTGGTGATCGGCGTGGTCGTCGTCACGCTGCTGCCGATGGATAAACGCGAAGCGCCACCGGCGCGGCTCGCCTGAAGGAATCGATCTGGAGCATTCGATGAACAAGCAATTCAAACCGTATCCGTTCGCTGGGAAAAAGTACGCAGCGCGCTTGCCGCAACTGACGCAGGGTGTGGACGCGCAGCGTCACGCGGTGACGATTGTCGGCGGCGGGCCCGTCGGACTGGCTGTCGCGCTCGGTCTCGCAAATCACGGCGTGCGCTGCGTGCTGATCGAAGCGGACGATTCCGTTTGCTATGGCAGCCGCGCAATCTGTATTTCACGCCGTAGCCTGGAGATCATCGAACGGCTCGGCGCACTCGACGGCTTTCTGAAAACAGGCTTGCCGTGGACGGGCGGACGCAGCTTCTATCGCGATACGGAAGTGCTGCACTTCACGATGCCGCAGGACGAAAACCAGAAGCTGCCGCCGATGGTCAACCTCGCGCAATATCACATCGAACAGTTCTTGCTCGATGCAGCGGAGAAGCGCGCCGATCTGATCGATATCCGCTGGCAGACGCGGGTGAAGTCGATCGATTCGCGCGACGACGGTGCAACGCTTCAATTGACCACGCCTGATGGCGACTATGCGCTAGAGACGGATTGGGTCGTCGCCGCCGATGGCGGGCGCAGCACGATCCGCGAAGCGCTCGGCTTGCAGTTGCAAGGCACGAGCTACGAAGGGCGCTATGTGATCGTCGATATCGAACTGCAAAGCGATCGTCCGACGGAGCGTCTCGCGTATTTCGATCCTTCGTCGAATCCGGGCTCGACCGTGCTCGTGCACAAGCAGCCGGATAACGTGTGGCGTATCGACTATCAGTTGCGCGACGGCGAAGACGCGGAGCAGGCTGTGAAGCCTGAAAACGTGATGCCGCGTGTGCAAAGCCTGCTCGATATGATGGGCGAGAAAGGCGACTGGGCGCCGATCTGGATCACGATCTACAAGGCCAATGCGTTGACGCTCGAGCGTTATCGTCATCAGCGCGTGATGTTCGCGGGCGATGCCGCGCATCTCGTGCCGATCTTCGGCGTGCGCGGCGCGAACTCGGGTATCGATGATGCGGACAATATCGCTTGGAAGCTGGCGTTTGTTGTGAAGGGATTGGCATCGGCGAAGTTGCTCGATAGCTATTCGGATGAGCGTGTTGCCGCTACGCATGAGAACTTGAGTTATGGCACGAAGAGTACCGAGTTCATGGCGCCGCCGTCGTTTGCATTCGATCTGATGCGCAAGGCTGTGTTGAGTCTTGCTGTGAAGCATCCGGGTGTGCGCTCACTGATTAATCCGCGGCAGACGTCGGCGATTACTTATGTGCAGTCGCCGCTGAATGTCGCCGATGGCGATGCGTTTGCTGCGGGGCCTGTGCCGGGGGCGGTGCTTGCCGAGTTTCCGGTGACGATTGCTGAAGGTGGGCATGCGCGTGAAGCGCATTTGACTGATCTCGTCGGTGTGCGGTTTACGGCGCTGTGTTTTAGTGAAGAGGGCGAGGTGTCCGCTGATTTCACTGCGCTTGCGCAAGCGATGCGTGAACGCGGCGTGCCGTTCAAGGTCGTGTCGCTGAGCGCGCGTTTGCATCCGCAAGCGCAGGGCGTGCATGCGTGGGATCACACGGGACGCATCTTCGAGCGTTATGACGCGAAGCCGGGCACCGTGTATCTAGTGCGCCCGGATGGGCATGTGTTGGGGCGCTGGCGCAATGCGAGCGCGGATGATGTCGAGACCGCGATTGCGCGCGCGCTTGCTTGATCAACCGATTCAACGAATGGAGAACGCGATGACCGATGCAGAACTCGATACCGTCTATACGCGGCTGTGCAAGACGATGACTCAAGTCGGCGAGGCTAATGCGCCAATGTTTCTTGCGCGGTTTGCGCTGCTGGCGATTGAGAAGATTGGCGATGCGGATGCGTCGCTGAAGTTGATCGAGGCGGCGGGGGAGGGGGCAAGCGAATAGCCATATCTCCTTGCCGATCCCGTTGATGTCACGCGCCGCGCGTTTTCGCTGGCGCGTTCGTCTCACTCCGTGTCACGGCTTTCCCCCGCATCCAGTTCCCTGATCAACGCATCCACCGCCACATAGAGATCGCCGACAACCTTCGCACCAACCTTGTCCTCCAACGCGCGATATTCCGCTTCGAGCATCGGCTTCATCCGCTCGACGATCTCCACACTCTGCGCAGTCAGCGACACGCGCACGCGCCGTTGATCGTCCTCAAAGCGCTCTTTCGTCACATGGCCAAGATCTTCCATGCGCGCAAGCACGCCCGCGAGACTCGGACTCGAAATCGTGCACAGTGCGCATATCTGCCGGGGCTCCAGCGGCCCGTTCTCGTGCAGCGCGCGAATGATGCGCCATTGCTGCTCGGTCAGCCCCTGCGCCGTGAGCAACGGACGAAAGCGCGCCATCATGAGTTCGCGCGCGCGCAGCAGCAGCATCGGCAGATTGCGATGCATCGCGAGAGGCGTGGCAGAGCGGGATCGGGTCGTCACCATTGATATCCAGGCGGGAAAAAGCAATTCGCTAGGATATAAGTAAATCTAGCTCGGTAACAGCCGGGTATTAAGGATTTTCTTTAGCGTGCCTGATGTTCTGGAAGGCTTCGGCGGATTTTTGACGCTGACTACAATAAGGAAATCAGCGCCGCGTCCATGGAAATCCACGGACTGTCGCGTCCAGCCGACGAAAACGCCCAGGACAAACCCTCGGAAGTATTTTCCCGACCGCTTGGTCGGTTTATTCTACGCAACTTGGCGGTTTTTTTGAGATTGTGGGGGCACCGTGTACGTCCATCACCAGTTCTTCAACGATGCCGATGACCACGCGGCCGCGCTGCGGGGTTGGGATCAGCGTTACGACCAAATCGGTTCAGGCACGTTTCGCAGCGCGGTGAAGCAGATCGAGCTGGACGGCGTGCAGGTGTTCCACGAGTCGGCGAATCTGCGTGTCGTGCAGCGCGGGCAGTTGCCGGTCAATCATATGACGTTTGGCATTCCGCTCGCGGGCGCGGGGGCGTTCTCGTTCGGCGGCGTGCGGATCGATCGCGGCGGGTTCGTGATGGCGCAAGGCGGCACGCCGTTCGAGTTCCATTCGCCCGACGACATGGCGCTGATCGGCGTCGTGGTCGATTCAGACATGCTGCAAGGCGTCGCCGATTGCGCGGGCGTCGAACTCGACGACAATCTCTTTCGCCGCACCGTACTCGATATTCCGAACGCCGCTTGCACGCGCGCGGGGCTGCAGCTCGCGACGCTGATCGAACGCGTGCTGGCGCAGCCCGACGCCTTCGACGACATCCGCGCGCAGCACGCGGTGCGCAATCAGGTGAGCGAGGCGCTCGTCGATCTGCTCGCGTATCACGTGCCCGCATCGTCAAACCGGCTGACCTATGCGTGTCAGGCCGATATCGTGCGCCGCATTCACGACTTCGTGATCAACCATCCCGACGAGCTCATCGACATTCAAAGCCTCTGCACGCAATTGCGCGTGAGCCGGCGCACGGTGCAGAACAGTTTTCAGGCTGTCGTGCAAACCAATCCGCTGACCTACGTGCGCTCGTTGCGGCTCGGGCAGGTGCGGCGTCTGTTGCTCGATACGCGCCAGGCTGACCTCTCTGTCAGCGATGCCGCCGCGCAATGGGGATTTGTGCACCTCGGGCATTTCGCCAATGCGTACAAGGCGCAGTTTGGCGAGTTGCCTTCGCACACGGTTCGACGGTCGTCACGCGCGATTCCGGCGCGATGAGTGCCGCGCGAGCGCATCCGTTCGCAGTGCCTTCGCAACAAAAAAAGAATCCGCGTTCGCGAGAACGCGGATTCAAAGGCACGCTTGAGCGGAGACTGCAAGCGGCTTGATCGTCAACAGACCTTGACGAGGAGAGAGTGGTCAGTCGCGCTTAGCCGTGGTTGTGCGCGGGATTGCGGCACGCACCCGCCTGCACGTTCGAGTCGTTCCACGCCGAGCCGAGAATGATGCTGCAGAAGTTCAGGCGTTTGTATTCCGGGTCTTTCAGCGCGAGCACATCGGCCTTCACGTTGCCGAACGTCGTCAGCGGCTTGTGTTTCGTGCCGTTCGCGAACGCATCGATGATGTTTTCCTTGAAGCTCTCGCCGCGCGGATGCGCTGCGACGATCAGCTTGCGGTCTTCCGTCGAGAACTCGTCGTAGGCGAGACCCAGCACATCCATTTCGACGCCGGCCGTCACCAGCGCGACCACGGGTTTCTTGTACTGCGGAATGCCCGGTGTCGTGTGCAGCGCGATCGAGTCCCACACCATGTCGATGTCGTTTTCGTCGATGCCGTAGCCCTGCAGAAAATTGCGCGCAACATTCGCGCCGTCGACTTCGAAGCGATCGTGCGCGCTGCTGTATTTCTCCATCAGGCCCATGTCATGGAACATCGCGCTGATGTACAGCAACTCCGGGTCGTACTTCAGTTGCTTGCGCTCGCCTGTCAGCGCGCCGAACAGGAACACGCGGCGCGAGTGGTGATAGAGCAGATCGGTTTCGGTGTCGCGCACGAGTTGCGTCGCTTCGCGCGCCATCTTGCTGTCGGGGATCTTGATGCCTGCGATGATTTCGCTCATTTCGGGTTCTCCAGAACGTGATCGGTGGTGGCCGTTCGCTGTGTCGAAGTGAGCGATCGGCGTGTGATCAAAGTGTAGGGAGAGCCCTCGTGCGCGGCAAAAGCATTGATACACGCGATGCTGCCAACTGCGCGCGGTTTTCTGCCAGGGCCGGCGGAACGTGCTTCAGGTGAGGGTTTACGGGAGCCTGAACAGTGAGTGGTGGTTGCCGGCTCAACTATGTCCGATGATTTCGCGCACGCACGGTTCGCGTGTACGACGCGATCATTGTCGCGAGTTCCTGGGCGGCGGGTGTGAGCGGCGCGGCGGCGCGTTGCAACACGCAGACGTCCTGCGCGGCGACGCGCTCGCGCACGTCGATCGTGGTCAACACGCGCGCGAACGGCCCGCGCTTCGTCACCACGGCTGCCTCCAGCGACAGACAATCCGTCTCGCTCACCAGATGCAGTGACTCGAACAGCCCTTCGACGGTCGAGACGATTCTCGGCGGCGCGAGACGGTGACTCGCGAACAGATCGTTTAGGCGGTGCGCTTGCGGATCGTCGGTGAGATTGGGCGAGCGCGTCGCGATCCACGAGCAATCCGCGAGTTCGGCAAGCGACTTCGCATGCGCCATCGGATGACCGCGTCTGCACACGACGACGGGATCGGACGGATACAGCTTCGTCACGGAGAGGTCGGTCGTATCCGTGTGCTTCGAGACGAGCGCGACGGCGAAGTCGAGCGTGCCTTCGCGTATCCACTGAATCATCATCCGCGACGTGCCCGTGCGCATGTGCGCGGCCACGCGCGGAAAGCGCTCGCGAAACTCGGTCAGCACGGGCGCGCCCGCGTCGATCAGTGGCTCGGTTGTCATGCCGAACGTGACCTGTCCGGTGTACTCGCCGCGCAGTTGCTGCGCTTCATGTTCGGCGCGCGCGCATTCGCCGAGGATCGTCGCCGCGCGTTGCAGCATGCGCTGCCCGATCGCCGTCAGCGCGATGCCGCGATTGGTGCGCGTGATGAGCGTGGCGCCGAGCATCGATTCGAGATTCTGCAATTGCTGCGTGATCCCGCTTTGCGCGATACCGAGCGCGCGCGACGCGGCGCGGATGCTGCCGTGCTCGGCCACGGCCGTGAACACGCGAAGTTGGGAAATGGTCAGGGCCATCGTCGACAGGGGCGGAAAAGCGGGCGATCAGAAGAAGTGATCATGATAGACAGATTTGCACTTTTTTGTATCACTGGCGCATCGTAGGATCGGCTCAGAATCCATCCCGTCACAGCCGACCGATAGGCCCGTTAGCCATGAAGACTTCGCTGATACTTCTCCTTGTCGCACTGGGCTTCGCAAGCCAGGGCGCGTTCGCACGCGATAACGACACGATTCGTCTCGGCATCGACCCGACCTATCCGCCGATGGACGCGAAATCCCCCGACGGCAGTCTCAAGGGCTTCGACGTCGATCTCGGCAATGAAATCTGCAAGCGCATTCACGCGCGCTGCGAATGGGTCGAACTGGAGTTCTCCGGCATGATTCCGGCGCTGCAGGCGCGCAAGATCGACGCGATCATGTCGTCGATGGCGATCACCGCGAAGCGCGAGCAGCAGATTCTCTTTTCGTCGAAGCTGTTCCAGTTCAAATCGCGGCTGGTGGCGAAGCAGGGCACCGCGCTGAACGGCAGCGCGCCCACGACGCTCGCCGGCAAGCAGATCGGCGTGCAAACGGGCACGCAGTTCGAGTCGTTCGCGCAGTCGCACTGGGCGCCCGCGGGCGTGCACGTGGTCGCGTACAAAGGCCAGGACGAAGTATTCAGCGACCTGGTCAACGGACGCCTGGACGGCGCGTTGCTCGGCACCGTCGAAGCCGACTATGGCTTCCTGCGCACGCCGCAAGGCAAGGGCTTCGCGTTTGTCGGCGAGCCGCTCGATATGGGCGATCGCGGCGTCGGCATCGGCTTGCGCAAGGACGAAGCCGCGTTGCAGACGTCAATCAACACCGCAATCGCGTCGATGCGCAAAGACGGCACCTACGCGCAGATCGCGCACAAGTATTTCGACTTCGATCCGTACGGTAACTGATCCGGTTACACGTCGAACGACATTCAGAAGAGTCACATGAACAGGCAATCGATTCCGCTTCTCTCGCCCGCCGTGGGTACGTCACGCGAACTCGTCGCGTTTCATTTCGGCCCGCAAAACAGCGGGCAAAAGATTTATATCCAGTCGTCGCTGCACGCGGACGAAACGCCCGCGATGCTCACGACGGTGCTGCTCAAGCGGCGCCTAGTCGAGCTCGAAGCGCAAGGCCTGCTGAAAGCCGAAATCGTGCTCGTGCCCGTCGCGAACCCCGTCGGGCTTGGGCAGCATGTGCTCGGCCAGTTCATCGGCCGTTTCGAAACGGGCAGTGGGAAGAACTTCAACCGGCACTTCATGCAGTTCACGACGCTGCTGGATCGCGCGAAGGACCGCCTCGGCGCCGATGCGCGGGAGAACCGCAATCTGATCCGTGAGCTGGTGCGTGAGCAACTGGATGCGCAAAAGCCGCTCACCGAGTACGAGTCGTTGCAACTCGCATTGCTGAAGCTCTCTTATGACGCGGACGTCGTGATCGATCTGCATTGCTCGCTCGAAGCGGTGATGCACGTCTACACGAGCGAAGCGGGCTGGCCGGAGATCGAGCCGCTCGCGCGCTATCTGCGCTCGGAAGCGTCGCTGCTCGCAACGGACTCAGGCGGCCAGGCGTTCGATGAAACGCACAGCCTCTTGTGGTGGCATTTGCAGCAACAGATGCCCGCCGGCAAGCCGGCACCGACGGGCACGGTTGCGGTGACGATCGAATGCCGTGGACAGCGTGACGTATCGTATGAAGTTGCGCAGCAGGACGCCGATGCGCTCGTCGACTATCTGACGCATCGCAAGGCGATCGAAGGCAGCGCGAAGCCGCTGCCGGAACTGCCGACGCCCGCGACGCCGCTCGCGGGCAGCGAGCAGTTCTACGCGCCCGTTAGCGGCATCCTCGTGCATCGCGTGAAGATTGGCGACTGGATTCGCGTCGGCGACGCGCTGTTCGATATCGTCGATCCGTTGACGGACGAAACCACGACGATCACCAGCAATACGGAAGGCGTGCTCTATATGCGACGCGCGATCCGTTTCGTGACAGCGGGCGCACCGCTTGGCCGCGTGACGGGGAAACAGGCGTTCCGCACCGGCGTGCTGCTCGGCGCGTGAGGCGCGTCGAGTTTAGGCGCATAAACTCTGCGCCTCGGCGCCGGCTGGCCGTTCGCGGCGTCCGACGTTTTGGGCATGCGGTTTAGGCGCAAAAACCCCGCGCCTCCGCGCGGGTTAGTTCGCGACGTGCGGCGTTTGGGGCATGCGGGTCAGGCGCATAAATGCCGCGCCTCGCCGCGTGTTAGCCGCTCGCGACGTCCATCGCTTCGGGCATGCGGTTTAGGCGCATAAACTCTGCGCCTCACCGCGTGCTGGCCGTTCGCGACGCGCTACGCTTCGAGCACATGGTTTAGACCCATAAACTCGCCGCAACCCGCACGGCAAAGCACAACGCGACGTGAAACCCCCATCGCGTCGCACCGCACTCACCTCACAACATCAAGCCACATTGAACCGCGCAGCCGGCGCCGTACGCGACAGATTCGGCCCAAGCGCGGTGCGCGCCGACTCGAACGCTTGCCAGTCGGCGTAATCCGGCAGCGACGGAATCGTCGCGAGTTCGCCCTGATCGAAGCCGACGAGCGACGCATCCACCATCTGTTCCGCCGACATCACGATGCCTCGCTCTTCGACGGCCTCGATCGGCACGCCCGCGACGCTCCAGAATTCGGTGCGCGTCGCGCCCGGCAAAACGGCTTGCACCTTCACACCCTTGCTCGCCAGTTCGTGATGCAGCGATTGGGTGAACGCCAGCACGAATGCCTTCGTACCACCGTAGACGCCATTCAGGATCTCGGGCGCCACTGCCACAATCGACGCAATGTTGATGACGTTGCCGCCGCCACGCGCGACGAAGCCGGGCGCGATGGCGTACGTGAGCCGCGTCAGCGCGACGACGTTCAGCTTGATCATCGCTTCCATCTTGTCGACGTCGGAATCCACCAGCGGCGCCGCGGCGCCAACGCCCGCGTTGTTCACCAGCATCGTGATGCTCGCGTCGGTGCGCAGCACGTTTTCGACGCGTCGGATATCGGCGTCGTCGTTCAGATCGGCGGCGACGATTTCTACCGAGCGGCCCGTTTCGTTCGAGATTCGCGTCGCCAGTTGTTCGAGGCGCGCGCGGTTGCGGGCAACGAGGATCAGGTCATAGCCACGGCGTGCGAGGCGATCCGCGTAAATCGCACCGATGCCCGACGAGGCGCCCGTCACGACGGCCGTGCCGAGGTTCGCTGCGGTATTGGAAGAATTCGACATATCAATGCTCCTGAGGTCAGAGGGCGCAGGCGACGCGGCGTCGTCTGCATGACCGTCAGATTAGGTGCATACTCACATGGCCTCAATGTCGTAGATGCCTCTTTTTCAGACATCGCTGGAGCCAAACCATGCTGCGCGTCGGAATCGTTCTATTCCCCGGTTTTCAGGTGATGAATCTCGGCATGACGAGCGTGCTGGAGTTCGCGAACCGCGAGATGAGCGAGCCGTTGTACGAGTACGTGCTGCTGTCCGAGCACGGCGGCCCGGTGCCGTGCTCGTCCGGTTTCGAGGTGTCGACCCAGCCGTTCGACGACAGCCGCTTCGACACGATCCTCGTCGTCGGCGACAACGATCTGCAGCCGTCGCCGCCGTCGCTGATCGCGTTCCTGAAGCGGGCGGCGCCGGCGGCGCGCCGTGTTGCCGCCGCCTGCACGGGCGCGTTTCATCTGGCCGATGCGGGCTTGCTCGACGACAGGCGCGCGACCACGCACTGGTACTACGCCGAAGACATGCGCAAACGTTATCCGGCTGTGAAAGTGGAAGAGGATCGCATCTTCATCATCGATAACGACGTGTGGACGTCGGCGGGTATGACGGCGTGCATCGACCTTGCGCTGGCGTTCGTCGAGAAGGACGCGGGCGTGGAGCTCGCGCGCCATGTCGCGCGCAAGCTCGTCGTGTATCACCGGCGCGCGGGCGGTCAATCGCAGTTTTCGGCGCTGCTCGAACTCGAGCCGAAGTCCGATCGCATCCAGACGGCGCTGTCGTACGCGAGGCGCAATCTGAACACGCTGCTTTCCGTCGAGCAGCTCGCGGACGCCGCGCATCTGAGCCCGCGGCAGTTCACGCGCGCGTTCAGGGAAGAAACGGGGCAGACGCCCGCGAAGGCGGTCGAGCGGCTGCGCGTCGAAGCGGCGCGTCTGATGCTCGAGACGGGGCGGCACGGCGTCGACGTGGTTGCGCGCGATGTGGGCTTCGGCGACCGCGAGCGCATGCGCCGGGCTTTTTTGCGTGCGTACGGCCAGCCGCCTCAGGCGATCCAGCGATTGACGCGCGGCATCGAATGACGGATTTAAAGCATTGGTAAGGCCGTGTAATTTACCGATTTCCGCTGAGAAACCCGCCATTTAAAGGGCTTGAGGCGGCACGCAGAGAACGTTTTAAATATTCACTAAAGATTTTCTGTGAGTGGTCCGTAATAAGACGGGTCTGGGACGCCGCCGCAACGCAAGGTCATTGCGTGTGACGGGTAATTTTTCCCGATACACGCGGCGTCAAGGTCAGGCGCCCTCCAGAACCCCGATGGAAATCTCACAGATGAAAAGGCTGTTGGTCACGCTTGCGGCGGGCTTTGCGCTGTCCGCGCCCGTCGCACACGCGCACGAAATTTATGGTCAGGTCGGCACGGAAGGCCTCGGTATCGGCTTCTCCGAACCGCTCGGCACGCGCGACAACATCCGCGCCGAATTCAATGGCATTGCGTTCTCGCACAACTTCAGCGCCGGTGCCCTGAACTACGACGGCAAGGCCAAGATCTATCACGGCGGCCTGTACCTCGACTTCTTCCCGGCGCCCGCCACGGTGCCGTTCCGCATCACGGCCGGTATGTTGATCGGCGGGGATAACGTATCGGGCGATGCGATCAGCCCGAGCGGCACGGTCAGCATCAACGGCACCAACTACGCGACGAACGGTGAGACGGTTCACGCGGAGGCGAAGTATCCGACGGTGCGTCCGTATATCGGCATTGGCTTTGGTCATACGCCTGTCGCGCAGAAGGGCTTCTCGGCGTTCTTCGATGCAGGCGTCACCTATGGCCGCCCGCACGTGACGCTCGACGTCCCGGCGGACATCGTCGCCGAGGCGGGTCAGGCGAACGTCGACCAGCAACGCCAAGCCCTGCAGGACAAGGCCGACAAGTGGCGCTGGTACCCCATCGTGAAGGTCGGCGTAACGTATCGCTTCTGATCGCCGCGTAGCAAGCAAAAAGCAGACGGCTCGCCATTGGTCACGGCGAGCCGTTTGTGTTTCTACGGGCAGCGATGCGCGACGGCGGCGAGCGCGCCACGTCGCACGGCATCAAGCTCAGATGTTCAGCTTCGACACCTTGGTGCCCGCGAGCGACACGTCGGCCATCAGTCCGGAGTTCGTCATAATGATCGCCTCGACAGGCGCGGTTGCCGTCGTAGTATCGACTGCGCCGTTCGCCCCGACCTTGATGAGCGCCACCGACGCATCGGCGCCCGCCGACCAGCCCTTGGCGTTGCGGAATTTGTCGAGCGCGTCCTGCGTCATGAAGAGGAAGATGATCGCCTTCGACTGCGCGCCCGCCGTCAGGCCGAACGAGCCGGAGACCGTGCTGTAGTAGCCGGCCGTGCTGCCGTCGACGCGCAGCGCGCCTTCGCCATACTGCCCGCCCACCACGAAGCCCACCTGTAGCACGGAAGGAAACACGAGTACGCCGCGCGCCTTGGCGACCAGTTCACGCGAGCCCTTCACGGTCGTGTAGAGTTTCGCCATCGTGCCGTCGACGCTCGCGTCGATCGACTGCCGCTTGGACATGTCGGTTGCCGCCGATTCGCCGCTGCTCGTCGTCGTGCTGCAGCCCGACAACAGCAGACTGCCGTATGCGAGTGCAGCAGCACTTGCTGTCACGAAGTGTCTTCTTTGCATTGTCGTTCTCCGTCAATGAAGCATTGGAAGGGAAATGCACGTTTGCACGCGTGATCTCGCGCAAGCGCAACAGCTACGCTTCCTCTACCAATATCAGAAACGTGTTGCGGTTGTGAAGTGCAGCGCTGAAATTGCTTTGCCTGAGCGCAAGGCCGGACGCAATTGACGATGCGAATGTGTCGCTTGGCGAAACGGTGAGGATGACCGTTTCGTTGTGTGGTCAAATCGGGTGATCAATCCGCGCTGGAGCGAAGCAAAAAAAGCCGCGCGCTCCTTTCGAAGCGCGCGGCTGAACACACGATATCGCGATCAATACGCGCTGCGCGTGCTTACCTTCAGTTTCGACACCACGTCGGGGATCGCTTCGCTTGCGGGCAGCGCTTCATCGATCGACGTGCGTCCGCCGTCGCGGAAGAACGCCTGTTCGGCGGCTTTGTTCAGCACCAGCACGCTGATGCGCCGGTTGGTTGGCTCGTCGGCGACGTTCGCGTTGAGCGGCAGCACGTCCGCGAGACCGCGCACCTGCAGCAGCTTGTCTTCGCGCATGCCGCCCGCCACGAGCGCGCGCCGCGCCGCGTTCGCGCGCTCCGACGACAGCTCCCAGTTCGAATATCCGGCCGGGCCGTTCGCGTACGTGGCGGCATCCGTGTGGCCCGCAATCGAAATGCGGTTATCGACATCGTTCAGCGACGCGCCGATCTGCGTGAGAATCTCGACCGCGTAGCTCTGCAGTTTCGCGCTGCCCGTCGCGAACATCGGACGCTTCAGCGAATCGACGATCTCGATGCGCAAGCCCTCGTTCGTGATCGAGATGCGGATCTGATCCTTGAACGCCTTCAACGCGGGCGTCTCCTCGATCAGTGCCGACAGCTTCGCTTTCAGCTGTTCGAGACGCGCGGTGTCGTTGGGCGCCACCGTCGCCTGCGTGAGCGTCGGCTTCGCGGGCTCCTGCTGCGCTTTCTTGCCGTCGCCGGGGCGCGTGTCGGAGATGTCGCGGCCGCCGCCCTGAATCACGTTCGGACGCGCTGCCGCCGTCCCTTCGTTGCCGCCTAGCAGGCTCGACAGCGGCGTGTTGAAGTAATCCTCGATGCCCTGCTTGTCGTACTTCGACGTCGAGCCGAGCAGCCACATCAGCAGGAAGAACGCCATCATCGCGGTCACGAAGTCCGCGTAGGCGATCTTCCATGCACCGCCGTGATGCGCGCCGTGCCCGTCGCCCTTCTTCGAGCGTCGCACGATGACGGGCGCGGCCTTCTCGCTCGCCTCTTCGCCGCGGGGTCGTCTTTCGGCCATGCTGATCTCCCTCTATGCGCGCATCAGGCCGACTTCGGCATCTTGGTGGCGCGCACGGCGTCGTCGAGCTCCTGGAAGCTCGGACGGTCGGCCGTGAACAGCACCTTGCGGCCGAATTCGATGGCGACGGGCGGCGCGTAGCCGGACAGCGACGCGAGCAGCACGGCCTTCACGCACTGATACGGCTTGGCTTCCGCACGGCCCTTCGCGTTGAGCAGATCGGCAACGGGGCCGATGAAGCCATACGCGAGCAGAATCCCGAGGAATGTGCCGACCAGCGCGCCCGCGATCATTTCGCCGAGCACGGCGGGCGGCGCGCCGACCGAGCCCATCGTATGCACGACGCCCATCACGGCCGCGACGATGCCGAACGCGGGCAGGCCGTCAGCCATCTTCTGGATCGCGTTCGCGGCCACCGACGATTCGGCGTGATGCGTCGCCAGCTCTTCGTCCATCAGGTCCTGCACCTCGTGTACGTTGACGTTGCCCGTCGCCATCATCCGCAGATAATCGACGATGAAATCGAGCAGATGATGGTCCTTCAAAACGTGCGAATACTTTTGGAAAAGCGCGCTTTCTTCCGGTGCATTGACGTCGGCTTCGAGCGCCATCATGCCTTCCTTACGTGCTTTCTGAAGCAACTCGTAAAGCAGTGCAATCAGCTCGAGATAAACCTCTTTCGAATAACTGCCGCCCTTGAAGCATCCGGGCAAAGCCTTGATGGTTTTCTTCAATACCGAAACGGGATTGCTGACGACGAACGCGCCCATTGCCGCGCCGAAAATACACAGCAGTTCGAACGGCTGAACCAGCGCGGGCAAATGGCCGCCCACTCCCACGAAGCTCCCGATCACAGAGCCGAGAACCAGCACCCAACCAATAGCGACAAACATGGACCCTCTCCAATTTTTAGCAACGTGCGGCACGCAAATGAATCGGCAGGTTTTACTGCCTGAAATTGCGTACCGTTTTGTTAATTCCGTGAAGGTAGTAACGGCTGGATCGACGCTGTGCTGAAGTGCAGGCAAAGCCCAAGCGGGAAAATATTTTCGACTATTTGATTTGTATCGATGCTTCGGTCGTCTTTGCTCAGAACGTTTTTACCGATCGGTGATTTAAAACAGATAATCGTTCGCGGTCGGCAAAATGGCTGAAATCTTGAGTGCGGGGTGAAAATAAAATTGCCGCGTGAATGGCAAAGCTGTCGATCAAGTTGCGGAGAGGCAGGCCCTGCACGCGGCTTCAGTCGGCAGGGCAAGTGAGTATCAACTCATGATTTGAGTCGATTAGACGCTCAATCGCCTCAAAGTGGGCTACACTATTTTCGACTCACAATTCGAGTCGATTAGAGCCCACAATCGCCTCAACGCTCATCCGGCACCATGTCATCAACCTCATCTCTCATCTGGCAGACCGCCACGTGGCCAGGCATGCACTACGACGCTGTTCGCGTCGGCGGCGTGGTGGCCCGCGCGCGCAGAGCTCAGGGCGTCGTTGAAGGCCAGCTGTCGGGCCTTGGCTTCGAGCAGCGCCTTGAACTGGCCGCCGAGGCCTGGAGCCAGGATGCAGTCGCGACGGCAGCCATCGAGGGCGAACGCATTGACCTCACCGCCGTGCGGTCGTCCGTGGCACGGCGACTAGGTGTCGGGAATCAGGATGGCCCCATCGCGCCCCGAAGCGTCGAAGGGCTGCTCGACATCATGGATGACGCTGTGCGGCAAAGGCAGGCGCCACTCACACACGAGCACTTGTGCGCCTGGCAGGCGGCGCTCTTCCCGACCGGCTACTCAGGCATGACCAAACTTCTTGTCGGGGCCTACCGCGAGCAAGCCGAGCCGATGCAAATCGTCAGCGGGAGCGTCGGACGCGAAAAGGTCCATTACGAGGCTCCGTCATCGGCGGACGTTCCGGCCGAAATGCAGAAGTTCCTGGACTGGTTCAACGCAACGACCGAGCACGACAATCTGGTCAAGGCGGCACTCGCTCATCTGTGGTTCGAGACGATTCACCCCTTTGAGGACGGGAATGGCCGCATTGGTCGAGTGCTTATCGACCTCGTGCTGGCGCGCGACAGCGGTGAAGTCAGCCGCCTGATTCGTACCTCACAGCGCTTGCTCGACAAGCGACGCGACTACTATGCGCAGCTCGAGCGCGCCCAGCATGGCGAACTGGACGTGACCGAGTGGGTGCTGTGGTTCGTGGAACAGGTGCGAGTGTCCTGCGAAGAAGCGTCCAGTGTCGTGGACGCCACGCTCGCTAAAGCCATTTTCTGGATGAACCATCAGGACAAGGTACTTACGCCTCGACAGCGCAAAGTCGTCAACCTTCTGCTCGATGCCGGTCCCAACGGCTTCGAAGGAGGCATGAGCACCAGAAAGTACGAGAGCGTCGGCGGCACCTCGCGGGCCACAGCGTCGCGTGAACTGATCGAACTCGAGGACATGGGGCTACTGTGCAAGGTCGGTGCCGGTCGCTCGACCCGCTATTACCTGAACATCCCAGGGTGGGGGCCGGCGGACACGGCCGCGTGATTTCACTGCGCCAAAGCCGCCGCACCCGAAGCCGGCGATTCGATGATCGCAGGCGTGTTATCGGGTGAAGCGGCGGCGGCTTCGTGCGCGTGCGTCGTCGCGGAGACAGGCGTTGCCGAAGCAACTGGCGTCGCTGCCGCTGCAACCGGCGTGGTCTGTTCCTTCGAAGGCGCGGGCATGATGACAGGCGCCGCGTTGCCGCCGGGCGTGGACGACATCGGCGTGACGACCAGCGCCGGCGCGGGAGCGGGCATGGGCAGCGGCGTCGCGTCGACGGTATTGCCGGGCACAGGCATGCTGCGCACCACGTTCGCCAGATAGTGGCTGATCAGATTGAAGAAGCCGTCGTAGAACTTGCCCGACTGGATCGTTTCGCTGGAAATCTTCACCATCGCGTCGCTGTTCTGGCGAATCGGCAGCGACAGTGAGCCGAGCACGCTCAACCCGACGCTCGCCGACGTATCGCTCTTCTTGAGCGCGTAGCCGCTCTGCACCGCGTTCGCATAGACGATGCTGCTGTTGGTCGCGTCGTCACCCGCCGTGCAGACGATATGGAATTCGACGGTGAAGTGCGAGTCGCTGGCGGGCTGGAAGTTCTTGCTGGCGTCGACGGTATCGGGGCGCACCAGCGTCGTCATGTAGCCCTGGCTCAAGAGCGCGCGGCGCGCGCCTTCGCAGGCTTCCGTGCTCGTCACCTGAAACGTGCGCGTGTACGGACTTGCGCCGCTGCTGACGAAGTCTTCCTGCAGCTTCGCCTTGGGCGGCGTCGAGCACGCGCCGAGCGCGGCAAGCACGGGCAGGGTCAACGCGAGAGCAATACGGGAAGGGCGGCTGGACATGATGAAGAGGCGAACAACGGGCATCGGACGGCAAGCATTGTAGTGCGGTTTGATTGCAAGCCGTTATTACATCGGCTGACAGCCGCACACGCCAGTGCGGCGCACGAAACGGGGCGCGGACGCTTGCCCATGCCGCGCAAGGCGCACGCGCCGCCGGCGCATCTCTTACGAAGTATTTCAGGCGCGCGGCCTGCCGGCCGTCGCGCCGTGTCAGAGCACCCAGCTTTGCGCGGTGCGCGGCAGTTCGACCGTAAATACAGTGCCGACGATCTCGTCCGATTTGCCCGTCACCTTGCCGCCATGCATGTGCACGATCTTGTCCACGATGTGCAGCCCGAGGCCGAGCCCTTCGCGCGAGCGCTCGCCTGCTCCGTTCGAGCCGAAAGCTTCGAACAGATGTGGCAGCATCGCGGGCGGAATCGCGCCGCGATTGCTGACCGTCAGTCGCAGCCGGTTCGGCTCGTCGGCATTGAGGTCGACCGTGATCGGGCTGTCGTGCTCGCCGTGATGCAACGCGTTGCTGATCAGATTTGAAATGGCCTGCCACAGCAGGTCGGTGTCCCATGTGCCCGTCGTATTGCCGCGCGAAGTGAACACGATCTGGCCGGCGCGCTCGTGCGTCGCGAACTCTTCGATCACGCCGCGGCACAGCGCCGCCAGATCGCTCGCACGCGGCTGCAATTGCATGCGGCCGCCTTGCAGGCGCGCGAGATTGAGCAACTGATGCACCATCCGCGACATGCGCATCGTGCTGTTCCTGATGCGGCCCGCGACAGTTGCCGATTGCTCGTCGGAGGCGTTGCGCACTAGAAATTCCGCCGACGCCAGCACCGTGCCGAGCGGCGTGCGCAGATCGTGGCCGAGCACGGCCATCAGCATTTCGTTCGCTTCGAGCAGCTGGCGCGTGGTCAGCAGCTGATCGGCGAGTTGCCGCTTGTGCTGCTCCAGCTGCACGAACACATCGACCTTCGATTGCAGGATGCGCGGGTCGAACGGCTTGTGCAGAAAATCGACGGCGCCCGCTTCGTAGCCGCGAAACGTGCGCGACGCGTCTTCCGCCGTGGCCGTCAGAAAGATGATAGGCACGTGCGACGTGCGCGGGCTGCCGCGCATCAGCGACGCAAGCTCGAAGCCGTTCATGCCGGGCATGTTGACGTCGAGGATCGCGAGCGCGGCTTCATGCTTGAGCAGCAGGTCGAGCGCGGCCGTGCCCGAGTTCGCGACCAGCAGTTCGATCCCCGGACGCGCCAGCAGCGCTTCGAGCGCCGTGATGTTATGCGCGATATCGTCGACGATCAGAATGTTGACGGGTGAGTTCCTCATGTCATCGTTCTAGTGTGAGGCGGCAAACCGGCGAGCCGCCGGGCCATCAGGGTTGGAGAAAGCACTTCGTCGACGGCGCCGCGCGCGATGGCCGCGCGCGGCATCGTCGCGGAGACAGCCGTTTGCGGGTCCTGCACCCACGCGAGGCCGCCCATCGCGCGGATCACTTCGAGGCCGTGCGCGCCGTCGTCGTTCGCGCCCGACAGCAGGATGCCGAGCAACCGCTCGCGGTACACGTGCGCGGCGGATTCGAACAACACGTCGATGGACGGCCGCGAATAGCGCACCGTCGAATCGATCGACAGCGCGACCGTGCGGTCGTCGTCGATCAGCATGTGATAGCCGGGCGGCGCGAGATGCACGCGGCCCGGCAGCAGCGGCTCGCCCGCATCCGGCTCGACGACGGGCAGCGCGCAGCGATAGCCGAGCGTTTCGGCCAGACGGCTCGGTGAATCGGCGGGCACGTGCGAGACGATCAGCACCGCGAGCCCGAACGACGCAGGCAGCGCGGGCAACAGCACGTTCAGCGCGTCGATGCCACCCGCCGACGCGCCGATCGCCACCGCCTCGAACGCGCGCGTATCCACCGGCGCGGTTGCGCCCAGTGGAGAAGGTCGGCGAGGTGTGTTCATACGCGTCGATCGATCATTCGTTCGATGTTGGAGGGCACGGGCAGTCTAGCGTTTCTGATAGATCCGCTCGCGCTCGCGAAATTCTTCAAATGCATCGTACTGCGTCGAAAAGCGCAGGCTTTCCTTGCTGCCGAGGCCGAGAAAGCCGCGCCGCACCAGCGTGTCCTTGAACAGCCCCAGCGCGCGGTCCTGCAGGCCGCGATCGAAATAGATCAGAACATTGCGGCACGACACGAGATGCGCTTCGAGAAACACTTCATCGGTCGACAGGCTGTGGTCCGCGAACACTACGCGCTCCTTTAGCGGGCCGGAGAAGCGCGCGCCGCTATACGCCGCATGATAGTAATCGGCGAGCGAGCGCTTGCCGCCCGCGGCCAGATAGTTGCGCGTGAAGCCCGCGATCCGGTCGAGTGCATATATGCCCGCTTCGGCCCGCGCGAGCGCGTCGGGGTTGATGTCGGTTGCGTAGAAGAGCGTGCGCTCGGTGAGACCCGCTTCGTCGAACAGGATCTTCAGCGACCACAGTTCCTCGCCTGTGCTGCAGCCGGCCACCCACACCTTGATCGACGGATACGTTTGCAGCACGGGCAGCACATGGTTGCGCAGCGCGAGAAAGTAGCCCGGGTCGCGGAACATGTCGCTGACCTGCACCGTCAGGTAGTGAAAGAGCCGCACGAAGTCCGCCTCGTTGCGCATGATCCTGTCCTGCAACTGCGAGAGCGTCGTCACGCCGAACTCTTCGAGCGCCTGCACGAGACGCCGCCGCAGCGACGACATCGAGTAGTGACGGAAGTCGTGCTGGTACTTCAGATAGATCGCTTCCAGCAGCAGCTTCAGCTCGATATCGAAATCGTGCATGCGTTGCGGCGAATCGTCGTACGAGATACGGCTCATGGCTGACGGTTCCTCGCGCCTAGCGTTGCCGCAGCCAGACGCGGCAAAGCGAGATCAGCTTGTCGACGTCGATGGGCTTCGAGATGTAGTCGTCGGCGCCCGCTTCGAGGCAGCGCATGCGGTCTTGCGCCATTGCTTTCGCCGTCAGCGCGACGATGGGCAGATGCGCGAAGCGCTCGTCGCGGCGGATGTGTGCGATCGCCGTCAGGCCATCCATCTCCGGCATCATGATGTCCATCAGCACGAGGTCCACCTCGCGTCCGCTGTTCAGCGCTTCGAGCGCTTCGCGCCCGTTGCGCGCAATTTCGAGCTTCGCGCCAAGCGGCTCGAGCACATGCGACAGCGCGAAGATATTGCGCACGTCGTCTTCCGCGAGCAGGATGGTGCGCCCTTCGAACTGGTTGTCGCGCTGGCGCACGGTGCGCAGCATGCGCTGCTGCTCGGGCGCGAGCGACGACTCGACGCTATGCAGGAACAGCGTCACTTCATCGAGCAGACGTTCCGGCGATTTCGCGCCTTTGATGATGATCGATTTCGAGTAGCGGCGCAGCCGGTGCTCCTCGTCGCCCGACAGCATGCGGCCCGTGTAGACGATGACGGGCATCGCCTGATGCGTGACGTCGGCGGCGAGCTGTTCGAGCAGATCGTAGCCGGTGCCGTCGGGCAGCGCGAGGTCGGTCACGACGCAATCGAACAGCGTTGTGGACAATTGCTCCAGCGCGCCCGCGAGCGTCGCGACGGCGACGATTTCCGTGGTGTCGCTCCGCAGCAGCGCGCGGATGCTCTCGCGCATTGCCGCATCGTCCTCGATCACCAGCACGCGCTTCATGCGCTGCTGCAGGCGCGACTCCAGCCGCCGGATCGCGGCTTCGAGCGTGGTGCGCGCAGTGGGCTTCAGCGTGTAGCCGACCGCGCCTAGATGCAGCGCCTTTTCAGCGTGATCGGTGGCGGAGACGATGTGAATCGGAATGTGACGCGTGGTGGGATCGTTCTTCAGCCATTCGAGCACCGTCAGCCCCGAGCGGTCGGGCAGGCCGACGTCGAGCAGCACAGCCGTCGGCTGCATGTCGCGCACGAGCGTGAGGCCTGTCGTCGCATCGCTGGCATGGACGAAATCGAATTCGAGTTCGTGCGTGAGATCGCGCAGGATCTCGGCAAAGACGAGATCGTCTTCGATCGCGAGAATCAGGCGGTCTTCGTGGCGCAGGTTGTCGCGGTCGTCGCCGATAGTCGGCTGCGCGTTGCCCGCCTGCACGGGCGCCGACACAGACGCGGCTTTGGCCACGGGCGACGGCGCGGGCTTGCTGCGCACGGGCAGCGTCAGTGGCTCGGCTACCTGCGTCGCGCGGGCCTCCGCATCGGCAGGGCCTTGCAGCGGCAGCCATAGCGTGAACACGCTGCCCTTGCCGGGTTCGCTCGCGACGCTCACGCGGCCGCCCAGCAGCCGCGCGAATTCGCGCGAGATCGACAGGCCGAGGCCGCTGCCGCCGTAGTGGCGGCTCGTCGAGCCGTCCGCCTGCTGGAAGGCTTCGAAGATCAGTTCGAGCTTGTCGGCGGCGATGCCGATACCCGTGTCGCGCACGTCGAAGCGCAGCGTGTCCGAGTCGCCGGCGGCGACCGTCAGCGCGACTTCGCCGTGCTCGGTGAACTTCAATGCGTTCGACAGCAGATTACGCAGAATCTGCGTGACACGCTGGCCGTCGGTGACGAACGTCTCGGGCACGCCGGGCGCGCGTTCGACCGAGAACTGCAAATGCTTCGCCGCCGCCATCGGCTCGAACATTTCGCGCAGCGATTGCAGCATCGAGTCGACGGGCACCGTTACGCTGTCGATTGTGATCTGCCCGGCTTCCACTTTCGACAGATCGAGAATGTCGTTGATCAGCACCAGCAAGTCGCTATTCGACGCGTGAATCGTTTCCGCGTAGCGCACCTGTTCTTCCGACAGATTGCCCGTGCGGTTCTCCTGCAACAGACGCGCGAGAATCAGCGAGCTGTTCAACGGCGTGCGCAGTTCGTGCGACATGTTCGCAAGGAACTCGGACTTGTAGCGGCTCGACTGCTCCAGCCGCGCGGCGTTCGCGGCGAGTTCGTCCTGCGCTTCGAGCAGATCGGCCTTCTGGCGCTCCAGGCGCTTCGCGTAGTCTTCGAGCTGCACGTTGGTCTGCTCGAGTTCCGCCTGCTGCGCTTCGAGCCGCGATTGCGATTCGACGAGCGCGCGACCGCGTTCTTCGAGCCCTTCGTTCGACACGCGCAATTCTTCCTGCTGCACCTGAAGCTCTTCATTCAACTGCTGCGTTTCGGCGAGCGCATCCTGCAGGCGCTCGCGATACAGTGCGGCCTCGATGGAGTCGCCCATGCTGTTCGCGATCAGTTGCAGAAACTCGTGATCGCGCGGCGCGATGTTGCGCATGAAGCCGAGTTCGACGACGCCGTTCACGATGCCGTCGTTTTCGATAGGCAGCACGACGAGATTGCGCGGCGGGCTCATGCCCGTGCCGGAGACGACTTTCACGTAGTCGTCGGGGACGTCGTGCAACACGAGCGTGCGGCGCGACACGGCCGCCTGGCCGATCAGGCTTTCGGCTTCGCGGAATGTGCGCGTCGCCTGTTCGCTTTCTTGGCTGAAGCCGTAGGTGGCGATGCGTTTGAGGCTGCTGGTCGCGCGGTCGCGCACGTACATTGCCGCGACCACGACGTCGAGATATTCGGCGAGAAAGTCGAGGATCGCGCGGCCGACGAGAGGCGAACTCGACTGGCCGACGATCTTCTCCGCGAGCAGCCGCTGCCCGGAGCGCAGCCATACCTGCTGCTGCAAGACTTCAGTGTGCTCGGCCTGGCGCGCGAGCACGCCGCCGTACGACTCGGACAGATTCACCAGATCGCGCCGTCCGCGATAGGCGATGAAGCCGCTGATCGACAGGCTGAAAAGCAGAAAGACGCCCACCAGAACGAAGGTGACGCTGCGCGCGTCGCTGGAGCGCTGTTGACGCAGCGCTTCCTCGACAGCGAGAAACTGGCCGAAGAGCCGCCGGGTTTCGTCGAATTCGATTTTTCCGCGTCCACTCTTCACCTGGTCGGTGTAGTCGAGGTTACGCCGGCGTAGATCGATCATCTCCTGCGCGAACTGGTCCCAGCGCTGCTGCACGCCGCGAATGCGTTTGAGCTGTTCGACCTGGGAAGGATTGTCGGACACCAGTTGCATCAGCGTGTTGATCTCGGTTTCGAAACGCGGCTGACCGAGCTGATACGGCGCGAGGAAAGTCTCGTCGTCCGTAATCAGGAAGCCGCGCAATGCGGACTCGCGATCGACGGCAAGCCGTAGCATTTCATTCGCGTTGCCGATCACGCGCTCCGAATGCTCGACCCAGCTCATCGTATTGACGAGATAGGCGATCAGCGCGACGAACAGCGCCATCGTGACGACCCCGAGCGCGAGCGGCAGCGCGATATTGCGGCGAATGATGCGGCGAAAACTGATCTGATCGACAGCGCCGACAGCGGTCAATTTTTCTGCGCGGCGGGCAGGCTCGTGTGATGGATTCGGCATTTTTGACTGGAGAAAGCGTTGGCGTCTTTAGTTGTAGCCGGAATGTGCGACTGCACAGCTATGCCCAGGTTGTAGCGATGCAATTCGTTGTATGGACAAGCGCTGGAAAGTATCACATAGCGTCAGGCGTTCGTGGAACAGGACGCTGAAACGGCGGCGGCCGGACAGAAAGTGAGCGCTTAGGGAGGACTGGCGGAAAAGGAATAACAGCGACTATCGACACTGCGAGAACCGGCACGGCCGCACGCAGACAACGCCGCGTGCGGCTGACTCAATCAAACGATGTTTATTGGCTCGCGCCCGTGCCAATACCTGCCTTTTTCTGCGCGTCTTGCAAATCCTGCGGGTAGTTCGGGTCGTTCGCGCGGCCAGGCTGGTAGCCCGCGTCTTCGAGCTTTTTCAACTCGGCGTTCTTCTTCGCGCGCGCTTCCTTGCGGGCCTGCTTTTTCTGCTGCTTGGTCGGCTTCGCGGCGGAGGCGGCCAGGCCCGCCGCGCCCGTGCCTGACGACGCGTCGTTTTGCGCAAATGCCGGAGCAGCCGCGCCGATGCCCAGCGAGGCCGAGGCGAGGAGGACGATCAGTTTCCTGGCGATGTGCATTTCTTTTCTCCTGTCGTAATGGCTTTACGATCGATTCCGCTTGCGCGGCCTGATTCGGATAAACCCGGTCGGATGAACCCGGCCCGATGCAGCCGGGCGCCGGGTGAATCCAATGTACTCGACACGCACGTATCGCGCCTGGCAGGGTTGTAGAATCCGGCGGCATGCTCTGCCGTTGCGCAGACCGAACCGAACATATAAGGAGACCGGGATGTCCGTTGCTGCAACCGTCTATCGCGGCGATATCGTCGAGAACACGCATATCGCGCATGTGGCCGTCGTAGATACAGAAGGAGCGCTGCTGTATTCGTACGGCGACCCGTCGCGCTTCACGCTGGTGCGATCGGCAGCGAAGCCGGCGCAGGCGCTCGCCGTCGTCGAGTCGGGCGCGCTCGAGCGCTTTGGTTTCGACGGCGCGGACCTCGCGCTGATGTGCGGCTCGCACAGCAGCGAAGATCGACACATCGAACGCGCGCGCCACATGCTCGCAAAGTCGCAGGCGACGGAAGCCGATTTGCGTTGCGGCGGCCATCCGCCCATTTCGGATGCCGTCTACCGCGAATGGATCAAGCGCGACTTCATTCCGGGCGCCGTGTGCAGCAACTGTTCGGGTAAGCACGCGGGCATGCTGGCGGGCGCGCGGGCGATCGGCGCGGCGCTCGCCGACTACCATCTGCCGGAACATCCGTTGCAGCGGCTCGTGAAGCGCACGGTTGCCGACGCCTGCGATCTGCCCGACGACGGCGTGCAGTGGGCTGTGGACGGCTGCAATCTGCCGACGCCCGCGTTCCCGCTCGATCGTCTTGCGCGTCTTTACATGAAGCTCGCGCGGGCCGCCGACGGGCATGTGTCGACAGATTCGAAAAGAGACGCGGCGCTCGCGCAGATCTTCCGTGCAATGACGGGCTATCCGGAGATGGTCGCGGGCGAAGGGCGGTTCTGCACCGCGTTGATGGGCGCATTCGAAGGCGCGCTGGTCGGCAAGGTCGGCGCGGACGCGAGCTATGCGATCGGCGTGCGCGCGTCGGCGCAGACGGCGAAGCTCGGCGCGAAGGGCGCGCTCGGCATCGCGGTGAAAGTGGAAGACGGCAACTCGACGATCCTCTATGCGATCGTCGCTGAATTGCTCACCAAGCTCGGCATCGGCGACGACGCTGCGCATCGCGCACTCGATGGTTTCCGTTTGCGCGCCACCCGCAACACGGCCGGTCTCGAAACGGGCCGGGTCGAAGTGACCGTGCCGCTCGTCAGAGCCGGCTGAGCACGTTGATAAGCGCGGCTAGCTCGACGACTGGCTGTCGCTGTCATTGTCAGGCGGGTCGAACATCGCCTGGCATTTCGGCGACAGCTTGTCGTAGTGCTGCTTCATGCACGCTTCGATCTTCTCCTTGTTGGGGATATGGATCGCGCAGAACTTGATCGCGTCGTGCTTGCAGGCCTTGGTCTGCTCGTCGCGTGTAGCGGCCGTTCCGACGTTCGCCGCCGCCACGCATGCGACCAGCAGAAGTAGCGGTTTGAGCTTCATTGCCGTGGTCCATGTCGAGTTGAATGCACGGGTTTTCCGGGCTGCCTTTGAGTAAAGCAGCCCGTCCACAAACGATCAAGCAAAAAACGAACCCAACGCGGCGCAGCGCACGCATGACGACATCAGGCCCGCGCGATAATGGCAGCGCGTCGTGCTGCGTCAAAGCGGAAGGCGGGGCGTGCGCCCCATGCTATGCTTGCACAGCCCGCAACGGGAACGGTACAGCTATCCGCATTCGCACGGCCACAACAAATACATCATGGACTACCGGCATCTTCAGAAACGCAAAAGCCTGCATGCGCGGATCGTGCAGGAACTCGGCATCGAGATCGTAAGCGGCAGGCTGGCGCCAGGCGAACGCCTGCCCGCCGAAGCGACGCTGTGCGAAAAATACGGCGTGAGCCGTCCCGTGCTGCGCGAAGCGACGCGCGTGCTGGTCGCCAAAGGGCTGGTCGTTTCGAAGCCGCGCGTGGGCAGCGTCGTGCGGCCGCGCGAAGAGTGGCACATGCTCGATCCCGACGTGCTCTACTGGACGCTCAACAGCATTCCCGAAGGTGAGTTCTTTCTGTCGCTGATGACGGTGCGCCGCATCATCGAACCGGCTGCGGCCGCGCTCGCCGCAACGGCGGCCACGGACGAAGATCTGGTGCGGATCGGCTCCGCGTACGACCGCATGGAGCACGCGCAAAGCGCCGGCGATCTGCTTGAGCCGGACCTCGAATTTCACCGCGCGATCATGGCTGCGACGCACAACGACATGCTCGCGTATATCGGCAACATGATGTCGCTGGCTTTGTCGGAATCGATCAAGCTGACGAGCCGCCATCCCGACACGCACGCGTTATCGCTGCCGCGCCATAAGGCGATCCTCACCGCGATCCAGAATCGCGATGCATTGGCCGCGCGTCAGGCGAGCCTCGTGCAGCTCGAAAACGCGCGCGTCGATGCCGATACGATTCTCGGCATCGCCGCGCACAGCCTGAGCTGATTCGCTACGCTGCGTAGCGCGGCGTGTTCAATGCGAATGCGCCGGCACTTCCGCGCCGCGACAACCCACCAGAAAGTCGAAATCGCAGCCCTGATCGGCCTGCAGCACATGGTCGATATAGAGGTTGCGATAGCCGCTCGCATCGGCGGGATTGCGTTGCTGCGACTCCTTCCATTCGGCGAGACGCGCGGTCATTTCCTTCTCGTCGATATCGACATGTAGACGGCCCACGTCGCAATCCAGCTCGATCCAGTCGCCGTCGCGCACCACAGCGAGCGGCCCGCCCGCACGCGCTTCGGGCGCCACGTGCAAAACCACCGTGCCATACGCAGTGCCGCTCATGCGCGCATCCGACACGCGCACCATGTCCGTCACGCCTTGCGCGAGCAGCTTCGGCGGCAGGCCCATGTTGCCGACTTCCGCCATGCCGGGGTAACCCTTCGGTCCGCAGTTCTTCATCACGAGCACGGAGTCCGCCGTCACGTCGAGTTCGGGATCGACGATGCGCTTCTTGTAGTCGTCGAAGTTCTCGAACACCACGGCGCGGCCGCGATGCTTCAATAGCGCAGGCGTGGCCGCCGACGGCTTGAGCACCGCGCCATTGGGCGCGAGATTGCCACGCAGCACGCACAGGCCGCCGTCTTCGCGCAACGGCTTCTCTAGCGGCCGGATCACTTCGTCGTTGTAGATCGGCGCGTCGATGCTGTTTTCCCACAGCGTCTTGCCGTTCGCGGTCAGCGCATCGGGATGCGGCAGCAGACCCGCTTCGCCGAGCCTGCGCAGCACGGCGGGCAAGCCGCCCGCATAGTAAAACTCTTCCATCAGGAAACGGCCTGAAGGCTGGAGATCGACCAGCGTCGGCGTGCCGCGTCCGATACGCGTCCAGTCGTCCAGTTCGAGCGTCACGCCGATGCGGCCCGCAATCGCCTTCAGGTGGATCGCCGCATTGGTCGAACCGCCGATCGCCGCATTCGCGCGGATCGCGTTCTCGAAGGCCTCGCGCGTGAGCAGCTTCGACAGCCGCACGTCCTGCAACGCCATCTCGACGATACGCATGCCCGACAGATGCGCGAGCACATAGCGGCGCGAATCGACGGCGGGAATCGCCGCGTTGTGCGGCAGCGTGACGCCGAGCGCTTCCGCCATGCAGGCCATCGTCGACGCCGTGCCCATCGTGTTGCAGGTGCCCGCCGAGCGCGACATGCCCGCTTCCGCCGACATGAACTCGTGAATCGAGATCTTGCCCGCCTTCACCTGTTCGCTGAGTTGCCACACGACCGTGCCCGAGCCGATGTCGCGCCCTTCATGCTTGCCGTTGAGCATCGGCCCGCCGCTCACCATGATCGCGGGCACATCGCAACTGGCTGCGCCCATCAGCAACGCGGGCGTGGTCTTGTCGCAGCCGGCGAGCAGCACGACGGCGTCGATGGGATTGCCGCGAATCGATTCCTCGACATCCATGCTCGCGAGATTGCGCGTGAACATGGCCGTGGGCCGCAGGTTCGACTCGCCATTCGAGAACACCGGAAACTCGACGGGGAAACCACCCGCTTCATACACGCCGCGCTTCACGTGTTCGGCGAGCTTGCGAAAGTGCGCATTGCACGGCGTGAGTTCGGACCACGTATTGCAGATGCCGATGATCGGCTTGCCAGCGAATTCGTGATCGGGGATGCCCTGATTCTTCATCCAGCTGCGGTACATGAAGCCGTTCTTGTCGGCGGTGCCGAACCAGGCGGCGGAGCGCAGTTTGCGGGGTTGGTCGGTCATGGTGTCTCGTCCAGTATTGTTCAAATATAGTAAGACTATATGCGTGGCTCGCGTCGATGTCCATTAGGGCTTACAAGCAAACTTTTGAAAAGTCTATTGTCGGCAGAATGTCTTAAATAGCGGGTACGTAGTGCGCTGTAATACTTCGTACGTGTTGCTGAACTTGATAAATAGAATGACTTTTTGGTGTTGTGCATGGGGGAAAACACCAATCACAACGGTTCGACTCCGCGAATATAGTTTGGCTAATTCGTCGGCGGCATGTTGAAAGGCTAGTCGGCAGCGTGATGAAAATGAGGAGTCTCAAATAGTGGCAATGTCGGGCAAACGCTTCTTCAAATCCCACGATGTGCGACTCGCTCTGCAGGTCGACTCGATGTCGAATGCCGCACGCGTCGATTCATGCGAACTCGCACGCGTGTTGAATACGCTTGCGTTACGCTGAGGCCGCTAACAATCCGTTAGTCCCTCGAAGCTCACTATATGAACAACAGACTTTCCATTGGCATCGTCGGCGTCGGCAAGATTGCGCGCGACCAGCATCTTCCCGCTATCGCCGCGCTCGACGGCTTCGAACTCGTTGCGTGCGCGAGCCGCAATGCGCAGGTCGACGGCGTGCGCAACTACAAGACCATCGAAGAGATGCTGGCCAATGAGCCGCAACTCGACGCCGTGTCGCTGTGCGCGACGCCTCAGGTGCGCTTCGACCAGGCGCGCGTTGCGCTCGCAGCCGGCAAGCACGTGATGCTCGAAAAGCCGCCCGGCGCGAGCGTGCATGAAGTGGACGTATTGCGCGCGATGGCACGCAACGCGGGCCGCACGCTGTTCGCCACATGGCATTCGCGTTACGCGCCCGCTGTCGAAACAGCGCGTGAATGGCTCGCCTCGCGCACGCTGCAGGAAGTGCAGGTGCGCTGGAAGGAAGACGTACGCCGCTGGCATCCGGGCCAGGCGTGGATCTGGACGCCGGGTGGACTCGGCGTGTTCGATCCGGGCATCAACGCGCTGTCGATCATCACGCACATGCTGCCGCGCGAAGTCATTCTGCGCGAGGCGACGCTCTCGGTGCCCGCTAACGTGCAGACGCCTATCGCCGCCGAGCTCGATTTCATCGACGAAGCGGGCGTGCCCGTGCGTGCTGAATTCGACTGGCGTCATGGTCCCGTCGAGCAATGGGAAATCGAAGTGAAGACGACGGACGGCGTGCTGCATCTGAGCGAAGGCGGCAAGAAGCTCGCGATCGCGGGCAAGCCGGTCGAGCTCGGACCCGAGCGCGAGTATCCGTCGCTGTACGAGCGGTTCCACTGGCTGATCACGCATGGCGAGCACGACGTGGATGTGCGCCCGCTGCGGCTGGTCGCCGATGCATTCCTGCTTGGCCGTCGTCACGAGGTCGAGCCGTTTCACGACTAGAGCCTGAGAGATGCGCGGGCCTGGTCGTCCCGTTAGACCTGTTAAGCGCTGATTCGAACAACCACAAGCAACGACCTGATCCAAGGAGACAAGCATGACCCGCAAGCTTAGACGCCTCACTTTGTCCGCGATGGCCGCCGCGCTGTTGGCCGCGCCGTTCGCCGTGCAGATGACTGCACACGCGGATACGCCGCTGAAAATCGGCGTGCTCGTGAAAATGCCGGAGCAGGCATGGTTCATCAACGAGCAGAAAGCGGCGGCGGCTTTGGGCCAGAAGGAAGGCTTCTCGGTCGTGAACATCGGCGCGCCCGACGGCGAGAAAGTGCTGGCCGCGATCGACAACCTCGGCGCACAAGGTGCGCAGGGCTTCGTGATCTGCCCGCCCGACGTGCGTCTTGGACCGGCGATTCAGGCGCGCGCAAAGCGCTACAACATGAAGTTCGTGACTGTCGACGATCAGCTGGTCGACTCGACGGGCAAGCCGCTCGCGAACGTGCCGCATCTGGGCATGTCGGCGTTCAAGATCGGCAATCAGGTTGGCACGGCGATCACCGACGAAATGAAGAAGCGCGGCTGGAAGCCGGAAGAGGTGGGCGCGATCCGCATCACCGACTACGAGCTGCCAACGGCCAAGCTGCGCACCGACGGCGCAACGGAATCGTTGCTCGCCAACGGCTTCAAGAAGGACAACATCTTCGACGCACCGCAAAAGACCACCGACGACGAAGGCGGCTTCAACGCAGCGTCGCCCGTGCTGTCGAAGCATCCGAACATCAAGAAGTGGGTGATCTTCGCGCTGAACGAAGAGAGCGTGCTGGGCGGCGTGCGCGCCACCGAGCAACTGCACATTCCCGGCGCGGACGTGATCGGCGTGGGCATCAACGGCGCGGGCGAAGCGTTCGCCGAGTTCCAGAAGAAGGAACCGACGGGTTTCTACGGCACGATCGCCGTCAGCTCGACGAACCACGGCAAGCAGAGCACGCAGAATCTCGTCGACTGGATCAAGTCGGGCAAGCAGCCGCCCGCCGATACGCAGACCACGGGCAAGCTGATGACGCGCGAGAACTGGAAGGACGTGCGTACGGAACTCGGAATCTGATGCGGTAGAACGGATGCAAAACACGATGAACGCGAATGACGCCGCCAGCGCCACCCATGCAACCGACGCCACCTACGTTGCTCCTTCGGAACAGCCGTTGACGGCGTCCGCCACGCATCTCGAACTCGACGGCATTACCGTCGCGTTTCCGGGCGTGAAGGCGCTCGGCAACGTGTCTTTCGACGTGCGCGGCGGTGAAGTGCACGGCCTGATGGGCGAGAACGGCGCGGGCAAGTCGACGCTGCTGAAGGTGTTGTCGGGCGTGAACCAGACGCAGGCGGGCGCATTGCGCCTCGCCGGCGTCGAACACAAATTCACGACGACGAAGGCCGCGATCGAGGCGGGCATCGCGATCATCTATCAGGAACTGCATCTCGTGCCCGAGCTGACGGTCGCTGAGAACCTGATGCTCGGGCAGTTGCCGAACCGCTTCGGCGTGCTCGACGAGAAAGCGCTCGTCAAACGCGCGGTGACCGAGTTGGAGCGGCTGGGCGAATCGATCGATCCGAATACGCAGGTGAAGAGCCTGTCGATCGGCCAGCGGCAGATGATCGAAATCGGCAAGGCGCTGATGCGCGACGCGCGCGTGATCGCCTTCGACGAACCGACCAGTTCACTGTCCGCGCGCGAAACGGAACGGCTCTTCAAGATCATCAATGCATTGCGCGCGCAGGGGCGCGCAGTGATTTACGTCACGCACCGGATGGACGAAGTCTACGAACTGTGCGACCGCGTCACCGTGTTTCGTGATGGCCGCCGGATCGAGACGTTCGATTCCGTTGCGGACCTGGATCGCGACCGGCTCATCAGTTGCATGGTGGGCCGCTCGATTCGCGATGTATATGGGTATCGTCCGCGTACGGCGGGCGAGGTACAGCTTGAAGCGAAGCAGTTGATGGGGCCGGGGCTTTCCGCTCCGGTCTCCTTCACTGCGCGCAAGGGCGAGATCGTCGGCTTCTTCGGGCTCGTGGGCGCGGGGCGCTCCGAGTTGATGAAGCTGCTCTATGGCGCGACGCGGCCGGCAAGCGGCCATGTCGAACTGAACGGCAAGCGTGTGTCGTTTGCAACGCCGCGCGACGCGGTGCGCGCAGGCATTGCGCTGTGCCCGGAAGATCGCAAGCAGGAAGGCATCGTTGCGATTGCTTCCGTGGCCGACAACCTGAACATCAGTGCGCGCCGGCATTTCAGCCCGTTGAGCTTTCTGCTGAACGGCAAGCGTGAACGCGACCTGACGCGCGAATACATCGACAAGCTGTCGATCAAGACACGCAACACGGAAACCGTGATCGGCACGCTGTCGGGCGGCAACCAGCAGAAGGTGATCCTGTCGCGCTGGCTGGCCGAACGCATCGACGTGTTTCTACTCGACGAACCGACGCGCGGCATCGACGTCGGCGCGCGCGCGGAAATCTACGACCTGCTGTACGACCTCGCGGAAGCGGGACGCACGGTGATCGTCGTATCGAGCGATCTGGCGGAAGTGATCGGCATTGCGGACCGCGTGCTGGTGATGAAGGAAGGGCGCATCGTCGGCGATCTGCCGAAAGCGCAGGCCACGCCCGATCAACTGATCAAACTCGCTTTGCCGCAGTAATGCAGCGCGCGCAACAACGCACCACGTAGACCACGGAACTGGAAGAACATGCAAACACCGAACACACGTCCGGCGACCGAGCCGGCAGCCAATCACGCCGCCTCGCCCGGCGCGGCCGCGCACGCGGCGCGCACGTGGGACCTGATCAACAAGTCGGGCATCGTGATGGTGTTCGTCATTCTGTTCGCGGTGCTGTCGTTTGCGGTGCCCGACTTTCTGACGACCCGCAACATGCAGGGCCTGTTGCTGTCGGTCACGCTGATCGGTTCGATCTCCGTGACGATGATGTTCGTGCTCGCGCTCGGCGAAGTGGATCTTTCCGTGGCGTCGATTGTCGCGTTTTCGGGCGTGGTTGCATCGACGCTGATTACAGCGACGCATAGTGTGATGCTCGGCGTCGCCGCGGGCGTGCTGGCAGGCGGCGCGGTCGGGATGGTGAACGGCGTGCTGATTGCGCGCTACAAGATCAATTCGCTGATCGTCACGCTCGCGATGATGGAAGTGGTGCGCGGTCTCGCGTTCATCACGTCGAACGGCGATGCGGTGATGATCTCGGAAGAGAGCTTCTTCGATCTCGGCGGCGGCTCGTTCCTCGGTATTTCGTTTCCGATCTGGAGCAACATCGTCGGCTTCGTGCTGTTCGGCTTTTTGCTGCGCAAGACGGTGTTCGGCAAGAACGTGCTGGCTGTCGGCGGCAATAGCGAAGCGGCGTTGCTGGCGGGCCTGCCGGTTACGCGTATCAAGATCACGGTGTTTGTGCTGCAAGGGCTCGTGACGGGTTTCGCGGGTGTGATGCTCGCGTCGCGGATGAGTCTCGGCGATCCGAAGACGTCGGTGGGTCTGGAACTCGGCGTGATTTCGGCTTGCGTGCTGGGCGGCGTGTCGCTGACGGGTGGTGTTGCGACGATTTCGGGCGTGCTGGTCGGCGTGCTGATTATGGGCTCGGTGCAGGACGCGATGAGCTTGTTGAATGTGCCGACGTTCTATCAGTATCTGATTCGCGGTGGGATTCTGCTGCTGGCGGTGCTGTTCGATCAGTTCCGGCGGAGCAAGCGGCGCGTTTGAGGTTGCCGCTTACTCAAGAGGTTGCGCTGATCTGGACAGACAGGTTAGCGCAACATGAACGACATCGCCGAGAGGCAATTCAGCGTGCGCACCGCATGCTCGACAGAAGGCGTAGAAAAGCGCAACGTCACGCCGTCCACGCGTTCCAGCGACGGCATCTGCGAAAACAGATCGGCGAGCGCGGTGGTTTGCACGCGCAATTCGATATGGACGGGTTCAGGCTTAAGACGTTGCGCAACGGATCGTCCTTCAAACTTCGCGACAACTTCCCGTGCTGATTCTTTGATCGCGGTGCATGCACGCTCCGGAGTTTGGGTCACACCGCTTCCAAAACCTGTCGCGTTCTTCGTAACGACGAACGTTGCATCAGGAAACACAGGCTGCGTTTCTTCGGCGAACACATCGTCACCCGAAAGCAGCATGACGCTCGCGCCATACTCGCGAGCTAAAGCGCCATAAATCCCGGCTTCTCCCACCTCGCGCCCATTCATCGTCACGCGGGTGAAAGCAAAGCTGTTGATCGTATGCGCGAGAATGCCGCGACTTTGCGCCATCGCGTGATAGCCGATCATGAACACGAGTTGCGGCCCGTATTCGAGGCCCGCCATCATGCCGAGCGTGCGCGGCTTGCCGAGTATTACGTTCGCGCGCGCGTCGAGCATGTCGGGCAGCAGGTTGCGAAAGCCGCCGTGCGAATCGTTGACCCAGACGTCCGTTGCGCCGCCCGCGAATGCGCCTTCGATAGCAGCGTTCGCTTCGAGGGTCATCCAGCGGCGGGCGCGTTCATATTCGCCATTGCCCGCGCGCGTCTGCTCCGAATTCACAACGCCTGCCACGCCTTCGATATCGACGGAGATCAGTACCTTCATGCTATGTGCCGCTTCAATAGTTGTTCGAGATCGGGCGCCGCTTCACGCAGCGAAAGACGCGTGTGTGCGTCGCGCCCCGTGACCGAGGTGGCTAAGCACAGGGCATCGAGGATTGCCTGTTCGACGCTGTCCGCGCATGCCTGAAACAACGGATCGAGGCGCGCGTCGCTGAGCAGCGGTGGCGTTGCGACGAAGTCGCCTTCATGCGGAACAGTCCACGCCGTCGAGAACGCGAGCGCGATATCGCCGCTGCCATGTCCATAAACCGAACCGGTGCGCGCGAGACCTGCGGCGGCGCGCATCGAAAGGCGCTTGAGTTGGCGCGAATCGAGAGGCGCATCGGTGGCGACGATCATGATGATCGAGCCTTGCTCGGGTTTTGCCGTCGTGGCTGACTGCTTGCGTCGATGCAGTTCACGTCCAACCGGCATGCCATCGATAGTCAACATCGGCAGCCGCCCGAAGTTCGCGAGCACCAACGCACCGACAGTGAAATCCTTGCCCGTCACATTCGCCACGCGCGACGCCGAACCGATGCCGCCTTTCAGATCGAAGCACGACATGCCGCGCCCCGCACCAACCGAGCCGCGTTCGAACTCAACCACTGCCGTGTCGAACGCTTGCGCATAGTGCGATTCTTCAATCGCCAATGCCGGAATATCGTTGAGATAGCCGTCGTTACATTCGAACACGAGCGGATTGACGGTCGACCACTCGCGCCCGATCTGCGGATTGCTCGCAATGGCGGCGCGAATCTGTGCCTGCGCGACGGCCGCGACGCCGAACGTATTGGTCAACGCAATCGGCGTTTCGAGCACGCCGAGTTCTTCGACCTGTACGAGTCCGATGCTCTTGCCGAATCCGTTGATCACGCTCGCAGCTGCAGGCACCTTGTGACGATACGGATCATCGCGATGCGCACGGACCACGGTCACACCTGTCTGTATCGGGCCATCAGCGAGCGTGCAATGTCCGACTGTCACGCCGGGCACATCGGCAATCGTGCCCAACGCGCCCGCCGGCAACACGCCGACACGCGGCATAGAAAGCTCAGTCATGGCCGGTCCAGCTTCGGATCGAGCGCATCGCGCAAGCCGTCGCCGAGCAGGTTGAACGCGAGCACGGTCAGGAAGATCGCGAGGCTCGGAAACAGCGCGATATGCGGCGCCGTCACCATATCGGCGCGTGCTTCGTTGAGCATCGCGCCCCACTCGGGCGTCGGCGGCTGCGCGCCCAGGCCGAGAAACGACAGGCTCGCCGCGGTGATGATCGACGTGCCGATGCGCATCGTCAGATACACGACTACCGACGAAATCGTGCCCGGCAGAATATGCCGCATGATGATGGTCCAGTCCGACGCGCCGATGCTGCGCGCCGCTTCGATATACGTCAGCTGCTTGAGCATCAGCGTATTGCCGCGCACGAGCCGCGCGAACGCCGGAATGCTGAACACGGCGACGGCTGCGATCACGTTGATCATGCCGTTGCCGAGAATCGCGACGATGCCAATGGCGAGCAGGATGCCGGGGAACGCGAACAGCACGTCGGCGATGCGCATCGTGATGCGGTCCCACCAGCCCTCGTAATAGCCCGCGAGCAAGCCGAAGAACGTACCGATAATCGCACCGATCGTCACCGACATGAAACCCGCCGCAAGCGAAATGCGCGTGCCCGCGACGATGCGGCTGAAGATATCGCGGCCCAGTGAATCGACGCCGAACCAGTGCGCAGCCGATGGCCCCGCATTCAGCGCGTCGTAGTCGAAATAGTTTTCGGGGTCGAACGGAACGATATGCGGGCCCGCAATCGATACGACGATGAGCAGCAACACGAACACACCCGCCGCGAGGGCGACATGCTGCTTGCGGAACTTGCGCCAGAACTCGCTCCATGGCGTGCGGATCGCGGGTTCTTCGTGGGTAGAAGAGATGGCGCGGGTGTTGTCGGCGGTCGTGCTCATGCGGGCCTCACTTGAAACGGATGGTCGGATTGATGACGGCGTACAGCACGTCGACGACCAGATTGATGACGATGAATTCCAGCGAGAACAGCAGCACTTCCGCCTGAATCACGGGGTAATCGCGCATCGCGACGGCGTCCACCAGCAGGCGTCCCATGCCCGGCCAGTTGAACACCACTTCGACGACGATCGAGCCGCCGAGCAGAAAACCGAACTGCAGGCCCATCATCGTGACGACGGGAATCATCGCGTTGCGCAGGCAGTGCTTGATGACGACCCATTGCTCGGCGACGCCTTTCGCGCGCGCAGTGCGCACGAAGTCCTCGTTCAGCACCTCGACGAACGATGCCCGCGTGAAGCGCGCCATCACGGCCGCGACAGCCGCGCCGAGCGTTATGGACGGCAGCACGTAGCTGCGCCATGAGCCATCGCCGACGATCGGCAGCCAGCCGAGCTTCACCGAGAACACTTCCATCAGCAGCATGCCGAGCGCGAACGCGGGGAACGAGATGCCCGACACGGCGATGGTCATGCCGAGCCGGTCGGGCCACTTGTTGCGCCACACGGCCGAGACGATGCCGATCGTCATGCCGAAGATCACCGCCCACACCATGCTGACGAGCGTGAGCATCAGCGTCGGCATGAAGCGCTCGCCGATCTCGGCGGAGACGGGGCGCTTGCTGCGCGTAGAGATGCCGAAGTCGGCATGCGCGGTGCGCATGAAGAAGTTCACGAACTGCTGCGGCATTGGTTTGTCGAGGCCGAGATCGGCACGCACGAGCGCGACGGTTGCATCGTCGGCTTCGGGACCGGCTGCGAGCCGCGCCGGGTCGCCGGGCAGCATGTGCACGAACAGGAACACGAGGCCAGCGACGATCACGAGCGTCGGCAGCAGGCCCAGCAGACGTTTGACGAGAAAATTCAGCATGAGAGCGATCCGCTATCGAAAAGCATGTACTGCATGAAGCGAGCGTACTGGTCTCGAAACGCATGCTTCGAGACCAGCGTCATCAGCGCTTTACTTCAGCGCGATTTCATCGAAGTTGAACGAGCCGTCCGGCGCGACGTACGCGCCCGCAAGCCGCTTGCTGCGCGCGTACACGACCTTCTCCTTGACGAGGAAGAGCCACGGCGCGTCGGCCCAGATGCGCTTTTGCGCGTCGCCATAGAGCGCGGCCTTCTGCGTGCGGTCCGTGGTTTCGAGCGCCTTCGACAGATCGCTGTCGACGGTATCGTTCTTGTAGTACGCGGTGTTCACGAGCTTCGGCGGAATCGACGACGACGCGAGCAGCGGCGTGATGCCCCAGTCCGCTTCACCCGTCGACGACGACCAGCCGATGTAGTACATGCGCACGGGCGCCGTCGCCGGATCTTGCGCGCTTTCGACCTTCGCGACGCGCTGGCCCGCCTCGAGCGCTTCGACGCTCGCCTTCACGCCCACTTGCGCCAGTTGCTGCTGCACGAACTGAATCGCTTTCTGCGAAGTCGAGTTGTTGTACGCCGACCAGAGCGTCGTCTCGAAGCCGTTCGGATAGCCCGCTTCCTTCAGCAGCGCACGTGCTTTCGCGGGGTCGTACGGCCAGGGGCCGAGCTTCGTCGCGTAATCGACGCCTTCGGGAATCACGCCGTCGGCGGGCACGGCATAACCCGAGAACGCGACCTTCGCGAGCGCTTCCTTGTTGATCGCGTAGTTCAGCGCTTCGCGCACCTTCGGGTTGTCGAACGGCTTTTTCGTCGTATTCAGGCTGACGTAGCGGTTGATGATCGACGGCGTGGCGATGATGTCGACTTTCGATTCCGATTGCAGCGCGGCGGCCTGCTCGAACGGAATGCGGAACGCGAAGTCCGCTTCGCCCGTGCGTACGAGCGCGGCGCGCGTGTTGTTGTCGACCACGGGCTTCCAGTCGATCTCGTCGATCTTCGGATAACCCTTCTTCCAGTAACCGTCGAACTTCTTCACGGTCAGATCGCCCGCCGGGTCCCACTTCACGAGTTCGAACGGACCTGTGCCGACGGGGTGAAACGCGAGGTCCTTGCCATACTTTTTCATCGCGGCGGGCGAGATCATCACGGCGGACGGATGCGCGAGCACGTTGATAAACGCCGAGAACGGCGCTTTCAGCGTGACCTTCACCGTGTACGGATCGACCACTTCCGTCTTCTCGATGCGGCTGAACATGTTGTAGCGCTTCAGCTTGTTCGCCGGGTCCGTCACGCGGTCGAACGTCGCTTTCACCGCTGCTGCGTTGAAGTCGGTGCCGTCCTGGAACTTCACGCCCTGGCGCAGCTTGAACGTGTAGACTCGTGCATCGGGGCTTGCCTCGTAGCTCGTCGCGAGAACGTTGACCAGCTTCATGTCCTTGTCGAAGCCGAACAGCCCTTGATAGAACGACTTCGATACAGCTTGCGAAAGGGTGTCGTTGGCGTCGTACGGGTCGAGCGTCGTGAACGTCGAATCGACGGCCATCACGGCCGTCGTTGCCGCGTGCGCGGCACCCGACGCGAGCATCGCAAAGACCAGCGCGCCGCTCGTCACGAGCGAACGCAGGCGCAACGGTTGAGAGAAGAGAAGCGTAGTCATCGTTTCAGAACTCCACTGAGCGAGGGAACTGCCTGTTGTTATGCCGCGGGTCTGCGCGGCTAAGGGGTTGTTGCCGGTAATACTGTGTCTAGTAAGCGCCGCCAATCCGATGCGCGGCCACGAAATGATCCGGGCCCACGGCGACGAGCGGCGCGACGACGGGCTCGTTGTCGAGCGCGCGAATCGGGCTGGGCAACTCGTCGGCGGCGAGCATGCGCTTCGCGTGTCGGCGCGCGGGATCGGCGACGGGCACAGCGCCCATCAGCTTCTTCGTGTACGGATGCTGCGGTGATTCGAACACCGCGCGACGTGGTCCGATCTCGACGATCTGGCCGAGATACATCACCGCGACGCGATGACTGATACGCTCGACGACGGCCATGTCGTGCGAGATGAACAGATACGCCACACCCAACTCGCGCTGCAGATCCAGCATCAGATTGACGATCTGCGCCTGCACGGAGACGTCGAGCGCCGACACCGATTCGTCCGCGATCACGACCTTCGGATTGAGCGCGAGCGCACGCGCAATCGCGATGCGCTGACGCTGGCCGCCGGAGAATTCATGCGGATAGCGGCGCGCGGCGTCGGCGGGCAGGCCGACCTTGTCGAGCAGCCACGCGACGCGCTCCTGCGCTTCCTTACCGCTCGCGACGTTGTGCACGAGCAGCGGCTCCATGATCGAGAAGCCGACCGTCAGACGCGGATTGAGCGACGCAAACGGGTCCTGAAAAATGAACTGGATATCGCGACGCAAAGCCTGCAACGAAGGACCAGTGAGCGAACTGATGTCCTTGCCGTCGAACTCGATGCTGCCGCTCTGGCTTTCGACGAGCCTCAACAGTGAGCGCCCCGTCGTCGATTTGCCGCAACCGGATTCGCCGACCAGCGCCAGCGTTTCGCCCGCATGCAGATCGAAGCTGACGCGCTCGACGGCATGCACGCGGCCTGTGAGCTTGCCGAACGGACCGCTGCGCACAGGGAAACGCGTGACGAGATCGCGTACGCGGAGAATCGGCTGAGCCTGCTTCGATGCTTCCGATGTCGTGTCGTCTTTGGGAAGCGGCTGCTGTGCATGCTCGCCGTCGAGCTTGAGCAATGAAAACTTCGCGGGCGCGTCCGTGCCCTGCATCGAGCCGAGCTTCGGCACGGCCGCGAGCAGCGCTTTCGTATATGGATGCGTGGGCGCCGCGAACAGTTTCGCCGACTCGCCTTCTTCAACCTTGTCGCCGCGATACATCACGAGCACGCGATCCGCCACTTCCGCGACGACGCCCATGTCATGCGTGATGAAGATCACGCCCATGTTCATCTCGTCCTGCAGGCCGCGTATCAGTTGCAGGATCTGCGCCTGGATCGTCACGTCGAGCGCGGTGGTCGGCTCGTCGGCGATCAGCAGAGACGGCTTGCACGACAGCGCCATCGCGATCATCACCCGTTGCCGCATGCCGCCCGACAACTGGTGCGGATAGCGCGCGGCCACGCGGCGCGCTTCGGGAATGCGCACGAGATCGAGCAGACGCAGCGTTTCAGCATGCGCCTGGCTGCGGTTCATGTTCTGATGCAGCGCGATCGCTTCGCCGATCTGATCGCCGACCGTGAAGACGGGATTGAGCGACGTCATCGGTTCCTGGAAGATCATCGCGATGTCCGCGCCGCGAATCGACCGCATTGTGGATTGCGATGCCCGCGCAAGATCGAGCACGCTGCCGTTGCGCCGGCGAAACGCGATGCTGCCGCTCGCAATGCTTCCGCCGCCGTGTTCGACGAGGCGCATCAAAGCGAGCGACGTCACCGATTTGCCCGAACCCGATTCGCCGACGATGGCGAGCGTTTCGCCGCGATCGACGGTGAGCGACAGGTCGCGCACCGCGTTGAACGTGGTCTCGCCGCGACGGAATGCGACTGTGAGGCGATCGATATCGACGACGCGTTGCGGCGGCAGACTGTCAAGCGGGCGTCGCTGGTGTGGCGTGTTCGGCGTGTTCGGCACGATGATGTCTCCGGGCATCTGAAACAGGGGATTTGCGTAGGCGTGGCGGCGGACTAGCGATAGATCGCCGTGACTGGCGTTTCGCCGACGCGCACATAGCCGCGATACATGCCCTCGGTGTTGAAGGGCAGCACGACATTGCCGTGCGCGTCGACGGCGATCAGGCCGCCGCGACCGTCGATGCGCGGCAAGCGGTTCATCACGACATCGTTTGCCGCCTCTTCGAGCGAGACGCCGCGATAGGCCATTTGCGCGGCGACGTCGTAGGCGGCGACCATACGCATGAACATTTCGCCCGAGCCCGTGGTCGAGACGGCGCAGGTTGCGTCGTCGGCGTAGCAGCCCGCGCCGATCATCGGCGCATCGCCGACACGGCCCAACTGCTTGTTCGTGATGCCGCCCGTCGAGGTCGCGGCCGCGACGTGGCCGTACAGATCGACGGCGACTGCGCCGACCGTGCCGAACTTTTTGTTCGGATCGATGGGCTCGTGAGGCAGCGCTTCTTTGTTTGCGGACGATGCTTCTTGCGCGGTAAGCGTCGCGCCGTCATGGTCGAGCATCACGCGCTGCTGCTCGCGTGCGAGTTGCCACTGGCTATAGCGCGCATCCGTATGGAAGTACGACGGATCGACGAACTCCAGACCTTGCGCCTGCGCGAACGCTTCGGCGCCTTCGGCCGTGAACATCACGTGCTCGCTGTATTCGAGCACGTGGCGCGCCGCGACGATGGGGTTGCGTACTCGCTTCACGCACGACACAGCGCCTGCTTCGAGCGTGCGACCGTCCATGATCGACGCATCGAGTTCGTGCGTGCCCGCCGACGTGAAAACCGAACCATGCCCCGCGTTGAACAGCGGACAGTCTTCGAGCAGCCGCACGGCTTGCGTGACGGCATCGAGCGCGCTGCCGCCGTCGGCGAGCACGCGTTGCGCGGCGACGAGCACGGCGCGCAATTCGGCGTGATAGCGGGCTTCCGCATCGGAGGCCATCGACGCGCGCACGATCGTGCCTGCGCCGCCGTGAATTGCGATTACTGCCTTGGTAGTCATTGCTTCTTCTTTGCCTGTTTAGGAGTGGGCCGCGTGGCGGTCTTCGAATGGGCTGACAGCGTGGATGTGTCGGTGAGCCACGGCAACACGAACTCGGTCATGTTGGCGGCGGCCTGCGCGGAGCGCTTTGCGCGGAATGCGACGGCGTCGCACAGCGCTTCGATCACGGCGAGCACGGTCGCTTCCGATGTCGCGGCGAGACGCCGCTCGGCGCGGATGAAGAGCGAGCGCGTGGCGAGCGTGGCGAGCGGCGACGTCGGGCCGTCCGTCAACGCGAGCACGTCTGCGCCGAGGCTGGCGGCGCGGCGTGCGAGCTCGATCGTGTCGTCGACATAGCGCGGAAACGCGATGGCGATCACCAGATCGCCCTTGCCTGCATTGAAGAGGCGGCGCGCCGCGTGTGTCGGTCCGCCGATCAAGGCGAGCGACTGCACGTTGTCGTGATACGGCAGCAGGTTGTGCTCCATCAGGCTCGCGAGAAATGCGCTCGCGCCGGAGCCGAGGATAAACACGCGCCGTGCGGCGATGATCGCATCGACGGCGGCTTCGGCGGCTGTGCCGTCGATCGTGCTGCGCGTCGTGCCGAGATTGGTGGCGGCTTGTTCGAGCGACGCGCTGAACAGTTCGTCGCCATTCGTCTGCGATTCCTGCGCGGTGCGGAGGCGCTCGACAGGGGCGAGCGTCGCTTCGAAGCCGCGCACGAGCGCCTCGCGAAACGCCGGATAGCCGTCGAAGCCGAGTGCGCGCGCGAAGCGGTTCGCCGTCGCGATGGACGCGCCGACGGCTGTGGCCAGTTCGTCGATACGCATGGTCGCGGCGCGAAACTGGTTGGCCAGCACGAACTCTCCCATGCGCCGGTGGACAGGCGTGAGGATCGGCATCGCGGCCGTGATGCGGGCAGCGATGGCGGGCTCGGCGGCGGTGGGTGGGTTCTGACGTTGGCGGGCCATGGGTGTCGGAGTGGATCTGTGAGGCTGAGCTGGAATGAAAGTGAATTTACATGAAAATCATGTTGTGAAAATAAATTTTCTTTCAGATGGGGGTTTGTACGGGGGGAGAGGTACCGAGTGCTTTTGCAGCACCGTCGATCGTTCACATCAGATTTGGGGATGGCGCAGCACCGTGTGTGCTGCAATGGGACGAAAAACGTGCTGCTCAACGACAGCTTGCGAAGCGGCATCGCCGATAGGCGATGCCGCGTTGAAGGCAGATCGACCATCGGTGCGCGCGTGCGTCGATGGCCAAAGCGCGGTCAGTCTTCAACCGGCTGAACCACCGTGATTGACCCCGTCGTGATCGACGCAGCGGCCTTTGCTTTTGGCGTCGCCGTAGCGGGAGCACTGGCCGCATTGGGCGCGCTCTGCTGCGGCGCATCGCGCTTGACGGGCTCTGGCTTCGCATCCACGAGTTCCATCACATTGCCGCGCACAACGATCTTCACGGGATCGGTTTTTTTCCACTGCTTCTTCGGGACCAGCAGCTTCCACGTCGAATCGCGGTCGGGATTGCGAAAGAACGCGACGACACCTACGTACTGCGCGTCGTCCTTCATCGGCTCGTTAATGCTCGCGCTGGCGTTGGGGCGCAGCACGACGTCTCGGGTTGCCAGCAGATCGGCTTTCAGCGCGTCCAGATCGTTGGTCTGCAATTGCACGTACTCGAGTTGCTGGAAGTTCTGCGCATCCTTCAACTGGTACAGCCGCACGACCGTCGACAGCGATTGCCCGGTGGCATTCTCGTTCAGTGAAGCGCGGCTGACGAGATCGACGCTCATGGTCTTGACCTGAGTCGTGAAAACCCATTTCGCGGCATCCACCGTGTTATCGGACACCGCCTGAGTGAGTCCGCATCCTGCCAGCGTCAACGCAGTCAACAGCAATGCGCTCATGCAGGGCGCGTTTATTTTCCAGTTCATGGTTTCGACTTCGTTTGATGTGTTCTGTCGATCAATGCATCGGCGTGCGATCGCCGCTGCTGCCCGTCCATACGCCCAGTTGCACGCGCGTTCGCCAGCCGTTGCGGCTTGACATGCCCGCGCCGGCCAGCCGTGTCGTGAACCCGAGCCGCACTTCATCCGCGCTGAGCTTCTGTTGCGGCATCAGATCGGGAGCGACCTGCATTTCCAGGTTGGCTTGCGCTTCGTAGCCAAGGTAAAAGCGCAGCAGCATCATCACCTCGCGATGCGCGGTGTGACCAGGGAGCAGCGCAAGCACGGATTCGCGCGTGTTCGGCGTGAGCACGATACGCACGCTGTTGCTTCTGTCGTAGAAGCCGCGGCCGAGCAGACAGGACTCGCCGAGCGCCGCCCGTTGATCGCCGTTCGCGTTGACCCAGACGGAATGAAATTCTTCGACGTCGACATCCGTATCGGGTACCGCGTGCCGAAGCACGCCTGCGAGCCCTTCGGCCGTGCGCGTCTTCTGACCTGCGAGACCGAGCATCGACAGCAGCTTGCGCGTGCCGACCGCGCGCGCTATGTCAGGGGTGCCGATCCCGAGTCCGGCATAGCTGAGCAGGTAGCGCGAAACCTCGTCGGTGCCATCTTTTCTGAAGCCGGCCGGATAGCGATACTTGCGCCATACGCGGTAATACTGCGTGACGATGCGGTGATGGAAGAGATCGAGAAACGCGGCGAGCGGTTCGGCGCCTTCCCGGTTCTGCGCGACCTCGTCGGCGAAGTACGATGGCATGCGCGCATCGACACCATAGAGCCCAAGAAAGGTCGTCACGACGGCAGGTGGTTTCAGCGGATCGTCGGGATCGCTTTCGATCGCATCGATCTCACGACGCGGAAACCCCAGACGTGCGCGCGAACGAAAGCGGACAGGTTCGTCCGTTGGCGAATCCGTTGTCCCGATGGGCGGGCGATCCGGAGCGGCCAGTTCGATGAGCTGGCAGAAGCGAAAGAAGTTCATCTGCATCGCGTGATCGAGCAGCGCTGGCAGCAACGGGCGCTCGACCTCGACGGCGTCGTTGTCGGCGGATCGCAAAAGCGTTGAATGCAGGCTGTTCAAAACGGCGCTCCTTCACCCTTGGTGTCGGGCCATTCGATGCGCCGCCCGGTCGGCTGCGAGACGATCACGAGCTTCGTATAGAGGTTGAGCGACGCGTATAGCCCGAGGAACCGGTTCAACATGCCGCCGAACAATGCGAGATCGCCGTCGCCCGCAAAGCGGCCGCTGTCGATCGTTACGATTATCTCGACGCCGCGTTGCACACCGCCCCGCACCAGTTTCTGCAAGAGCCGATGCTGGACATCGGTGATGGCGTCGATGCGCCGACGGTTCAACTCGCCGTCCGTCCAGTCGTAGAGCGCGAGACTGCCACGCAGGATTTCAGCGTTAAGCAGCGACAGGTAGTTCGGTGCGAGATGCGACAGCACGCGCCACTGGAAGCGGTCGCCCGTCGGCGGATAGACGGGCAGAGTCGGCGCGCACAGATTGCGCACGGCGCCGATGTTCGTGAAGCCGCCGCGCATGCGGTTGATGCCCGCTTCGCGCAGCGCCTTGCGCGGCAGCATGCCGTTGGTGCCCGTCACCGACAGCGACAGCGTTTCCTTCGGCAGCGCGTCAGCCCGTTCCCATGCGTGCCCTCCGAGCACCAGCCATGTATCGAACCGGCCCGCTGGCCCACGCCGCACGCGGGTATGGAAGTAGCGCTCCGGCGTTTCGTGGCGCAGCATGCCGCCGCGATGACGAAACGCTGCGAAAGGCACGTACTCGAAGCGCTGGCCCGTGCCTGCTTCGAAACCCTGGACGGAATCGACGGAATAGACTTCGACGCTCGCGCCATATTGCTCGCGCGCGTTCACGCGATATTCGGTTTCGAACTGCGTGACGGTGACGGGCGCGGCTTCGAGCGCAAACAGATTGATGATCGGCGTGCAGTAGAGGCGCACGTTGTCCGCGTTGAAGCGCATGTCGTCGGGGTACGGCTGCGCCAGCACGATCTCGACATCGAAGTGGCTCGCGGAAGCGGGAATCGCCTGAATGTCGAGACCGACCAGGTCGACGAACATGAACTTTTCGGGGAACGTGAAGTATTCGAGCAGCAACTGATAGCCACCGAACGCGTTATCGGCTTTCGGCCACAGACGCTCTTCGGCGGCGAAACCCGCGGGCTCGATGCGCAGGCCGGGCATTGGTTGCGGCGCGCCCGGACGGTCTTGCGGAAAGCCCGGCACACGGACCTGGATGGCGAGCGGTGCGGATGTGAGCGCGGAATACAGCGTAAGCGCCACGGGGCGGTCGGCGTTGAGATAAAGACGCAGGCGCGGCACCTGGAGCTGTTCGCGCCGTGCCTGTGGCTGGAGTTCCAGCCGAAGACGGATCACGGAGCGGCCGTCTTCGCGTGCATATGTGTTCGCTTCCGTCAGATGCAGCGGATAGAGATCGACGGGCTGCGTCGTCCGATAGATGCATGCCTCGCCGTCGTCACCCATTGGCTCGGACAGCGCTTCGAGCCCTGCGGGCAGCGTCTCGTGCTTCTGGAGCGCGCCCGGCGTCGGAATCATCTCCAGGATGGATAGCGACGGGATCATGCGCAGATAGTGCGGCCACAGCATGCTGACGAGACCTTCCGTCAATTCGGGCAATTCGTCGTCGAGCTTGTGACGCAGACGAGCCATCAGAAACGCGAAGCCTTCGAACAGGCGCTCGACGTGAGGATCGCGATCACCGATACGATCGATGTTGAGCATGCGCGCGCGGTCAGGAAATGCGCGGGCGAATTCCTTGCCGGCGTCGCGCAGGTAGCGCATTTCCGCTTCGTAGTAGCGGAGGATGTCGCTGTCCTTGGTGGGAGAACTCATTGCAGATGTGTGTCCGTGTCCGGTTAGTCAGCGGTTGAGGCCGTCGCGCGATCAGGCCAGCACGACGGCGCGAGCCGGATCGATTGCCGTCAGTTCGGCCGTCAGCGAGTCGATTCGCGCGGCGATCGTGGTCTTGTCTGCGTCCTTTCGGTTGACGCGGATTTTCAGCAGCTTCAGCAACTGAAGCTTGACCTCGAAAGCGAGCGACGGCTCCCACGCGGCAAGCTGAAAGCGCCGTGTGAACTCGTCTAGCGATGCGAGCAGATGCAGCGCGGTGTCGGGGCGCTGCGCCCGTTCTGCAACACGCGCCATCACGAACTGTCGAAGGAAGTGTTCGCGTTCGCCATGCTCGCCGCCGTGGGTGGGCAGACGTTGCAGCCATGAGAGCGCGGCTTCGATGCCTTGGGTCGTCGCGAGGTCGTACGCCTGCGATTCCGTTTCGACCCAGTCGTTGTCCGCCGATCCGACACTGATCGGCCCGACCATTTCACCCTTCTCGACGTCGCGCACCGTCGCGTGGCGCGCGATCCATTCGAGCGTGGTGTCGTCGGCGAAAGGCGAGCCGTCTGTGAACGACAGACGCTCCAGTCCTGGCAGACGCTCGAGCATCAGTGCGCAGTCGGTTGCGACGAGTTCGCGCACGCGTGCGTATTCGCCGCCCGCGTGTTCCTGCGCAGTGAACGCGTAGTACTGGAGGTCGAGCCAGAAATGGTTCGCCCCCTCCGCAAACGCGCTCTCGATACGTTCGAGCAGTTCGGGCCATTGCTTTTGCAGCACCAGCCGTTTCAGGTTTGCGCGCAGTTCCGCGCGCGGCGCGACGAGCCGCGTCTTGACGCTCGCCTCGTGCGGCGGCACTTCCGTGAGCGTGTCCCAACGCACGCAACGCATCAACCGGTATGCGGCCAGATAACCATGTGGTTGCTCGCGAAGGAATTGCGCCATATGCCGGGCGCGGTCGAGCAGATCGCTTGTGGAAGCGACTGTTGCGCTTCCCGCAAGCGTGGCGGAAGGACCGCTGCTGGTGTCCACGTTCAATGCCGATGTGCTTGGCACACCTGGCACAACATCCGATGGTTGCGGCGTTTCGAGGCGGTTCTCGAAACGGCGGAACAGCGGTTCCAGGGCCGGGCGTGCGGCGTCCGGCCATTGCGACGTGCGCTCGAAGATCAGCGCGAGCGCCGAGAGCGTGCGCTCGAGCAGCACCCCGCTCAGTCCGTGTACTCGATCGAGACGGTCGGCGAATGTCGTTCCGGCGAGCCATTCGAACGCAGTCTTGCGCGTGGCGACGCGCTCGGGCAGCAACGATTCGCCGAACCGGTCGACGAGCGCCGACAGCAGTTCAAAGCCGGATGCCACGCCTTCCGCGCCGTCGCGACGCATGCGGCCATAAATGTAGTAAGCCGCGACGCGTACGTCTTTCGCGCTGTGTTTGAGCAGCCGTTCGGCGGTATCGACGATCTTCGTGTCGTCGATACCATCGAGTTTGGCGACTTCTTCCTTGATGGCGAGGAAGTCATCGTCATAGGCGGGATCGCTGCCCGTTGGGATGTCTTCGCTGATGGGCGCGAGCCAGTCGTCCCAACGCGATTGTGTCGAGCGCGCAAGGTCGGACGGCGCGCGTGTGCCGAATAGTGCGTCGAGGAGGTGGGAGAATTTCATTGTTTTTTATTGGGCTGTTCTTCGGGTCAGCTCAGCTTTGTGGCAGTGGTGTTGCTGCGCGTTTGCCTGCTTCAAGCGCCGCCTTCGGCAAAGGTGGCGGCCCGTTGTCCTTCGCCAGGTTCGCCGCGCCTGGTGAACGGCTCACGAAGATGCGCGAAGGCAGTACGAAGCCCTTGAGCGCAAGCAGTTCGAGCGGACCCTTGCCCACGTCGGTGCGCATCATGTAGCCCAGCGCGTGCGTGTCGCTGCCCAGCGCGGGCTTGCCGGGCTCCTGCGCGATGAGCGTGTCGATGTCGTAGGCGGCGTCGCTCGCGGACTTCGCAGCCGTGGGCCTGATCTCCCGCACGAACGGCGAGGCCTGCCAGGTCAGCATGTACGTCGCGCTGTCGATGGGTTCGACGCGCGCACGTTCGAGCATCCGCACGAACGCCCAGCGTCCGTCGAACTCCAGACTGCGGTTCGTGCCCGCCTTCTCCGTCTGCCATTCGAGGCGCGTGCCCGTTCTCTGGGGATCGTTCGACGGCCAGTTCATCGGTTGCCAGGTTTCCTGCTGGTTGAAGTAGTGCAGCTTCTGGCCATCGACGGTGAGCAGCGTATCTGTGATGCCCGGCGACGGCACCGGTTTGAACTCGACGCGATACTGCGGCTCGCCCTGCGCGAGCAGGTGCCCTGCGATGCGTTGCAGCGTGTTGATAGCGGTAAGGAACGAAGGATCGAAGACGAGCGAGGACGTTGCCGTGGTGACGGGCATCCATTGATCGCCCTGCAACTCCAGCACGCCCGCGAGCTGGCTCGCGAGAAACGCGGAGATCAGGCCGCCTTGCGGTCGCAGGAAGCGCGCGAGTTCGGGCAGCGAGGCGTCGTTGGCGGTGCTGGCGAAGGGATAGCGTCCCGCGAACGAGCGGTTCCATGCCGAGACGATGCTCTGCTGCCAGGCTTCGTTCAGGCTCGCCTGGGCGGGCTGCAAGACAGTCTGCAAGGCCTGCGCGACAGGGCGCACGAACAACGCATCGCCCATCCCCGCCCATTGCGCGCCGAGGCTCGCGGCGATCAGGCGGGCGTAGGACTGCGTGTCGGCCAGTTCGGAGCCCTTGCCCTGGAAGAGGGTTTGTGCGACCTGTCTCGCCTGTGCGTCGGCGTCGGGGCTGTCGCCGATCTGCTGTAGCCGCAGCCGCAACGTCGTGACGCGTTCGAGATAGCGTTGCAGGCTCAGGTCGCTGTAGGCGCCTGCCGTTTTGTTGCTCGATGACGGCGCGTCGCTGCCGTTGGCCTGTGCGACGAGGCGCAGCACAGGGCCGAAGGACGGTCCGAGCGGTCCCGCGGGATCGGGACGGGCCGCCTGCGGTTCATCGGCTTTGCTGCCGCCGAAGATGTTCTGCGCCTTAGTGACGAGCGTGTCGGACAACGAGGTTTTCTGGGCGCCTGCGCCGCCCTGATACTCGAGCGACTTCATCAGCGCGATCAGTGGCGACTGGCGCGCGTCAGCCATGGCCTTGAGCTGGCCGATGGCGGCGGGCATCGACGGTGCGCTCTCCCACTGGATCGTGTTCATGAAGGCCTGCCAGTGTTCGGCGTAGTCGGCGAAGTAGTGGCTGGTGAGTGCGGCCTTCAGGGTCTCAGGTGACGAGGCGGTCTGCGTTTGCTGCGTTCCGCTTGTTGTGTTGGCGCCGGCGAGCACCCAGTCGCTGGCGGTGCCGTTGTGTTTTGCGGCATCGTCGATGGACTGCGCGATCGTGCCTTCCCATGCCTCTCGCGTGAATACGCCGGGAACCGAGGCTGAGGTGCGGAACAGGCCGCGTGTGTCAGTGCCTGCTGTCAGAGAGGCCAGCGTCTGGTCCGGGTACTTCCTGCCGACGGACGCGACGATGTCCTGATAGATCGTGTCTTCGGAGTTCTTTACGCCGATCACGGCGAGCAGTGTCTGACGTGAGCCGCTGATGAGGTCGTCGCGGGCATCGATGTGCCATTCGGGATGCTGCTTCAGGTGATCGGCGTAGAAGCCGAGCAGGCGCTGCGAGAGGTCGAGCTTCTCGCCTGGCGGCAGGTCGGCGGCCATGTCCCAGTAGTGCGGCAGCAACGGCGTCATGAAGGACGGATCGGTGTGTGCGGGCTCCGACATCATCAGATAGGTCTTCAACGCCTTGTGACCGTCCTGCGCAAGCTGGCTCGTCTGGTTATCGAGCTGGGTGGTCTGCATCTGGTTCAGATCGACCAGTTGCGCTTCGAGGTTCTGCCGTACGGGTGTGATCAGCGTGTCGCGGGCGGCGCGTGAGTAGGGCTTCCAGACGGCGGCGAGTGTTTGTGCATCGTGGTTCAGGCCGAAGCGGGTTTGAAGCGGCGTGTGGTGCTGGATGCGGTCTTCATACACTGCGACGCGTTGCTGGAGTGCAAGCAGGTTGCGCAGACGCGCGGCGGAGTCCTGTGCGGTGTCCAGGTTGCGCACGGCTTCGCTGGTGAGGACGAGGTCGTGGGCGTTGGTGGCGGCGGAAAGGAGCAGGCCCGTGGTCCATAGTGCGACTGCGCCCAATACCAGTGCCGAGAAAACGGTGACGGGGTGCAGGCCGATGCGGTGGCCGCCGATGCGAAGGGCGTCGGTGGCGAGATGGTGCCAGAGAGAGGCGTCGGCCCGGCCCGCTTCTTCAGGTTTCCCGTAGACCAACTTCTGTGACGATGGGGCGAAGAATACACCACGTATGTCGAGAGAGTGGTGAGCGCGCGCCTTGATGCCTGCAATCAGTGATGATAGTGTGGTGATGCGTTCGCCGAGGTAACTGGATAGCTCGGCTGCATAGCGATCTCCGATGCTCTCGCACAATTTCGAAATGCTTAAGTTGACGAGAGTCTTATTTAGTTCGCGAAGCGATGATTCGATGACGCCGGCATCGACGGATTTCGAAAACTCGCAACCGACGACGGTAATCGCCGGCGAACGGGACATGGACAAGTTAGGCCATTCAACCACGTACACAGGGGGCGACCAACGTAGTCTCTTGGTGACCTGTGCGAGTTTCATTGCAATTGCGCCAGGTAACTGCTGAACCATCGCATCGGTCTGTGCCGCGCTTGCAAGGACGATCGCGTCGACTCTGCGACGGAGGCGATGCAGGTCACTAAGCCATAGTGCGTCCAACCGGCCATTAGACGCCAATTTACCTCTCAGGACGATATAGTCATCGCAGATTGTCCACATGCATTCGCCAAGTAGCGCGGATGATTCACTGCGCGGCTCTACGTCATCGATGAGAAGAAGCAGGGGGCGCCGGTCGCGCTTACCACGGCCAGCAAAGATATCAATATTTTCTTTGAACCTCTCTAAAGAATAGGGGTCGCGATAGCCAGGACCCGTCATGTCGGGCTGTTTCTTTCCATGCATTCCGATGTTCTCTGAAACCCATCGTTCAATGCGGCGTGACGCCCGCACGGGACGCGACGAATCCTCAAAGCTGAAGACGAGAAGAAAAACGACCAACAGGAAACACAGGGCCGCAACGGCAAGTGATCGGGCCTCTGTCGACATGCCAAATCGATCGCCTTGGAACCAGATAAAGACACCGGGTAGCACAACCAGTAACAGTGACCCTAGAACATCAATCTTGAATTTTCGGTTCATTTTTTGTTTGGTGTTGCTTGACGTCGTCTGACGGCGGTGGTGCAACGACAACCATCGAGAAGATTCCATCGTGTTGCAGCATGACCAACTGAGGAAGCGCAGTTTTTTTGATCATCTCGATGGCGAGCGCGACCGATAGCCACGGAGCTGCGACGCCGGCGTGTCCTACTACTCGCTCAACGTCAATCTCGGGAAGCGGGCCGCTCCGATCGGCCCTCACACCTACTTGACTTAGCGCGTGGTGCACGGTGACAGATGTTGCTTCCCCAATGCCTGTCAGCCATAGATTGCCGATTGAACTCGCTTGAGTTTTGCCCCACCGCAGTGCGTAGCGGACCGCGCGAGCAAGGGTATCCGGATGGCGGCCCCGTGACGGTCGATGCAACAACGCAATGGGTGGCTTGATACACTTGGCGACCGCGTTCTGATGCGCCACAAGCAGCATCACGCCTGCTTCGGCGCTGTTTTGAGGTGGGTTTTCGCTGAGTATTTTGTTTAGGTTGACTGAGACAAGGAGGATGGCGCTTCGCTTCAATGCAAAATCATTGCTATCCAGCCACGACTCGACACTAGATAAAGGCGCGCATTCGATATTGATAGGCGCCGGCCGAAGCTTGCGCTCTGCCCAGATTTCACTCCAGACCGTCGACACATCAACTCGCAGTGCATCCGCAAATACCTGTAGATTCACCCTCAACGGAACTTCAGATGGTATTTGCGAAATGACGGGCGATGTCCGGTCAAGTAATCGTCGCAACACCCATTTCAGTACGTCCTTTTGGCGGTTTGTGTCCGGCCCACGCTCCCACGTCTCATGTTCGAGTTCGTTTGGCTTAAGCCAGCGGGCCGTGATAGTGCCTGCATCGGCAATGGACGACTGCGCCTTGAGAGCAAGCTCTCCGTTTAACAAAGCCGTCAGCGCGTTGTTTTCGTCTTCAATGGCGACGAATGTCGCCTCCAGGACGGACATCGGCACGCTGGCCAGATCGAACGCGTGTTCAATGTAACGTTTGCGTGCACTATTCCACGCTTGAGCATCCAGGCGACGTCCCTCATAAAAACTGAAACAACGTGACACGATGAACGTCGCGCTCAGAACGGGATAGATGACTATCCAAACCCAAAACCAAACCGTGTGAGTCGATTGCCGATTTGGCCATGAGAAGACTGTGGCGGCAATTCCGGCCAGCGTCAAAGCCAGAAAGATAGGCACCCAGATGAACTTGGACGGTGGCTTCTCGGGTTCAACGGATTTAGGCGGAAAGACGGGAAACTTGACAGACATATCACCGACGTCCGCTACCGGGCAAAGACGAGATTAAATAACAGCCGCACTCGCAGAGATCTCCGTGGCGGGCTATCGATTTGCCATATATGCGTGCCCTTGCGGTCGCCTGGGCGATCCGATTGTTTCCATGCGTCGGGCAAAAAACGGGGTCTCCCGCGCGGGCAACCGATTTCCTCATGAATTGGCACGTAGAGGCTCCCGAAAGCACCTCGCCGCCGGAACTCAATCGATCTCCTTTTCGAACGATACCAGTCATCTCTGCGAGTCCTCTAGTCAGGGAAATTGCTCTCAGTGAAACGAGCACGCTGTCCATCGAGCTTGAACTCGTAACGTGTGACATCGAGGCTGGAATCAATGATCGATTCAAAGGTCACGGCATGACCATCAAGCTTGAAGCCTTTCGCGGAGAATTCAAGATTGCGAAGATCACCGGCGACAATCGCCGAGGAGTAGGGTGATTGATCGTCCGGGTTGTTGGTGTTTTCGATCAAATCGCGCATATTGCGATTCTGATTTCGCTCGGAAACAATTTTGCCTTCGTAAACGTAATCCAAGCCCTTGATAGTCTTTAAGTGACTTGTGTCGTCGGCGGTTAGCTTGTATTTCGAAAGCAACTTCGATAGATCCATATGTGTTGTGGATTGTGTCTGGACGCAACAAAGAATGCGAACCTTGGTGCCGGCGTCACTTATTGCGCTAAATACAGTACCTATCGCGACCGGCTTATTGGTAAAGATGAAATCAACGCGGTGCTGACTCTTTTCAATACCGTCTCCGGACGGACGGAATTGCTCCCACAGACCGACAACTGGGGGCTCGGCGTGAACCATTTCACAAGCGATCAGGATAAGCAGAACAACATATTTTTTCATGTTTTATCAATCCTTTAGTGGCCCGTGTCGGACCAGTGCATGTTTTCGCCGGAATAATAGTTCACACCGTAAGTTGCGCCGATCGCAGTCAGGTCCTTGAAGGACTTAACTTCTATCTCGTCACCCGTTGCGTCCTTTACCTTTTTGCCGGCAAAGTTTGAAATGTTAAGGTCGACAGCAGCACCGAAGTTGTGACGCGAAGTCTCAGGACGTGCGACCTTTTGCCTGCTGCTAAACGGATTAATTCCGTAGCCCGCGCACATCTCTTGTGCGGCCTTTTTTGACGCCTGGAGATCGATATCCCCTGATTCCTTGCGGTGTACCCAGTCAATGTTCACATTCGCATAAGGTTGGACCTTGTCGGGATCGATAGCACCCTTTGCAATGTTAAAGGCGCTATGCATCAAGTATGAGCGCTCGTTCGGACGCAGCGCGGCATTGATCCTGACGGAAACACCGGCACTTTTAAGGGCGTCTATGAACCCAGAAGCCTTTGATCTGAATTTTGCATTCAAAGAATCGATTGATGCGCTGCCGGGAAACTGTGCGCACCACTTTTTGCTGCTCAATTCGCGTGTCGTTGAGCTGACTACGGTTTCTGGATGACCGTTTGAGTTTCTTTGATGCGCCACGCTGTCGTTCACTGTGACGTGCGCGTCATGTCTTGTGGAGTTGGGGCGAGAATTGACGGTGGTCGAGGAGGTGTTGGTTGAGGCCGTTTTACCGGACGGAGTGCTGTGAGCCACTTTCGGCGAGGACGACAGTGTGCCTTTGCCCTTCGTCCAGTGCGTCTGGTTATCGGGCTGGGGTTCCTGCGACCGTGAGGGGCGTTCAGGCTGAGTAACCGACGGGATCTTTAAATGCTGCCGTACATAGATTCGGTCCGGGCTCGAGAGATGATTTTCGCGGACCATGGCGTCCACGGTCGTTCCATATTGAGAGGCGATACCGCCAAGTGTTTCGTGGGGACGAACGATATGAACTCGTGGGCGAGCCCGAACTTCGGTTTTATGGAGCTGTGGCCTGGCGGAAATCAGTAAATAGGGCGCTACGAAAGTATACAAATCCTTCAAGTCACTAACGATGATGTCGCCAATGTGCTCGATATCATCCCTTTCGCGAGAAAAGTAGAGACTGATGTCACCCGCTATCAGGCTAGCGTGGAGCAACGGCAATGCTCCGAACTGGTCGGTTTGCGCGATGATCGTTGTGTCAGCAGTCTTGATGTGCAGCTTCTGGTTTGGAACCGGATTGTGCGACCGGTCGAGCAGGGTCACCCGCGCGGGCTTGCCGAGCTGCTTGATGACACCGGGAACGAAGCCTTCCTGCTTTTCCATCGCAGCAGAGACAGCATCAAGCTTGTCGTTGCTGAGTGTACTGACGACGTCCGTCGGCGACACGTTGGCAGCAGACGTCACGTGATCAATATAAGCCTGTGTGTCGTTTTCCGTTGGTGGCGCATATTTGGCAATCATCCCGGCGACTGTGCTATTGCCGTAGATGCGCCTGACGACGTTCAGATGAGCTCGATGGCCTGCGGCGGCATCCGAAAATATCACGAACAGGCTTCGGGAATTGCTCGTTCTTTGTGCATACCCGATCGCATCCGGCATGACGTAGCTACCCGGCTTGGTCAGATTTCCCGGATTGTTCGTGCGCCATGCAAACGAGCCTCCGACGTAGAGGGTTTCGTTGCCGTCTTCGTCGAAGTAATGCACAGTTTTATTTTCGCGGTCGTAAGTTGCTTTAGTAAACATGGAAAATCACGCCTATCTGCGAAGGAATTCCTTATCGAGTGCGTCGCTGGCATTCAGATATGTCTCTGCGCTTATGCCGGTTCGCTCGCGCACGAACCTTGGATAATCGCGAGTGTCGCCATTAAATCGGTAAACAGTGAACGTGACTCGTGCGTTCTTGAGATATAGATCGGGCGGCTTGAGTCCAATTTTTCGCGCTTGTACGACGGACAAAGTGTCGTTCTCGCGAACCATCGCGACGGATTGCACGTTGGAGTCGGCAGATTCGATTGATCTGAAACTTTCCGCATCCCCGTCTGGGTTATCGACCAGTATCTGTTGCCAATCCTCATGCGGATCGCTAGGGACAGTAAAGCTCGTGTATGTTTCGAAGCTATGTGCATTGCCCGTCGAAACCAAAGCCTTGATTACAAGAATCTTTATGTCGTGAACTCGAACTTCGTTGCTTCCATTGGATAGTGTCAGTCGCGTCGGCAGCGTCGTGTCACCCGCGAAAGCTATTCGGGAGATAAGCAACGCAACCAGCAGGACACGTCCCGATCGAATTTTTGCTGACATGGCTCAGTCCTCCGCAGCAGAGATAGCACCCATAACTTCGGGATCGTTGTTGAGGAGATGTCTTAGAACGAAATGACGGTGTTCGTCGTCCGCATCGGGCGCAGTGCGGCTTGATGCGCCGTTCGGATTTGCTCGTAATGGCATTCCCGGATTTTCGAAATCACTAACGTCGGATGCTTCGGACGTTTCGTGATCTGTGTCAGGAGAGAAATCAAATGACGGATGAAGATCGCACCCGCATCCGTGATCGCTGTCTTCATGAGCGACCTGAAGCCACTTGTCCTTGTGACCGATCAGAACGGTCAGTGGATCGTTGTTCTTATGGAACACTCTGGATGTCCTTCCGTATTCATCCAAGCTGCCTTTGGCGAGAGCAGTGCCGTCATCGGCGATAAACTGGTAGGGAATATCGGATCCTTGACCGAACCACTCGTCAAGTTGTTTGTCGAGAATTACACGTGAGCTGAACGCCGCAGGTATTGAACCAGGCCAGATGCGTTCCGACTGCGGGAGGCTTGCTGGACCCTCCCATGAGAAGTTTCCGCACTTGAGCGTGATATCTCCGGGACAACCTAGTTCGATACTGCCAGCGTGGAGCTTGATATAGGCGCCCCCACTTGTCAGCGTGATGCCCTTCTTCGCGTCTACAGTGGTCTTACCGTCGTTGCTCTGAATGTCGATATCGTCTCTCGACCCGAGGATCAATTTGCCGTGTTGGGCTTGACCTAATATGTCTCCATTGGACGCTACGAACTTCATTCCGCTCTCCTGCGCGAACAGACAGACCGCATTGGCTGCCGTGACTTGCGCATTCTGCATAGCAAAGATGTTGACGTTTGCTCCTGTAACAAGAGTGAGGTCATCGTTGGAGCTTGCGACGAGTTGCTGGCCGCTTGTCAGTGCGATGCCCGCGGGCGCACTTGCCAGGAGCACGGACGCTTTCAGACCGCGTACTCGTTCTTCCAGCATGTGCTGTTGCTTGGTAACGTCGGTAAGCAGCGCTTGGGCCGCTTGTGCGGACTTCGCCAACGTCCGGAGTTCCACAATCGCTTCCTCCAGTTGTGACATGGCAGTCTCCATATCAAGCTGCTGCCCACCCGCCCCCGGCTGATCATCCGCCGATATAAACAACCCCTTCCCACCCCGGATCGCCCCATACCCGGACGTCCGCAGCTCAAACCCTTCCCCCCGCTTCTGCTTCTTCGCATCGACCAGATGCCCGAGATTGAGCTGGCTCTTCCCCGAATGCTCAGTGGACAGCTTGATGCCTTCCTGCCCCTCCCAATCCTCCATCCGCAGCTTGTTATTCGACTGCGTACGGATGACATTGCGCGAGAGCCAACGATCATCGCTGGTAACGTGATCGACCGCCTGGCTATGGTGATGAAACGCCGCGATATACGGCTTATCAGGATCCCCGTCGCGAAACTCGACAACGGCCTCCGTCCCATCCAGCGCAGGAAAGTGGAACCCTGTCTGCAGCGCGCCTGCAAACGGCTTTGCGAGGCGCAGCGGCACACTTTCCCCGCCCGGATTCCATGCATCGAAATCCAGGTCGAAACGGACGACGTAATAGCCTTGCTGCGTCAGATACGCATATTTGTATTTACCGGGCGAAGTGACGCGGGCGCTGAGTGAGCCGGTGACACGAGGCCACGCGTCTTCATCGAGCCTGAGCCGGACTCGTCGTCCAGAAGGAATCGCCTTGAAGGAATTGGTGTAAGCCTCATCGCGCGCGCCGCGATGCCTTACTTCAACGATAACCTGACCGTCAGGCGCATCGGCGAGCGGCGCATCGACATGCAGGATGCGCGCGGGTTGCAGCGCGAGGACGTTGCTCTCGCCCTCGTACAAAATCTGCCATGCAATCGCCGCTTCATGACGCAACTGCGCTTCCCACCGCGCGCCGTCGGCATCCAGATGACTCGTGCCATAAATATACGGCTTGCCATAGGTTGTCGCGTCCTCGCTTGCGACATTGGCGTCGGCCTTGAACCGCTCCCACGCCTTATCCGGGTTGTAGTCAGCAACCGTATAGCCCTGCGCAACGCTATGGGCATGCGTGCTCAGACCATAGACGGTCTCCACACCGGCTTCCAGCCCGGCCGTCTCGCGATAAGGCACATTGAGGCGGGGCTGATAGACATAGTGATCAATATCATCTGAGAAATACACCACATCACCGTGCTCGTCCTCCGCAATGCGACACCAGATACCTTCCTTCTGCATGAGCATCTGCACATAAGCCAGATCGCTGACCTGATACTGCATTCTGAAAGCATGCTGCGGATATTGACGACGTAACCGGAAGCGAAACTGATGTCCCTGGAAACCGTGCTTTCGCAGCACGGCCTCAATGATCTCGGGTGCAGTCTGATGCTGGTAGACGCGGCTCGCGCGGACCGAGGCGAGGCGCGAAAGATGCGCCTCGACGACGATCTCATAGCTCGTGAAGTCTTTCGTGGTCTTCAGCTTCGAGAAGCGGGTGATCCAGCCGGAGAACTTGCGAGGCTGCGCGTCGGCGGGAACGATCGAGAATGTCGCCTCCTTGCCGAGGTAGTCAGACCGGGCGAGCTGGTCCGGATGCGTCAATGTGAGGGTAATGCGGTAAGGCTCGCCGATGCGCTCGACGGCTTCGAACGCAACCACGGACAACTGGTTTGCGTTTCCGGCGCCCAATACATCCAGGAAATAGGCTTGTCTGCCCGTCACGAGTCTTGATTCCGATTGAGAAAGAGTCGTGTATTTCTGGATGTCGGACATTCCTTACCCTTTATGTGGTACGTAATCCTACGCAAGACAGATTAAAGGAGGCGAGATACAAACACCTGTTTGGGCCGCACAAGATAAACGTTCGAAGTCTTATTATGAAGTGGCCTTTTGATCGTTTTCTGAGGTTGCGCAATTTTTACAAAATTTGACCCAAACCTAAGTGAATTTCACTGATGCTTTAGGTCGCGTCGTGTTAAAAATCTGTCTTATAAGACACGGAATCCTAACTAAGACAAAAAACATCAAGGACACAGACATGGCTGAAAGTTTTCAAAACGAGGTGCCCAAGGCACGGATCAACCTTAAGCTCGATCTGCATACAGGCGGTGCCCAGAAGAAGGTCGAATTGCCGCTCAAGCTGCTCGTGATGGGCGACTACAGCAACGGTCAGGACAACCGGTCTCTCGCAGAACGCGAAAAGGTCAACGTCAACAAGAACAATTTCGATGCCGTCCTTTCGGACTACGCGCCCAAGGCTCGTATTGCCGTCGAGAACACGCTAGCGGAAGATGGTTCGGAGTTACCCGTCGACCTGGAATTTCGCTCGATGGACGACTTCAAGCCCGAAAACGTCGCGAGCAAGGTGCCCGAGTTGCGCGCGCTGATGTCGGCGCGCAATCTGCTTCGAGATCTGAAATCCAATCTGCTCGACAACGCCACTTTCCGCCGCGAACTCGAACGCATCCTGAAAGACCCCGCACTGTCCGATCGCCTGCGCGACGATCTGTCGAAGATCGGCGCGTCCAGTTCCCCGGCGGCCTAAAGTCCGCTTATCCAAAAGAACAGAACTATCATGGCAAAGAACGAAACACGTATTCACGAGACGGCCGGGGCAGATACGGTGGTGTTGGACGCGCCGGGCAAGAGCGTTTATGAATCGCTGTGCGAGAAGATCAACCTGAAGCCCGTCACGGCGGCCCGGCCGCCCGATTCGTTCCAGAGCGCGGACGCGTTGTCGGAGTCGTCGCTGGACGAACGTGTCGCCCAGGCGATGAACGTGTTCCTGAAGATGATCGCGGACTCGTCGCAGCAGGTCGACCGTCTCGACCGCAGCCTGCTCGATTTTCATATCGAGCATCTCGATCAGAAGATCGGCCGTCAGCTCGACGCGATCATGCACAACGAGACGTTCCAGCAAATCGAATCGGCGTGGCGTGGTCTCAAGTTCCTCGTCGATCGTACCGATTTCCGCAAGAACGTGAAGATCGAAGTGCTGGACGTGTCCAAAGACGCACTGCGCCAGGATTTCGAAGACACGCCTGAGGTCATCCAGAGCGGCCTTTATCTTCACACGTACATCCAGGAGTACGATACGCCGGGTGGCGAGCCGATCGGCTCGATCATCTCGAACTACGAGTTCGACCGTGGCCCGCAGGACATTGCGTTGCTGCGCAATATCGCAAAGGTGTCGGCCGCCGCGCATATGCCGTTCATCGGCTCAGTCTCGCCGAAGTTCTTCGGCAAGGAAACGATGGAAGAAGTCGCGAGCATCCGCGACATCGGCAATTACTTCGATCGCGCTGAATACCTGAAGTGGAAGAGTTTCCGAGAATCGGACGACGCTCGCTATATCGGGCTCACGTTGCCGCGCTTCCTTGCGCGTCTGCCATACGGTCCGGACACCGTTCCCGTGCGAGCCTTCAACTATACGGAATCGGTCAAAGGTCCCGACCATAACCGTTACCTGTGGGCCAATGCGTCGTTCGCCTTCGCGGCGAACATGGTGAAGAGCTTCATCAAGAACGGCTGGTGCGTGCAGATTCGCGGTCCCCAGGCAGGCGGAATGGTAGAAGATCTGCCCATCCATTTATACGATCTGGGCACTGGCAATCAGGCGAAGATCCCGAGCGAAGTACTGATTCCCGAAACGCGTGAATTCGAGTTTGCCAACCTTGGCTTCATTCCGCTGTCGTACTACAAGAATCACGATTTCGCATGCTTCTTCTCGGCTCACTCCACTCAGAAGCCGACGGTTTTCGATACGAAAGAAGCAACCGCGAATAGTCGCGTGAATGCACGCCTGCCGTACATTTTCCTTCTGTCGCGTATTGCGCACTATCTGAAGCTGATCCAGCGCGAGAACATCGGTACGACGAAGGACCGCCGTCTGCTCGAACTCGAACTGAACACCTGGGTCAAATCTCTGGTAACCGAGATGACCGATCCGGGCGACGATCTGCAGGCGTCGCATCCGCTGCGCGAAGCTCAGGTGACGGTCGAAGACATCGAGGACAACCCCGGTTTCTTCCGCGTGAAGCTGTTCATCGTTCCGCACTTCCAGATCGAGGGCATGGATATCAACCTGTCGCTCGTTTCGCAGATGCCCAAGGCGAAGAACTGATCACGCTGCTTCAGATAGCGAAGACTGCACGGCGGCAGAGAGCCGCTGTGCAACCCCGTCGTTTTGCAAGGTGCGGCACTGCGAACCAGTACTGCGCTTCGCGCAATAGCCAGGCATGATGAAGATTACGAAGCCGCTGTGGGCGCAGGGGATTTTCATGACCCCGCAGCACTTTCAACAGCAAACGATGTGGGACCGGTTTGCTGACGAGCGCGTAGCGCGCATCGCCAGTCCCGACCCGTGGGGCGTCAATCGCGTCGCATTCGACACGCACGCGCTTTCGATCAACCGGTTGCAACTCGCGTCGCTTACGGTGCGGCTGCAGGATGGAACGTATGTCGATTCGGAAACGTCGGATCGACTGCCGCCGGCGCGCGATCTTGCCGAAGTGCCAGCACAACTGGACGCAGCTACCGTATTGGTCGGCCTGCCGCTGATCGATGCGCAAGGCAGCAACTGCATCGAGGACGGTGAGCGTCCCGCTCGTCCGCGGCGCTTTCTGCGCGAGTACTTGCAGGTCGCTGACATCAACGGTGATGGAAAGGAAGAGATCAGCGTCGAGCGGCATGCGCTCGCATTGCTGTTCGATTTCGAGCAAAGCGGGGATTACGTGACCTGTCCGATTGGTCGGGTCGTGCGGAACGCGCAGGGGCGCTTCGAGTTCGACACGTCGTTCGTTCCGCCTTGCCTCACGTTGTCCGCGAACGAGCAACTGCTTGGACGGATGAACCGGATATCGGAAATCCTGCTTGCAAAGAGCGCGAGCCTTGCAGTGCGGCGTCGCGAGCGTTCGGATCAGATTGCCGATTACGCGGTGGCGGACGTATCGCTTTTCTGGCTGCTGCATAGCGTCAATACGACGTGGCCGGATCTCGCGCGTCTATGCCAGGCGCCTGACCAGCATCCCGAGCGCTTGTACGCGGTGCTCGCGCGCCTGGCTGGCTCGCTGCTGACGTTCTCGACGTCGGAGTCGTTGCAGGCCATTCCCGCCTACGATCATCGCGCGCCGGAGCCGGTATTTGCCGAACTGGAGTCACTGATCCGGACGCTGCTCGACACCGTCATCCCGTCGCGCGTCGTGCCTGTCGTGCTCGAACGCATCAAGCCGACGGTGTGGGTAGGTCGCTTCAACGATGAGCGGCTGGTCGAGGGCGCCGATTACTACCTGTCTGTGCAGGCGGGCTTGCCCGCACATCAATTGCTCGATCAGGTGCCGCGCTTGTGCAAGGCTGGCGCGCCGGATGAGGTTGAGCAGATCGTCAATTCGGCCTTGCCCGGCATTCCGCTGCGCACGATGTCGCGTCTGCCCGCAGCCATTCCCGTGCGCATCGAGAACCAGTACTTCGCGCTCGACGGCTCGCATCCGGCGTTTGCCAGGATGCTCGCCGCGCGTGCGTGCCAGTTCTACATTCCGGCTTCGATCCCGGATGTATCGCTTGAGCTCTACGCGGTGCTGCCGACATGACGAACATTTCCGCTGTACTGCCTGTCGCGTTGCGCGACACGGCCTTGCTTGTCGCTGGCCTGAAGGAGGATGGCGCGCCGCAGGTGTACAAGAAGTTTCGCGACACGTGTCAGGACCAGGTCAGGCGTATGCGCGAACAGATGGCCGCCGCGGGACATCCCGCCGACGTCGTCGAAGACGCAGCTTACGCGCAATGCGCGTTGCTGGACGAAGCCGCGTTGAGCCATTTGAACGGTTCCGACCGGGACAACTGGGAGCACGAACCGTTGCAGGTCGAAGAGTTTCGCAGCCATGACGCGGGAGACGAGCTCATTCGCCGGATCGAGCTACGGCTTTCCGAACGACAGCCGTCGCTGATGTTGCTCGCCATTTTCAATGCGGTGTTGAGTCTCGGATTCCACGGCCGGTTCGCACTTGACGGCGGCGAAGCACGCTTCTCGCTGATGCGGTCAATCGACGAGCGGCTCGAGCGAGGCGGCTGGCGGCGTGCCGATCCATCCACGACGACCGTCATCACGACGGCGCCCTGGTCGCGCCCCTGGTATCACCGCATGAATGCGCTCGGGTGGGTGGTGGCGGCTTGCGTCGCGTCGGGGGTGGTGTATCTGATGCTCGATCGCTGGCTGTCCGCTGCGATCGACAATCTCGCGCATTGATGATGGTGTCCGTGTCCGGTTATCCCTGGCGATCCGCCTTCGTCTGGATTGCGATCCTCGCGTTGGCGTGGTTGGCATTGTTCTCACCGTTGACACCCGGCTGGAACGGGTCGTGCGCCGCGCTCGTATTGCTGGCGGCATTGGTTTGCATCGCGACCGCAACCCGCCGCATGCGGGCACGGCGCGCATCGACACAGCACGTCCTGCGCTCTATCGATGCAGCGCTCGCATCGTTGCCCGCGGACCTCAAACGCAATACGCCGCTCGTGCTGACGGTTGGCGAACCGGGCAGCGTGCTCTCGCGTGTCTTCGACAAAAACGCTGTCATCGTCACGGATACGGCGATATGGGTGCGTCATGATGATCCGTCGAAGCTGATGCACCTCGCGGATGCCCTGAAGCGCTGGCGCGGCGGCCAAGGTCCCGACGCCGTCGCCTGGCTGATGACGACCGACGACCCGGCGAGCGCCGTCGCCTTACAGGCGACCCTCAAGCGCTGGCGAGTCGCGATCAACGAAGCGAGCCGCGCGCTGGGATACAGGTTGCCCGTATGCATCGCGATGTACGCGACGGAAACCCGCGACAGGCCGCTTGATTGCCCTTGGTTCGGCGTTACCGCTCCGGCTCCGTTGGACTTGCCCGCGACGTCCAGGCAGCTTTCGGCGTCGCTTGGCGCCTTCGCCGAAAGGGCGATGCCGGAGGACCGCCAGCCGCGAGCGTTCACTGCGACACAACTGGACGCACTCGCACGTTGGGCTTTCGAAGTTGTTTTGCCACCGCTGCTGGACACGCAACGCGGCATGCAGGCTTCGACGCTGAACGCTTTCGGCGTGACGGCTGTAGCTGGCCCGATGTTTCCCGATTCGCTGTACGGACAGTTCGTCGCCGCAACGACGGCGCTCGATCTGCCTGCCGCCGCAGGCATTACGCAGCGCTATCCATTGCCGATGCCGCTGATTCGTGGCATTGCGCCACAGCCCGTTCGGCGCGCTTTGCCTGTCGCGCTCGCTCATGCGTTCGCGTGGCTTTCCGTATGGTTCTGCGCGGCTGCGGCGGCTTCCGCGTGGCAGAACCGCGCGCTCGTTTCCGGCGTGCTGGCTCATATGGCGCGCTACGAGGCCATACCGCCGGCACAGGACGCCGCGCGCGTGGACGCGCTCACGGCGCTCAAGCGCGATCGCGACCAGTTGGAGCAATACGCGACCGCAGGCGTGCCGCCGCGGCTCGGTCTCGGGTTGTATCGCGGCGCGCCGTTGCTGCCCGTCGTCAATCGACTGATTGCCGGTTATCAGCCGCCTACCCCCGCGCCGTCGACGATCGAACTCGACAGTATGTCGCTCTTCGACAGTGGCAGTTCGAAGCTCAAGTCCGGCTCAAACCGCGCGTTGATCGGCGCGCTCGAAATGATCAAGGCGCACCCGGACAAGCGGGTGTTGATTGCCGGCCACACGGATTCCGTCGGTAGCACGGGCAGCAACCTGGCGTTGTCCGAGGCCCGGGCCGCCGCCGTCCGCGACTGGCTCGCGGATGCGTCCGGCCTGTCCGTCACGCGCTTCGCGATACAGGGTTACGGCGACACGCGTCCCAAAGTGTCGAATGACGGTGAGGCAGGACGCGCCGCGAACAGGCGCGTCGAGATCACTCTAGTACCCGACTGCCGTGTCGATCGCGGCGACGGTTTTACCCATGGCCATCCGGCCTGCTCATAAGGAGAAGAAAAAATGGCAATTCCCGCATATATGTGGCTCAAGGATGATGGCGGCGCCGACATCAAGGGCTCGGTCACCGTTCACGATCGCGAAGGCAGCGTGGAAGTGGTCCGGTTCGATCACGGCATCCATATTCCGACCGACGGCAACACCGGCAAGCTGACAGGCACGCGTGTGCACGCGCCGATCACTTTCACGAAGGAAACCGACGCGTCGACGCCGTATCTGTACAAGGCCGTGACCAGCGGGCAGACCCTGAAGTCGGTCGAGATCAAGTGGTACAAGATCGACGACGCGGGCAAGGAGAAGGAATACTTCAACACCAAGCTCGACAACGTGAAGGTCGTGGCCGTGCGTCCGAAGATGCTCGACATCAAGATCCCCGAATTCGAGAAGCACAACCATCTCGAAGAAATCGAACTGCGCTACGAAAAGATCACGTGGTCGTACAAGGATGGCAACATCATCCACGGCGATACGTGGAACGAGCGTTCGTAAGCGTTCGAGCATGACGGTCCTGTCTGGCGACGCGCCTGAGGGATCGTCATCGTCTCCGGTCCGCTTGCGCGGACCGGCCTGTGCCCCGTCTTTCTTCTGCCATGATCGCCCGAGATTTCTCCCTGTTCCTGCGCCGCCTGAACGAGCATTGCGCACATGCCCTCGCCGACGCGGCGAGCCTGTGCGAAACCCGCGCCCATCGCGATATCGAGGTCGAGCATTGGCTCATCAAGCTGCTTGAACTCGGAGACGGAGACCTCGTGGCGCTCATGCGGCGCTATGAACTGGACGTCGACGCAATCTGGAACGGCTTGCTGGGCGCGATCGACCGGCTGCCGCATGAGTTGCGCGGCAAGCCTGGGCTGTCGAACCGCCTTGGACAGTTGCTCGAAGCGGCGTGGATGCGGGCTTCGCTGGACTCGCCTGGAACGGGCACCACCGTCATTCGCTCGGCGCATCTACTGGCCGCACTAGCCGATGTGCCATCGCTGCTTCGCGCGCCGGATGCGTGGGCATTGCTGTCGATATCGCCTGCGCAGATCGAGCGCGTGATGCCGGAACTCGACCGGATTTCTATCGAAGCGCCGCGCGGCGACTCGAACGCGGCTACGCAGTCACAGACCGAAGCGGCGCCGGACACGGTCGCAAGACACGGAAGCGCTCACGCATCAGGCAGCCAGCACTCGAACGACGCGCTTTCGCGCTTCACCATCGATATCACACAGAAGGCGCGAGAAGGGCGCATCGACCCGGTGTTCGGCCGAGACGTCGAGATTCGTCAGATGGTCGATATTCTTGCGCGACGGCGCAAGAACAATCCGATTCTGGTGGGCGACCCCGGGGTCGGCAAGACGGCGCTGGTGGAAGGTCTGTCATTGAAAATCGCGCAAGGCGATGTCCCTCTGGCAATTCGCGACGTCAGCGTGCTGACGCTCGACCTGGGTCTGCTGCAGGCGGGCGCGGGCGTGAAGGGCGAATTCGAGCAGCGCCTGAAAAACGTCATCGAGGCCGTGCAGCAATCGCCTGTGCCGATTCTGCTGTTCATCGACGAAGCCCATACGCTGATCGGAGCGGGCAATTCCGCCGGCGGCGCGGACGCTGCGAATCTGCTCAAGCCGGCACTCGCGCGCGGCGAGTTGCGTACGATCGCTGCGACCACATGGTCGGAGTACAAGCAGTATTTCGAGCGCGATGCCGCACTGGAGCGGCGTTTTCAGATGGTCAAGGTCGACGAGCCCGACGACGACAATGCCTGTCTGATGTTGCGTGGGTTGAAAGAGCGTTACGCACAACATCATCGCGTGCATATCACCGACTCGGCCGTGGCGTCCGCCGTGAAGCTGTCGCGTCGATATCTGACGGGGCGCCAGTTGCCGGACAAGGCCGTCGATATTCTCGATACGGCCGCCGCCCGGGTGCGCATGAGCTGCGAGGCGACGCCTTTGGCCATTTCCACGCGCGAGGCAGAGAAAGCGTCGCTCGAAGTCGAGCGCCATGCATTGATCGAGGATCAGGCGGCGGCATCCGCGGATGTAAGCGAGCGCGTGAATGCCATCGACAAGCGGCTTGATGAACTACGCATCGGTTTGCACGAGCTGGAATCCGCCTTCGCCGCGCAAAAGGAAGCGGCGGCGCGGGTCGTCGAATTGCGCGAGCAATGGCGGGCGACACCTGACGAAGCAGCGCGCGGCAGGCTGCAGCAGTCCATCCGCGAGGCCCATGCGGCACTGACGCGGCACGGCGACGAGTTGCTGGTTCACGCGGAAGTCGACGAAGCTGCGATCGCGTCCGTAATCGCCGACTGGACAGGCGTGCCCGTCGGCAGTCTGCTCGAAGACGAACTCGCGACGCTGGTCGAACTCGAAACGCGGCTCGCGCGCGTCGTCGTCGGTCAGGACGACGCGCTCGCCGCACTTGGCAAGAGCCTGCGCACAGCGAAAGCGGGACTCAAGTCCGAAGAGGCGCCGCTTGGCGTATTCCTGCTGGTGGGGCCGTCGGGCGTCGGCAAGACGGAGACGGCGCGCGCGCTGGCCGATCTGATGTTCGGCGGCGAACGCGCGCTCATCACGATCAATCTCTCCGAGTATCAGGAAGCGCATACCGTATCGCAACTCAAAGGCTCGCCGCCTGGCTATGTCGGCTACGGCCAGGGCGGGGTGCTGACAGAAGCAGTGCGTCAGCGACCGTACAGCGTGATCTTGCTGGATGAGGTCGAGAAGGCGCATCGGGATGTGTTGAATCTGTTTTATCAGGTGTTCGACCGTGGCTTCATGCGCGACGGCGAAGGCCGCATCATCGACTTCCGCAACACGGTGATTCTGATGACGTCGAACCTGGCCAGCGAGCAGATCGTGACCGCGATCGACACTGCAAATGAAGCCACGAGCCAAGCTGCACCGGACACTGCTCCTGACCGTGTGCCTCTCAGCGACGCGCTGTTGATGGAGCGTGTCCGTCCCGTGCTGGTCGAGCACTTTCAACCGGCTTTGCTCGCGCGGTTTCAATCGGTGATCTATCGGCCGCTTTCGATTGCAGCGCTTGGGACGATCGTACGCATGAAGCTCGATAAGGTCGCGCACCGGATCGCGAAGCGTTTCGAAGTCGCGCTGATCTGCGACGACACGCTGATCGATGAAGTTGTCCGAGCCTGCCAGACGCCGGACTCAGGCGCACGGAATATCGACAGCTTGCTCGATCAACAGATTCTGCCCGTGCTGTCGCGTGAGTTGCTGGTGCGCTCGGCGAAAGGCAAGTTGCCGGCCACAATACGGTTGTCGGTGAGCGAGACGGAAGGCGTGATTGTCGATTTCGAAGAAGCGTTGCTTCTCGATGAGGCCGCCGCGTGAACGGAGGCGGCGGAGGCGGTCCCGGACTCTTCGAAATGGTGACCGGGCACTTTGCGAACGGCGCGGCCGTCGACGAGTTCGACGCCCAGACACAGACGTTTCTGTCCGTGCAGGACAACATACATCGCATTCTGAATAGTCGCCGCGACGGACTCGTGCATCTGCCGGACTATGGCCTCGCGGATCTGTCGGAGATTTACCGGCATTTGCCGGCGTCGGCGCACAAACTCCGCCGCGAGATCGAGGTGACGCTGCTCAAATATGAACCGCGTCTGGCACGCATCGATATCACGATCGAAGAGACGGAGGCTGGGATGCTGCTGAGTTTCACGATGTCGTGCCAACTTCACAAGCAAGGGCTCGTGCGATTCGGCACACACTTCACGCCGGACGGACGTACCCGGCTGAAGATGTTGAACCAGGATATCGACCGGTATTGACTCGCGCCGCCCCACCCACCCCTTCGCGCTATCATCTCTATCTTCCACGGTTCAACGACACAGCCGGACATGGCAAGAGAAAACACGACAGGAGTGGGACACCGGGCTGCGGGACCGCAGGCGGCGCGCGCATCGGCCGACGAGGACACCGCGCGCAGCACGGAAATCGCGGAATCCGCCGAAGAGGAAGCCGGCGGCGGCTCGACGTATCTCGTCCCCGGCCTCGAACGCGGCTTGCGCATTCTTGCCGAGTTCTCGGCACGCGAACCGGTGCTCGGCGCGCCCGAGCTGTCGAAGCGCATCGGCATTCCGCGCACGACTACATTCCGTCTGCTGCAAACGCTCGAAGCACTCGGTTTTCTCGAACGCGCGAATGGCGACCGGCATTTTCGTCTCGGCGTCGCGGTGCTGCGCCTTGGCTTCGAGTATCTGAGTTCGCTGGAATTGACCGACTTCGGTACGCCGATCCTCGAACGGCTGCGCGATCAAACCGGCTTGAGCACGCATCTGCTGATACGCGACGAACGCGATGTCGTGTTCGTCGCGAAGGCGCAGACGCATGATCCGATGTTCAGTTCGGTGAAGGTGCATGTCGGCACGCGGCTCCCCGCGCACGCGACCGTCCACGGCCAGGTGCTGATGGGCGATCTGTCGCTGATGCAGTTGCGCCAGCTTTATCCCGAGCAGCAACTCGAACGCTTCACCGACCGCACGCCCGCCACCGTCGACGAACTGTACGAACGAATCCACGAAACGGCCTCGCAGGGCTATGCGATCAGCGAGGCATCGTTCGAGCGCGGGATATCCGTGGTCAGCGCGCCCGTGCGCGATCAGACAGGCAAGATCGTCGCGGCGATGACGACGACAGTGCCGCGTTCCGACATCGGTGACGATGATCGCGCGCCGCTCGTCGCGAAGGTGTGCGGCGCGGCGCTCGATCTGTCGGCGCGTCTGAACTATCGTCCGTCCGCCGACGATCCGACGCTCGCGCAAACGCGTCGCTAGAAGCGGCCTCGCTCTCGCGTCGCAATAGCGCGGCAGAAAAACGAAAACAGGCGGCGTCGATGGGCCGCCTGTTTCATTTCGAGCCTTAAAAAGGCCTCAAACCATCGCTCAGAACGAGTGATGAATGCCCGTCAGCACGATCGCCTGATTGCGGCCGCCCGACACACCCGCCGTGAAGAACGCAGCGTTCGCATTGTCGTTTGCATGCTCGTAGAGCACGTTCACATAGACCTGCGTGCGCTTGGACAGCGCATAGATATCGCCGATTTCGAACTGCGTCCAGCGGCGGCCCGACAGCGTCGTCGTCGCGGCCCCGCCCGCGAGCGTGTTGGCCGGCGTGAACTGATAGTTCGCGCCCGCGTCCCAGCTCTGATACGTGTCCGAGAATCCGTTCGACTGCAACTTCACGCGCGTGTACAGAGCATGGACGAGCAGCTTGCCGAGCTGGTACGACAGGCCCGCGCCCATGTTCTCGACCTTGTCGGCGGAGTAGGTTGCGGCCGGCACGCCCTGGAACGTGTTGATGCCCGTCGTGATGATGGACGGCGTACGGTTGTGCTCGTTCGAGTAGACAGCCGCCGCCTTGAACGGGCCATTCGCGTAGTTCACGCCGAAACTCAGCGTCTTGCCCGTCGAGAAGTTCGTCGTATTGCCGAGGCCCATCATCGCGCCGACCGTAAAGCCCGCGTAGCTGGCCGACTTGAATTTCACCGAGTTGTCGAACGGTACGACACCCGTGTCGGCCAGTTCGTCGATGTTGCCGGGATGGAACGCAAACCAGCTCGCCGCGAGGTAACCGGTGCTGAGCGGGCCGAGCATGTCGAAGTTGAACGGCGTCTGATGGCCGAGCGTGATCTGCCCGAACTGGTCGGAACTGATGCCCACGTACGCCTGCCGGTTGAACAGCGTGCCCGCTTTCGCGAAGTTGCCGGTGTTCGTATAGAAGCCGTTTTCCAGCTGGAAGATCGTGTGCAGACCGCCGCCCAGATCTTCGACACCGCGCAGGCCCCAGCGGTCCGGCTGCATGTTGCCCTGTTCCTCCATCCACTTCGTATGCCCGCCGACGTTGCTCACGTAAGCAATGCCAGCATCGAGGCTGCCGTACAGCGTGACGCTGCTTTGTGCCCATGCCGTCGATGTCACCATAAGTCCTGCCGCGCCGGCAGCGATGATGCGTTTCACCCTTGGTACTCCTGATCGTGTAGTCGAGAGCCGGACGCGCCGGTTTCTCTTCCTTTGCCTGTCATCTCTCTGGATGGCCTTCTGGTCACCTGCTACGTTGGCTATCCGCTTTATGTTCCACCTATGGGCATATGTATCGCCTATGGAAAGTATAGAGAGTCAATTGAGCGATCAAAAAAGTTTTTGCGACGGTGAAAACCCTCATTCATCAGATCACCTCGGTGCCGTACGCGCGCGCTCTTTATGCGCAGCAACCCATTGATTTGGCCCGGTTTACGGGCTTCTTACGTTGTAAAAAAACCGCTGTTGGTGTTTTCCCTGGAAGCGCAGAATTTTTATTTTGTTCGCCCAAACATGTTTCTATAATGACCATACATAAACTGATGTTCCTTAGGTGGAACGTCAAACGGTCGGAACCGGTTGGTCGGAGAAGGTGAGAAATGAGTGAACAGTGGCTTTGCGCCGGACACGCCGGCGCGTTATCCGAAGACGCGCCCGTCGAGTTCAAGCTCGGCGACGGCAAGGAAATCGGCATCTACAAGGTGGGCGATGAGGTCTACGCGCTCGAGAACGTCTGCCCGCATGCGTATGCGCTGCTGACACAAGGCTTCGTCGACGGCGACACGGTCGAATGTCCGCTGCACGAAGCCGTTTTTCACATCCCGACGGGCAAGTGTCTGAAAGAGCCGGGTGGCCGCGACCTGAAGGTGTACGCGGTGCGCCTCGCGGGTGAAGAAATCCAGATCAAGGTGGAATGACATGAAAGAAGCCGTCGTGAACTTCAATCCTTTCCTGAAGCCGTGGCTCGCGCCGCAGCCGAACAACGTCGCCGGCAAGGGCGTGATCGAAAAGCCGGGCGAGACCGACAACATGATCTGGCAGACCCGCAAGGCGGAGCCGACGCAATACGAAAACGACTTCGGCAACGCGCTGGAACAGGTGTTCGAAGCAGGTGCCGTCGAGCTGCATGAAGTGGTGGCTGGCCTGAACGGCGTCGGATTCCGCACGCCGGAAGGCGCGCAGTGGAGCGAAGAGCGTCTCGCCGCGGAACTGCGGCTGCTCGCCGAGTAACGCCGCACGATTCGACGACCCAGCGCACGACCCAAGCGAACACGGAGTTTCCCCATGACGTCCCTCAATACAACGAACCCCGCGGCCGATCCCATTCAGGCTTATCTCGACCGCGGCATCAAGAACTATTGGTATCCCGTCGCGCCGAGCTGGCAGGTCGGCAATGCACCCATCGGCCTCACGCGACTCAGCGAGCAGATCGTGCTGTGGCGCGATCAGGACGGCAAAGTCCACGCGCTCGAAGATCGTTGCCCGCATCGCGGCGCGCGCCTGTCGCTCGGCTGGAATCTCGGCAATCGCGTCGCGTGCTGGTATCACGGCATCGAAGTCGACGGTTCGGGCACCGTGCAGGCCGTGCCTGCCGTGTCGGCCTGTCCGCTCGAAGGACAGAAGTGCGTGAAGTCGTATCCCGTCGAGGAACATGCGGGCGCAATCTTCCTGTGGTTCGGCGACGACGCGCACAAGGAGCCGACGCCGCTCGCACTGCCCGAGGAACTGGTCGGCGAGGAGTACTCGCAGTTCCTGTGCGTATCGAACTGGAAGTGCAACTATCAATACGCGATCGACAACGTGATGGACCCGATGCACGGCGCGTATCTGCACGCGACGTCGCATTCGATGGCCGAAGGCGACAAGCAGGCCGACATGCGCGTGCGTAAAACCGAGACTGGCCTCATGTTCGAGAAGGTCGGTCAGCGCGACGTGAATTTCGACTGGGTCGAACTCGGCGAAACGGGTTGCTTGTGGATGCGTCTCGCGATTCCGTACAAGAAGAAGTTCGGCCCTGGCGGCAGCTTCGGCATCGTCGGCTTTGCGGTGCCCGTCGATAACGACAACTGCCAGGTCTACTTCTGGCGCACACGCAAGGTGAGCGGCTGGCAGCGCGACGCATGGCGCTTCCTGTATCGCAATCGTCTCGAAGGGCTGCACTGGGCGGTGCTCGAACAAGACCGCTATGTGCTCGAAAGCCTCGCACCGAACGCGCGCGCTCACGAATTCCTCTATCAGCACGATGTCGGCATGACGCGCGTGCGCCGCATGCTGCGTCAACGCGCGCAACAGCATTTCGCGGATCTCGAAGCGCTCGACGCGAAGCAGGCGGAAGCGGGCGCGCAAGCGTCGACGGGGCACGCTCATGCGTGATGTCACACCCTCCAGCCTGAGCGGACGGCGTGTCGTCGTGACAGGCGGCGCGCGTGGGCTTGGCGCAGCGTTCATCGAAGCGCTTGCCACAGACGCGCATGTCGTGTTCGGCGATGTGCTCGAAGCGGAAGGTCGCGCGCTCGCGGAGAAGCTCGGCGCGAACGCGCATTTCATTCCGCTCGATCTCGCAAGTCCCGACAGCATCGATGCGTTCGTCGCGCAAGCCGCGCAGAAGATGGGCGGTATCGACGCGCTGATCAACAACGCCGCAATCACCAACTCTGGCGGACGCTTCGCAGAAGAGTTGACCACGCAAACGTGGGACGCCGTGATGAACGTCAACGTGCGCGGTACGTGGCTGATGTGTACGGCAGCGCTGCCGCATCTGCGCGACTCGAAGCGCGGCGCGATCGTGAATATCGCTTCGGACACGGCGATGTGGGGCGCGCCGAAGCTGCTCGCGTACGTCGCGAGCAAAGGCGCGGTCATTGCGATGACGCGTTCGCTCGCGCGCGAGTTCGGCGCGCACGGCATCACGGTGAATGCGATTGCGCCCGGCCTCACGGAAGTCGAAGCGACCGCGTACGTGCCAGCCGAACGCCACGAGTACTACCTGAAAGGCCGCGCGTTGAACCGCGCGCAAGTGCCCGACGACGTGACGGGTCCCGTGCTTTTCCTGCTGACGGATGCCGCCCGCTTCGTGACTGGCCAGTTGCTGCCCGTGAACGGCGGCTTCGTGATGAATTGACCTTGCTCGAACCAGCAAACCACATGGAGAAAACAATGGCCGACGCCGATCTCGAACGCAAATCGTGGGATCAACCCACCGACGCAAGTTTCGAACAATGGATGGACACGCGCGTCGCGCGGTTCGAAACGCGCCGCTACGACTGGGACGCGCTGAAGTTCCAGGCCGACTACGACCCGAAATACCGTCGCGCGCAAATGCGCTATGTCGGCACGGGCGGCACGGGTGTCGCCAAAGACATGAACACGGTGCCCGCCGGCAACTTCACGTTCTCGACGATGGTAATTCCCGCCGGCAACATCGGGCCGAGCCACATTCATACCGACGTCGAAGAAATTTTCTTCGTGCTGCGCGGCAAGATGAAAGTGATCTGCGAGCGCGACGGCGAAACGTGGGAAGCCGTGCTCGGCGAACGCGATCTGATCTCGGTTCCGCCCGGCGTGTATCGCACGGAAATCAACATCGGCGAAGAAGACGCGCTGATGTGCGTGATGCTCGGTTCGTCGAAGCCGATCACGCCGACGTATCCGCCCGATTCGCCGCTCGCGAAGATCAAGCGCGATCTCGCGAAGTAAGTCCACCGCTCACGAACCGAAGCCCATGTCCGCAGCCTTGCCCGTTACTGTCGATCGAAACGCCACACTGGAAACGCGCCTCTCGCACTTCCCGGCACAGCGGATCGCGATTGCGCCGCAACGTACGATCGGTTATCGCGAAGCGGGTGCCGCACACGCCGATGCGTTGCCGCTCGTGCTGTTGCACGGCATTGGCTCGGGCGCGGCTTCGTGGGTGCAACAGTTCGAAGCGCTCGGCACGACGCGCCGCGTGTTCGCGTGGGACGCGCCGGGCTACGGCGAATCGACACCCGTTGCGTCGGCTTCGCCGGAAGCACATGAATATGCTGGCGCGCTCAACGCATGGCTCGACGCGCTCGACGTAGAGCGTTGCGTACTGGTCGGGCATTCGCTCGGCGCGATCATCGCGGGCTCGTTCGCAGCGTCGCACGCGGAACGCGTCGCGGGGCTGTTGCTGATTTCGCCCGCAGCGGGCTACGGCGCGGCATCCGAAGAAGTGCGCGCGTCGAAGCGCGACGGCCGTCTCGCGATGCTCGCCGAACTCGGCCCGCAGGTACTCGCGGAAAAACGCAGCGCCAACATGCTCTCGCCGCACGCCGACGACGCATCGCGCGAGTGGGTTCGCTGGAACATGTCGCGCATCGTGCCGAACGGTTACGCGCAGGCGACGCATCTGCTCGCCAACACGGACCTCGCCAGCGATCTCGCGAAGTTCAACGGCCGTATCGCTGTCGCGGTCGGCGCGGAAGACTCGATCACGCCGCCGTCGTCATGCGAGCGGATTGCGCAGGCGGCGCGCACGCGCCTGCAGATCATCCCGCGCGCGGGTCACGCGGGCTATATCGAAGCGGACACTGAATACACCGCGCTCATCGACGCATTCTGCCGCGCGAGCGACGGCCAATGGAGCAAAGCATGACCCCCGAATTGACGGGCACTGCGCCTGAAGCAGAAGACGACCGCAACGACGCGAACTATCGGGTGCCCGGACTCGAACGCGGCCTGCGCATTCTCACGGAGTTTTCGCCGCGCGAGCCGGTGCTCGGCGCGCCCGAGTTGTCGAAGCGCCTCGGCATTCCACGCACGACGGTGTTCCGGCTGTTGCAGACGCTCGAATCGCTCGGCTTTCTGGAGCGCGCGGATCGCGACCGCAACTATCGCCTGGGCGTCGCGGTGCTGCGCCTCGGCTTCGAGTATCTCAGCTCGCTCGAACTCACCGATCTCGGCTTGCCGTTGATCGAAGGTTTGCGCGACGCGACGGGCCTGACCACGCACATCGTGATCCGCGACGGCCGCGACGTGGTGTTCGTCGCGAAGGCGCAGAGCCACGCGCCCGTGTTCAGCTCGGTGAAGGTGAACGTCGGCACGCGGCTACCCGCGCATGCGACGACGCATGGTCATGTACTGATGGGTGATCTCTCGCTCGACGAACTGCGCGCGCTGTATCCGGAGAAGACGCTTGAACGCTTCACGAAACACACGCCCGCCACCGTCGACGAACTGTACGAGCGCGTGAAGGACGACGCGGTGCGCGGTTTCGCAATCAGCGAATCGTCCTTTGAAAACGGCATTTCGGTGATCAGCGCGCCCGTGCGTAACGACACGGGGCGCATCGCCGCTGTCATCACGACGACGATTCCGCGTCCGCAGATCGACGCGGCGCTGCTTGATGGCGGCCTGATCGACAAGGTGCGTAGCGCGGCGGAGCAACTGTCGCTGCGGCTGAACTATCGGCCGTCGGCGGAAAGCAGGTACATGAAGGCATTGGGGCTCTGATGATTCAAATCGATCTCACAGGACAGGTTGCAGTGGTGACGGGCGGCTCGTCCGGCATCGGCCTCGCAACGGCCGAACTCTTTCTGCGCGCGGGAGCATCCGTGGCGATTTGCGGTCGCGACGCCGATCGGCTCGCGAGCGCTGAAGCTTCGCTGCGCGTTCAGTTTCCGCAAGCGCAATTGCTCGCCGCGCGCTGCAACGTGCTCGACGCGAACGAAGTCACGAAGTTCGCAACCGATGTACAGCAACGCTTCGGCCGCACCGACATGCTCGTCAACAACGCAGGCCAGGGCCGCGTATCGACCTTCGCCGATACCAGCGACGAAGCATGGCGCGAAGAACTGGACCTCAAGTACTTCAGCGTCATCCGACCGACCCGCGCATTTCTGCCGATGCTCACGCAAGCGGCGCAGCAAGGCAACGGCTCGATCGTCTGCGTGAATTCCCTGCTCGCATTGCAGCCCGAGCCGCATATGGTCGCGACCTCGTCGGCGCGGGCGGGCGTGCAGAACCTGATCAAGTCGCTGGCCGTCGAGCTCGCGCCGCAGCGCATTCGCGTGAACTCGATTCTGATCGGCATCGTCGAGTCGGGCCAATGGCGTCGCCGCTACCAGACGCAGGCAAAGCCGGGTCAAAGCTGGGAAGACTGGACCGGCGAACTCGCGCGCATGAAGAACATTCCGCTCGGCCGCTTCGGCCGTCCTGAAGAGGCCGCACAAGCGCTCTTTTATCTCGCTACACCCCTGTCGTCGTACACGACGGGAAGCCATATCGATGTCTCCGGAGGCGTTGCACGTCATGTCTAACAAAACCACCGTCGGCGAGCTGATCGCCGCTTTTCTCGAGCAATGCGGCGTCAAAACTGCATTCGGCGTGATCTCGATTCACAACATGCCGATCCTCGACGCGATCAATACGCGCGGCAACATCCGCTATGTCGGCGCACGCGGCGAAGCGGGCGCGCTGAACATGGCCGATGGTCTCGCGCGCGTGTCGGGCGGCCTCGGCGTCGCGTTCACGAGCACGGGCACGGCTGCGGGCAACGCAGCGGGCGCGATGGTCGAAGCGCTGACGGCAGGCACGGCGCTCGTGCATATCACCGGCCAGATTGAATCGACGTATCTCGATCAGGATCTCGCGTATATCCACGAAGCGCCCGATCAACTCGCGATGCTCTCGTCGATTTCGAAGGCCGCGTACCGCGTGCGCTCCGTCGAGACCGCACTGGCAACGATCCGCGAAGCCGTGCGCGTCGCGCAAACCGCGCCGAGCGGCCCCGTCAGCGTCGAGATTCCGATCGACATCCAGGCCGCCGAAATCGAATGGCCCGTCGACATGGCCGCCCCGCACGTCAGCACGCTGACGCACGACACCAAGCGCGTCGAGCAGCTCGCCGACGAACTCGCGAAAGCAAAGCGTCCGTTGCTGTGGCTCGGCGGCGGTACGCGTCATGCGCGTGCGCAGGTCGAGCGCCTCGTGAAGCTCGGCTTCGGCGTCGTCACTAGCGTGCAGGGCCGTGGCGTGCTGCCCGAAGATCATCCCGCGACGCTCGGCGCATTCAATGTGCAGCCGACCGTCGAGAAGTTCTACAAGACCTGCGATGCGCTGCTTGTGGTCGGCTCGCGTCTGCGCGGCAACGAGACGCTCAAGTATAAGCTCGCGCTGCCGCAGCCGCTGTTCCGCGTCGATGCCGACGCACTCGCCGACAACCGTGGCTATCGCAACGAGCTGTTCGTTCATGGCGACGCAGTCGCCGTGCTCGATCAACTCGCGACGCTGCTCGAAGGCCGCATGAAGATCGACCCTGCATTTGCGGGTGATCTCGCAGCCACGCGCGAAGTCGCTGTCGCTGAAACGGGTAAGGGTCTGGGACCGTACAAGCGCCTTGTCGACGCGCTGCAACACGCCGTGGGCCGCGACTACAACTGGGTGCGCGACGTGACGATCTCGAACAGCACGTGGGGTAACCGCATGCTGAAGATCTTCCAGCCGCGCGCGGGTGTGCATGCGCTGGGTGGCGGCATCGGGCAGGGTATCCAGATGGCGATCGGCGCGGCGCTCGCGGATGCGGCGGCGAAGACCGTGTGCCTCGTCGGCGATGGCGGCCTGATGGTCAACGTCGGCGAACTGGTGACGGCCGTGCAGGAAAACGCGAACGTGATGATCGTGCTGATGAACGATCAATGCTACGGCGTGATCCGCAACATTCAGGACGCGCACTACGGCGGCCGCCGCTGCTACGTGCAACTGCATCAACCCGATTTCGCGCAGTTCTGCGCGAGCTTCGGCCTCACGCACTACCGCATTTCGTCGCTGGACCAGGCCGACGACGTGATCCGCGAAGGCATCGCGAAGAACGGGCCGGTGCTTGTCGAGGTGGACATGCTGTCGGTCGGTTCATTCGCTACGGCCTTCGCCGGCCCGCCCGTGCGCAAACAGGAGCCTGAACATGCCTAACATTGCGGGCATCAATCATCACGCGCCCCTCGACATCGCGATGATCGGTTTCGGCGCGATCGGTCAGACCGTGTATCACGCCGTCGCCGCCGATCCGCAAGTGCATGTGTCGCATGTGATCGTGCCCGAGCATCAGGCCAACGCCGTGCGCGAGCAGGTCGGACCGGATGTGGATGTTGTGTGGTCCGTCGGTGCATTGAAGTCGCGTCCGCAGTTCGCGCTCGAATGCGCGGGGCACGGCGCGCTGGTGAGCCACGTCGTGCCGCTGCTGAAGGCGGGCACGGATTGCGCGGTTGCTTCGATCGGCGCGCTGTCGGATCTGAGCCTGCTCGAAGCGCTGAACGCCGCCGCCGATGAAGGCCACGCAACCGTGACGCTTTTGTCGGGTGCAATCGGCGGTATCGATGCGCTCGCCGCCGCGAAGCTCGGTGGCCTCGACGAAGTGCAATACATCGGCCGCAAGCCGCCGACGGGTTGGCTCGGGACGCCCGCCGAACAACTCTGTGATCTGAAGACGCTGACGGAAGCGCGCGTGATCTTCGAAGGCAGCGCACGCGAAGCGGCGCGGCTGTATCCGAAGAACGCGAATGTCGCGGCGACCGTCGCGCTCGCGGGTCTCGGTCTCGATCAGACGATGGTGCGCCTGATCGCCGATCCCGCTGTGACGCGGAACGTGCATCGCATCGTCGCGCGCGGCGCGTTCGGCGAGATGTCGCTCGAAATGAGCGGCAAGCCGCTGCCCGACAATCCGAAGACGTCTGCGCTGACCGCGTTCAGCGCGATCCGCGCGCTGCGCAATCGCGCGGCCCGCTGCGTGATCTGAAGATCTGATAGTCAAAGGAAGTACGACATGCCCCACACCGACATCATTTCGAGCCTCGTGCCCTCCGCCGATATCTTCGTCGGCGGCGAGTGGAAACGCGGCCGCGGCGCACTGTACGCGAGCATCTATCCCGCCGACGGCTCGGTGAACACCGAAATCACGACGGCCGATGCCGACGACACGCGCGAAGCCGTCGAAGCCGCTGACATCGCGTGGCGCAAGCCGAACTGGTCCGGTCTGAAGCCGCATCAGCGCGCGCTGATCCTGTATCGCATCGCCGATCTGATCATGGCGAAGCACGAAGCGCTCGCGCAACTGCAACGCCGCGACAACGGCAAGCCGATTAGCGAGACGCGCGTGCTGGTCGCGAGCGCGGCGAACACGTTCCGCTATTTCGCGGCGTGCCTCGAAACGCTCGACGAAGAAGTGACGCCCTCGCGCGGCGACTATCTGACGATGAGCGTGCACGAGCCGATCGGCGTGATCGCGGCGATTACGCCGTGGAATTCGCCTATCGCTTCCGATGCGCAAAAGCTCGCGCCCGCGCTTGCGGCAGGCAACGCCGTCGTGTTGAAGCCCGCTGAAATAACGCCGCTGGTGTCGCTCGCACTTGCACGCATCTGCGAGGAAGCGGGCGTGCCGAAGGGTGTGCTGAGCGTGCTGCCCGGCAAGGGCTCGGTGATCGGTGATGTGCTGGTGCGCCATCCGCTCGTGAAGAAAGTGTCGTTTACGGGCGGCACGGAAGTGGGACGCGGCATCGCGCGCATCGCAGCCGACAAGCTGATGCCCGTGTCGCTGGAACTCGGCGGCAAGTCTCCGACGATGGTCTTCGAAGACGCCGACCTCGATCATGCGGTGAACGGTGTGCTGTACGGCATTTTCAGTTCATCGGGCGAAGCGTGCATTGCGGGCTCGCGCCTGTTCGTGCAGCGCTCGATCTATCCCGAGTTCATGAAGCGGCTGACCGCGAAAGCGCGTGAATTGCGCGTCGGCGATCCCGCGAGCGAGGACACGCAGATGGGTCCGCTGATTTCCGCGAAGCATCGCGAGTCGGTTGAGCGTTATGTGGCGCTCGGCCTCGAAGAAGGCGGGCGTTTGCTGTGCGGCGGCGAGCGGCCTGTAGGCAACAACCGCGAGCAGGGCTTCTTCTATCAACCGACGATTCTCGAAGGCCTGTCGAACAACGCACGCATTTGCCAGGAAGAAATCTTCGGACCGGTCCTCGTCGCGATGCCTTTCGACGACGAAGCATCGCTGCTGAAAGAAGCGAACGACAGCGTATTCGGTCTCGCCGCCGGCATCTGGACGCGCGACTACAAGCGCGCATGGCGCGTCGCGCGTGCGCTCGAAGCGGGCACCGTATGGATCAACACGTACAAGCTGTTCTCGATTTCGACGCCGTTCTCAGGCTGGAAAGAAAGCGGCATGGGCCGCGAAAAAGGCCGCCTGGGCATTCGTGAATATATGCAGCAAAAGAGCCTTTACTGGGGCTTGAACGACGCGCCGCTGGCGTGGGCGAACTGAAGAGGCACGCAACATGAGCATTCTCGGCATTGAACAGATCACGTAGCGTGACGGATCTTGAGACCTGTCGGCGCTTTTTCGCCGACTGGGGCATGAAGGAAACCGCGCACGACGAAACGCGCGCGCGCTTCGAAACGTTGAACGGCTGCACGGTGCTCGCGGTGATGGCGAACGATCCGTCGCTGCCGCCCGCATTCGAAGAAGGTCCGACGCTGCGGGAAGTGACGTGGGGCGTGGCCGCGCCCGCTGACCTCGACACATACCGCGAGAGCCTGAAGGGCACGCCGGGCTACTACTCGAACGATGAAGCCGTCGGCTGCATCGATCCGAACGGCATGGCGATCCGCATAGAAGTAACGCGCAAGCGCGCCGTCGACGTGCATGGCTCGCCGTCGAACGTGTGGGGTCAAACGCTGCGCGTCGATACACCGAGCCCGGTCTATGAACGCGCGGAACCCGTCGAAGTGGGCCACGTCGTGTTCTTCACGAACTGCCTCGCGGAGCAGGAGAAGTTCTATCAGGAACGACTCGGCTTCGAAATGTCGGATCGCTATCCGGGCCGCGGCGCATTCATGCGCTGCGCGCCGCACGGCGGCCATCACGACATCTTTCTGCTGCAACTGCCGACGGGCAAGCGCGGACTGAATCACGTCGCGTTCACCGTGCGCGACATTCACGAAGTATTCGGCGGCGGCATGCACGTCAGCCGTTGCGGCTGGGACACGCAACTCGGGCCGGGACGTCACCCCGTTTCGTCCGCGTACTTCTGGTACTTCCAGAATCCGGCAGGCGGTTTGATCGAGTACTACGCCGACGAAGATCAACTCACACCCGAATGGCAGCCGCGCGATTTCGAACCGGGTCCGACTGTGTTCGCCGAATGGGCGATCGACGGCGGCATCGACGGCAACACGCGCCGTCAGAAGAACGCGAAGGCGCCGGAAGGCAAATTCATGACGGAGCGCAAACATGACTGACGCTGCCATTTCAAACGCTGCGAACAACGCGGACGTACCGCAAACGATCGTCGTGATCGGCGGGGGCCAGGCTGCGGGTTGGGTCGTGAAGACATTGCGCAAGACGGGCTTCGAAGGCCGTCTCGTGATGATCGCGGATGAAATTCATCTGCCGTACGAGCGGCCGCCGCTATCGAAAGCGGTGCTGTCGGGTGATGCCAATATCGACACGGTGCGCCTCTTCGCCACCGACGATTTCGCTTCGCTCAATGTCGAAGCATGGCAACCGGACGTTGCGACCCAAATCGATCGCGCGCAACGCATCGTGCGCACGCAATCGGGCCGCGAAGTGCAGTACGACCGGCTCGTGATCGCAACGGGCGGGGCGGCGCGCAAGCTGCCGGCGTCGTTGGTGAAGACGGATCACATCGCGTATCTGCGCACTTTGAACGAAGCATCGGCGCTCGGCGAGCGTTTGCGCGCAAGCAAGCACGTGCTCGTGATCGGCGGTGGATGGATCGGTCTCGAAGTCGCGGCGACAGCACGCAAGCTCGGGGTCGCGGCGACGGTAGTGGAAGGGGCGCCGCGTCTGTGCGCGCGTTCGGTGCCGCCTGTCGTGTCGGAGTTCCTGCTCGATCTGCATCGTTCGAATGGTGTCGACGTGCGTTTGTCCGCCGCATTGACTTCGCTCGACACGCATCCTGAAGACGCAAGCAAAGTGCGCGCGACGCTCGCGGACGGCACATCCATCGATGCCGATTTCGCTGTGGCGGGCATCGGCCTCACGCCGCATACATCGATTGCCGAAGGGGCGGGCTTGCCCGTGAACGACGGCATCGTCGTCGACGAACACGGCATGACGAACGATCCGCGCATCTTCGCTTGCGGCGATGTCGCGAATCATCCGAGCGCGTGGTTGAAGCGGCGCGTCCGCCTCGAATCGTGGGCGAATGCGCAGAACCAGGCGATCGTCGTCGCGAAGGCCGCACTCGGCCAGTTCGAACCGTATGCGGAGATTCCTTGGTTCTGGTCGGATCAATACGACGTGAACCTGCAGATTCTCGGCGACATTCCCGCCGATGCCGAACTCGTCGTGCGCGGCGATGTCAGCGCGCGCCGCGCGACGCTCTTTCATGTCGCGGACGGTGGCGTGCGCGGCGTGATTGCGATCAACACGCCGCGCGACCTGAAGCTCGCGCGCAAATGGATGACCCAGGGGCGCACGGTCGACGTCGCGGCTCTGGCCGACGCCGACAAAGCGCTTGCCTAATCACAGTAGGGGCGGAGAAACGACGCATGAGCACTATCGACAATACGTTTGAGGCACACAGCAGCGCCGGTGTCTCCCATCCCGTGACGCGCGGCTCGATCATTGCGCGGCTCGAACGATTGCCCGCGAACGCGATGCTGGTGCGCGCGCGCATTCTGATCGGCCTCGCGACGTTCTTCGACGGCTTCGACGTCATCGCGATCGCCGCGACGCTGCCGATCCTGATCGGCAAATGGCATCTGACGCCGTGGGACGTGGGCCTGATGATCGGCGCGAGTTCGGTTGGTCAGCTGATCGGCGCGTTTCTGTTTCCGTGGTATGCGGAGCGTCACGGCCGCGTGAAGGCGATCGCGCTGAGTTCGGGGTTGATCGGCGTGACGAGTATTGCGTGCGGCTTCGCGCCTACCTTTGCGGTGTTCTTCGTGTTGCGCATCGTGCAGGGCATCGGGCTGGGCGGCGAGTTGCCCGTGGCCGCGACGTACATCAATGAAATCTGCCGTGCGCATGGACGCGGGCGCTTCGTGCTGCTGTACGAGATCGTGTTCCCGGTCGGCCTGCTTGCGTCGAATGCGTTGGGCGCGTGGATCGTGCCGCGCTTTGGTTGGGAGGCGATGTACTTTATCGGCGGCATGCCGTTGATTCTGTTCTTCGTGCTGCGCAAGCTCGTACCCGAATCGCCGCGCTGGCTCGCTGAACGCGGCCGCATGAACGAAGCCGCCGATGCCGTGCACGCGTTCGAGCGTACCGCCAAAACCGCGCTGCCGCCGATGGAAGATCCCGCCGGTTTCGAAGCGATGGCTGCGCGTCACCCGAAGCGCAAGATGCGCGACCTGTTCGGCAAGGCGTACTGGAAGCGCTCGGCGGCTGTCGCGATGCTGTGGATGACGTGCGGCGTGATCCAGTATGGTCTGTCGACGTGGCTGCCGACGATTTATCGCACGGTGTATCACGCGCCGTTGCAGCTGGCGCTGAATCTGGCTGTTGCCGCTTCCGTGCTCGGTGTGCTCGGTTCGCTGCTGTGCGCGATGCTGGTCGATAAGGTCGGACGCAAGCCGATCATCAACTGGTCGTTCATGTTGTGCGCGTTGTCGCTGGTGATGGCGGGCGTGTTCCATGACGCTTCCGTTTATGTGGTGGCGACGTGTTGTGCGTTCGCGCTCGGCTGGTTGGCGTGTGGGTTTATCACCGCTTATGTGTACACGCCTGAGCTGTATCCGACGAGTATTCGCGCGTTTGGGTGCGGCGTCGGCGGCGCGTGGTTGAAGCTTGCCGCGATCTTTGCGCCGACGCTGGTGTCGAAGACGATGGTCGGTGGGAATCTCGATATGGCGTTTTATCTGCTCGCTGTCGTGCCGTTTTGCGCGGCGCTCGTCGTGAAGTATCTGGGGATCGAGACGAAGGGGAAGGTGCTGGAGCAGCTGGAGGCTTAAGCTTCTCTGACGTGTTTGATGTCGGGCCACGATGCGCGGATGGTTGCGTGTCGTGGCCCGAGTTGCTTTGAGGTGAGGGTTTTCGGGAGTGAAGCGAGTGAGATGATTTTCACTCACCGAATGCGTGGTCTGTCGCGATTGCAGGGGCGGAGAAGCTGGATTTTCCCTGAGATTCAGTGCTTTTGGCGGCAGTGACGAGTAGCGACGTGCTCTTCAATAGGCTCGTAGTACTCGCAACGTGACTCAAAGGTGAGCGTTTTCGGGACTCGCCATACGTGCCGCTTTTCAGTTTTGCTGATATGTCTTGAGCGCGTTCACCCCTGCGGCAACTCCCTCACATCCGCCGTCGCCACCGCCCCAAACGTCTCGCTCAACGCGTAGTCAACCAGCTTGCCCGCCGACTCTTCCGGCGTCGCCAGCTTCCCGCTGCGCTTCAGTTCTTCGAACTTCTCGCGCATCGGGAATTTCTCCAGGCCTGTCGAGCGAATCTCCGCCTGCATGTTCGTATCCACGACACCCGGCGCCACGCTGCAGATGCGCAGCGCGCGATTCTGGTCGAGCGCGACGGAGCGCGCATGATGATCGAGCGCGGCCTTCGTCGCGCAGTAGATGCTCCAGCCCGGATACGGATGGCGCGCCGCGCCGCTGGAAATATGGACGATGCGCCGGTCGCTCGCGTCCGGGCTCGCCGTGGCGAACGCGCTCGCCAGCATCAACGGCGCCGACACGTTCAGCGTCACGGCTTGCGCAATCGCGGCAACGTCTTGCGCTTCGATGGGACCGATCGGCTGCACCATCCCCGCATTGTTGAACAGCAACGCGGTTTGCGCGCCTTTCAGGAAGCTGCGCAACGTGTCGCCAGCGAGAAATTGCGTCAGGTGTTCAGCATTCGCCAGATCGACCGCGACCTGTTCGAAGCCCGCCTGATTCACGAGCGTTTCGTTGCGCGAGCGCGAAATGCCGAGCACGGCGATGCCTTGTGCAAGCAGCCGTTGTGCGAGCGCTTCGCCCAGGCCGCGCGTATGACCCGTGACGATGGCGCGAACGGAAGTAGTAGCGTTCATGTCGATATGCCCGATATTCAGTAAGACCGTTGATCAGCGCACCATTTTCTCACGCGCATTCGACGTGTGCAGCCGCTTCGCTTATTCGTGCCGAAAGCGCTCGCGGTATTGCTTGGGCGTCGCGCCGATGCGCTTCGTGAACACGATACGCATGCGGTCCGCCGTGCCGAAGCCGCAATCGTAGGCGATCGTCTTGAGCGCCGCGCCGCTGCTTTCGAGCAGCTTGCGCGCTGCATCCATCCGCGCCCGCTCGACGAACTCATGCGGCGTCACGCCCGTTTCCTGCACGAAGATGCGCGCGAAATTACGCGCGCTCATGCCCGCCACATCCGCGAGTTGCCTGACTGTGAAGTTATCCCGGATGTTCGCCATCACATGGGTCTGGATCTTCGCAACAGGCGACGTTTCGTCGGCGGGCGCGGTGAGGTACGGGCTGAATTGCGACTGGCCGCCCTGGCGCTGCGAAAACACCACGAGGCGTTTCGCGACCTTCAACGCCGTCTGCGGGCCGTGATCTTCGGTCACGAGCGCCAGCGCGAGGTCGATGCCCGCCGTCACGCCCGCCGATGTCACGAGCCGTTCGTCGCGCAGATAAATGCGGTCGAAATCGACGCGCGCTTTCGGAAACTGCGCCGCGAGTTGCTGCGCGTGCTGCCAGTGCGTCGTGACGTTGCGATCGTCGAGCAGCCCCGCGTGGCCCAACGCGAACGCGCCTGTGCAGATCGAGCCGTAGCGTTCACATCGCGACGCGACGTGCGCGAGCCAGTGCGTCAGACGCACGTCGGGCGTGCTCTCCGGCAAGGCGGGACCGCCTGCGATCAACGCGAGATCGAACGTGCTGCGCTGCTGATCGAAGGTTTCGTCGGCGACGAGCCGGATGCCGTTGGATGCGCGCAGCGGCTCGCTGTCCGCGGCGAGCAGCGCCACTTCATAGCGGTCCTTGCCGTCGATGAACAGATTCGCCTCGGCGAACACATCGAGAGGACCGGCGACATCCAGCGCCTGGACGCCCGGAAAGATCGCTATGGCAACGCTCGGCATTCAGTGACCTCGCAGACAACGCGTGATGGAAAACGGCAGCAGACGACTTGCACGCTGACCGGTCAGGACGGCACAGGCAAGTCGATGACGATGGAAGAGGATAGCAAATATGCTTATCAGCCGATTCGGAGCAAGCAGAAGGCCGGGTCCCGTCTCGCACAGAACCCGGCCTTGGATTTCCCGATGAGAGACTGCCCGGCCTTGCAGGATCGATTGCGGTCTCGCCGGGAAATCTTCCGATGGATCGCGCTTCTCAGAAGGTCGAAAGGGTGAGCGCATTCTGCACGGAAGCCACGCCGGGCACGCCTTGAGCGACGCGCGTTGCCTGTTCGAGCTGCGCTTCTTCGGGTACCCAGCCTTCCAGCAGGATTGCTCCGTTGCGCGCGCGCACGGTAATGCCCGTCGCACGCAAACCCTTTGCGCGCGCAAGCGCTGTCAGCACGCGCTTGCGCAGCGCGCGGTCAGCCGTCTTGCTCGATACAGTGGCCGGGCTCGCCACCGTTCCGGATGCGCTTGCGGCACTGCTCGCCTGCGCGCACACGTGACACGACATCGCGACGGCCATGGCGCCAGCGGCAATATGAGCGGCTCGAATGATTTTCAATTTGCTGTCCTTTTATCGATTGAATGGTTGAGCGGCGCAATTCGCGCTCAGAAGCGATGCGTCATCCCGGCCACCGCGAGTGTCTGGCTAGTGCCGGGGCTCGACACCGCGACACCCGGCCAGCTCATCGTGGCCGTTCCGTTGTTGCGCATGTAGCCACCGCGTGCATAAAGCGCTGTGCGTTTGGAGAGACTGTGGTCCGCGCCGATCTGCACGCCCCATGTGTTGTCATGCACGCCGCGCACGACGCGCTGGAAACCCGCGATTTCGAGAGCATCGGCGGGTGTGGCCTGGATCGTCGCGCCAAGCTCGGAGATGCTGAACGAATGGGCCGCGTTGAGTCGCGCGGCGAGGGACCCGGCGGCCGCATTTTTTGGCCGGTGATAGCCGTAGTTGAACTGCAGATTGACGATGCCAACGCGATAGCTGAGCGCGCTCGTGAAATGCTCGGTGGACAGCGACGGAAGCATGGCAGGCAAACCCGGCACCGTCTTCGAACCCGGATGCTGGTTCTGATACGCCAGTCCGACATAGAGGCCGTAGCCGGAATAGGTTGCAGCCAGATCGAGCATGTTGCCCGTGGAAAGCGGCAGCGGCTGGGTGACGCTGGCTGCGAGCGCATACATGCCCCAGAACTGCGCGCCGCCCACGTTCGGGCTCTTGTAGATGACGGCGTTGCTCGAACGGCCGCCCGCGCTTTGCACGGCGAGTGTGTTGCGGTCGACTGTCGTCGCGGCGGCAGCCAGTGGCGACAGCACTTCGTTCGCGCGGAACGGGTCGCTCGGATAGAGCGCCCAGAATGTCGGCTGATACTGGCGTCCAAAGGTGATCGAGCCGTACTTTTCGTGTGCGAGACTCACCCACGCCTGGCGATAGAACATCGCGGTCGAATCGCCGAAGAATGCGCCGTTGTTGACGTTATAGCCATTTTCGACGTTGAAGACCGCCTTCAGGCCGCCACCCAGATCCTCGGTTCCCTTCAGCCCGAAGTACGAGCCGCTGTTGCCACCGCTGCGCTCCGACCACGACCCCTTGCCGCCGTTGTTCAGGTATTGGCCGAAGACGTCGACCACGCCGTACAGCGTCACACCGGTTTCCGCCGCAGCCCCGCTCGCGGCCAGGAATAGCATCGCGCCCATCATGCTTCGCCTGCTTGAACACATACATGTCTCCCGTTCTGGAACAGGCAGGCCGGCCGTCGTGCGACAGCGTCCTTACGCCCGCCTTTCGAACGACAGTGTGTCAGGCGAATTAATCAGGATAACTACCCTGAACGAGGGGGTGCGCAAACGTCCTTTGTTGATAACCATCGCTCACTGCGGAGCACCCGGACGACATTTGACGCACAATTGCGAATATTCTGTCAGTACGATCCGACTGCCGCCATGGTCCTTAAGAACCTGCTTCGCCGCCTCGACCTCACCACGCTGCAACTGTTCATCGCCGTTTATGAGGAAGGCACGCTGACGCGCGCCGCGGAACGCGAGGCCATCGCCGTCTCCGCAGCGAGCAAGCGGCTGCTCGAACTGGAGCAGGCCGTCGGCGCGACGCTGTTTCAGCGCAACGCGCGCGGCATGACGCTTACGCCCGCGGGCGAAACGCTGCTGCATCACGCGCGCCGTGTGATGCGCGGCATCGAGAACATCGGCATCGAACTCGCGGGCCACGCGAGCGGCGTGCGCGGGTATGTACGGATGATGGCGAACCTGTCCGCGATCGTCGAGTTCTTGCCCGAGGATTTGCGCGCGTTTCTGGCCGTCAACGACCGCGTGAAGATCGATCTCGAAGAGCGGCCAAGCGGCGGCGTGGTCGAGGCAGTCGCCGACAGTCTCGCCGATCTCGGCATCTGTTCCGGCGAAGCGGATGCGCGCGGCCTCGAAGTGACGCATTACCGGCACGACACGCTGTGCGTCGTGATGCGCGACGACCATCCGCTCGCCGGCCGCGCGAGCGTCGCGTTCGAGGAAACGCTCGACAGCGATCACGTCGGCCTGCATTCGGCCAGTTCGATCAACGCGCGCACGCATATGGCCGCGCGCCAGGCGGGCAAGGCGCTGAAGCTGCGCATTCACGTGCCGGGCTTCGACGCCGTGTGCCGGATGGTGCAGGCGGGCATGGGCGTCGGCGTGCTGCCCGTGAACGTGTATCGCATCATGGGGCGGCCGTTGGGCCTCGTGTCCGTCGCGCTCGAAGACGAATGGTCCGAGCGCAGCCTCATCATCGTGACGCGCGATTCGGCGCGTCTGTCGCCCGTCGCGAGACTGCTGTTCGACCATCTGAGTTCCGTGGAAGCCTTATCCGGCAAGGCTTAGCGCCGAGCGTTCGCGGATCGCGAACGGTCCTTGGCGAAATGCGGTTGGACGCTCTGGCGGCGCCCCTTCTAACCTTGTCTCCAACCTGAAACAAGATTGGAGACAGCATCATGAGTGGTCCGTTACAGGGTATTCGCGTCGTCGAAATCGGCACGCTGATCGCAGCGCCGTTCGCCGCGCGCCTGCTCGCCGAGTTCGGCGCCGAAGTCATCAAGATCGAAGCACCCGAAACGGGCGACCCGCTGCGCAAATGGCGCAAGCTGCATGAAGGCACCTCGCTCTGGTGGTATCTGCAATCGCGCAACAAGAAGTCGATCTGCGTGAATCTCAAGTCGCAAGAAGGCGCCGACGTCGTCAAACGTCTGGCCGCCGATGCCGACGTCGTCATCGAAAACCTGCGCCCCGGCGCGCTCGAAAAGCTCGGCCTCGGCTGGGACGTGCTGCACGCAATCAACCCCAAGCTCACGATGGTCCGCATCTCGGGCTATGGCCAGACGGGCCCGTATCGCGATCGCCCCGGCTTCGGCGCGATCGGCGAAGCAATGGGCGGCATCCGCTATACGACGGGCGATGTCGATGGCGCGCCCGCTCGCGTCGGCGTGAGCCTCGGCGATTCGCTCGCTTCGCTGCATGGCGTGATCGGCGCGCTGATGTCGCTGCTGCGCGTAAAGACGGGGCAGGGCGATGGACAGGTCGTGGACGTGTCGCTTGTCGAAAGCGTGTTCAACCTGATGGAAAGCCTCGTGCCCGAATACGATCTGCTCGGCCATGTGCGCGAGCGCAGCGGCGGCGCGCTGCCGGGCATCGCGCCGTCGAACACGTATCGCACGGAAGATGGCGGCTTTGTCGTGATCGCAGGCAATAGCGATCCGATCTTCAAGCGCCTGATGCATGTGATCGGCCGTGCCGATCTCGCCGACGATCCCGCGCTGGCTCGTAACGACGGCCGCGTCGCGCAAAGCGCGATGCTCGATGCCGCGATCACCGCATGGACCTCGCATCAATCGATAGACGACGTGCTGGCCGCGCTCGAACGCGCCGAAGTGCCGTCGGGCCGCATCTATTCGGTGGCCGACATCGTCGCCGATCCGCATTATCAGGCGCGCGAGATGTTGCTGAAGGCCGATTTGCCGGGCGGCGCGTCGGTGAGGATGCCGGGCATCGTGCCGAAGCTGTCGGAGACACCGGGCGAAGTGCACTGGCAAGGTCCGACGCTCGGCGAGCATACGTCGAGCGTGCTCGCCGATCTCGGCTATGAGCAAAGCGAAATCGAGCGGCTGCGCCGCGAAGGAGCCGTGCAATGAACTTCGAATGCGAAACATTCGACAAGCTGATCGTGCAGGAAGTCGCGCCGCGCGACGGCTTGCAGATCGAACCGACATGGGTCGAAACGGCCGACAAGATCGCGCTGATCGATCAGTTGTCGACAGCGGGCTTTACGCGCATCGAGGCGGGCTCGTTCGTCTCGCCGAAAGCGATTCCCGCGTTGCGTGACGGCGAAGCGGTATTCACGCAGATCCAGCGCCGCGCAGGCGTGGTCTTCGTCGCGCTGGTGCCGAACGTGAAGGGCGCCGAGCGCGCGCTGAACGCACATGCGGATGAGCTGAATCTCGTCATGTCCGCGAGCCAGACGCACAACCGCGCGAACATGCGGATGAGCTGCGAAGCGTCGCTGGTCGCATTCGGCGATATCGTGCGGCTCGCGAAGCATTTCCCCGTGTCGTTGAATGCGACGGTGGCGACGGCGTTCGGTTGCCCGTTCGAAGGGAAGATCGACGAAGACCGCGTCGTGTCGATTGTCGATACGTACCGTGAAATGGGCATCGACGGCATCACGCTCGCCGATACGACGGGCATGGCGAATCCGCGCCAGGTCGCGCGGCTCGTCAAGCGCGTGCTGCAACGCGTGCCCGCCGAAGCGCTCACGCTGCACTTCCACAACACGCGCGGCCTCGGTCTCGCGAACGTGCTGGCCGCGTATGAAGCCGGCGCGCGCCGTTTCGACGCGGCGCTCGGCGGCCTGGGCGGCTGTCCGTTCGCGCCGGGCGCATCGGGCAACATCTGCACGGAAGATCTCGTCAACCTGTGCGACGAGATCGGCATTCCGACAGGCATCGATCTGCCGAAGCTGATCGCGCTGTCGCGCACGCTGCCTGCATTGCTCGGTCATGACGTGCCAGGCCAACTGATGAAAGCGGGCCGCAATTGCGACGTGCATCCCGTACCCGATTACGTGCGCGCTATCTGAACATCACCCGACTGAACAACACCGACGACCGGACGACGAATCCGGCCAACAAGGAGACAACCATGAGCACACCAGGCGCAGTCGCGGCGGGCAGCCGTGACGACAAACTAGCGGCCGCGGCCGACATCATCAAGAAGGTCACATGGCGGCTCATGCCGCTCATCATGATCTGCTATCTGTTCGCGTTCTTCGACCGCATCAACATCAGCTTCGCGAAGTTCCAGCTGCAAAGCGATCTCGGCTTTTCGGATACGGCATACGGCCTCGGCGCGAGTCTCTTCGTGATCGGCTACGTGCTGTTCGAAGTGCCGAGCAACATGCTGCTGTACAAGGTCGGCGCGCGCAGGTGGATCGCGCGGATCATGATTTCATGGGGTCTCGCGACGGCCGCGATGGTGTTCGTCCAGAACGAATGGCAGTTCTACGGCCTGCGTTTCGTGATCGGCGCGATGGAAGCGGGTTTTGCACCCGGCGTGCTCTATTATCTGACGCTGTGGTTTCCGGCGAGCTATCGCGGACGCGTCACGTCGCTGCTGTTTCTCGCGTCGGCATTCTCGGGTCTCGTCGGCGCGCCGCTCTCGGGTCTCGTGCTCGGTCAGATGGACGGCGTGTTCGGCATTCGCGGCTGGCATTGGCTGTTCCTGCTCGGCGGCTTGCCTTGTATCGTGCTCGGTATTCTCGTGCTCAAGGTGTTGAAGGATCGCATCGAAGACGCGGGCTGGCTGTCGCCTGCCGAGAAGACGTATCTGTCGAGCCAGATCGCGCAACAGGCGCAGCCGACCACGCATGGCAACTCGCTGCTCGGCGCGATCCGCACGCCCGGCTTTCTTACGCTCGGCCTGATTTACTTCCTGATTCAGATCGCTTCTTATGGCCTGAATTTTTGGGCACCGCATCTGATCCGTGTCGCAGGTACGCAAAACCCGACGATCATCGGTCTGCTGACGGCCGTGCCTTATATCTGCGGCGCGATCTGCATGGTGATCGTGGGCCGTTTGTCGGATGCGTCGGGCGAGCGCCGCAAGTTCGTGAGCGGACTGCTCGTGATGGCGGCTGTCGGTTTCTTTGCTGCGGGCTTCTTCGACAAGCAGACGGTGATGCTCGTCGTCGCACTTGCCGTGCTCGGCGCAGGCGTGATCGCTTCGATTCCCGCGTTCTGGGCGCTGCCGCCGAAGCTCGTGACGGGCGCGGGCGCTGCGGGCGGTATCGCGCTGATCAATACGCTGGGTCAGTTGGGCGGGATCGTCAGCCCGGTGATGGTGGGCCGCGTGCGCGACGTGACGGGCAGCACGACGCCCGCGCTGTATGTGATCGGCGGGTTGAGCCTGGTCTGCGCGTTGATCATTCTGTACGGCCTGCCGCAATCGCTGCGTCAGAAGGACCATACGGGGAGCGCTGGCGCGTGACGCGTCGGTGATGCGATAGAAAAAACGCACGGCATCGAGCCGTGCGTTTTGCTTTTAAGCCTTCAGTTTCGCAGCCGCCGCATCTTCGCGCGACTGCACCTGCAACACCGCATCACGTTTGTCGAGCAAGTGCTGCCGCAAGATCGCGCTCAGACGCTTGCCGTCGCGCGCTTCCAGCGCTTTGAGCATCTCATCGTGATCGTGGATCGCGCTGTCCCACTTCGGAATCTGGAAGTTCGAGCGAAAGCGCAGCGCCTGCAGGCGGCGGTTCACAGCGATATACGTCTGACGCAGCGCCGAGTTGCGCGCGGCCTCGTTGATCTTGTCGTGAATCGCCTGATTACGGCTGTAGTAACCGGCCAGATCGTTCTGCGCGCGGCACGCGAGCATCGCGTAGTGCAGCGCCTTGATCTCGGTGAGTTCGACGGCCGTCATGCGTTCCGCCGCAAGCTCGCCGGAAAACGCTTCGAGCCCGCTCATCAGCTCGAACGTCTCGCGCAATTCCGCTTCCGACATCTTCGACACCGACGCGCCGCGATTCGGCTCGATATCGATCAGACCTTCCGCCGCGAGCACTTTGAGCGCCTCGCGCAACGGCGTGCGCGAAATACCGAGCGTTTCGCACAGTTCGCGTTCGTTCAGTTTCTTGCCCGGCTCCAGCGTGCCTTCGACGATGAAGCGCCGGATGTGTTCGACCACCGTGTCGTGCAAACGCTGGCGTTCGACCTTCGGCATCAGGGGAGGCGGTGTCAGGCCTGCATCAATGTCCGAATTTTGCATACAAAAATCCTCAAGCACGATTTGCACCGATTTTAAAGCATGCAACCCTCCAGCTGACTGCGAGGGTAAACACCGCCTTGGGATTGTCACGAATCGTTTGTTATAGTTTTTTGCATGCAAAATTCAATCGAGGAGATAGACCGATGCTGAAACTCGACTTTCATCCCGCAGGCCGCCACTTTTTGCAGATTCCGGGTCCGAGCCCGGTGCCCGACCGCATCTTGCGGGCGATGAGCTATCCGACCATCGACCATCGCGGCCCGGAATTCGGCGCGCTGGGCCTGAAAGTGCTGGACGGCATCAAGAAGATCTTCAAGACGCAGCAGCCCGTTGTGATCTATCCCGCATCGGGCACGGGCGCGTGGGAAGCGGCGCTGTCGAACACGCTGAGTCCCGGCGATCACGTGCTGATGTTCGAGACGGGCCACTTCGCGACGCTGTGGAAGAAGATGGCCGAGAACCTCGGTCTGAAGCCGGAGTTTCTGGGCTTGCCGGGTATCGAAGGCTGGCGGCGCGGCGTGCAGCCGCAAATGATCGAAGCGCGGCTGCGCGAGGACACGCAGCACGCGATCAAGGCCGTGTGCGTCGTGCATAACGAAACGTCGACGGGCGTCACGTCCGACATCGCGGCCGTGCGCCGCGCGATCGACGCAGCGGGCCATCCGGCGCTGCTGCTCGTCGATACGATCTCGGGCCTTGCGTGCGCCGATTATCGTCATGACGAATGGGGCGTCGACGTCACCGTGTCGGGTTCGCAGAAGGGCTTGATGCTGCCGCCCGGCATCAGCTTCAACGCCGTGTCGCCAAAGGCGATCGAAGCGGGCAAGCAGGCGAAGCTGCCGCGCGCGTTCTGGGACTGGACCGAAATCATCGAAATGAACAAGAGCGGCTACTGGCCGTACACGCCCAATACGAACCTGCTGTATGGGCTGTACGAGGCGCTCGACATGATTCTCGGCGAAGGGCTCGACAACGTGTTCGCGCGGCACGATCGTCTCGCCGAAGCCTGCCGCCGTGCGGTGCGCGCATGGGGCCTCGAGATTCAATGCGCCGATCCGTCCGTATATAGCCCGGTGCTGACGGGCGTGATGATGCCCGATGGCGTCGATGCCGATGCCGTGCGCAAAGTCATTTACGAACGCTTCGACATGTCACTTGGCACGGGCCTTGGCAAGATGAAAGGGCGCATGTTCCGCATCGGCCATCTTGGCGACTGCAACGACCTCACGCTGATGGCGACGCTTTCAGGCGTCGAAATGGGCTTGCAGATCGCGGGCGTGCCTGTCGCGGCGAGCGGCCTGCCTGCTGCGATGGAGTTCCTGATGTCGCAGCCGAACGCAACGAAGCTCAAAGCAGCCGCTTGATTGGCCACTTAAGCAACCGCATAAGCTGCCGATAACCAGACGACGAAGGAAGCGCAAACGGCGACACGTTGCTTCCTTCATCTCAGACGCAATCCTCGAAGCACCCACGCGCCCGGCCGGCGCGACGCACAGCAGCGAACAGAAAGACAAAGACGCAAGCGAACCACAAACGCGACCAACGCCAACGGCAGACCCTGCGGACGGCGGCTCGCGCGGCATGAAGGCCGAACACGCCGTGTGAATGCCCCGTCCGGCAGCAACGGAGACAGACGATGAAGCGGTTTCGTGTAACCAGTGCGACCAGTATCGTTCTACTGATGCTATGCATCATGTACTTCATCACCTACCTTGACCGCGTCAACGTCAGCACGGCGGCGGCGGGCTTCGGCAAGGAGTTTCATCTTTCGCATACGGAAATCGGCCTGGTTTTCTCGGCCTTTGCGTATCCGTATCTCGTGTTTCAGATCATCGGCGGCTGGGTGAGCGACCGTTTCGGCGCGAAGCGCACGCTGATTGCGTGCGGCGCGATCTGGGCGCTCGCAACGCTGCTGACGGGTTTCGCGGGCGGTCTCGTCTCGCTGCTGTTTGCACGCGTGCTGCTCGGCTTCGGCGAAGGCGCAACGTTTCCGGCCGCGACGGCCGCGATGTCGCGCTGGGTCGCGAAAGAAAAGCGCGGCTTCGCGCAAGGCATCACACACGCAGCGGCGCGCATCGGCAATGCCGTTGCGCCCGGCGTGATCGTGCTGGTGATGACGACATGGGGCTGGCGCGAGTCGTTTTATATCTGCGGCGCGTTCAGTCTGCTGTGGGTCGTCGTCTGGGCGATGACGTTCACCGAGTATCCGAAAGAGCATCGCCGCATCACGCAGGAAGAACTCGACTTCTTGCCGCCGCCCAAAGCGAAGATGGCGAACGTGCCGTGGAAAGCGCTCTTCAAGCGCATGGCGCCCGTGACCATTGTGTACTTCTGTTATGGCTGGACGTTGTGGCTGTTCCTGAGCTGGATTCCGCAGTACTTTCTGCACAGCTATCAACTCGACCTGAAGAAGTCGGCGATATTCGCTTCGGCGGTGTTCTTCGCGGGCGTGATCGGCGACACGTTGGGCGGCATCGTTACCGACAAGGTCTTCGAGCGCACGGGCAATCTCAGGCGCGCGCGCAGCTGGATGGTGTCGATCTGCATGCTGCTCACGCTCGCGTCGCTTGTGCCGCTGATGCTCACGCACAATCTTTATGTATCGATGGTGTGTCTGTCGGCGGGCTTCTTCTTCGCCGAAATGACGATCGGTCCGATGTGGGCGATCCCGATGGACATCGCTCCTGAATACTCGGGCACGGCAAGCGGCATGATGAATACGGGCTCGGCGCTCGCGGCGATCATTTCGCCCGTGCTGTCGGGTTATCTGATCGATACGTTCGGCAGTTGGGAGTTGCCGTTCGCGGGCAGCATGCTGCTGATGGCGATCGGCGTCGTGCTTGCGTTCCGCATGCAACCCGAAAGCCGTTTCGAAACCGGCGCAGAGCCGAGTGCACAACCCGCCACGCGCTTCAACGCGTGAGCCTCGCTAACGTTTGAATGACCATGCTGACTCAACAACTTGCCGACGCACGCGCCGATCACACGACGCTCGCGTCGCTGTCGCCCGAACTGATTCCCGCCGACATGGGCGCCGCCTACGCGATCCAGCACGAGTTGCTGGCGATGCGCGGCGCGCGGATCGGCGGCTGGAAGATTGGCGCTAAATCCGCCGAAGGCGCGATTCAGGGCGCGCCATTGCCTTCTACCGATTTGCATGCGGACGGCGCACGACTGCCTCGTGCGCATTACACGCCGCTGGGCCTCGAACTGGAAATCGCGTTTCGCTTCGGGCGGCATTTCGAGCCGTCGGCCAACGCGTATCACGAGGTCGAAGTGCTCGATGCAATCGATTCGATGGCCGCGACCATCGAAATCGTTGCGAGCCGCTTCGCGCAGTGGCCGAACGTCGACAAGCTCGCGCAACTCGCGGACTTGCAGAATCACGGCGCGTTGATCGTCGGCGAGTTCACGAAGTACCGGCGCGATTTTCCGTTCGTTGCGCCCGCGCTGGGCTTCACGTTCGAAGGGCAGGACGTCGTGAAGGCGACGCCTTCAAATCCGTGCGGCGATCCGCGGCGCCTACTGACGTGGCTGGTCAATCACTGCACGCAGCATCATCGCATTGCGGTGACGCCCGATATGATCGTCACGACGGGTTCGTATACGGGCATGTTCTTTCCGCAGCATGCGGGCACTGCGCGTGGGCAGATCGATGGGCTCGCGCCCGTCAGCGTCACGCTCGAATAGTTTCGTACTACACGCCTCGCTTTTTATAGGCCGAAGCACATGTCGAACGCCGATTCTCTGCTGGTCAAGCCGATTCACCTCGTGCCGTCGTCGGCGCGCCTGAGCACGCCGCTTGCGAACCGCCTGCGCAAGGAATTGCGCGGCGATGTACTGTTCGATGCCGCAAGCCGTGGACGCTATTCGACGGATGCATCCATCTATCAGATCATGCCCATCGGCGTGGTCGTGCCGCGCGATCAGGATGATCTGCTCGTCGCGCTCGACGTTGCACGCAGCGAACGCGTGCCGCTGCTCGCGCGCGGCGCGGGTTCGAGCCAGTGCGGGCAGACGGTCGGTGAAGCGCTCGTGATCGACACCAGTAAATGGCTCAATCAGGTCATCGCGTTCGACAAGGAAAAGCGCACGGTGACGGTCGAGCCTGGCATCGTGCTCGATCACCTGAATGCGTGGCTGAAGCCGCATGGTTTGTGGTTCCCTGTCGATGTTTCGACGGCGGCGCAATGCACGATTGGCGGGATGGCGGGCAACAATTCGTGCGGTTCGCGATCGATCGAATACGGCAACATGGTTCACAACGTCGACGCGATCGACGCGATTCTCGCGGACGGCACGCAAGCGCATTTCGCTTCGCTGCGCGATGCGCCGCAGGGCGCGCGTCTGCAGCAGATTGTCGAAGATGTGAAGGCGATAGCGTTGCGCGAACGCGATGAGATCGTCGCGCAGGTACCGAAAGTGTTGCGTCGCGTGGCGGGCTACAACATCGATCTGTTCGATTGTCAGAATCCGCGCGCCTATACCGACGATGGCTTCGCCAATCTCGCGCATCTGCTGGTCGGCTCCGAAGGGACGCTCGCGTTCAGCCGCCAGTTGACGCTGAAGCTCGTGCCGCTGCCTGCGCATAAGGCGCTGGGCGTCGTGAACTTCCCGACGTTCTGGCAGGCGATGGACCTGACGCAACACATCGTCAAGCTCAAGCCCGTTGCCGTCGAACTGGTCGATCGCACGATGATCGATCTCGCGATGAGCAATCCTGCGTTCCGGCCGGTGATCGAGAAGGCGCTGGTCGGCAGGCCCGAGGCGATTCTGCTTGTCGAGTTTGCAGGCGAGAACCGCGACGAACAATTCGCGTCGCTCAAGCAACTCACCGAACTGATGGCCGATCTCGGTCTGCCTGACTCGGTCGTGCAGATGCCTGACGCAGGCGAGCAGAAGGCGCTGTGGGAAGTGCGCAAGGCGGGCCTGAACATCATGATGAGCATGAAGGGTGACGGCAAGCCTGTGTCGTTCATCGAAGATTGCGCGGTGCCTTTAGAACATCTTGCTGAATACACGAGCCGGCTGACCGAGGTGTTTCATCGCAACGGCACGGAAGGGACGTGGTACGCGCACGCGAGCGTCGGCACGCTGCACGTGCGGCCGATTCTCGATATGCGCCGCGACGGCGCGACGAAGATGCGCGCTATTGCCGAAGAAGCGGCGGCGCTGGTGCGCGAATACAAGGGCGCGTATTCCGGTGAACATGGCGACGGCTTGTGTCGCGGCGAATGGGTTGCGTGGCAGTACGGTCCGCGCATCAACCGGGCGTTCAGCGAGATCAAGGCGCTGTTCGATCCGAACAACCGGATGAACCCGGACAAGATCGTGCGTCCGCCGAAGATGGACGATGCGAGTAACTTTCGCTTCGCTCCCGGCTACAAGGCCCAGTCGTTGACGCCTGCGCTCGACTGGTCGACCTGGAATGTGGAGCGCGATCCGATGACGGGCGTGGAGACTGCGCGTGGCACGGGCAACGATCTGGCGGGCGGTCTCGCGAAGGCCGTCGAGATGTGCAACAACAACGGCCATTGCCGCAAGTTCGATGCGGGGACGATGTGCCCGAGCTATCGCGTGACGAAGGACGAGCAGCATGTGACGCGCGGACGGGCGAATACGTTGCGGCTTGCGCTGTCGGGGCAGTTGGGTGATGAAGGGCTTGCTAGCCAGGACGTGAAGGACACGCTTGATCTGTGCGTCTCGTGTAAGGGCTGCAAGCGCGACTGCCCGACGGGCATCGATATGGCGAAGTTCAAGATCGAAGCGCGCGCTGCGTGGACGCGGAAGAATGGCTTGCGTTTGCGGGAAAAGATGATCGCGTTTATGCCGCGTTATGTGGCGATGGCGGCTCGCATGCCGGGCGTGTTTTCGTTTGCGGCTGATATGCCATGGTTCAAGCGGGCGTTGGGATTTGCGCCGCAGAGGTCGTTGCCGCGGTTTGTGAAGCCTTTTTTGAGTAGTGGATATGTGAAGGCTGCTTCGTTGAGTGCGCAGAGCGCGCAAAAAGAAGTGCTGTTATTCGTCGATACGTTTAACAACAGCATCGAGCCGGAGAATGCACGCGCTGCGCAACAGGTGCTTGAAGCGGCTGGTTATACCGTGCACTTCAATACGGTTGAGGGCGAGCGTCCGCTTTGTTGTGGAAGAACTTTCCTCGCGGCAGGGCTCGTCGATGAGGCGAAGCACGAGGCCCGCCGGATGCTCGATGCGTTCAGACCTTTTGTCGAGCGTGGTGTGCCTGTTGTTGGGTTGGAGCCTTCTTGTTTGCTGTCGTTGCGGGATGAGTTTCTTCAGTATGGTTTTGGGGAAGAGGCAGAGCGTCTGTCTAAACTCGCGATGCTATTTGAAGAGTTTCTTGTGCGTGAGCACAAGGCTGGTCGGTTGAAGCTCGATTTGAAGCCGCTTGACGACGCGAGCCAGGCTTTGGTGCATGGGCATTGTCATCAGAAGGCTTTTGATGTTTTTTCGCCTGTGCAGACTGTGTTGAAGTGGATTCCCGAGTTGAAGGTATCGACCGTTGAATCGTCGTGTTGCGGGATGGCTGGGAGTTTTGGGTATGAGGTGGAGCATTATGAGGCTTCGATGGCCATGGGTGAGTTGTCATTGTTGCCTGCGGCGCGTGCGATCGATGCTCGTACTTTGATGGTTGCGGATGGGACTAGTTGTCGGCATCAGATTTTTGATGGGGCAGGGGTTAGGGCGATGCACGTTGCGCGGGTTCTGGTGCGGGCTTTGAGGTAGTGGTTTTTTTTCGTCTGCGACGATGGGTGGTGGTTTTGGTTTTTCGCTGGCATCCGCGATGCGGTGTTTGCTGCGTATGCCGTTTGGTGTTTTTTCTTTTCGCTGGCATCCGCGCTTTGCCTTCGTGTTTCAAGCGTTGCCCCTGTGCGGGGCGGCACCTACTTTTCTTTGCCGCCGCAAAGAAAAGTAGGCAAAAGAAAGCGGCTAACACCGCCAACATTTCTTCTTGCCTGAGGGCCCCCAACCGGTCCCGCGCTTCACACGGCAGCATTTCTGTTCGCGTTCGTTGCCAACGCTTCGAATGAGCGCCTCACCCACTTCAAACACCCGAACAAGAGCTAGCGGCAGCGAATGGTTTCTGCAGCCCAGGTGGCAAACTGTGTGTAGGTTGTCGCGTCGTATAAGTTGGCGCTCTTACAGGGTGGGACGCGTGTACTATCGGTCCGAAGTGAGGCGTGTGAGGTGCTACGGCCTACACACAGTTTGCCACCTGGGCGGCGGTGGAATATCCGGCGCGGCACGCTGCGACGCGGGCGCGCGAAGCGGGTGAGGCGCACCGCAAGAGCGCTGGCAACGAACATGAGTCACGTGGTTGCCGTGTGAAGCGTGGGACCGGTGGGGGGCCCTCAGGCAGGAAGAATATCTGGCGGTGTTAGCCGCTTTCTTTTGCCTACTTTTCTTTGCGGCGGCAAAGAAAAGTAGGTGCCGCCCCGCACAGGGGCGACCCTTGAAGCACGAAGGCAACGCGCGGATGCCAGCGCAAAGCCAAAGCAAGCCACATAGCGTCGCAGACAAAAAAACAGGGGCGACGCTTGAAGCACGAAAGGCAATACGCGGATGCCAGCGCAAAGGCAAAAAACACCAAACTGCCCGCCCCGCGAACGTGCAAAAAATCACCCTGCGCGTACGCGCAAAAACTCCGACACCTTAGCGAGCCCCGCCACCAGCACCTCACGACTATTCGTGTACCCAATCCGAACATACCCTTCAACATCCAGCGCGCTGCCAGGCGTAAACATCACCCCAGTCTTCTCAAGCAAAGAGACGCAAAACTCCCGCGAAGTCATATCAACATTAACCTTCACAAGAGCAGTCGTCCCGGACTTCGGCTTCACATAAGAAAGCAAAGGCTCCTTAGCAATCCACGCATCCAGCACCGCGAGATTAGTCCGCAAAATCCCGTGATTACGTTCCAGAATCGCCTTGCGATTTTCCAGCGCGATAGAAGCCAGCAGATCATTCAACATCCCAACACTAATCGTGTTGTAGTCCCGATGCGTCCTGACGCGCTGAAGCAGTTCAACAGGCGCGACAATCCAACCCACCCGCAAACCAGCCAACGACCAAGTCTTCGACATGCTGCCCGTGCTGATACCCTTCTCATACACATCCGCAATTGACGCAGTAAAGCCGGTCCCTTCCTGATCCGTACCGCGATACACCTCATCGTTCAGCACATAAGCACCGCACGAACGCGCAATCCCCGCAATCTCCACGAGAAACTCGCGGTCCATCAGCGAGCCCGTCGGGTTATTCGGATTGTTGATCGCGATGACGCGCGTGGTCGGCGTGACCATTCGCCTCAATTCATCCAGATCAGGCAGAAAGCCGTTTTCCTCACGCAAACGCAAAATGTCGACCTTTGCGCCGTAACTCTCGGGAATCGAATAATGCTGCTGATACGTGGGCAGCACAGAAATCACATGATCGCCAGGTTCGACGAGCGTTTCGTACACCAGCGCATTCGCGCTGATCGCCCCGTGCGTAATTAGCACATTCGGCACGCCCTGCTTCTCATACAGCGACGCGACATTGCTGCGCAAACGCTCAGTACCGTCGATCGCGCCATACGTCAGCTTCATCGGCAGAATCTCGCCGAGTAGCGCGTCTTCCTTGCCTGCGATCTTCAGCAGTTCGCCGACCGTCAGCGATTCGACGCACGTTTCCGCAAGGTTCAACTCGCATTGGTTCTCGTAGAGATCCATCCAGCGTTCGACTCCAAATTCCCTGATTTGCATGAGTTCTGTCCTCGTGTGAAAGCAGTGGCTAGGGCGCGGCTGGTCAGACGTTCGCGGCGCAGGTTGATTGCTGTCGAGTGTAGACTATTTGTCTCAAATAGACAAACGAAGTCCATGACGCAGCGGAGCGAGGGCGAACGCGTTCACGCGAAGATCCGCGTCGCGACAGCACATGGAGGATGGGAGAACAGCGTACGCCCGAACCGGACGTAACGCAGGCGCGAAATGTCAGCCGGCGCGCAGCGCCTGGCGCCAGGCGGCGGGCGACACACCGACGCCCTGACGGAACCGGTGGCTGAAGTGGCTCGCGTTCGCGTAGCCGCATTGCGTCGCGATATCGACGAGCGGCAACGCTGTCGTGCGCAGCAGCGTGCGCGCGCGTTCGAGTCGCTGCTGCGCAATCCACGCATGCGGCGGCAGGCCGAACGATGCGCGGAACATCCGCGCAAGATGGAATTCGGAGAGATTCGCGACGGCGGCCAGTTCGCCGAGCGTCAACGGCTGCGTCAGATTCTGGTCGATGTACTCGCGCAACCGGCGGCGCGTCGCGACGGCAAGACCGCCCTTGAGCACCGCATCCGCACGGTTCACGCCCTGCGAGCGCAGCAGCAGGCTCAGGATTTCATGCGATGTTTCGTTGGCGCGCAGACGGCCGTCGGCGTCGTCCCACGCGTCGTTGGCGAGCGACTGGCAGAGCGTCGCAATGTGCTCGTCCTCGAAGTACGTGCGGTCGGCAAGCGTCAGTTCGCGCGGCTCGCGGTCCAGTTCACGGATCGCGCGCTGCGTGAAGTGCTCGGGCAGGAAATACAGATGCATGAAATGCATGTGGCCGCGTACCCACCAGCGCGATTCGTGATCGCCGGGCAGCGCGCACAGGCGGCTCGGCGCGCCATAGCGCCCCGGCAGCTTCTGGCGCTCGGTGCGATAGCCGCCGTCCAGATAGCACGACAGCGTGTGATGGCCAGGCTGCGCGTAGATCGTCTCGGCTTCCTTCGTTTCGCGCGTCCAGATCGCGACGGCGAGCTGATCGCCCAGCCACGCGAAGCGTTCGAGTGTCGCATTGGAGTCGCTCAGCGTCTTGCAGACCGAATGCAGGCCGAACGGCGGAGCGGCTGGGTCGGTCGTGGGGATGAGCGGTGTGTTCACGTGGATGCGGCGAAACGAAAAGGAGACGCAGAGACTAAGTGCCTGCAGCCAGTATACGGCCAGCACGCATTTCGCTCCCTGCGATATGCCAAAAGTGCGCAATTCTGGACAATCGAACGGACGTGCGCAGGCGCATAGTCGGGCCAACTCGTATTGTGTGGCCCTATTGCAATGAATCTGTTTCTTTATGTTGTGACCGTGCTCATCTGGGGCACGACGTGGATCGCGATCAAGTGGCAGCTCGGCGTCGTGCCGATGTCCGTCTCGATTGCGTGCCGCTTCTTGCTCGCCGCCATCGTGCTGTTCGCGCTGCTGAAAATCATGCGTCGCCCGATGTGGCCGCCGCGCGCAGCGTGGCGTTTTCTCGTCGCGCAGGGTCTCGCGCTGTTTTGCGTGAACTTCCTGTGTTTCTATTACGCAGAAAGCGTCGTGCCTAGCGGTCTCGTGGCGGTCGTGTTTTCGACCGCGCCGCTTCTGAACTCGCTCAACGGACGGCTTTTCATGGGCCGCCCGTTGCAGCCGACGGCCATTGTCGGTGCGGTGCTCGGGCTGGCGGGCATCGTGTGCCTGTCGTTGCAGCAGATGGCCGGGCATCTCGGCGATCACGCCGCGTGGCTCGGTCTTGCCGTCGCGTTCGCGGGGACGATGTGCTTTTCGGCGGGCAATCTGCTGTCTAGCCGCATGCAGTCGATGGGTCTGCATCCCATCGTCACCAACAGCTGGGCGATGCTGATCGGCGCGAGTGTGCTGACGGTCGGCAGTCTCGCCGCCGGCCTGCCGTTCGCGCTGGAGACGGACGCGCGCTATCTCGGTGCGCTCGTCTATCTCGCGGTGCCCGGCTCGGTGATCGGCTTTACCGCGTATCTGATGCTGGTCGGGCGCATCGGGCCCGAGCGCGCCGCGTATTGCACGGTGCTGTTTCCGTTCGTCGCGCTGGCTGTGTCGACGGTGTTCGAAGGCTATCGATGGTCGGCGCTTGCTGTCGTCGGACTCGTATTGGTGGTGGCGGGCAATCTCGTCGCGTTCGGCGTCACGCAGCGTCTGTTCGTGCGACGTGCGCGCGCTGCGTGATTCTTCAAGCTAATGCCAATTCGATTCGAATAAAAGCGGAAAAAATCGCTAAACGAATTATTTAAGGAGAAACGGTCGCGCTCTGATTTGAGAAGATAACAAGCACAATAAATCTATTCCATGCGAATTGGATATTAATTCGTACGGAATGGCAAATGCGCTTCGATAAGCACATCGATGAAACGCTTTATCTGCATTTGTTAACGTTTTGCTTCTCGCAAGGACACGACCGTGAAAGTCTCGACCCGCCTTGCTGCCACGCTTTTCGTGCTCGGCAGCCTGATTCCCCTCGGCGCTGCTGCGCAATCGCAATTGACCTACACCACGTCGTGGATAGGCAATAGTTTCGGATTCGGCGACGGCAAATGGATGCAGCAGGACATTCAGGCGATTAACGTTGCGCCGGATGGAACGGTATTCACCAATTCGCCATGGGACGAAAGCGGAAGCGAAATTGCCGCCTATAAAAATGGCGACAAAATTGCAGTTGCCGGCGCGACGCACGGCTGGGGCGCGGCGGGCGGCGACGCGATTGCGTCGAATCAAGCTTACGTCTACGCGGCGATGTCGATCGGCAATCAGAACAATGGGCTGGTCGGCGCGGATTATCCGCCGAGCGGGCAGACGTGGTTCGGCATCACGCGCCGCTCGCTTGCGAACATCGCGGTCGGTGTGCCGTTCGACAGCGGCATTGGCAATAGCGCAAACGCGACGAAGAACAGCTTTCTGCGAGTGAATGCCGTAGCGACAGGCACCGATGCGGGCATTCGCGGCCTCGCGGCGACGGACACCGAACTGTATGCGTCGGATACCTACGGCAACCAGATCGTCGTGTTCGACGCAAACACGATGCGACGTCTGCGCTCGTGGAATGTCGCGGCGCCGGGACGCATCGCGATCGATACCGACTCGACCATCTGGTTGATGAGCGGCTTCGGCACGGGCAGCGTGAGCGTGCTGCACTATTCCTCGACGGGCGCGCCATTGGCGGGCACGCTCGCGTTGCCTGCCGGCACCGTGCCGACGGACATCGCCATTTCGCCTGCGGGACAGATTCTCGTCGCCGATAACGGCCCGAAGCAGCAGGTCCTCGTCTATGACAGGGCGGCAAGCGGCGCGACCCGATTGACGGGCGCGCTCGGCACGCTTTACGGCATCTTCCACGAACCGAAGGGCACGCCCGGCAACTGGCGCTTCAACGGCATCACGGGCATCGGCTTCGATCAGGCGGGCAATTTCTACGTCGCGCAGAACGGCGAAGGGCCGCGTCCGCTCGCGTCGGCGACAGTCGGACAGGGCGCGGTGCTGGAAAGCTACCGATACGCGACACGCGGCTTCAACTGGCGGCTGCAAGGGCTCACGTTCGTCGACAGCGCGGCCTTCGATCCCGCGACGCCGAACATCGTCTACACCGGCTCCAAGCGCTTCATGATGGACTATGCGCAGCCGCCTGGCCGCGAAGGGAAGTACGCGGGTTTCACACTCAACCGTTTCGATTTCCCCGACGACCCGACGTTCCACCAGCCACGCGGCGTGCGCGGCGAGCCGATGGTGCGGCGGATCAACGGCAAGCCGTATCTGTACACACTCGATCCGGGCGCGCATTACCTGAATGTCTATCGCTTCGACGCCGCGCATGACGAAGTGGCGATTCCATCGGGCCTGTTCGCGCAGAATCCGCTGCCGGGCGACTGGCCCGTCGGCCAACCGACCTACGGCGAATGGATGTGGCGCGATACGAACGGCGACGGCCACGTCGACGCAAGCGAGATCACCGGCAATCCGTCGACGGGCAGTACCGTCGGCAACGGCTTCTGGTGGGTCGATACGCCGGGCAATGTATGGCTCGCGACGCCCGCGAGCGGCATCCGCGAAACGCCGTTGCAGGGCTTCGACAGCGCGGACAACCCGATCTACACGTACGCAAGCTCGAAGACATTCCCGATGCCTGCGCCGTTCAATCGCATCGCGCGCATCGTCTATATCGCTGAAACGGACACGATGTACGTGTCCGGCTACACGAGCAGCCTGCCGTGGGACGCGACCCACTGGAAGGAGGCGGGCCGTATTCTCGTACGCTACGACAACTGGAGTTCAAGCTCGCCGACACCCGTTTATACGATCGCGTTGCCGTGGAATGCGAGCAGCAATCCGCAAATCACGCCCGTCGGCGTCGCCGTGGCGGGCAACTATATCTTCGTCTCCGAGTTGTACACGCCGAAGGTCGACGTGTACGACGCGCGCTCGGGGCAAATGGTCGGCTACATGACGCCCGGCGCCGCGGTCGGCAACACGACGGGATGGGTCGACGTGTATCTCGGCATCAGCGCGGTGCGGCGCGGCAACGGCGAATATGTCGTGCTGCTCGAAGACGATGCGCGCGCGAAAATCCTGATGTATCGATGGATACCCTGAACGTCGCGTGAACTTGGCTTGATCGTCGTCAGTCGAATGAGAAATGCCGTAAGTGCATGCCGTCTGTGCGAATGGACGGCTGCACACGATCGGTATATATATAACGACAGAACCCTTTGTGTACGAGCCATAACAGGAGCGACGATTCATCATGACGCCCGAAGATCCGGACAAGCAGCAAACTGGCGTTCAGCCGGACCTCGAACATCTCGACGCAGCCGTATCGCATGTGAACGAAATGGTGTCGTCGGGCAACATCGCGGCGAGCGCGGCCCGCGGCATTCTCTATAGCCTGATCGAGACGCTCGGCACGCTGGTCGGCGACCCGGACCTGCCGGAACATGCGCGTTCCGGCTACGAAGGTCTGCTCGAAACGGCGCGTGAATTGCGGGTCAAACTCGATCACTGAACGTGTGTCGCGCTGCATGCGGCGGCGCTTTCGCGTACGCCGCATGTGGGCGTTTTCTTGACACAATTCGGCACTTTCGCGCGACTGTGATACAAAGGGCGCTCGTTCCGACTCGCCCGTTTTCACCTGATGCTTTCTCCTACCGATACCGCGCTGCTCGCGCTCGGCATCATCGTCGTGCTGATCACGCCTGGCCCGACCAACACGCTGTTGGCCGCCGCTGGCCTGCGCCAGGGCGCGCGCCGCTCGTTGCCGCTGATCGGCGCGGAGCTGGCCGGCTATCTCGTGTCGATTTCCGCGTGGGGCCGTTTTCTTGCGCACGCGGCGCATACGCTGCCGTGGCTGCCTTCCGTGCTGCGCATCGCGAGCGGACTGTACATCGCGTATCTGGCCGTCGACATGTGGCGCGCAGCCGTGGCGCTGCCCGACTCGGCGCAACCGGCGAACGGGCCGCGCGCGCTGTTCGTCGCCACGCTGCTCAATCCGAAGGCATTGCTGTTCGCGGGCACGATCTTCCCGTCGATCGCGTTCGAGCACCTCGCAACCTATGGCTTTGCGATGTCGCTGTTCGCGTGTCTGCTCGCGCCCATCGCGCTCGCGTGGATTTCGTTCGGCGCGGCGCTCGGCAGCGGCAAGCTCACGTGGCTCGACCCGGTGAAGATGCAGCGCGCGGCGTCGATCGTGCTCGGGATGTTTTCGTTGTCGCTCGCGTGGGCCGCGTTGCACTGAACGCGTAGATAGCGCTCACTCGTCGCCGGCGGCGAGCGCGGCCCTGAGTTCGTCGGGCGCCGAGGTGATCTGCAATTGCGGCGTGCCGTGCCAGTCGGCGCAACGCTGCAGCGCGCGGCGCAAGTCCGACGTCAGCCGGCCGCTCACGCGCACGCCCGGCTCCAGATGCAGCGCCTTCAGTTCGAACACGCCGCTCGCGCGGTGCGCTTTTGCATCGACCCGACCGATCAGCTTGCCGCGATTGAGAATGGGCAGCACGTAGTAGCCGTATTTGCGCTTCGGCGCGGGCACGTAGCACTCGATCACATAGTCGAAGTCGAACAGAGCGGCGGCGCGCTTGCGGTCCCAGACGACGGGATCGAACGGCGACAGCAGCGTCGTGACCGTCGATGCAATCTTGCCGTTCGCCGCGTCGTCGATCATCGGCGCGAAGTCGCGATGCACGAAGGTCGGCTGCTTCCATCCTTCGACGCGCACAGGCGTCAGCTCACCTTCGTCCGCCAGTTGATGGAGATCGTCGGCGTATGGGCGGCGCGGCATCCGGTAGTAGTCCGCGACCCAGTCCGAACGCACGACGCCCAGCGCGCGGCAACTGCGCCGCAGCAGTTCTTTCGCGACGGCGTCGACGGGCTGCAGATGGCGCTTGTCGTTCCAATGCGGCAACACCCGCTCGGTCACGTCGTAGACACGCTGAAAATTGCGCCGCTCCGCGACCATCAATTCGCCGATCGCGAACAGCACTTCCAGATGCCGCTTCTGCGGCTTCCAGTCCCACCACCCATTGCTCTTGCCCGCTTCGCGCGCGAAATCCGCCGAGCGTACGGGTCCCGTCGCGCGGATATGCGCGAGCAGATCGTCGATCTCGGCGCGGTACTGCGCGTGCCAGTCGGCGGCGTATTTCCAGCCCATGTCGCCTGGATCGAGCATCCGGTGGCGCATCAGACCGTAGTCCTCGATCGGAAGAAAACACGCTTCGTGCGCCCAATATTCGAAGAGTTTGCCCTCGGCGAGATGCTCGTCGAGCCATTGCGGCTGATACGCTCCAAGACGGCTGAACAGCACGAGATAAGGACTGCGCGCGACGACATGGATCGTGTCGATCTGCAATTGCGCCATGTGCCGGATGGCGTCGAGCACATCGGCTTTGGTCGCCTTGCGGCGCGGTGGGAAGAGCAGGCCTTGAGCGGCCAGATGCAGGGTGCGGGCGGCGGGCAGGGGCAGTGTGATCACGCGGTCGGCGTCGTAGCGGCGTTGTAGCGATCCGGACGGCGAGCAGTCGAGCGAAACCCGAGTCGCGCCGTTCCAGGGGCGGCATGGTGTCGTGCCATGCCGGACTTGTCGCTACTGTAGCGTGATCGGTGGAAACGCACCGTCAGATGGCATTTGTCGTCGCAGTGCGTCGCCGGTTACCAGCGCCCGTGGTGATGACGTCCTTCCCAGCCGCGATGACGGCCGTGATCGTGCCAACGCGGACCGCCTCCCCAATAGCGGGGTCCGTAACCACCATATCCGCCGTAGTAGACGGGCGGCGGCGGTGCGTAGACCACAGGGGGCGGCGCGTAGACGACAGGCGGCGCATACACGACAGGCGGCGCCGCGTAGACAGGTCCGCCCAGATACACGCCGACGCCGACATGCGCCGACGCAGCCGTCGATACGCATGCAGCGGCGAGTCCGATTGCCACCAATACCATCGCACGTTTGATCATGCTGTTCTCCATCCGTCCCAAGCCGATTGCTAACTGAAACCTGACTTGATCTTACGAAGTAGAAAGCATCACAGGTGCAAGCAGACGGTGGCTTATGTAACAACCAGTAAGCAGGCTGCCGAGCGGGGAAAAGAAGATGCGACCGGCCCGCGCGGCGAATCGCGCAGGCCGGTGCAAGTCGGAAGGATCAGGCGCCGAGCGCGACGGTCGTTTCGCCCGCGAGCTGGGCGAGCATCTGGTGGATCTGCGCGACGACCTGTGCGCCTTCGCCGACGGCAGCCGCCACGCGCTTCGTCGATCCCGCGCGCGCGTCGCCGATCGCATACACGCCTTCGACGGACGTGTTCAGATCGCACGCCGAGTTCGCGCCCGTAATCACGAAGCCCTTCTTGTCCAGTTCGACGCCGCAACTGCGCAGCCAGTCCGTATTCGGATCGGCGCCCGTGAACAGGAAAAGATGCCGTGAATCGAAGCAGTCGCGCCCGTCCGCGCATGGGTTTTTCAGGCCGACCTGCTCGAGCCCGCCTTCGCTGCCTTCGAGCCAGCCGATCTCCGAGCCCGGATACACGGTGACGTTCGGCAGCGACGCGATCCGGTCGATCAGATAGCGCGACATCGTCGCCTCGAAGCCGCTGCGGCGGATCAGCACGTGAATGTGCTTCGCATGCGAAGCCAGATAAACGATGCCCTGACCGGCCGAATTGCCGCCGCCGACCAGCACGATTTCCTCGCGCTTGCACAGCTTCGCCTCGACAGGCGACGCCCAGTAGTAGATGCCACGGCCGTCGAAGCGGTCGAGCCCGTCGATCTCGGGCCGACGATACACCGCGCCGCTGGCGATCACGATCGTCTGCGCGCGGATGCTGCCCTGACATTGCAGTTCGAGCCGGTACGGACGCTCCTCGCAGTGCAGATGCTTGACCTTGACGGGAATCGCGACGTGCGCGCCGAACTTCTGCGCCTGCACGAATGCGCGGCCCGCGAGCGCCTGGCCCGAAATGCCCGTCGGAAAGCCGAGATAGTTTTCGATGCGCGAACTGGCGCCCGCCTGGCCGCCCGGTGCGCGGCTGTCGAGCACGATCACCGACAAACCTTCCGAGGCCGCGTACACAGCCGTCGCGAGCCCCGCCGGACCCGCGCCGACGATCGCCACGTCGTAGACGTGCTCCGAGTCGAGATCGGGGATCAGGCCGAGGCATGTTGCCAGTTCCGGGTCGCTCGGATGGCGCAGCACCGAACCGTCCGGGCAGATCACGAGCGGCATGTCCTCAGGACCGGCCGCGAACTGTTCGATGACGCGCAGCCCGTCTTCATCGCGTTCGTCGAGCACGGTATGCGGATGACCATTGCGCGACAGGAAACCTTGCAGCGACACCAGCCGCCGGTCGTTGCTCTGACCGACGATGATCGGCCCGCCCGCGCCGCGCTCGATCAGCCCGACGCGGCGCAGAATCAGTGCGCGCATGATGCGCTCGCCGAGTTCGGCTTCCGCGACGATCAGCGCGCGCAGCCGCTCCGGCGAGATCAGCAGCGCTTCGACGTGTTCCAGCGCCAGGCCGTCGACGAGCGCCGGCTTGCCCGACAACTGGCCGACTTCGGCGAGGAACGAGCCCTGATGGTGTTCGTTGACGAGCATCTCGCGCCCGAGCCCGTCGCGCTGAAAGACTTTGACCGAGCCCTTCAGCAACACGAACATGCCAGGGCCGGTGCTACCCGTGCGACACAGCAACTCGCCCGCTTCGAAATCCTGCCGTTCGCCGAACCTGCACAGCCGCTTGATTTCTTCGGGCGTGAGTATGGGAAACATCTGGTGACGCCGCGTCGAAAGCGTCGAGAATGGCGCCTCGTTGACGGCGGCGCGTTGAGCGTCTTCACCCTCTCGCGTTACACCCATCGATTTTGCTCCTTGCTTTGCCGCGCGCCGGATGCGGCATGCAGCCAATGTCGGTTCAGACTGTCTTCGGCGTGATGCCGATATCGAGCGTCGGCTCGGCCTCTTCGGCGAGCGGTTCGAGCTGGCGGCCCGCGTCGCGCCACGCATCGAGGCCACCACGCAACGGAATCACGTCCTTGAAGCCGGCGTCCGCCAATTGCTTCGCCATCCACGCCGCCGACACTTCGTTCGGGCAGGAGCAATAGATCACGAGCTTCTGGTCGTGCGGATACTTCGCGACGATTTCCCCGAGCTGGCGCTCATCCGCGAATACCGAGCCGGGAATCACGAACGGATCGAGCGCGCGCTTTTCCTCCGAGCGGATGTCGAACAGCACGGGCGTGCGCTTGTCGAGCATCAGGTCGTACAGTTCGTCGACGTCCATGCGTGCCGTGGCGAGCTTCTTGATCAGCTGACGGCGCCGATACCAGCGGTACGCGCAGTAGGTGGCCAGCAGCACCACGACGACCACGGCCGTCATCTTGCCCAGACGGCTCGCGCCGGCGAACAGCATGTCGATCTGCTGCGCGAACACGACGCCGAGCCCGAGGCCGAGACCCGACCAGAGGGTCGCGCCGATGCTGTCGTACGCGAGGAACATGCGGTACGGCGTGCCCATCGCGCCCGCCATCGGGATGGAGACGATCGACAGGCCCGGCACGAACTTCGCGACGGCCAGCACGCGTACGCCCCAGCGGCCGAAGAAGCGCTCGGTCTTCTTCACGCAGGTGTCGCGCGACAGCGACAGCTTGCAGAGCGTTTTCAGCGTGTTGCCGCCGTAGATGCGGCCCGCCGCGAACCACGCGCTGTCGCCGATCAGCGTGGCGAACACCGCGAGCACCAGCACAGGCAGCACTTGCGCGCCGACCGAACCGGGATGCATCGCGGCCATCGCGCCGAATAGCACGAGGGAGGGCATCGCGGGCACGGGCAGCCCGATGGATGCGGCAAGTACATTGACGAATACGATAGCAGGCCCGTACTGCTCGACGAGATCATGTAGCATCGGCTTACTTTCGTGACCGTTTCGGCCTCGAAGACGACTGGAAGTAACTAAAAGATTATGGACGCATTTTCAACGCGTGCAAGAGAGGTGCGTTTTGCGTCCGGATATTGCCGACATGCGGGAAAAGCGCCTGTCGCCTCGGTCTTCGGCGGAAAGGCTTTGGTACGCTCGGTGAACGCCATGCGACGTTCGTCGAGGCGTCAAAGATGATGGTGACTGCGCAAAAAACAAGAGGCGCGGCGCCTGATTCAACCTGCGCCGCGCACTCTTCGTATGGCCATTGATGACTGCAGCGAATTATTGACGGTGGTTATGCTGCTCGCCCGGTAGCTCGGCGCCATGCGCGCGGATGGCTGCGATCAGTTCTGCAGGCGTGATTTCATAACGCACTTCACGGTGAATGCCCGGCTTGCGTTCATCGACTTCGATCAGAAGTATGCCTTTCCCGTCTTCTGTCGATTCGAGGCGCAGTGTGCGCAGTTCGCGACCCGTTGCGTCGTCGTGCTCGGTGAGCAGGGCCATTGCCCCGGAAGACCCGGTGGTGCGCATCGAAAATTCCCTCTTGCGTGATTGAACAACGTTGCCGAACAGGCATTGTAAGGGCAGTACCGCGCGCCGTCTGTCGCGTGGCGCTCACACTCCCCGGATTATGCGGGCGAGGCGTGCGCGATGCAGCGAAGGGACGCTGCGGTGCACGCAAATATAAGGCCGGCGCGGCTCCTGGCGGGGTGCCGCGATTTTTTTGCGTAGCAGCGGATAGGGGTGTCGCGCGGGTTTTGGGCGGTGCAAGGCACGGGTTTCGCGCAGGTTCGCGGTGTACGTCTGCCCGTTGTCATTGCGGTGACGCGCGCGTGTGATGGGTTTCGATCAGCAAGATCCGGGAGGCAGCGCCGCTTGCCGGTGCGATACAGTGGACGCATTCAGAAGGCCGCGCTGATTTTGCCACCCGGCCTTCGACCATGCAGGAGGATGTCATGAAGCAATGCATGTCGATGCCAAGCCCGCTGGGCGATATGTTGCTGCGCGCCGAAGACGACGCACTGACGGGCGTGTACTTCGTCGGACAGAAGTATTTTCCGGCTGCCGACGGCGCGCTTGCCGCTGCGAACGCGTCACGCGTGCTGCATCAGGCGCGCGAGCAGCTCGACGAATACTTCGCGGGTGAGCGCCATGCGTTCACTGTGCCTTTAAGAATGCTGGGCAGCGCGTTCCAGCGTGACGTGTGGGACCAGCTCGTGCAGATTCCGTACGGCGAGACGGCGAGCTACGGCAGCATCGCGCGGCGGCTCGGCTTGCCGCTTTCCGCGTCGCGCGCGGTCGGCGCGGCCAACGGGCGCAATCCCGTATCGATCATCGTGCCGTGTCATCGCGTGATTTCGAGCGCGGGCGACCTGACCGGCTACGCGGGCGGGCTGCATCGGAAGGAAGCGCTGCTGACGCTGGAGCGGCCGATGTCGAAAGCGCCGCAACAGCTGGAATTGCTCGCGTTCGGTTGAACGCGTCTCGCGGTGCGTCTTCGTGCAAGGAAAGCGTGAACGAGCCGCACCAAAAAAATAGCCCGTCCAAAAGAGGGCGGGCCGCGTAAACGCCGTTGTTACTCGGGTCAGCCGGCCCGTACACAATCCTGGGCGCTGACGAACGTATCTTTATCGGACAAATGCGCGCTGTCGAGATGGTAGTAACGATGATCCATCAGACCAAAGCGTCTTCGTCGACGGCAGCGCGCGCGACGTGAACCGGCGCGGCCGGGTTGCGCAACGCCCTGGCCGCGGGGCGCGCGGCTTTGCTGGCCGCGCCGCCCGCGTCCTGCGCGCCCGCGACGGTGAACAGGCGCACGGCTTCGTCGAGCACGTCGGCCTGTTCCGCGAGACGTTGCGCCGTCGCCGCAGCCTGCTCGACCATCGCGGCGTTCTGCTGCGTCGCGCTGTCCAGATGCGACACGGCCTGATTGACCTGGCCGATGCCGTCGGCCTGTTCGCTGCTCGCGTTCGCCACCTCGACAATCAGCGACGACACGCGCGCCACCGCCTGATCGATCACGGCCATCTGCGCCGTCGTTCGCGCGACGAGTTCGGTGCCTTGCGCCACCTCGTTCACCGTCGTATCGACCACCTGCTTGATTTCCTTCGCGGACGCCGCGCAACGCTGCGCCAGCATGCGCACTTCGCTCGCGACGACGGCGAACGAGCGGCCCGCCTCGCCCGCGCGCGCCGCTTCGACGGCGGCATTGAGCGCGAGGATATTGGTCTGGAACGCAATGCCGTCGATCACGCCCGTGATGTCGGCGATGCGCTTCGATGCCTCGGTGATGCCCGCCATCGTCTGCTCGACCTGCCGCGCGACCTTGCCGCCCGTCGCCGCCGCCGATTGCGCATCCTTGACGAGATCGAGCGCACGCACGGTCGCGTCGGCGTTGGCTTGCACGGTGGTCGTCAGTTGCTCCATCGTCGCCGCCGTTTCTTCCAGCGACGCCGCCTGCATTTCCGTGCGGCGCGCGAGATCCAGATTGCCTGTCGAGATTTCGTGTGCGGCGTCGAGCATCCCGCCGATCTGCGCGCGCACGTCGGAGACGATTGCGGCGAGGTTCGCCTTCAGCTGGTTGAGCGCCTGCAGCACGTCGCCGAGATCGTCGTGACGCGCGATGGCCAGATCGGCGGTCAGGTCGCCTGCCGCCATGCGCGTGGCGAACGACGCCATCGCATCGACCGGCTGACCGAGGTGGCGCGACAGCAACTGCGCGGCAGCGCCGCTCACCGCGGCCGTCACGCCGAACGCGATCCAGAACGGCAGCGGCGGCGTGCCGCCCCACGCCGCGAGGCCGGCTGCAAGCAGCGCGACGGGCGCGACCATGTAGCCGATCGTGGCGCGCATCGCGACGGGCAGGCGCATCAACGCGTGCAGCTTGCCGACCAGCCCCGTGCGCACGACCTCGCCCTGATGCAGCCGCACGCCGCGCGCCGCACCCGCGCGCATCTTCGCGTAGAGCGCTTCCGCCGCGCGTATCTGGTTGCGATCCGGCTTCACGCGCACGCTCAGGTAGCCGACGGGCGTGCCGTTCTCGACGACGGGCGTGACGCTCGCGCGCACCCAGTAATGGTCGCCGTTCTTGCGGCGGTTCTTGACGAACGCCGACCAGGGGCGGCCGGCGCGGATCGTCGTCCACATGTCGGCGAAGGCTTCGGCCGGCATGTCGGGATGGCGAATCAGGTTGTGCGGCTGGCCGATCAGTTCGTCGCGGCTGTAGCCGGACACGGCGATGAAGGCGGGATTGCAGTACTGGATCTTGCCTTTGAGGTCGGTTGCGGAAACGAGCATCTGCGAAGGCGGGTAGTCGTACTCGTTCTGGGTGACAGGCTGATTGTTGCGCATGACGTTCCTTGGACTGCCGGATGCCTCCGCATCCGAATGGTTCTGTAAGGCTTAACGGCATTGACCCCTGATGCTTTAGGGTTTTCCTGGTATTTGACTCAGGTAAATCGCGCTCGCGCCGATAACACCGAGTTCGGCGCCGCCGCTTTCAAAACCGACGCTGTCGTGTCGATTACGAGCGCCTGGCGTCGCATGAAAACAACGCCGGGCGCCGGATATTGGGCGTACGCTTTCGTGACGGGCCCGTCCTGGCGTGCCCTGGCGCGATACCCGGCGCCGACTGCGGCGCGGCACGCTGTTTTCGCTTTACTTCCGTTTCGCGCGAATCTGATAATGGGACTTACTTGCATTTCGTAATCTAGCTTACGGAGTGGTTCCGCGAAGTTCGACCCGCTCCCCTTGTGCGTGTGGCTGTTGTTCCTATAAAAGGTCGCCTTCCAAGGCCAAACCGACTCAACTCAGGGAAGCCAAGCATGTCCGCGAACAAGATCAACAAGAAAGTCGCAGCGGCCGTGAGCGCCGCGCTCCTCTCGCTCGCCACGGGCGCGCACGCGCAAAGCAGTGTCACGATGTACGGCGAGCTCGACACGGGCCTCGCATACATCAGCAACGCTGGCGGGCATTCTCAATGGAAGGCGACGTCGGGTCTCGTCGACGGCAGCTATTGGGGCTTGCAGGGTATCGAAGATCTGGGCGGCGGTTATCGCGCGATCTTCCGGCTCGAACGCGGTTTTTCCGTGACCTCGGGCGAGATGTTCAATGACCACCCGTATTACGTCGGGCTCGGCAACGAGCAGGCGGGTACGCTGACGCTGGGCCATCAGTACGACCTCGTTCACGACTATTTCGCGCCGTTCACGCTGACTGGCGGCACGGGCGGCACCGCGTTCGCCCATCCGTTCGACAACGACAACGCGAACAACACCTATCTCGCGGCGAACTCGGTCAAGTATGCGAGTCCGTCGTTCGGCGGCTTGTCGCTCGGCGGCATGTACGCGTTCTCTAACACGGCCGGGCAGTTTGCGAACAACCGTGCGTACAGCTTCGGCATGAACTACCAGGCGGGCGCGCTGAATGCGGGCGCCGCGTATCTGCATGCGAACGGGCGCGGCAATTCGTCGACGGGCGCGTATGAGCCCGTCGTGCTGCCTAGCGCCACCGGTGTATTCGACGCCGCCGTGCAGACGCAGAACACCTACGGCGTCGGCATCAGCTACGCGATCGGCGACTTCACGATGGCGGCGGCGTGGTCGCGCTCCACCTTCACTGGCGTGACCGTGATCGACACGGGCGGCGTGGCGCCGTCCGTCGGCTTTTCCAACTACGAAGTCAACGGCGTCTATCAGTTGACGCCGACGGTTGCGCTCGCAGGCTCGTACACGTACACGAAGGGATCGACCTCGCACTGGCACAACGGCGGCGTGCAGGCGGACTATCAGTTTTCGAAGCGCACGGACACGTATCTGGAGGCGATCTATCAGCGCTCGTCGTCGGGCGCGCCGGCCGTCATCAATACGACCGATCCTTCATCGAGCCACAATCAGGTGCTGATCGGCGCGGGCCTGCGGCACAGGTTCTGACAAGCGCGCGGTTTCACGGCGGTGTGATCAGTCCTTCGGGCGCCTGCGGCCGGCTGAGCAGATAGCCCTGCACATAGTCGCAGTTCACCTGGCGCAGAATATCGAGCTGCGCCGCTTCCTCGACGCCTTCCGCGATCACCTTGATACCCAGCTTGTGGGCAAGGCCGATGACGCCTTCGACGATGGTTTGCGTCGTCGGATCGTGCTCGATCTTCGACGTGAAATGCCGGTCGATCTTCAGCGTGTGCGGCTCGAAATCGGCGAGATACATGAGGCTCGAGTAGCCGGTGCCGAAATCGTCGATGGCGATGCACACGCCGAGCCGCTTCAGTTCGACGATCGACTTTTGCGCCTGCTTCGGGTTCTTCATCAGCGCGGTTTCCGTCAGCTCGATTTCGAGCTTGCCAGGCGGAATGCCGAACTGCTTGAGCGCGCGGTCCACCTCGCGCACGATCTGCTCGCTGCCCAGTTGCCGCGCCGAAACGTTCACCGACACACCCAGATTCATCGAGCCCGCCTGACGCCACGTGGCGAGCTGGCGCAGCGCGTTGTCGAGTACCCAGACGCCGACGTCCTCGACAAAGCCGGTTTCTTCGAGCAGCGGAATGAAATCGCCCGGTGAAATCTTGCCCCGCCTGGGGTGCTGCCAACGGATCAGCGCTTCCGCGCTATGCACCGCGAGCGAATGCGGCTCGTGAATGGTCTGGAAGTGCAGGAAGAACTGATTGGTCTTCAGCGCCTCGGGCACGTCGCGCTCGAGTTCGAAGTCGCCGATGGTCCGCGCCGCCTCCTTGCCCGCGAACTGATAGCCGTTGCGGCCGGTTTTCTTCGCCGCGTACATCGCGACATCGGCGCTCGACAGCAGCGCGTCGTGGCCGCTGCCATGCTCAGGGTAGATCGAGATGCCGATCGACGCCGTGATGAACGCGCCCGCGCTGTCCTGCAGCCGGTTTTCCGACAGCCCGCCGAGCAGCGCCTTCGCCTGTGTTTCGAGCCCCGCCTTGTCGACCACACTGCCGATCAGCACCGCGAACTCGTCGCCGCCCAGACGCGCGACATACGCGTCGCCCGGCAGCGAGCGGCGAATGATGCCGCCGACGTTGCGCAGCAGATGGTCGGCGGCGAGATGGCCGAGCGTGTCGTTGAGCACCTTGAAGCGATCGAGATCGACGAACATCAGGCCGAACGGCCTGCCCGCCGCACAGCGGCTTTCGATTTCACGCAGCAGCGCGGCGCGGTTCGCGAGGCCCGTGAGCGAATCGGTGTAGGCGAGGCGGTCCAGTTCCGCGATGCGCTCCTGCTCGACTGTGACGTCTTCCGTGATGCCGACGATGCGCAGCACATTGCCTTTGTCGTCGAGCACCGGGTAGCCGGTGCTGCGCAGCCAGCGCACCGAGCCGTCGGCTTTTCTGATCCGGTACTGTGCGCGGCCTTCCGTCGATTCGGCCACGATGCGCACCATCTCCGCCTGCAGCGCGGCACGGTCTTCCGGCACGACGAGTTCGCGCCAGCCGTTCGGATTGCGCATGAACTCGTCCGGCTCGATACCGAACACGTTCGATGAACCCGCGGTGATGTAATGGAAATATTCGAAGTTCGCGCTGTACGAGAAGAACACGAGTTTGACGTGCGCTTCCATCTCCGACATCAGCTCGCTTTTCGCGCGCAGTTGCTGGAGCAGTTGCGTCTGGCTCGTGATGTCGAGCGATGCGCAGACCACGGCGACGACCTTACCGGCATGGTCTTTCACGGGAATGAGTTGCGAATCCCACCACTTCGGCTGACCTGTGGTCGTCGTGCAACTGCCGCGGAACGAGGCGGGCGTGCCGTTCAGCGCGCTCCTGAAAGCGGCCGTCGCGGCGTCATTGTCGTCGCCTTTCCAGAAGCCGAGCCAGTCCGCGCCCGCCAGTTGCACGGGCGACGCCGCTTCCATCAGCGTCGCGCCGTAGTCGTTGATGCGCAGCATGTGCCCTTGCAGGTCGAGCAGCTTGACGCAATCACGGCTCGCATCGAGAAACGAACTGGCGAGTGCCGTGGTCGCCGCCTGTCGCGCTTTTTGCGCGGCGAAGCGCTGGCGCGTCGCGATCATCGCGATGGCGCCCACCGTCGCGCCGACGGCGACCTGCACGCTGAACGGCGCGCTCGCCGGCCCGCGCAGGGCCATTTGCAATGCGATGCTCGCCGCACCCGCGCCGATCCCCGTGGCGACGCTGATAGTGAAGCCAAACGGGCCAACCGGCCGGCGGTTCGACCATGCGTCGAGCAGCAGCGCGAGGAAGTGCTGGTCCTGGCGCGACGTGTCTTCGCCGTGCCGACGCAGCGCACGGCGCCATTTCAACGTGAGGCTCGTCGGCATATCCGGACTCGCCTTAATGCGCGCGCAATGCGCGGAGTGGGCGCAAAAGCGGCGCCGTAATAAACGCAGTGCGTGCCGCGGACGTGAGCGAACTCACGCGCGCCGCGCATCGTGCGTCGATCGGGTGGGGAAGTGTGTTGCCTTTCATGGTGGCCAGCCGCTTCGGCGGTAATTGTTGCTGCGCTTGCGGACGGCGCTGCTGTCTACGTTTACGGCGCGCCGGTGCATTTGTTTAGCCCATACGATTGTGCCTGTTTTTGAGGGGTCGAACTACCTCATCGTTGGTCACGCAACGGCGCGCATGCCGAATACCTTTTCGAAATGCGCGATGCATCGTTTTAGCAAAGAAATGACGCTCAATGGAAAAGCTCTGCTTACCTAAGCTTTCTCGCAACATCGAAAAAAGCGGCGAAAAGAAATATGTGAGTCGCTTTTAAATGAACGCCGGTTCGGCGAATCCGGATGCCTGAACGCCGCTGCCAATAAATGCTGACGATCGCTCTGCGGCTTGCTAAATTGCATGGTCAGGCACCGCAAAAAACAACCGCGCGCGCCTGCCGGTTGCACCTTGAGTGGCGCAACCCGCTACGGCGTTGTACGAACCGGTAGCAACCATCTTGCATGGGACGCTGAAGCGCTGAATCTGGTCAACAAAAAAGGAGACCCCATGCGCGCCGTATTCCAGTACCCGTTTCCCGTGACCGAGCGCAAGGTCGGGCGCAACAAGGTCGTCAGCGCGCGCGCCGCGGTCGAACTGATCCGTGCGGGCGACACGCTCGCGACGGGCGGTTTCGTCGGCGTCGGTTTCGCCGAGGAAGTCGCGATCGCGCTCGAAGAGCGTTTCTTCGATGCGAACGCGGCGACGTCAGGCGGACCGGGCGCGTTGGGCACGCCCGATGCGTCGAGCGCGCATCTCGACCTGACGCTCGTGTACGCCGCCGGCCAGGGTGACGGCAAGTCGAAAGGGCTGAATCATCTCGCGCATGAAGGGCTGGTGCGGCGCGTGATCGGCGGACATTGGGGGTTGGTGCCGAAGCTGCAGCAACTCGCTATCGACGGCCGCATCGAGGCGTACAACCTGCCGCAAGGCGTGATTTCGCACCTGTTCCGCGATATCGCCGCGGGCAAGCCGGGGCATCTGTCCACAATCGGCCTCGGCACCTTCGTCGATCCGCGCCACGGCGGCGGCAAGCTGAACAGCCGCACGGTGGAAGGTCTCGTCAGGCTGATGGACATCGACGGCAGCGAGTATCTGCTCTACAAGACCTTTCCGATCGACGTCGCGATCATCCGCGGCACCACGGCCGACGCGAACGGCAACGTCACGATGGAACGCGAGGCGCTCACGCTCGAAGCGCTGGCCATCGCGATGGCCGCGCGCAATTCCGGCGGTGTCGTGATCGTGCAGGTCGAGCGGCTCGCCGATACGAACACGCTCAATCCGCGCGAGGTGAAGATACCCGGCATCATGGTCGATTGCGTGGTGGTTGCACGGCCCGAGCATCATTGGCAGACGTTTGCCGAACCGTATTCGGCTGCCTTCGCCGGCGAACTGCGCGTGCCCGCGAGTTCCGTGGCGGCGATGGAGCTGACCGAGCGCAAGGTGATCGCGCGCCGCGCGGCGATGGAACTGATGGCCAATAGCGTCGTGAATCTGGGCATCGGCATGCCGGAAGGCATTGCGAGCGTCGCGAACGAAGAAGGCGTGATCGATCTGTTCACGATGACGACGGAGCCGGGCGTGATCGGCGGCATTCCGGCGGGCGGGCTGAACTTCGGCGCGGCGACGAATACGCAGGCCATCATCGATCAGCCGTATCAGTTCGATTTCTACGATGGCGGCGGTCTCGACCTCGCGTTTCTCGGGCTCGCGCAGGCGGACCGGCAGGGCAATCTCAACGTCAGCAAATTCGGGCCGAAACTCGCGGGCGCGGGCGGCTTTATCAACATCAGCCAGAGCGCGAAGCGCGTGGTGTTCGTCGGCACGTTCAACGCGGGCAATCTGGACGTCGCGATCGAAGACGGGCGCCTGAAGATCAGACGCGAAGGCAAGAGCCAGAAGTTCGTCGATGAAGTCGAGCATCGCACGTTCAGCGGCGAATATGCCGCGAAGCGCGGGCAGCACGTGCTGTACATCACCGAGCGCTGCGTGTTCACGCTGACGCCGCGTGGACTCGAACTGACGGAAGTGGCGCCCGGCGTCGACGTGGAGAACGATATCGTCGCGCAGATGGGCTTCAAGCCGATCATCGAGCGCCCGCCGCGCCTGATGGACGAGCGCATCTTTCGCGACGCGCCGATGGGACTGCGCACGCTGCTGCTTTGCCTGCCGCTCGAAGAGCGCTTCAATTACGACGCGGAGAAGAACATGTTCTTCGTCAACTTCGAGGGCTTGCAGGTGACGACGCAGGATCAGATCGACGCGATCTGGCAGCAGGTCGCATCGCTTCTGTCGGGTGTGCGGTTCAAGCCGCAGGCAATCGTCAATTACGACAATTTTTCTATCAATCCCGAGCTGATCGACATCTATTCGACAACCATTACGAAGCTCGTCAACCAGTTCTATTCGAGCGTTACGCGCTACACGACGAGCAGTTTCCTGCGCATGAAGCTGGGGGACGCACTGGAGCAGCGCGACGTCGCGACGTACATCAACGAACGGCCCGGCGACGCGTCAACGCACCGTTGAATGCCCGCTTGAACGAACATGTGGCCCTGACATGAACCGCTCACAGTGAGCGTGCGAAAATAGCGCCTTTCGCACGATAGTTCACGCATTCAAGAAGTCATCATGAGCAGTTTCATTCCCAGTGTGCCCGGCAAGACCGAGGGCGATTTCGAAGTCAGCGCAGGCTCGAAGCTCGCCGGTTACCGGCGCTTTTTCGGCGTGCTGCGCGTGGTGCGCAAGACGGACGGGCGCCTGCTCTTTCCGTTCGACGGCGCGCCCGATCTCGGTCCTTATCCAACGAAAGAAGAAGCGCTCGCTGCGGCGCAGGTGTACGGCGAGCATATCGTCGAACATGATCTCGCGCGGCCCGAACTGTAAGCGGTTTCTCCGCCGCGATTTTTTCTGTTCGTGCCCCGTGCAATGCGCTTGAAGCGCGGGGCTGGCACGACTATCGTTTGAGTGGACCCCTGCGGGAGGCAATCATGCGTGCCGATGCCGTCGATGTGCATTTCGATAGTGCACACCTGTTTCTCGACCTATCCGACGGCCGCGCCGTCGAGTTTCCACTCAACTGGTTTCCCACGCTCGCTGCGGCAACCGAAGCGGAGCGCGAACACTTCGCCATTTCGATCGACAAGCAGCAACTGATCTGGCCTGAACTCGACGAGGACATGGATGTGACTGCGTTGCTGCTGTCGCTGCCGGAGTCGATGCGCCACTAGAGACGGCGCTTTCCGTCGATGCATGAGGACGGCGTCGTCCGGCGTCGTCCTGATTTCGTTCGTCTGCCGATCGCACAAACGCGGGCGGCCCCGGCCGCATGCGTTAAAATGGCCGCTTGGTGCCAAACGGAGTTTTTGTGCGATCTGTCGTTATTTATCTCACGCCTTCCCTGGACACCATGACGGAATCTGTATCGGCTTCAGGCACGCGCGAGGTTGGCGCCGAGCTGAATCGCAATGCGAAGGTCGAACATGATCGGGGAGACATCGTCGTCGAATCGACGACACATGATGGTCCGTCGGTTCAGGCTCTCTAACAAGAACGAATAAAACGGCGCGCTTGCTTTCGGGCAGCGCGCCGTTGTTGTTTGCGCGCGCTTCTCAAACCATTTCCTCGTACGGATAAAGCATCTTTAAAGCCGCATTGCATGGCGACAGTCCAGTGTCCGAAAGATTAATTTAATCTTTCTATTCATTTCATTCTGCTGTCTGTTTGAAATTACCGCTCATTTTGCAATGCAGATATTGCAAGCGAACCCGGTTTTTCTCTCGCGTCTCCCTTCAGTTTAAAACCCTCATACCGTTAACAGAGTTTGATCTCCATCATGCATTTAGCCAATGCGGGATAAATGCAAAAAGCATGAATGAAGATCTAAGTGGTAGTAGTGCCTTTAAAGATGCGATGGAAGCAAAATATCAAATCGCTCGCATGTCGTGAGCGAACGGGGATTGGCTTCAATCGAAGAAAAAATAAACCGAGGACTTGAATGAAGTTACGTTTGCAATGCCTGTTGGCAGCAGCCGCATTTGCCAACTGCCTTTCCGCTCACGCGGCACTTGGCTCGTCTCCCACCTACACCGCAACAACGACCACAAGCTCCACTCAGGCTGTCATGCGCCTGAGCGCAACGGCCGTGCCCTACACCGTCAGCGAAGCGACGCTCACCGACGGCACGCTGGTGCGCGAGTACGTCGGTCAATCGGGCGTGGTCTTCGCCGTGTCCTGGCACGGCCCTCACATGCCGGATCTCAGCTCGCTGCTGGGCAGCTACTTTGCGGGCTACCTCGACACCGTCAATCAGCAGCATGCGCAGCAGGGCAGCGCATTCGGTCCCGCGACGGTGCAGCGTTCGGATGTCGTAGTCCAGACGGGCGGCCATATGGGCGCGTACGTCGGACGTGCGTGGTTGCCGACGGGTCTTCCCGCTGGCGTGAGCAGCGACGATATCCAATAAGGCGAGGGGACTGAAAATGCGTGCATTGAAATGGATTCTTGCCGTCAGCGGCATGTGTGTGGCGCTGGCTGGATGCGGCGGAGGCGGGGGTTCGTCGAACACCTCGACCAGCAGCGCGTCCGGCACGTCGACGCCCGCGGCAGTGAGCACCGCGTTCGCCGATCCGACGGCGACGCCCGTGTCGTCGGGCTCGGCGAATACGGTGCCTATCGTCGTTTCGTCGTTCAGCAGCGTGCGGAACTTCCCGATGGTGAGCGTGAAGGTTTGCGCGCCGGGTAGCGGCGGCATCGGGGTGACTTGCTCGACGATCGACAACGTGCTCGTCGATACGGAGTCGTTCGGCCTACGTTTGTTCGCTTCCGTCATTCCGACATCGACGTTGAGCAATTTGACGCAGCAGGTGCAAGGCGCTCAGACCGTTGCGGAATGCGAGTCGTTCGGTTCGGGCAATACATGGGGCACGGTGCGTACGGCAGATGTGAGCCTGTCGAGCGAAGTCGCGCCGAACGTGCCGATCCAGGTGATCGCGGATCCGTCACTGGCCGCGACCATTCCGACGGGCGTCAACGGTTGCCTTGTCGGCACCAACATGACGACGCCCACGGCGCTCGGCGCGAATGGCATTCTCGGTATCGGCACGTCGCCGAACGATTGCGGCGCCAACTGTCAGAACAGCCTCGTCGCGGGTGCTTACTACGTGTGTACGGGTTCGAGCTGCACGCCGGCGCAGGTGACGATCCCCAATCAGGTGACCAACCCCGTGACGAAGTTCACGACCGATAACAACGGCGTGATCGTCGAGATGGCGCAAGTGCCCGATACGGGTGCTGCAACGGCAACGGGAACGCTCGTCTTCGGCATCGACACGCAATCGAACAATGCGCTGAGCGGCACCAACGCGACCATCTTGCCGACTACTATCGCGGGAGATATGGATGCTGTGTTCGAAGGACGCACGTACAGCAAGACGGCATTCTTCGATTCAGGATCGAGCGGTCTGTACTTCCAGAGCACGGCGCTGACCAAGGCATCGAACGGCTTCTACACGCCGGCCGCGCCGACGGGAATGTCGGCTGTCTTCACGGCGGCCAATTCCGCCACGGCAACCGTCAAGTTCAACGTCAGCAACGGCGTCACGCTGATCAATTCCGGCAACTACGCGTTCAATAACCTGGGCGTTTCGATGTTCAATGCGCTCGACATCGGCATGCCGTTCTTCTACGGTCGGCATATGTACTACGGCATTTCGGGTCAGCCGGCGTCGTCGGCGGGTGCTGGGCCTTATGTCGCGTACGTGTCGAGCTGAACGTGCGTGACGCTGCTCACGCGGGTTTCATTGATCGGTTGTGCGTGAGTGGAGTGCAATAAAAAAGGGGGCGCAGTGCGCCCCCTTTTGCGTCTGGTACAGCAGCCTGCTTAAACCAGCCCCGTCGCGTAGTAGAGCCCGATCACGAAGAACACAGCCAGCGTCTTGATGATCGTCACGGCAAAGATGTCGCGATACGACTCGCGGTGCGTGAGGCCCGTCACGGCCAGCAGCGTAATCACCGCGCCGTTGTGCGGCAGCGTATCCATGCCGCCGCTCGCCATCGCGACCACGCGATGCAGCACGTCCATCGGAATATGCGCAGCGTCGGCGCCCTTGATGAACAGATCCGACATCGCCGCGAGCGCGATGCTCATGCCGCCCGATGCGGAACCCGTGATACCCGCCAGCGAGCTCACCGACACGGCCGCATTCACGAGCGGATTCGGAATGCTCTTGAGCGCATCGCTGACCACGATGAAGCCGGGCAGTGCCGCGATCACACCGCCAAAGCCATACTCCGACGCGGTGTTGAGCGACGCGAGCAACGCGCCGCCGACCGCCGCCTTCGTGCCCGAAGCGAAACGCTCCTTCACGCTGCCAAACGCCGTGATGACGACGAGCAGAATGCCGAGCAGCAACGCGCCTTCCACCGACCAGATCGCGACCAGCGACTTGATCGTCGCCGTCACGGCCGGGCCGTGGTTACCGGGCAGCACGTCGGGCGAAACGGTGTAGGTCGCGCCGTACCATTCGGGAATCATGCGCGTGAGCACGAAGTTCGCGACGCCGACCAGAACCAGCGGGGCAATCGCCAGCAGCGGATGCGGCAGCTTGTCGGTTTCCATCTTCTCCGGCTCGTTCAGCAGCGACGTGCCGTAGCCTTCGCCCTTCGCCATCGCCGAGCGGCGGCGCCATTCGAGGAACGACAGGCCCACGACGAGGATGAAAAGCGAACCGGCGATACCGAGGCCGGGCGCGGCCCATGCCGTCGTCTTGAAGAATGTGGTCGGGATGATGTTCTGGATCTGCGGCGTGCCCGGCAGCGAATCCATCGTGAACGAGAACGCGCCCAGCGCGATCGCGCCCGGCATCAGACGCTTCGGAATATTGCTCTGTCGATACAGTTCCGCGGCGAACGGATACACCGCAAACACGACGACGAACAGCGAGACGCCGCCGTAGGTCAGCAACGCGCACACGGCGACGATCACCGCATTCGCCCGCGAGCGGCCGATATAACGGATCGCCGAGTGCACGATCGACGCGGCGAAACCCGACAGTTCGATTACCTTGCCGAACACGGCGCCGAGCAGGAACACAGGGAAGTACAGCTTCACGAAGACGACCATCTTCTCCATGAAGATGCCCGAGAACACGGGCGCGACGGCGGCGGGATCGACTAACAGCACCGCGCCGAGCGCGGCGATCGGCGCGACGAGAATGACGCTGTAGCCGCGATAGGCGGCGAACATCAGGAACGCCAGGGCGGCGAGGACGATGACAAAAGCCAATTGAGTCTCCAATGCTTGGTTGTTCTACGTGGACGCGCGCGACAGGGCGCGGCGGCAGGCGCCTGATATTGCAGGTTCCGTGCCATGCCCGTCAGCCGGGCTTCTGCGACCCGGGCGGCGAAAAGAGCCGCGCGACGATTCGAACGATAGTACAAATTTGTCTCCAAATGGAGACAAATTGCAGTCTGTCGAGTTCGATTCGGCGAAGCATACCTTAATCAGCGGGGTTGTTGCAGGTCTCGTACGTGAGATAATCAGTCCACAAATTGAGACAACACAAAAATTATCAGCTTTGCATGGGATCACGGTAAGCGCTAAAGCGCCAACCATGATCGACAGGAGACAGCGACAATATGATGAACGACTGGTCGGGCCTGCCCGCGACCTACAGCGAAGTCCTGCGCCGCGCGATGGACTCGCTCTTCCGCACGTTTGAGAACTTCAGCGAAGGCACCTTTATCGTCGATGCCGATGCGCGCGTCGTGTGGATCAATAAACGCTACGCGGCACGCTTTGGTTTTGCCGATCCGCAACAGGCGATCGGCCGCGATTGCGAAGCCGTGATCCCGAATAGCCTGATGCGCGAAGTCGTGATGACAGGCAAGCCGATCCTGCTCGACATTCTCGAAACCGACCGCGAGCCGCTCGTCGTCACGCGTCTGCCGTTGAAGGACGACGCGGGCAAGACGGTCGGCGCCGTCGGCTTCGCTCTCTTCGACGAGATGAAGGCGCTCACGCCGCTCTTCTCCCACTACTCGCGCGTACAACAGGAACTGATCGCGACGCGCCAGTCGCTCGCGCAGGCGCGCCGCGCGAAGTACACGTTCGCGAGCTTCGTCGGCACGAGTGCGGCCAGTCTCGAAGTGAAGCGCCAGGCGCGGCGCGCGTCGCAAGTCGATTCGCCCGTGCTGCTGCTCGGCGAAACGGGCACCGGCAAGGAACTGCTCGCGCATGCGATCCACGGCGCATCCGCGCGCTCGACCAAGCCGCTCGTCACCGTCAACGTCGCGGCGATTCCCGATGCGCTGCTCGAAGTCGAGTTCTTCGGCGCGGCGCCGGGTGCGTACACGGGCGCGGACCGCAAGGGACGCGTCGGCAAGTTCGAACTCGCCGATGGCGGCACGCTGTTCCTCGATGAAATCGGCGATATGCCTTTGCCGCTGCAAGGCAAGCTGTTGCGCGTGTTACAGGATCGTGAGTTCGAGCCGCTCGGGTCGAACCGGATCGTGCGCGCCGACGTGCGGATCATCGCGGCGACTTCGGCCGATCTGCCCGCGCTCGTTGCCGCGGGGCGCTTCCGCCCGGACCTGTTCTATCGCCTCAACGTGCTCACCATTCATGCGCCGCCGCTGCGCGAGCGCCAAACGGATATCGAGGCGCTCGCCTATACGATCCTCGAAGATCTGTCGACGCAGGTGCCTGGCGGTCACTTCGAACTGCAGGACGACGCGTTGCGGCTGTTGTGCTCGTACGGCTGGCCAGGCAATGTGCGCGAGCTGCACAACACGCTGGAGCGCGCGGTGATGTTGTCGGACAGCGAGCGCATCGATGCGCGCGCGCTTGCGCCGTTCATTGGGCCGGTGCGCGGACAGGCCACGTTCGATGCGCCCGTACCCGTGCAGACAACGGCTGCCAGGGCATCGGACGCAGCGCAGCCGCAACAATGGGCGGACGCGATGGCCGCGTTCGAAAAGCGGTTTATCGACGAAGCGTTGCGCGCGTGCGAAGGACGCGTCACGGAAGCGGCCGCGCGTATCGGCATGGGGCGCGCGACGCTGTATAAGAAGATCGCTGCGTACGGCATCGAAGTGTGAAGGTCGCCGGGCGTGCCGCTGCGCAGTACGATCATGCTGCTGGCAGCTAGGCAAACCCAGAGGAGAGACCTGGCCATGACACGCTGGATCGTTTGGATCGTGCTGGTTATCGCGAGTGCCGCTTGCAATGTGCTGCATGCGCAAGAGGCGTCATCGGCGGCGCCAGGTGAACGGCGCAACTGGTACAACGATCCGTTCTTCACGCTTTCGCATGCGATCACCGATTGCCCCGTGCCGCTCGGCCCGATGATGACGCACGCGCAGATGGAAGACGATGCGCACTATCGCGTGGAGCGAGGCACGACCTGCTGGCTTGCGCACAAATGCACGAAGCCGAACTCCTATCTGTACGACGCGGATATCGCCAGCGCGATTCAGGCGCGCTTCACGAACCCGCATGCATTCGACGGCACGAGCGTGTGGATCACGGTGCAGCGCCGCTTCGTCTATGCGGAAGGTTGCGCGCCCGCATCGTTCGACAGGCACGCGTTGCAGCAGCAGCTCGAAGCGATTCCCGACGTCGAGCAGGTGTTCATGCGCATCGCCGCGAGCACACATGGACCGATGCCCTACAAGACGCTTGCGGAACCCGACAGACAGCCGATAGCAGAGCCGACAGCGCAACCGATAACGCAACCGAAGCCACAGACTCAATAACACGATAAACGCAACGCAAGGCGGCCATGGCACAATCGCGTTCGTCGAAAAACAAGTGGCCAACGGGGTTTTCCATGAAACGCAGTCAAACATCCACGGCGCGCGTCATGCATTGGGTTCGCAGCGCGGCGCTTCCTGTCGTCGTCGCGATGACGGGCGCGCTCGCCGCGTGCAGCAGCGCGCCGCCGCTCTTCGCGCCGGATGGCCGGCCCACCACGCTCGTTCAATGCCCCGCCGGCTCCGACAACTGCGAGCAGCAGGCGCAAGCGATGTGTGGCGGCGCGTTCGACACGATACGCGCGACGACCGAAAACGGCGGGCGCAGCCTGCTGTACGCCTGCCGCGGAAAGTAAGCAGCACTGCCGCCATACCATGCCGGGCCGCGCTTGCGGCCCGCTAACTTCCTGAAGCACGTCACGCCGATATATCGCCCGCTGCATGTCGCGGTCGATGCACTTGCATCGACCTGAACCGCTGCATCTTCGTTGCAGCATTCGCACAGATCGAAGCATGCATCGGCGGATTTCTGGACCGCTCTGAACAACCACTGGTCATCCTGGCTTTGCGCGGCCCGCGAGCGTTGCGCTGGCGCATCGCGCGAGGCGATTCCGTGCGCCGCCCAACGGAACACATCGATATCCGCGTATAGATTTCTGATAGCGGATGAGGTCGCGTGGCAGGGACATGCGCTGTCCATCCGATTCCGGGAAGCGTGTGCAGGCAATACAACGACATTGAGAGAGCGGCAGTCGATTTCCCGCGGCACATTTCGTGCTAACCGATGGCGCCTTGCGAGGGACGACGGGGAAGGCAATGAATCACGAGCAGATAGAAAAGGATATTGAGCACCTGGAACACGTCATCTCGCGCATCTCCGCTGCCGACGGCATTCCGCTGTCATACTGGCGCAGCCGCATCGAATCGGTGTTGGTTGCCACGCTGGTGCCGTCTCAGATCAAGCGCGTCCAGCGGCTCATCGACGCGTTGCACGCACTCGAAGTTCGTTACAAGCGCTGAGCGCCGCCAACTCGCGCGCGCCCGGCCTTGCCCACAGGACTCGTTCATGGACAGAGCAGGATTCTCGGCCGCGCGTCTCGCGCGTTTGACGGATGCGATGCAAGGCGATGTCGACCGCAGCGAAGTGGCTCGCGTCGCGACGCTTGCATGGCGCAACGGCGGGATCAGTCGCTTCGATGCGCGCGCGACCCGCTTCGTATACCTTCCATCGGACACGTTCAATGGTCGAGGCAAGCCTTCGGTCCCGGCCTGTCGATCGAATCGTTCGGATGGCCAGGCGCCTTCGGCACCCGCTGATTCAGCGATCCCGTCGTGAATCTGATCGCACGTTTGTTGACGGTGCGCAGTGCTCGTGGATCTCTGACAGCACTACACTGCTATCCGGCACTTTTTAGGTCTGGTACGGTCTGAGTTGCCGTACAGCTTTGCAAGGAGACTTCGCCAGATGGCCACATACAGACAGCTGACCGCCCAACTCGAAAAGCTTCAGAAGGAGATGGAACAAGCACGTGAACAGGAAGTGACTCAGGCGATCGCTGACATCAAACAGAAGATCGCCGAATACGGCATCACCGCTGAGGAGCTTGGCTTCTCGAGCAAGGTGCGCGCGGCGGGGCGCAAAGCCGCGCTGCCTCCGAAATACCACAACCCCAAGACGGGAGAAACCTGGAGCGGCCGTGGCCGTGCGCCGGGTTGGCTCGCGGGTAAGAACCGCGACAAGTTTCTCATCGACGAATGAAGCTGGCGCAAGCGCGCGTCGCCCTCAGCCGATAAGTGCGCTTGCTCTTCCTTCCTGTTTTTCTCGTCCCGCAGCGGTGCCGGCCTTTGACCGGTGAACCGTACAGTGAGCGAAAGCGCAGCCGCTAAGCGCACCGTCGCGGGAGTCCCGAAAACTCTCACCTTTAGCTGGCGCTGCCCGTTCGAAGCGGCGCGCCGGATTCCCTATCGCTTGCCTGAGACTCGCTTGACGGCGTTGCGGCAAGTGCGTTCTTATGATTGCGGCGTTCGCCGTGAAAGCCTTATGTAGAAAGGGTTTTCGGCATTCCGCGCGGAACGCCGACGCGCTTTTAGCGTGCCTTGCTGATGCGTTTCTTAAGAACGCCGCGCCCTTGCTTAAGGCGTGATTCGCGGCTGATTTTCCCGCCTCCCGAAAACCCTCACCTCAGCGTTTTTGCGTCATCGGCCACGACTCAGTGGAAACCCGGAGTTGAGTCCGCCTCATACCCCGGATCAAAAAACATCGCTTCATCGTCCTGCTTTTCGGCCAGCACAATCAGCGCATCCCACTCAACCTGATGGAACTGGACAGATGAGCACCACTGAAAAGCAACTGTATATCGGCGAAGGATTCGAAGGCCCGGGCGTGAACCTCGCGCACATCAACGTACTGGTCGGTCCGCGCAACGGCCCCGCTGGCCAGGCATTCGCCACCGCGCTGTCGACGCCGTCCGCCGGTCACGCGCCGTTCGTCGTGATCGCGCGTCCGGGCGTGCCGACCAAGCCGCTGACGCTGTATGTGAACAAGGCGCAGATCGAAGGCGACTTCCACGGCAACGCGACGTGGGGCGCATCGCAGGCGGGCATCGCAAAGGCGGTTGCCGATTCGCTGGAGAACGGCACGCTGCCGCCCGAAGCGGAGAACGACTGGGTCGTCGTGTCGGCGAACTGGGTCAACCCGAAGACCGACGATCTCGACGCCGTGTTCGAAAACAACTACCGCGCATGCAAGAACGCGATTCTCGCGGCGATGAAGGGCCTGCCGCACAAGGAAGAAGTGTTCGCCGCCGCGCGCGAAGTATCGAACCCGTTCTATACGCCGAAGCAGCGCTAAGCCTTCGTATTAACTGCGCCCTAGCGGGCATGGGACCAGAGTAAGGCGCTGAAGCGCCAACGCTGGTCGACTCGCCACGGGATCAGAGTAAGCGCTGAAGCGCTAACTCTGATCGACCTGGCATGGGACCCACGTAAGCGCTAAAGCGCTAACGTGGGTCGACAGGAGACATCGCAATGGAATACATTCGCCTCGGCCAGTCGGGCCTGAAGGTTTCGCGTCTGTGCCTCGGCACGATGAACATGGGCACGCCGCAATGGAAGCCGTGGATTTTCGATGAAGCGCAAAGCGAGCCGATCGTGCGTCACGCGCTCGAAGCGGGCGTCAACTTCATCGACCTCGCCGACTTCTACTCGACGGGCGTCGGCGAAGAAGTGGTCGGCCGCATCCTGAAGCGCCTCGCGCGCCGCGAAGAGATCGTCGTGACGACCAAGGTCGGCTATGACATGGGCACGTACCAGAACGCGGGCGGCCATTCGCGCAAGCACATCATGGACGGTATCGACGGTTCGCTGTCGCGTCTGGGCATGGACTACGTCGATATCTTCATGCTGCATTACTTCGACGTGAACACGCCCGTCGAAGAAACGATGGCCGCGATGAATGACATCGTGCGCGCAGGCAAGGCGCGCTACATCGGCGTATCGACGATGTACACGTGGCAGTTCGCGAAGATCATGCAGGTGTGCGAGCGCAACGGCTGGCACAAGCCGATCAACATGCAGCTGCAACTGAACCTCGCGTATCGCGAGGAAGAGCGCGAAATGATTCCGTATTGCCAGGATCAGGGCGTGGGCGTGTCGGTGTTCAGCCCGCTCGCACGCGGTCTTCTGACGAGCGACGCGCAATCGACGCGTAATCAGACCGACTTCTTCACCGCGCAGATGTACGGCGACACGGCTTCGCGCGAGATCGCGGCATCGGTGGCGCGCGTGGCGGCCAGGCGTGGTGTCTCCGCGGCGCAGATCGCGCAGGCGTGGGTGCTGCAACGTGAAGGCATCTCGAGCATGCTGGTCGGCGCGGATACGCCGGCGCAGTTCGACAGCGCGCTGGCCGCGCTGGGCACGAAGCTCGAAGCGGAAGAACTGCACGAGCTGGAGCGCAACTACACGCCGTGCGATCTGATCAACGACTACACGGCGGGCAAGCGCATCGCGCGCGAAGCACGCGCCGCACAAGGCGCATTCGCCGACGTGGCAAGCAATCTGGATAAAGCAGCATGAGTGAATTTCTCCGCACAGGCCACTACATCAACGGCGAGTGGTACGAAAGCGCGAACACGTATCCCGTTCGCAATCCGGCGACGGGCGAGGTAATCGCCAATGTCGCGAAGGGCGGCGCGCAGGAAACGGCGCAAGCCATCGACGCCGCCGAGCGCGCGTTCCCCGCCTGGCGCGCGCTGACCGCAAAAGAGCGCGGCGCACGCGTGAAGCGTTGGGGCGAGCTGATGCTCGAGCATCGCGACGCACTCGCCGAACTGCTGACGCGCGAGCAAGGCAAGCCGCTCGCCGAAGCGAAGGGCGAAGTCGGCTACGCGGCGAGCTTCTTCGAATGGTTCGCCGAAGAAGCGAAGCGCAGCTACGGCGACGTGATTCCGAGCCCGAAGCCCGATTCGAAGATCATCGTCACGCGTGAGCCGGTTGGCGTGGTCGCGGCGATCACGCCGTGGAATTTCCCGCTCGCGATGATCACGCGCAAGGCCGGCCCGGCGATCGCAGCCGGTTGCACGATGGTCCTGAAGCCTTCGGAAGAAACGCCGCTGTCCGCGTTCGCGCTGGCCGTGCTCGCCGAGCGCGCGGGTATTCCGGCAGGCGTGTTCAACATCGTCTCGGGCGATGCCGTGGCGATCGGCGGCGCGCTGACGGAGTCGCCTGTCGTGCGCAAGCTGTCGTTCACGGGCTCGACGCGCGTCGGCAAGCTGCTCGCCAAGCAGTCGGCGGATACGCTGAAGAAGCTCTCGCTGGAACTGGGCGGCAACGCGCCGTTCATCGTGTTCGACGATGCCGATATCGACGCCGCCGTGCAGGGCGCGATGGCGTCGAAGTTCCGCAACACCGGGCAGACCTGTGTGTGCGTCAACCGCTTCTATGTGCAGGACGGCATCTACGATGCATTCACGCAGGCGCTGACGGAAGCCGTGAAGAAGATGCGCGTCGGCGATGCGCTGAAGGGCGAGGTCGAGCAAGGTCCGCTGATCAACGAAGCTGCGCTGATGAAAGTCGAGGCGCATGTCGCCGACGCGTTCCAACACGGCGCGAAGGCGCTGACGGGCGGCAAGCGTCACGCGCTGGGCGGCACGTTCTACGAGCCGACGGTGCTGGTCGACGCGACGCAACCGATGCTGATCGCCGAAGAAGAAACCTTCGGCCCGGTGGCCGCGTGCTTCCGCTTCAAGGCGGAAGACGAAGCGGTCAAGGCCGCGAACGACACGCCGTTCGGTCTGTCCGCGTACTTCTACACGCGCGATCTGGGGCGTGCATGGCGCGTCGCGGATGCGCTGGAAAGCGGCATGGTCGGCATCAACGAAGGCATCATCTCGACGGAAGTCGCGCCGTTCGGCGGCGTCAAGCAGTCGGGCCTCGGCCGTGAAGGCTCGAAGTACGGCATGGATGAATACGTCGAACTGAAGTACATGATGATGGGCGGTCTGGGCCGCTAGTCGTCAGTGCTTCGTCCGCCACGCGCGGCGGAAAAGCAAGGAAGTACGCGTCCCGGCGCGCACCACGGGACGCGATAACAAGGAGACATCTTGAGCGATCAAGACCTGCTTGCGCGGCCGTCCGGCCCCGCATCCCCGTCCCCGCGCGTTTCAGCGCCGGCCCAATCTAAACATCCGCAACACACGAACCGCAACACCGTCTCGCTCGATGATGTGCCGCTGAACGGCTTCCACATCAAGATCGCCGGGCTGACGTTCGGCGCGCACTTCACGGAAGGCTTCGCGCTCGGCACGATCGGCTATGCGCTCGCGTCGCTCAACAAGCAGATGCCGCTCGACGCGTTCTGGCAAGGCATGATCGGCAGCTCCGCGCTGATGGGCATTTTCATTGGCAGCCTGGTGTTTGGCTGGCTGTCGGACCGCATGGGCCGTCAGCGCATTTTCCTGCTGAGCTTTCTGATCATCACGCTCGCGGCTTTCGCGCAGTTCTATGTGTCGTCGCCGGCGATGCTCTGCGCGTTGCGCGTGCTGATCGGCTTCGGCATGGGCGGCGATTTCGCCGTCGGTCACGCGATTCTCGCGGAGTTCTCGCCGCGCAAGCATCGCGGCACGCTGCTCGGCTCGTTCAGCGTGATCTGGACGATCGGCTATGTGGTCGCGAACGTGCTCGGCCTGTGTTACGCGGATGCGTCGCCGGATGCGTGGCGCTGGCTGCTGGCGTCGGCGGGCGTGCCTGCGCTCGCGGTGCTGGTCATGCGGATCGGCACGCCGGAATCGCCTCGCTGGCTGCACGGCAAGGGACGCATCGCGGAAGCGCAGGCCATCGTGCTGAAATACTTCGGCCCGAACGTGACGATCGACGGCGGGCATGACGACCATGCGCACGGTGCTCAAGGCGCTCACGGTGGTTTCGCGCGTCTGTTCAAGCCGGACCTGATCCGCCGCACGATCTTCAACTGCGCGTTCTTCGTGTGCCTCGTGATTCCGTACTTCGCGATCTACACGTTCCTGCCGTCGATCCTCAAGGCGATTCATCTCGACAACGGCTCCGGCGCGGATTTCCTGCTCAACGGCTTTCTCGTGGTCGGCGCGCTGCTCGGCATCTGGCTGACGATCGTGTTGTCGCGCCGCGCCTTCCTGATCGGCTCGTTCGCGGTGACGTGCCTGTCGCTGCTCGCGCTGAGCGTGCTGCCGGAATCGGCGGCGCTGTGGATGATCGTCGCGTTCGCGGTGTTCACGCTGACGATGTCGGCGTTCTCGAATCTGGTCGGCGTGTTTCCGCCCGAGTGCTTCCCGACGGAAGTGCGCGCGTGCGGCGTCGGGCTCGCCATTGCGTGCAGCCGTCTGGGTTCCGCCGTCGGCACGTTCCTGCTGCCGCTCGGCATCGCGCAACTCGGCTTTCACTCGACGATGCTCGCGCTGTCCGCGGTGTTGCTGGTTGGAATGATTGTTTCGATTGCGTGGGCGCCAGAGACGAAGCATCTGACGTTGAATCAGGCGAGTGGCGCTTAGCGAAACGCGCATCTACAACGCATTCCTCGGTTGAAGCCCGAAGCGCCCGTTAAGGGTGCTTCGGGCTTTTCTATTTGAGCCTGCCGATTCTCTATTTGTCCTGTCGGTAGCAATGAGCACACGTTATGCGTCGACGGGATGCCGCAGTGCATAGCGCATTTATAAATTCGTGCAAAGCCTGAAATGTCACTTCTAAACGCTTTAGGCGTTTTTATTCGCGTCTCTAATATGAAATCAAAAAGCTTTCCCAATTCCCTACACAATCGGATCTCAAAAAAATAAGACCATTGATCTTCGTCATTCAAAGCTGCTATTTGACGATGATAAGTTTTATCAACGCTCAACGACACAAACGTTTGCTGCCCAATCAGTTTTCTTATTTGAACCGCGTGGCCAGGCGTCGCGTCGGCAAGGTTCTGGACGCCGGCACCATTTCGATACCCGTGAACGCAGCAATCGGTTCGACCGCGAATGAACTGGCGCCGAGGGCGTTTGAGTTCAATTGCCGCTATATAAGTACATTGAGTCCGCCAAATATCACGTCCGCAACTCGCTATGCGACTTGTTCACCTAAGGTAATTCTCAGGAAATAGGACCGTTGACATTCGTCATTCAGGGCCTTTAGTCGTCAATGTTACATTTCGCTTTCACTTGATTGGCGATGCAAACGTTTGCGTTTAGCGTAGTTCTCCAACTGATTCGCAGGTGTGTCGTCCTTCCGCTTTCATCCGGGTCGCTTCTCACGATTCGATATACGCCGATACGGCAAGAGACCATGCCTCGGGGGCGACATGACGGGAACGAGCAGCGAAGCATCGGAAAGCTTTTTTTTGGCAAGCACTTTAGGAGCATCAGCATGCAAAAACGCATCTTGTCCACGGCCGCTATCGGTCTGATGGCATTCCTGTCCACGGCAGCTCACGCGGCCGACGGCACGATCACGATCACAGGTTCCGTCACGGATACCACCTGCTCGATCAATAGCACGGCGAGCGGTACGGCCGCCGACGTCGCGGTGGTCTTGCCGACCGTGCAGGCTGGCTCGCTGGCAGCCGCCGGCGCGACGGCCGGCATGTCGAATCTCGGCGATATCCGTTTGATGCTGAGCGGTTGTTCGGGCGCAGCCACGAAGGCGGTCGCGCGCTTCGAAAATGGCCCGACCGTGGATCAGAGCAGCGGTTATCTGACGAATCAGGCATCGGCTTCGCCCGCGCAAAACGTGCAGGTGCGTCTGCTGAACGCGAATACGCAACCGATCAACATCCTGACGGGCGGCAACAACACGCTCGCCACCAACGGCGCGACGATCACGGGCGGTGCGGCCACGCTGAACTATTTCGCGCAGTACTACGCAACGGGCAAAGCGCAGCCGGGTAACGTGAACACGTCGATTCAATACACGATGCAGTATCAGTAACCAATTGAAGTGGGGCGTGCGCTTGCGTGCATGCCCCGATCTTTTCGCATTGCACGGAGCACGCGCGACATGTTGATGAAACGGAGACTGAACTGCCGATGGCAGACCGTTCTGCTGGCGGCCGTCATGGCCGCGGGCGCCGCGCACGCTAGCGTGACGATTGGCGGCACACGCGTTGTCTATCCGCTCGATCAGCGGGAAGTGACAGTCAAGCTGACCAACGACAGTCGCAATCCGTCGCTGGTCCAGGTATGGCTCGACAGCGGCGACAGCAACGCGAAGATCGACGACAGCAAGACGCCGTTCGTGATCACGCCGCCCATTTTCCGCATGAACGCGGGCCGGTCGCAGACCTTGCGCATTATCTACAGCGGCGATGCGCTGCCGCAGGACCGGGAATCGGTCTTCTGGCTCAACGTGCTCGATATTCCGCCGAAGGCCGTGCCAAAGCCGGATGTCAACACGCTGCAACTCGCCTACCGCACGCGAATCAAGCTCTTCGCGCGTCCGCCGACATTGCCGGATACGCCGGACGACGCGCCGCGTCAGATCGAATGGAAAGTCGTGCCGGCCGACGAGGGCAAGGGGCAAGCACTCCTCCTGTCGAATCCGACGGCCTACCACGTGTCGTTCAGCAAGATCACGGTGACGGCAAACGGCCATCGCTACGAGTACGACGCGGGCGGCATGGTCGTGCCGCACGGTAGGGAGACCTTTGCCATCCCGAAGATGGAAGGGGTTCAGTCGGGCCAGATTCACTACATCGCCATCAACGACTTTGGCGGTGCGATCGAGGGCGACGCGGTCATCAGTCCGTGAGCAGCTTGCTGTAGCGCCATGTGCGGCCGTTTCGGCCGCGTTCTATTTCCGGTCTATCGAACGTGAGGACGTGCGCTTTCGCGCACGGTGGGTCGTTGCGCGCGTGTGCCGCGCATTTTCGTTGAAGCGGCTATCCGCGGGGGGGCGATCGTGCCATGCAGGACTTCGCTTTCGTCAAACCGACATACATGCCGCGAGCTTCGTGCACGCGATGAGTTTCCCGACATGACATGCTTTCGCCACCCCGATTTGCCGATGACCGGTCCACGGACGTTGCGCCCTGTTGCCGCACTGGTTCCGCCCGTGTTCGCGATCATCGCCGGGCTGTATGCCGACCGCGCGATGGCGGCCGATCCGGCGAATCCCGTCGAATTCGACTCGACGTTCCTTCAATCGGGCTCGAAGGTCGATGTTTCGCGCTTTTCGCGCGGCAACGTGATTGCGGCGGGCAGCTATTACGTCGACGTCTGGATCAACGACGCGCGCACGGCGCGTGAGAACGTACGCTTCGTGCCGGCGGGCGAAGGTCAGAGTGCGCGCGCTTGCTTGACGCGCATGATGCTGGAAAAGTGGGGCGTCGATTTCTCGCGCATCGTTGTGACGAAAGATAGCGCGACGCCGCCGGCCGCGAACGAATGTGTCGACGTGAACGCCGTCGTGCCGCAAGCCACGGTCGATTTCGACTTTTCCGAGCAGAAGCTCGCGCTCACGATCCCGCAGAAGTACATGCGCAACAGGGCGCGCGGCTACGTGCCGCCCGAGCTGTGGGAGAACGGCGTGAATGCCGGTTTCCTCAGCTACAACGCTAACGTCTATCAGTCGAGCAACAACGGCGCGCGCACGACGCAGGGCTATGTCGGACTGAATGCCGGCGTGAATGTGGGCGGCTGGCATTTCCGGCATCAGTCATCCGTAACGGCGATGACGGGACAGACTACCCAGTTCGACGACATTGCGACCTATCTTCAGCACGACGTGACGAAGCTGCGCTCGCAGGTCGTGTTGGGCGAAGCCTTTACCACCGGCGACGTGTTCAACAGCGTCGCGTTTCGCGGCGCGCAGATTGCCACCGACGACCGCATGCTGCCGGAATCGCTGCGCGGCTATGCGCCTGTCGTGCGCGGCACGGCCGAATCGAATGCGCGCGTCAACATCAGCCAGAACGGCCAGACCATCTACGAAACAGTGGTGCCGCCCGGACCGTTCGAGATCAGGGATCTCTACCCGACGGGCTATGGCGGCAACCTCGATGTGACCGTGACGGAAGCCGACGGCCGCCAGAAGTTTTTCACTGTGCCGTATGCGTCGGTCGCGCAATTGCTGCGGCCGGGCATTACGCGTTTCGCCTTGACTGCCGGTCAGCTTCGCGATGCATCGCTGCAGACCAGGCCCGTCTTCGCACAACTGACGTTGCAGCGGGGCCTGACGAATCTCGTCACGCTCTATGGCGGCGTCATTGCGGCGGACGGCTATCTGGCCGCCAACTTCGGCGTCGCGCTGAATACGCCCGTGGGCGCGGTCGCGGGCGACGTCACGTTGGCGCGCACACAGGTGCCGGGCCAGGCATCGATGCAAGGCAACAGCCTGCATATCAGCTACAGCAAGTTTGTCGATGCGACGGACACCAACTTTGCCCTTGGCGCCTATCGCTATTCGAGCTCCGGCTATCTCAATCTCACCGACGCCGCGCGGCTGCGCGATTACGTCGGGCATGGATCGGTGGGCAATCCTGCCGACCGCACGCGCGGCCAGTTCCAGCTGACGATCAGCCAGAACCTTGCGCAATACGGCTCGCTGTTCCTGAACGTCACGGCGCAGGACTACTGGAATCGCGGCGGACGCGACACCTTCTATCAGGCCGGGTATTCGAACAGTTACCGGTTCGGCACCTATAGCGTGACGTTGGGGCGCACCCAGAACGCGTACGGCGAGCCGTCGAACCAGATCATGCTGACCACGACGATTCCGCTCGGCAAGTCGCGGCACGCACCGATGCTTTCCGCGACTTACAACCGCAACGGCGACACATCCAGCCTGCAGGCCAGCATGAGCGGCACCGCGGGCGACGGCAACCAGTACTCGTACAACGTCTACGGCACGGTGAACGACGCATCGGCGACGGGCGTCAGCGGGAACGGCGGCGCGAGCGGCACGTACCGCGGACCGTACGCGCAGTTGACGGCGTCGGCGAGCGGCGGCTCGCATTCGTCGCAGGTGTCGGCGGGCGCGAGCGGCTCGATCGTCGCGCATCGCGGCGGCATCACGTTCTCGCAGACGGTGGGCGAGACGTTCGGCATCGTCGAGGCGAAGGGCGCGCAAGGCGCGAGTTTGCCGGGCGCGACGGGCGCGAAGATCGACGGCGACGGCTACGCGATCGTGCCGTACCTCACGCCGTATGCAATGAACACGGTGGATATCGATCCGAAGGGCACGTCGATGGATGTCGAGTTCGAGTCGACATCGGAGAGCGCGGCACCGCGTCTTGGATCGGTTGTGCTGTTCAAGTACCAGACCGACACCGGCCGCGCCGCGCTGATTCGCGCACCGCGCGCCGGTGGCAAGGCGCTGCCCTTCGGCGCCGAGGTGCAAAACGAGAACGGGCAGAGCGTAGGCGTGGTGGGACAGGACAGCCGCATCTTCACGCGCGATCTGTACGACAAGGGAACGCTGATCGTGAAGTGGGGCATCGCGACGAGTGAGCAATGCCGCATCGATTACGCGCTGCCGGCGCGCAAGGAAGGCGGCAAGCCGAAGATGGGTTACGCGTCGCTTGAAGCGCATTGCCTGCCCGTCCCGGCGGCGGCGACGGAGCCGGGCGTGCAAACACCGGCGAAATGAGCTTAACCACAGCTTGCATATCAGGACTAAGACGAGATGAACATGACAGCGATGAGTCGAGGTAACGGACGCTGGTTCGGGCGTTTGCTTCAGCTGGCGATGCTGGTGAGCGTGATGCTGGCTGCCCCGGCGGCGAACGCGCAGATCGTGAATTGCTATGCGCTGACAAATGGGGGGTACGCGCCCGCCGTAGGTACCAATCCCTTTCCACGCGATGCGCCGACGGGCAGCACAAGTTCTTCTTTCTCGACGACAGTCGGTTTTCAGTGCGACGGGTACCCGCGCGCCGACCGCGACATTTTCATCACCTTCACGATAAATCCGTCCGGACTGGTGCCGGGATTCAGGGATGTTTATCCGACCAATATCGGCGGCGTGGGGGTGCGGTACACAGTCTCCAACGGTGCTGGCACATCGTGCAGGGGGATGCCGGCGACGATATCAGGGTCACTCAAGGTCACGTGTCACCAGCCTCCTAGCCCGAAAAGTCGCCGCATCAACTACCACCTCGACGTTGCCGCCCAGTTCGTCAAAACGGGGCCGTTCAATTCGGGCGCTCTGGCGACTATTCCGTCGGTAACGGCCAATCTGACCAGAAATAACCAGTCCGGCACAGTGGCGCTGGGCACTTACTTCACCGGGGCCAGCGGCTCGTTCATCAATACAGCGTGTTCGGTCAGGCAACCGGCGATTCAGGTGCCAATGCCTGTTGCGACACGCAGGCAACTGGGTTCAGTGGGTGCGACGTCGGGTGCCACACCGTTTGCAATAGCGCTCGATTGCGATCCGGGCGTGCGCGTCGCCATGACGATGACGGACGCGACCACGCCTTCGAACCGGAGTTGCACGCTGTCGCTCGCACCCGATTCGACGGCGCGCGGCGTCGGCTATCAGATCATATTCGGCGGCCAGACGATCTGCTTTGGTCCGGATTCGCCGACGGCCGGCACGACCAATCAGTTTGTGGCTTCCGATACACCGACGTCAGGCGGGCCGCTTTCGGTGCCGTTTCAGGTGCGCTACGTCCGCACGGGCGATCTCAACGCCGGCTCGGCGAATGCGCTGGCCACATTCACGATGTCGTATCAGTGACGATCAGCGTGTCGTAGCGGCGCTCGCTTTCGGAACGCATTCGGCGGTTGAAGCCCGAAGTGCCCGTGAAGGGTGTTTCGGGTTTTTTCTGTTTGCGCCCGCTGATTCTATTTTTGAGAAACGGGGGCGACGGGCGAGATGGGTCCATTCGGTCTCGTCAAAGCGCGCTTTTTCTCAAAAAAGTGAATGTACGTCTTTAGAGCGTTGCCCCATATGCTTTTGCGCAGGAAGGCAAACGCGCCGTCTATCTCATAAATTTGGGAGTCGTCCTAGAGCTTCCTAAGCGAGCGAATTTTAAGATTGTTTCTGTGCTGAGCGACAACGCGGTCAAACGAAGTAACGGACCGGACAGCAACGATCAGCGAAAGCGGTGCGGCATCACGAGATGAAAGCGCCGCTGGTTTTACATAGCAGACTTTATTCGTTCATCAGATCCTTAGGAGCATCAACATGCAAAAGCGCATCATCCCCGCTGTCGTCATCGTCGCAATGGGCATCGTTAGCCTCCAGTCGATGAAGGCGCACGCCGCCGACGGCACGATCACCATCAACGGCGCAGTGTCGGACACGACCTGCTCGATCAACGGCGTTGCAGCCGGTTCGCCCGCCGATGTGTCGGTGACGCTGCCGACGGTTCCGGCTGGTGCGCTGTCCTCGGCTGGCGCGACGGCCGGCACGTCGAACCTCGGCGACATCCAGCTTTCGCTGAGCGGCTGCTCGGGCACGGCGACGAAGGCAGTCGCACGCTTCGAAAACGGCCCGAACGTCGATCAGAGCAGCGGCTACCTGCTGAACAAGGCATCCGCTTCGCCGGCGCAGAACGTTGAAGTGCGCCTGATGAACGCGAAGATGCAGCCGATCAACATCCTGACCAACGCGAACAACGACGCCGCTACCAACGGCGCGGTGATCTCCGGCGGCGCGGCGATGCTGAATTACTTCGCGCAGTACTACGCGACGGGCAAGGCGCAGCCGGGTAGCGTCACCACGTCGGTCCAATACACAATGCAGTACCAGTAAGCGGCATCGAAGGAGGCGTTTGTTTCGGAAAACGCCTTCTTCAGCAACATTGTTTCGATAAACGCGTAGCGAAAGGTGAAGGCGATGAAGACGATGGGTCGGTTGCTGGCTGGTGTGGGTGTGGCATGTGCACTGTTCGCAGGCGTGGCTCAGGCGAGCGTGACGATTGGCGGCACACGGGTCGTGTATCCGCTGGATCAGCGCGAAGTGACTGTCAAGCTGAATAACGACAGCCGCGCGCCTTCGCTGGTGCAGGTCTGGATGGACGACGGCAACGTCGACACGAAGCCGGGCGACAGCAAGGCGCCGTTCGTCATCACGCCGCCCATCTTCCGCATGGACGCGGGCAAGTCGCAGACGCTGCGCGTCATGTACAGCGGCGACGCGCTGCCGCAGGATCGCGAGTCGGTGTATTGGCTCAACGTGCTGGACGTGCCGCCCAAAGCCGACGCGAAAGCCGATGCGAATACGCTGCAATTCGCCTATCGCACGCGGATCAAGGTGTTCGTGCGCCCGCCGAAGCTGCAGGGCACGCCCGACGAGGCGCCGCGCCAGCTCGACTGGAAGGTCGTGCCGGCGCCGGAAGGCAAGGGCCAGGCGCTCGCCGTGTCGAATCCGACTGCGTATCACGTGTCGTTCAGCGAGATCAGGGTGTCGTCCAACGGCGCTACCTACAAAAACGACCGGGGCGGCATGGTTGCGCCACGCGGCAAGGAGATCATCGCCGTGCCGCAGATGAACGGCGTGAAGTCCGGCAAGGTGCACTACGTCGCGATCAACGACTTCGGCGGCGCGATCGAGGGCGACGCGGACATCGCTCCCTGACACGTCTCACCCTCACTTCGAGGCGCCGATTCCGCCGGCCGCCTTTTCCTCTCAGAAATCTCAAAAACACGGTCGCGCGATACCGCCAGGCACGCGCTGAGCCTTTGCGCGCGCGGGTCTTGGACATCTCAAAATTAGGAGTCGTCTGAGGTACTCCTATCTCGTAAATCCATAACATCGATTCATGCCTGATCGACAGGCAAAAGTTTTACTCAATCGAAGTTATCGGATCATGAAACCCTCACGCCAACGCCAATCGCAACGCCCGGCTAGTGCAACAGCCGGTTCGTTCATGCTGAATCCCGTCACGGCCGTCGTGCTGTCGGTGTTCACGATGGCGGGCTTCATGAGCGCAGGCGCCGCGTGTGCGGCCGAAGCGGTCGAATTCGATACGACTTTCCTGCAGATCGATTCGCAACGGGTCGACGTCGCGCGCCTTGGCCGCGGCAACATCGTGGCGCCCGGCGCCTATACGGTCGATATCTCGATCAACGATAACCATGTCGCGCGCGAGAGCGTGCGCTTCACCGCCGCGCATGAAGGCGAGAACGCGCGCGCCTGTCTCACGCGCAAGATGCTCGAAGCATATGGCGTCGACTTCACGAAGCTGACGAACGCAGCGGATCAGGGTGCAGACGCATGCGTCGATGTGAGCGCGAGCGTGCCGGACGCAACGGTCGAATTCGACTTCAACGAGCAGAAGCTGAACATCACGATCCCGCAGAAGTACATGCGCAATCTGGCGCGCGGCTACGTCGCGCCGGAACTCTGGGACAACGGCGTGAATGCGGGTTTCCTGAGCTACAACGCGAACGCCTACCGGACGGCGAGCGGCGGCACGCAAGCATCGCAGGAGTATCTGGGTCTGAACGCCGGCGTGAACATCGGCGCGTGGCACTTCCGGCATCAGTCGTCGGTGACGGCGGGCACGGGCCAGTCGATCCAGCTCGACAACATCGCCACCTACGTTCAGCACGACGTGACGAAGCTGCGCTCGCAGGTCACGCTCGGCGACGCGCAAACGACGGGCGACGTGTTCGACAGCATCGGATTTCGCGGCGCGCAGATCGCCACCGACGACCGCATGCTGCCCGAATCGCTGCGCGGTTATGCGCCCGTCGTGCGCGGCACGGCCGATTCGAACGCGCGCGTGACGGTGCGCCAGAATGGCCAGGTTATCTATGAAACGAACGTGTCGCCGGGACCGTTCGAAATCGGCGATCTCTACGCGACCGGCTATGGCGGCAACCTCGACATCACGGTCACGGAAGCCGATGGCCGCACGAAGCACTTCTCCGTGCCTTACGCGGCCGTTGCGCAGTCGCTGCGACCTGGCACGACGCGCTTCGCCTTCACGGCCGGTCAACTGCGCGACGAATCGTTGCAGACGAAACCGGGCTTCACGCAGTTCACGGTGCAGCGCGGGCTGACGAATCTCGTCACGCTTTACGGCGGCGCCGTCGCATCGAACGGTTATGTTGCGGCGAATCTCGGTGCGGCATTCAATACGAAGTACGGCGCGCTCGCGAGCGACCTCACGACGGCGCGTACGCAACTGCCTGGCGTCGGTGCGCAGCAAGGTCAGAGCCTGCATATCGGCTACAGCAAGTTCATCGATGCAACCAATACCAACATCGCGCTTGGCGCGTACCGGTACTCGGACAGCGGCTATCTCGGCCTCGCCGACGCCGCCCGGCTGCGCGACGCCGCGCTGCATGGCAGCGACGTCAACGCAGCCGACCGCGAACGCGGCCGTCTGCAACTGACGGTCAACCAGACGCTGAAGGATCGCGGCGCGGTGTTCGCGAACGTTTCGTCGCAGCACTACTGGAACCGGCCGGGACGCGACATGTTTTATCAGTTGGGCTACTCGAACGGCTTCAAATACGGGACCTATAGTGTTACGGCAGGCCGCACGCGCAGCGCGGACGGCACGCTGTCGAACGAAGTGATGCTGAGCACGTCGATTCCGCTCGGTCATACGCAACACTCGCCGATGCTGTCGACCAACCTCAATGCGGGCAAGGACGCATCGAGCATGCAGACCAGCCTGGGCGGTGCCGCGGGCGAGCGCAATCAGTATTCTTATAACGTGTACGACACGGTCGAGCAGGCAGCGTCGGGCGGCGTCAACGCGAGCGCCGGCGCGAGCGGCACCTGGCGTGCACCGGTTGCACAGGTGACGGCATCAGCCAGCGGCGGCGCGCATTCGGCGCAGGTCTCGGCGGGCGTGAGCGGCTCGGTCGTCGCGCATCCGGGCGGCGTGACGTTCTCGCAGACGGTTGGCGATACGTTCGGCATCGTCGAGGCGAAGGGCGCGGAAGGCGCAACGGTGTCGAGCGCGTCGGGTGTGAAGGTGGATTCGCACGGCTACGCGGTCGTGCCGTTTCTCGCGGCGTACGGGATGAACACGGTGGATATCGACCCGAAGGGTTCGTCGAGCGATGTGGAGTTCGTGTCGACGTCGGAGCGTGCGGTGCCGCGTCTCGGCTCGGTTGTCATGCTGAAGTACAAGACGGTGACGGGGCGCGCGGCGTTGATCCGCGCGCCGCAAATGGGCGGTGCACCGTTGCCGTTCGGCGCGGATGTGCTGGATGCGAACGGTAGTCACGTTGGCGTGGTCGCTCAGGACAGCCGGATCTTTGCGCGCGGTATCGAGGATAAGGGAACGCTTGTCGTGAAGCTTGGTGAAAACGAAGGCGACATCTGCCGGATTCAGTACGCATTGCCAGTGAAGGGTGATAAGGCGGATGCTTATACGTCGGTGGAAGGGCATTGCGTCACCGGTTCCTCCATCGCGCCGGTGGCAGTTGTGCCGGCGGCCGGCGCAAGCGCGGGTTAACAGAAACGGAGCCGGGCGATGTCCACGGGACCCTGCTGCCGAGAATGCGTCACGATATCCGGCGATTGTTTGACGACGATGTCGACCATGCAGAATCTTGCAGCGTGACGGCGCCGACGGTGCTGTAAAGAACAAGCGCGACAAGGCGGATTGATGAAGGGGGCAACATAATGAAACCGAACACGATTCTTGTAGTGTTGAAACTGCGGCTGCACAGCGTCCTGATGCTGGGAGCGTTCATCGTCTTGTTCGCAGCCGGCTCTCAGGCATATGCCGGGACAATTTCATGCAACGTGACGGGACAGACTAGCAATCCTCCCGCCGTGGGTGCCGCCAGCTTCGGCCGCGATGCGCCCATCGGAAGCACGACGCCGGCTTATTCGAACACCTTGAGCTTCCACTGTCCGGGTGACCCGTGTTGTGATCGAGACATATATTTGTACTTCAATGCGGCGCCGACGGCGCTCGTCGCCGGTTACAGCGACGTCTATCCGACCAATCTTTCGGGCATCGGTGTGCGATTCACCGTATCGAACGGACCTTCGACGACATGCAACAGCCTGCCGTTGACGGTGCCCAATGGTTATCGGCAGGTGGTATGTCATCAGATCTGGGCAAGTGCAACGCCCGGTTATGACTTCAACGTCACGATTTCCGCGCAGTTCGTCAAGACGGGCGCCGTTGCGCCGGGTACGCTCACCACCATACCGGCGTTGTCGATCACGAATGCCATCAACAACCAGAGCGGAACGTTTCCTTGGGGCAATGCCTTCACGGGGACGGCCAGCGGGAACTTCTCCAGCATTGCCTGTTCGGTAACCCAGTCGGCCGTCCAGGTGACGATGCCGCAGGCAAATACAAGAGATCTCGCCTCGGTTGGCGCAACGACGGGAAGCACGCCGTTCAGTCTGTCGCTGAACTGCGATCCCGGTGTGCGCGTCGCAGTGACATTATCAGACTTGACGACGCCGTCGAACCGAAGCAACACGCTTTCGTTGACTGCTGATTCGACCGCGAAAGGTATTGCCTATCAGCTCTCATATGCAGGCACGCCAATACTGTACGGGCCGGATTCGTCCGCTGCCGGTACTACGAACCAGATATCCGTGTCGTCGTCGCCGACTACGGGCGGCGTTTATTCTGTGCCGCTGAAGGCGAGCTATATCCGCACAGGCACAATGAATCCGGGGACCGCCAACGCGAAGGCCACGTTTACGATGTCCTATCAATAGTCGTCGTCTTATCCGGCCAGACGCGGCGGACTTTGCTGGCCGGCGGGGCAAGCATCGGCTCGCGCCAGCTATACTTATGGGTTGCTCCGGCACGTGTATCATCGCGGCTTCGCCGGTTTTACGGGCCTGTCAGGCATGTCGCCGCGCCCGGTTGCCGTATCGCCGCCTGCCAGAAGGGCGTGCGCCATGACCCTAATTGCCAATGTCAGTCTCCGAACTCAAACGCCGCCGCACGTTCGCGGTCATTTCCCACCCGGACGCGGGTAAAACCACGCTCACGGAAAAGCTGCTGCTGTTCTCGGGCGCGATCCAGATCGCGGGCACCGTGAAGGGCCGCAAGAGTAACCGCTACGCGACGTCCGACTGGATGGAAATCGAAAAGCAGCGCGGCATTTCCGTCGCTAGCTCGGTGATGCAGTTCGAGTACGGCAACTGCGTGATCAATCTGCTCGACACGCCGGGCCACGAAGACTTCTCGGAAGACACGTACCGCGTGCTGACGGCCGTCGATGCCGCCGTGATGGTGATCGACGGCGCGAACGGCGTCGAAGCGCAGACGCTCAAGCTGCTCGAAGTCTGCCGCAGCCGCAAGACGCCGATCGTCACGTTCATCAACAAGCTCGACCGCGAAGTGCGCGAGCCGCTCGATCTGCTCGACGAAATCGAACAGCATCTGGGTGTGTCGGCCGTGCCGTTCACCTGGCCGATCGGCATGGGCAAGGACTTCCAGGGCGTCTACGACATCCAGAACGATCAGGTGCGCGTGTTCCGCGCGGGTCAGGACACGCTTGGCGGCGAAGTCGAAACGATCCACTCGCTCGGCGACGAGGAAGGCGAACGCCGCTTCGGTCACGCCTGGGTGCGTGCGAAGGAAGAAATCGACCTGATTACGGGCGCAACGCCCTCGTTCGATCGCGACGAATTTCTCGCGGGCCAGCAGTCGCCCGTGCTGTTCGGCTCGGCGATCAACAACTTCGGCGTGAAGGAAATTCTCGACGCGCTAGTCGATCTCGCGCCGCCGCCGTCCGCGCGTCAGACGGTGCAGCGCCCGGTGCTGCCGGAAGAGCCGAAGTTCACGGGCGTCGTGTTCAAGGTGCAGGCGAACATGGACCTGGCGCACCGCGACCGCGTCGCGTTTATCCGCGTGTGCTCGGGGCGCTTCGAGCGCGGCATGGCGCTGAAGGTCACGCGCAACAACAAGACGTTCCGCGCGAATAACGTCGTGACGTTTCTGTCGCAGCGCCGCGAGACGGTCAGCGAAGCGTACGCGGGCGACATCATCGGTATTCCGAATCACGGCACGCTGAGTCTCGGCGATACGCTGACGGAAGGCGAACTGCTGCAATTCGTCGGCTTGCCGTTCTTCGCGCCGGAAATCTTCCAGACGGTCGAAGTGGTCGATCCGATGCGTTCGAAGCAGCTCGGCGAAGCACTGAAGCAACTCGGCGAAGAGGGCGCGATCCAGGTGTTCAAGCCGGTCATGGGCGGGTTGACGATTCTGGGCGCGGTTGGGCAACTGCAGTTCGAAGTGGTGTCGCACCGTCTGTCGACGGAATACAAGGTCGATGTGCGGATGGCGCCGGCGCGCTACCGGATGTCGCGCTGGGTGACCTGCGACGATGCCGCCGAGCTGCGCCGCTTCTGCGATTCCTATGCGCAGCGTATTGCCTACGATGCCGCCGATGCGCCGACGTATCTCGCGTCGCACGTCTCCGAGATCGAAGTCGCGCAAAAGGCGTGGCCGAAGATCGTGTTCAACGAACTGCGCGAACATTCGGGCGCGCCGTTCAGGAAGGCGATGTAACAGGCTGCACTTCCGCGCCGCGAAAAGAAAAAGGCCGTGTTCCAACGAACACGGCCTTTTGCTTTGAGGCCATCGGCGAATCGCGAGCCTTTATGACATCGCCAGTACCTGCTCCCGCATCCAGCTCGCGAACGCCTGCACATGTTCGAGCGTCGCATGCCGCTCGGCGATATCGAGCCAGTAGCCATAAGGGCCGCTAACCTCGATATCCGACATCGGCGCGAGGCTGCCTTCGCCCAGTTCCTCGATGATCATGTTGCGATCGACGATCGCGAGGCCAACGCCCTTGCGCGCCGCGTGGATCGCCTGTTCGAGCGTGGAGAACTCGATGCCGTTTTCCGCGTGGCGCGCGGGCAGGCCGGCCTTGTCGAGCCAGTCGGGCCAGAGGTTCAGGCGCGCGTCGTTGTGCAGCACGTGCAGCGCGGGCAGCGTTTCCAGCAGCTTGTCCAGCGGCTCGCCGCCAAGGCGAGGCGCGCCGACCAGCGTATGCCGCTCGATCATCAGCAGCTCGGAATGCGCATCGGCCAGCGCGGCGCGGCCGAAGCGGATGTTGCAGTGGCAGTCGTCAGTGGGTTCCGTGCGCACGGACAGCTCGACGTCCGGCAATTCGACAGCGAGCGAGCCGAGCCGCGGCGAAAACCATTGCGTGGCGAACGTGGGCGGCACCGACAGCACGAGCCGCCGGCGGCCTTTGGCCGTCGTGACCTGGCGCGTGCCGCGCTCGAGCGTGTCGAACGCTTCGGACACGCACGGCAGCAACTGCTGTCCCGCCTTCGTCAGACGGATGCCTTTGTGATCGCGCTCGAAAAGCTTCGCGCCAAGCGATTCTTCGAGAATCTTGATCTGCCGGCTGACGGCGCCCTGCGTGACGCACAGCGCGACGGCAGCGCGGTTGAAGCTCAAGTGCCGTGCCGTCTCTTCGAAAAAGCGCAACGCGATCAGCGAGGGCAGACGCCGCATAACTCTTCCTTCAGTCTCATCGTTCTTCTCTGTTACACCCGCATGCGCTTTCTTGACCGATGCGCGGAACAGCGGCGCGCCGGAAGCGGCGCCGCAGCCGAAAAGCCGCGCCGCGAGCCGTGGAGGCGATTCTACATGGTGCGCAGGGCGGGAGTGGGCGGACGCATGGCGCGCCTGCGCGACGGTCGAATCCGCGAGCGCTCCGTTTGGCCTGTAGCCCGCGCTAACGTCAGACGAACCCCGCCGCCTTCGACGAACCCGTCCCACAGCGCCCCGCGCATCGCCTATCCTGATGAAATCGCGCGCCTCGATCGCGCATCCACTCATTCGCGGAGCGCCCGTGACCGTACGCAATCTCGACGCGTTGTTTCGCCCGAAATCCATTGCCGTGATCGGCGCCTCGAAGCGCGAGGGCAGCACGGGCGCAATGGTCTGGAAGCGGCTGATCGAAGGCGGCTTCGACGGCCCTGTGTGGGCCGTCAATCCGAAGTACGACATGCTCGACGGCCACGCCTGCGTCGGAAACGCGGGCGATCTGCCCGACGCGCCGACCGTTGCGATCGTCTGCACGCCGCCGTCGACGTGGCCCGCCATCGTCCACGCGCTCGGCGGGCGCGGCACGCGCGCGGCGATCATCGTCGGTGAGGCGCGCTGCGATGACGACCGCGCCGACGTGCGCCACACGCTCGCCGCCGCGCGGCCGCATCTGTTGCGCATTGTCGGGCCGGGCAGCCTTGGCGTCATCACGCCCGCGCTTAAGGCGCATCTCGGCGCGCCGTCCGTGACGGTGCGCTCTGGCGGCGTCGCGTGGGTGTCGCAGTCGAACGCGTTGACCAACGCGGTGCTCGGCTGGGCACATGCACGCGGCCTGGGCTTTTCGCACGCGGTGGCGCTCGGCGACGAAGCCGACGTCGATGCCGGTGACGTCCTCGACTATCTCGCGAGCGACCCCGGCACGCGCGCGATCCTGCTCGAAGTGGATTCCGTGAAGTCGGCGCGCAAGTTCATGTCGGCGGCGCGGGCGGCGTCGCGCAACAAGCCGGTGCTGGCGTTGCGCTCGGGCCGCAGCGATCCCAACGACGCGCTCTACACGGCCGCGTTCCGCCGCGCGGGCGTGGTGCGCGTCGATGCGCTCGACGATCTGCTCGATGAAATCGAAACGCTGGGCGTGGGCCGCGTCGCGGCGGGCGCGACGGCGACGCTGATCACGAGCGACCGCGGCGTCGCGACGCTCGCCACCGACGCGTTCAAGGCCGCCGGCGACACGCTCGCGCCGTGCCCGCCAGGCGCCGTCGATGCGCTTGCGCAAGCGTTGCCGCGCGCCGTGCCCGGCAATCCGCTGCTGCTTGGCAGCGACGCGCGCGCCGAGCATTTCGGCACGGCGCTGAAGGTGCTCGCCGATCAGCGTTCGACGGGGACGGCGTTCGTCGTGCACGCGTCGACGCACGGCGCGCCCGTCGAGGAAGTCGCGCAGGCGTTGATTGCGAATCAGCGCTACGCGTATCGCGGGCTGCTGGCGTGCTTTTTTGGCGGCCTGAAGCGCGAGACGCGCGATGCGTTGCACGAGCACGGCATACCCGTGCACACCACGCCGCAGCGGCTCGCGCGCGCGTTCGAGCGTCTCGTCGAGTATCGGCTCGTGCGCGAGCTGTTGATGCAGACGCCCGAAGGTCAAGCCGCACGCGTGCCAGAAGCGATCGATGCCGCGCAGGCGCAGGCATGCGCGGCGCTCTCGTCGGGCGTGACGCTACTCGAAGGCGACGACGCGGCGCGGCTGCTCGCGCACTTCGGCGTGCGCACGGTGCCTGAAGAAGCGCGTGACGGTGCCGTCGTCGATATCACGGTCGAGCTGCGCGACGACGCCAACTTCGGCCCAGTGTTCCGTTTCACAGCGCCGCCCGAGCACGACGAAGCGCGCCCGATGTGCGTGTTCGGGCTGCCGCCGCTGAACCCTGTGCTATCGGACGACATCCTGTCGAACTCGGCGTATTCGCGCGAAGTCGCACCCGAGCCCGTTCTGACTACGCTGACGTCGATCTCGCAGGCGGTGTCGGAGATACGCGAGATCGTTTCGCTGAAGCTTGCGCTGCGCGTGATGAGAAACGGCGCGGCGGTCGTTGCGCCGCGTCTGTGGCTGTCGGCGAACCGCACGCGCTTCGCGATCATGCCGTATCCGCGGCGCTATGAAGAGACGCTCGACTGGCGTGGCCAGCGCATCACGGTGCGACCCATTCGACCGGAAGACGAAGCGGCGCATCGGGATTTCGTCGAATCGATGACGCCCGACGATCTGCGCCTGCGCTTTTTTGGCGCGGTTGGCAGCTTCGATCATTCGCAGCTCGCGCGCATGACGCAGATTGACTACGACCGCGAGATGGCGCTGATCGCGACGACACAGAACGAGGACGGTTCAACGCACACGCTTGGCGTCGTGCGTGCCGTCGCGGACCCGGACAACGAAACGGCCGAGTTCGCGATGGCTGTGCGTTCGGATCAGAAGGGCAAGGGGCTAGGGCGTCTGTTGATGGAGCGGATCATCGCGTATTCGCGCTCGCGCGGCACTCACTGGATCATCGGCGAGGCGTTGCGCGAGAACTCGGCGATGATCGGGCTGGCGACGGCTGTCGGCTTCACGACGACGCGTACGGAGGACCCGGGCGTGGTCGGCTTCCGGATGGCGCTCGATCAGCCGGATGAACGGGGCGCCGTGGGGTTCGGCGCGTCGCCTGCGTGTTCTGCCTCTGCCTCGACGAATACGCGTAGCTGAGCGTGTGTTTAAGCCGCGAGCTTCATCGCTGCCGCGTCTACCTGTTCGCGTGACACGGAGAGTTCCTCGAGCCACTCGGGAGCGTACGTCGCGCCTGTTTCGCGTTCGAGGCGGGCAATCGTTGCTGCGCAGCGCACTGCGTCCTTCGGTGTCGCGATGAACAGTTTCACCGATTGTCCTGCCGTGAAGGCTTCGAACAGCGGTACGCGGACTTCGTCGGGCAGCGCGCGTGTCCATTGATATGGCTTGCCGTTGAACGTGACTGTCGGCGGCAGCATGCGTTCTTTCTTTGCGGCAGGAATCAGGCCGAAGTTGCGGGCGGCGTCGCCGATCTGATCGGCCGAGAAGAGTTCGTCGGGCGAGATGTCGAATTGCGTGATGAAGGTTTCGATCTGCTTCATTGCAGCGGACCGGTCGTCGCGTTTTTGCTGTGCGCGCGAGACGATTTCACGGAGTTCGTCGGCTTCTTCGCTTGTGATGATGAAGCTTGTCTGCTTCTGCTGGAGTTCGGAAAAACGCTGGAATTCGAGGTCGGACAGAAGTTTGGCCATAAAGGTTTGGGTTGCGCGTGGGCGCAAGGGGATTTTGGAGGTTTGGGAAGGGGCGACATTCTATCGCATTGGGGTTGGGGGGATGCCGTTTGGGGTTTGGTGTTTTGCGCTGGCATCTGCGTTTTGTCGTCGTGGCGCGGCCGGTTTGGTTTGCTTGTGTTTTCGCTGGCATCCGCGTTATGCCTTCGTGCTTCACGCGTCGCCCCTGTGCGGGGCGGCACCTACTTTTCTTTGCCGCCGCAAAGAAAAGTAGGCAAAAGAAAGCGGCTCACACCGCCAGTTCTTGTATTTGCCTGAGGGCCCCCCAACTGGTCCCACACTTCACACGGCAACGTCCTTGTTCGCGTTCGTTGCCAACGCTTTGAATACACGCCTCACCCACTTCAAACACCCGAACAAGAGCTAGCGGCAGCGAATGGTTTGCGCCGCCCAGGTGGCAAACTATGTGTAGGTTGTCGCGACGTACACGTTAGCGCTCTTACATGGTGGGACGCGTGCGCTATCGGTCCGGAGTGAGACGTGTGTGGCGCGACGGCCTACACACAGTTTGCCACCTGGGCGACGGAGGAGTATCTGGCGCGGCACGCTGCGACGCGGGCGCGCGAAGCGGGTGATGCGCACCGCAAGAGCGCTGGCAACGAACATGAGTCACGTGGTTGCCGTGTGAAGCGTAGGACCGGTTGGGGGCCCTCAGGCAAACACAAGAATTAGCGGTGTGAGCCGCTTTCTTTTGCCTACTTTTCTTTGCGGCGGCAAAGAAAAGTAGGTGCCGCCCCGCACAGGGGCGACGCCTGAAGCACGAAGGCAATACGCGGATGCCAGCGCAAAGACCAGCAAACCAAACCGGCCGCGCCACGACGACAAAACGCAAATGCCAGCGAAAACACAAGCAAACCAAACCGGCCGCGCCACGAAGACAAAACACGGATGCAGCGCAAAGGCCAGAACAACCAAAACGCCCGCGCCGCGCAACCGCAAGAACAGAAAAAACCAAACTACGACCCCGACCTCACCTCAGGCTCAGCAAACATCGACAACCCCTGCACAATCTCCCGCAACATCTGCGTAACCTGATCCAGCGAAGGCGCCACATACTCATCAATCCGCTTAAGAAAAGGACAAGTCATCGCAGCAATCGCCTGCCCTGACGCCGTCAGCACAGGAAAAGTCAAATCGGTGACACCAAAAATCTGCTGACTGTCCTTCTGCGAAAACCCAGCCGCGCGAATGGTCTCGCACGCGCCTTCGAGCGCGCCATGATCGATCGTCACTTCGCCTTTGACCTTGGTGTGCTCGGCGAGCATATGCTCCCGCTGCTCAGGCGTTTGAAAGGCCAACATCGTGCGCCCCGAACTCGTATCGATCAAACCCACCCGCGACCCGAGCCGCACGGAAATGCCCCAAGTGCCAGGCCCATCCACCTGCGCGATCACAAGCAGATTGCCACGGTCGTAGACAGCAAGATGACACGACTGCTCAGCATCAGCAGCAAAGCGCTGCATCAACGGTAACGCCTCGGAAATCAGCCGGTTCATCGGCGGATGCCGATGCGCAAGCGCATACAGCTTCAGGCTCAGCGAATACCGGTCGCCCCCCGCCGACCGCACCACATACTGACGCGCCACCAGCCGCTCCAGCATCCGGTACATCTCGCTCGCATTGCGCCCCAGCAGCTTCGTGATCTCGGCGCGCGTCAAGCCGCTCTTCTGCTCGGCAAGCAGCTCGAGTATGTCCAGACCCTTGTCCAGCGCAGGCGCGCGATATCGGTCGGCGTCGTCCTTGTCTTCTACATCCATCGTCGGCAGTCGGTTCGTGTTTGACGTTCGCATTTGATTATCGGCTGTCAGAGGACTGTCACACAGGGCGCATGGCTCCAGGGAAAACACCCACGCCTGTCACGTTGACTTGTCAATATTCGTATATGAATAATACGTTCATTGGTGAATGCATGCACCAATGCCCATAAGAAAGTGAAAGGTCGATGCACCCGGTTCGCCGGTTCCTCTTCCCACAACGCAGACGGATGCAGGCATAAGAAGCCGCTTCCGTCGAGTGCACTGACGTGCATGGGATGGGCGTGAGCGCTAAAGCGCTAACTCCCATCGACCGCACTTGACGTGCATGGGATGGGAGTAAGCGCTGAAGCGCTAACTCCCATCGACACAGGAGACAAGCATGGGTTTCGCCAAGGAGCCGCGCGCGGCTCGCCGTTTCGTTCAGAACGCGCTGACGGCCGCCGTGGCCGCGACGTGCATCGCAGGCATCGCGGGCATCACGTTCAGCACGGCCGCGCAGGCGGCTGACACAGGCAAGGTCGGTCTCGGCCTGCCGCTTCTCACGTCGCCGTTCTGGCAGTCGTACAACAACTATCTGCCGAAGTACGCGAAGGAAATGGGCATCGACATCCTCGCGCCCGTCAATTCGAACAACGATCCCGCGCAGCAGATCACCGACATGAACAACATGGTGAATCTGGGCGCGAAGGGCATCGTCGTCGGGCCGATCGATTCGGCGGCGATCAGCCGCGCGCTCGACTCGGCATCGGCGAAGAACGTGGCCGTGGTCGCCGTCGACGTCGCGCCGACGCAAGGCAAGGTCGCGATGGTCGTGCGCGCCGACAACCGCGCGTACGGCACGAATGCGTGCAAGTACATCGGCGAGCACGTGAAGTCGGGCAAGGTCGTGCAGATCATGGGCGATCTGGCGTCCGTCAACGGACGCGACCGTTCGGAAGCATTCCGCGCGTGCCTGAAGAACTATCCGGCGCTGTCGCTGCTGGAGATTCCGGCAGGCTGGAAGGGCGATGTCGCGGCGAGTTCGCTGGATAGCCTGTTGACCGCGAATTCCGATGTGAAGGCGATCTACATGCAGGCGGGCGGCGTCTATCTGTCGCCGACGCTGCAGACGCTGCGCCGCAAGCAGATGCTGTTTCCCGCAGGCGACGCGAAGCATGTCGTGATCGTCAGCAACGACGGTATTCCGCAAGAGTTCGACGCGATCCGCAAGGGCGAAATCGACGCGACCATTTCGCAGCCCGCCGATCTGTACGCGAAGTACGGCCTGTACTACATGAAGGCCGCGCTCGCCGGGCAGACGTTCAAGCCGGGTCCGACCGATCACGGCAGCAACATCGTGCAGTTGCAACCCGGTGTGCTCGAAGACCAGCTGCCCGCGCCGCTCGTGACGAAGGCGAATGTCGACGACAAGAACCTTTGGGGCAACACGCTCAAATGAGCGCCTAAGTGAGCGAGCACATGACCCACGACGCGAACGCATCCACGCGCGCGGTCGTCGAGGCGCTTGGTGTAGGCAAGCGCTTCGGCAGCCACGCGGCGCTGAGAGACGTCAGCATGCGCGTGCTGCCCGGCGAGTCGCATGCGCTCGTCGGGCGCAACGGCGCGGGAAAATCGACGCTAGTGTCGATTCTCACCGGCCTGCGCAAGTCCGACACGGGCGAAGTGCGATTCGGCGGCGAGCTTGCGCCGCCCATCGCCGACCGCGACGCGTGGCGCGAGCGCGTCGCGTGCGTCTATCAGCATTCGACGATCATCCGTGAGCTGTCCGTCGCGGAGAATCTGTTCATCAACCGGCAGCAGACGCGCAACGGCGTGATCGACTGGCGCGCGATGCGTCGCGATGCGCGCGCGTTGCTCGATCACTGGAAGATCGACGTGCGCGAAGACGCGCGCGCCGGCGACCTCACCGTCGAAGCGCGGCAGCTCGTCGAGATCGCGCGGGCGCTGTCGTATGGCGCGCGCTTCATCATTCTCGATGAACCGACGGCGCAGCTCGACGGTGATGAAATCAAGCGGCTCTTCAGGCGCATCGAGGAGTTGCAGCGCGAAGGCGTGACGTTCCTGTTCATCTCGCATCACTTGCAGGAGGTGTACGAGATTTGCCAGGCCGTCACCGTGTTGCGCGATGCAAGGCATATTGTCAGCGCGCCTGTGTCGGCGTTGCCGCGCGAGCAGCTGATCGAAGCGATGACGGGCGAGCGCGGCGGCCTCAATGTCACCGACGCGGCTTCGCGCCAACCGCTGCCCGCCGCGACGGCCGTTGCGTTGCAAGTCGAAGCACTCACGGGCGCGGACTACGAGGACGTCACGTTCGCCGTGAAGCGCGGCGAAGTCGTGGGACTCACGGGCGCGACGAGCAGCGGACGCACGAGCGTCGCCGAAGCAATCGCGGGGCTGCGCAAGCCGCAGCGCGGCGGCATCCGCGTCGACGGCGAAGCGTTGCCGCTCGGCGACGTGCCCGCTGCATTGAAGCGCGGCATCGGCTGCGTGCCGAAAGACCGTCATCACGAAGGGCTGGTGCTCACGCAATCGGTTGCGGAAAACGCGTCGATGACGATCGCGCGCATGCTCGGCAAGTTCGGCATCGCGCCGCCCGCAAAGAAGAACGCATTCGGCAAGAAGATGATCGACGCGCTCGGCATCGCTACGCAGGGGCCGGAGCAGGCCGTGTCGGGTCTGTCGGGCGGCAATCAGCAGAAGGTCGTGATGGCCCGCGCGTTGGCGACCGATCCCGACGTGCTCGTGCTGATCGATCCGACGGCGGGCGTCGACGTGAAATCGAAAGAAGCGCTGTTGGCCGTTGTCGATCGCGTGCGCGAGGAGGGCAAGTCGGTGATCGTCGCATCGGGCGAACTGGACGATCTGCGCGTCTGCGACCGCGTGCTCGTGATGTTCCGTGGCCGCATCGCGGCCGAGTTTCCGGCAGGTTGGGAAGACAACGATCTGATCGCATCCGTTGAAGGAGTCAGTCTCCATGAAGAATAGTGTGCCTGCGTTTGCGTCGGCTCAATCGGCTCAAGGAATGGGCTCGGGCGCCGCGCGTCCGCGCATCGAGATCGCGCGTTTGCGCGATCTCGCCTTGGTGCCCGCGCTCGCGTTGCTGATCGTGATCGGCGCGTTCGTCAGCCCGAGCTTTCTGACGAAGGCGAATCTGATCAGCGTGCTGGGCGCGTCGGCCGCATTGGCGCTCGTCGTGCTCGCCGAATCGCTGATCGTGCTAACAGGCAAGTTCGATCTTTCGCTCGAATCGACGGTCGGCATCGCGCCCGCTGTCGGCGCGATGCTCGTGATGCCCGCGGCCTCGGCGGGTTTCGGGTTCGAATGGCCGGCTGCGGCTGGCCTGCTCGCGATCCTCGTGGTCGGAGCAGTGATCGGTTTCATCAACGGCTTTCTGGTCGTGCGGCTGCGCCTGAACGCGTTCATCGTCACGCTCGCGATGCTGATCGTGCTGCGCGGCATGCTGGTCGGCGCGACGAAGGGCGGCACGCTGTTCGACATGCCGCCGTCGTTCTTCGAACTCGCGACGACGATCGTGCTCGGTCTGCCGTTGTCGGTGTGGCTGGCTGCCGTGGCGTTCGGCATCGCCGCGTTCATGCTGCGCTATCACCGCCTGGGTCGCGCGCTGTATGCGATCGGCGGCAATCCGGAAGCGGCGCGCGCGGCGGGCATTCGCGTCGAGCGCATCACGTGGGGCGTGTTCGTGCTCGGCAGCGTGCTCGCTTCGATTGGCGGCCTCGTCGTCACGGGCTATGTCGGCGCGATCAACGCGAACCAGGGCAACGGCATGATCTTCACCGTGTTCGCGGCGGCCGTGATCGGCGGTATTTCACTCGATGGCGGCAAGGGCACGATGCTCGGCGCGCTGTCTGGCGTGCTGCTGCTCGGTGTCGTGCAGAACCTGCTGACGCTCGCGCAGGTGCCGTCGTTCTGGATTCAGGCGATCTACGGCGCGATCATTCTCGGCTCGCTGATGGTGGCGCGCCTTGCCAGCGGCGAAGGACAAAACTGACATGACGCACATGACGGATCACCGCCTGATTCTGCTGAGTCCCGAAGACAACTGCCTGATCGCTGGCGCGCGGCTCGAAGCCGGCACGCAGATCGAGATCGAAGGCGAGCACGTGACGCTCGCGAAGACGATCGAGCTCGGCCACAAGGTCGCGCGCCGTGCACTGCGCAGCGAAGAGAAAGTGCTGCGTTACGGCGCGGTGATCGGCCACGTGACGACGGATGTCGCGCGCGGCGAGCATCTGCATACGCACAACCTCGAAAGCGATTACCTGCCCACTTATACACACGACGCAGGCCACGCATTCGTCCATCACTGACGCGGGCCAACAGAACATGACCGACATTTCCGTAGCAAATACCGCGCAATCAGCAATGCTGCCCATGCTGCAAGGCTATCCGCGCAGCGATGGACGCAAGGGCATCCGCAACGTGGTCGCCGTCGCCTATCTGGTCGAATGCGCGCATCACGTCGCGCGCGAGATCGTTGCGCAGTTCCGCCCTTCGTTCGATGCGTTCGACGATCTTTCCGCAGAGCTGGAAGCGCCTGTTCATCTGATCGGCTTTCCGGGCTGCTATCCGAACAGCTACGCCGAAAAGATGATGGAGCAACTGACGACGCATCCGAATGTCGGCGCGGTGCTGTTCGTGTCGCTCGGTTGCGAGAGCATGAACAAGCATTATCTCGTCGATGTGGTGCGCGCGAGCGGCCGCCCGGTGCACGTGCTGACGATCCAGGAAAAAGGCGGTACGCGCAGCACGATTCAATACGGCGTCGACTGGGTGCGCGAAGCGCGCAGCGAACTCGCGAAGCAAAAGAAAGTGCCGATGGCGCTGTCCGAACTCGTGATCGGCACGATTTGCGGCGGCTCGGACGGCACGAGCGGCATCACGGCGAATCCCGCCGTGGGCCGCGCATTCGATCACTTCATCGAGCATGACGCGACTTGCATCTTCGAAGAGACGGGCGAGCTGGTCGGCTGCGAGTTTCATATGAAAAGCCGCGCAGCGCGCGACGATCTCGGCGATGAAATCGTTGCTTGCGTCGCGAAGGCCGCGCGCTATTACTCGATACTCGGCCACGGCAGCTTTGCTGTCGGCAACGCGGACGGTGGATTGACGACGCAGGAAGAGAAGTCCCTCGGCGCGTATGCGAAGAGCGGCGCGTCGCCGATCGTCGGCATCGTGAAGCCCGGCGATGTGCCGCCCACAGGCGGCCTCTATCTGCTCGACGTCGTGCCTGACGGCGAGCCGCGCTTCGGCTTTCCGAACATCAGCGACAACGCCGAGATCGCGGAACTGATCGCGTGCGGCGCGCATGTGATTTTGTTTACGACGGGGCGCGGCTCCGTGGTCGGCTCGGCGATTTCGCCCGTCATCAAGGTCTGCGCGAATCCGAATACTTACCGGAACCTGTCCGGCGACATGGATGTCGACGCAGGGCGTATCCTTGAAGGCCGCGCGACACTCGACGAAGTGGGCCGCGAAGTGTTTGACGTCACACTCGCTGTCGCGCAGGGCGCGGCGTCGAAATCGGAGTCGCTCGGGCATCAGGAGTTTATCCTTACGTACAAAACGTTCGAGCCCGTCGGTCCGGCGTGCCTGCCGTCGAATGCGGCGTTGCCGCATCGGGTGGTCAGCGTGGCCGCGCAGTGAGCGTTGCGGTGAGCGCTGGGTTGAACATAAAACACAACATGGAGAGCGAGACGATGACGGACGCGGCGGGTTCAAACGTGCGCAAGAGGCGCCGCATCGGCGGCCGCGCGCTCGAAGTCACAGGTCTGGGGCTCGGCACCGCGCCGCTCGGCGGACTGTATCGCGACCTTTCCGATGAAGAAGCGTTCGGCGCGGTTCAGGCCGCGTGGGACGCGGGCGTGCGCTTTTTCGACACCGCGCCGCACTACGGACACACGAAAGCTGAGCATCGCCTTGGCGATGCGCTGCGGCGTTATCCGCGCAACGAGTTCGTGCTGTCGACCAAGGTCGGCCGTCACTTCGTGCCGCGCAAGCATCCGTATGACGGCAGCGAAGGCTGGCAAAATCCGCTGCCGTTCGAAGCGATCTACGACTACACGCACGACGGCATTCTGCGTTCGTTCGAAGACAGCCAGCAGCGCATGGGCATCGTCGATATCGACATTCTGCTCATTCACGACATCGGCGTCGTCACGCATGGCGAGCGCAACGCGCACTACTGGCAACAGCTCACGCAAGGCGGCGGCTTTCGCGCGCTCGACGATCTGCGCTCGCAAGGCGCTGTGAAAGCCGTCGGTCTCGGCGTCAACGAAGGCGCGGCGATCCTCGACGTGATGCGCGAATTCGACATCGATTGCGCGTTGCTCGCGGGCCGCTACACGCTGCTCGAACAGGCGACACTCAACGACCTGCTGCCCGAATGCGAAAAGCGCAACGTCAGCATTCTGTTGGGCGGCGCGTTCAATTCGGGGATTCTCGCGCGCGGCGTCGAAGGCGATCTGAAGTTCAACTATGGCGAGGCGCCGAAGGAAGTGATCGAGCGCGTCGCGCGTCTGGAAGCGGTGTGCAAGGTGCATGGCGTGCCGCTGGCTGCCGCCGCGTTGCAGTTTCCGTATGCGCACCCCGCCATCGCGACGGTGCTGACGGGCGCGCGCAACGCGGGCGAACTGCGCGAGAATGTGGCTTCGTTCGACAAGCCGATTCCCGCCGAACTCTGGCAGGCGCTGCGCGGCAAAGGCTTGCTCGATCCACGCGCGCCCGTGCCGAAGGACTAGCGGTTCGATCAACATCATGCAAATCGACGCACACCAGCATTACTGGAACCCCGAGCGTGGCGACTACGGCTGGCTGACGCCGGATCTCGCGCTGCTCTACCGCACGTTCGGTCCTGACGATCTCGCGCCGCTGCGCGAACGCGCGGGCGTGTCGCGCACGGTCGTCGTGCAGGCCGCGCAGACTGTCGATGAGACGCGGTATCTGCTCGATCTCGCGCGCAATGAAGCGTCGATTGCGGGCGTCGTCGGCTGGGTGCCGATGCTCGATGCCAACGCGCCCGCATTGATCGCCGAGCTCGCGCGCGATCCGAAATTCAAGGGCGTGCGGCCGATGCTGCAAGACTTGCCCGACGACAACTGGATTGCCAACCCCGCGCTGAAGCCCGCCGTCGATGCGTTGATCGGCCACGACCTCGCATTCGATGCGCTGATTTTCACGCGTCACGTCGATGCGTTGGAAACATTCATCAAGCGCTTTCCCCAACTGCGCGTCGTGATCGATCACGGCGCGAAGCCGCCGATCCGCGACGGCAGCGCGGGCTGGCACGCGTGGGCCGAGGGCATCACGCGGCTCGCGCAATTGCCGCATGTGCATTGCAAGCTGTCCGGCCTCGCGACGGAAGCTGCGCGAGGCTGGACGGAAGCGACGCTGCGTCCATACGTCGATCATCTGCTTGCCGCATTCGGGCCGAACCGCCTGATGTGGGGCAGCGACTGGCCGGTGCTGAATCTGAACGGCGACTACCTGCTATGGCATTCAATCGCGACAGAGCTACTTGCGTCGCTCTCCGATGCCGAACGCGACGCGGTGTTCGGCGGCAATGCGGCGGCGTTCTACCGGCTTTGACGGTTCAACGGGAATTCCACATTCGCGCCGGTGAGCAGCCGTTGCAATACCCGGTATGACTCAAACGCCAATCCAACGGGAGCCTTAAATGGTACAAAGACTGGCCGGCAAGACGGCCTTGATCACGGCAGCGGGACAAGGCATCGGCCTTGCGACGGCCGAGCTTTTCGCGCGTGAAGGCGCGCGCGTCATCGCCACCGACATCCGCATCGACGCGCTCAAGGACAAGCCCGTCGAAGCGCGCCAGCTCGATGTGCTCGACGGCGCGGCGATCAAGGCGCTTGCTCAGGAACTCGGTCCCATCGATGTGCTGTTCAATTGCGCAGGCTACGTGCATGCGGGCTCGATTCTCGAAGCGAGCGAGGAAGACTGGGACTTCGCATTCGATCTGAACGCGAAGGCAATGTACCGGATGATCCGCGCGTTCCTGCCCGCGATGCTGGAGAAGGGCGGCGGATCGATCATCAATATGTCGTCGGCGGCGTCGAGCATTAAGGGCGTGCCGAACCGCTTCGTGTATGGCGCATCGAAAGCCGCTGTCATCGGTCTGACCAAGGCCATCGCCGCGGATTTCGTCACGCGGGGTGTACGCTGTAACGCGATCTGTCCGGGCACGGTACACTCGCCTTCGCTCGAGCAGCGGATCGCCGAGCAGGCGAAGGCGCAGGGTGCGACGGTCGAAGCGGTGCACGCTGCGTTCGTCGCGCGTCAGCCGATGGGCCGTGTCGGCAAGCCGGAGGAGATTGCTGCGCTGGCGTTGTATCTGGCGTCGGACGAGTCGGGGTTCACGACGGGCCAGGCGCATGTGATCGACGGCGGCTGGTCGAACTGAGCCACGCGGCGCGTGCGTGAAGCACGGACGACGTTTATGAACCACGGAATCACTGAACAGAGGAAACTGCAGCGATGAAACTGCTTCGTTATGGACCGAAGGGCCAGGAAAAGCCGGGCTTGCTGGATGCGCAAGGCAAGATTCGCGATCTGTCGAAAGTGGTCGGCGATATCGACGGCAGCACGTTGACGGATGCGGCGCTTGGCGAATTGCGCGCGATCGATCCGGCGACGCTGCCGGTTGTCGAAGGCAATCCGCGCATCGGGCCGTGTGTCGGCAAGATCGGTAAGTTCGTGTGTATCGGGTTGAACTATGCGGACCATGCCGCTGAGTCGAATCTGCCTGTGCCGAGTGAGCCGGTTGTCTTCAACAAGTGGACTAGCGCGATCGTCGGGCCGAACGACGGGATTGAAATTCCGCGTGGCTCGAAGAAGACCGATTGGGAAGTGGAACTGGGCGTCGTGATCGGCAAGGAAGCGAAGTATGTCGATGAGGCGAATGCGCTTGATTATGTGGCGGGTTATTGCGTGATCAATGACGTGTCCGAGCGTGAGTGGCAGATCGAGCGTGCCGGGCAATGGGATAAGGGCAAGGGGTTCGATACGTTTGGGCCGATTGGGCCTTGGGTTGTTACGCGTGATGAGGTTGCGGATCCGCAGAATCTGAAGCTGTGGCTCGAGGTGGATGGGCATCGGTATCAGAACGGCAGCACCAAGACCATGGTGTTTGGTGTGGCGAAGCTTGTTTCTTATCTGTCGCAGTGTATGAGCTTGCAGCCGGGGGATGTGATTTCTACTGGCACGCCGCCAGGAGTGGGGATGGGCGTGAAGCCTGAGGCTGTTTATCTGAAGCCGGGGCAGACTGTGAAGCTCGGGATTGAGGGGCTCGGGGAGCAGCAGCAGAAGACTTATGCGGCGGAGTAATTGCCTGCGGCGCTGAGTTTTTTTGCCGTTTTGCAATGGCATTTGCGGTTCGGGTTTTTCTGCCTTTGCGGTGGCATCCGGGTTTGATGGTTTTATGCCGAGGGCGGTTTGGTTTGCTTGTGTTTTCGCTGGCATCCGCGTTATGCCTTCGTGCTTCAAGCGTCGCCCCTGTGCGGGGCGGCACCTACTTTTCTTTGCCGCCGCAAAGAAAAGTAGGCAAAAGAAAGCGGCTAACACCGCCAACATTTCTTCTTGCCTGAGGGCACCCAAACGGTCCCACGCTTCACACGGCAATCACGTGACTCATGTTTGCTGCCAGCGCTCTTGCGGTGCGCCTCACCCGCTTCGCGCGCCCGCGTCGCAGCGCGCCGCGCCGGATATTCCTCCGTCGCCCAGGTGGCAAACTGTGTGTAGGCCGTAGCACCTCACACGCCTCACTCCGGACCGATAGTACACGCGTCCCACCCAGTAAGAGCGCCAAGCTGTACGACGCGACAACCTACACACAGTTTGCCACCTGGACAGCGCAAACCATTCGCTGCCGCTAGCTCTTGTTCGGGTGTTTGAAGTGGGTGAGGCGGTCATTCGAAGCGTTGGCAACGAGCGCGAACAGAAATGCTGCCGTGTGAAGCGTAAGACCCTTTGGGGGCCCTCAGGCAAGAACAAGGATTGGCGGTGTGAGCCGCTTTCTTTTGCCTACTTTTCTTTGCGGCGGCAAAGAAAAGTAGGTGCCGCCCCGCACAGGGGCGACGCGTGAAGCACGAAGGCATAGCGCGGATGCCAGCGCAAAGGCAAGCACATAACGCCAAAGGCTTGCGCAGCAAACACCGCATCGCGGATACCAGCGAAAAAACCAAAAGCACCACCCAGCGTCGCAGACAAAAAAATCACTCGTGCAAACGTCGCTCCTCATACGGACCCCCAGCCTCCGTCCCATCCCCGATACGATTAATAGTCCCTTGAGCGACAGCGACAAGCCTATCCTTATCCCCATCGGTAACAAACACACTGCACTGACAGGTAGCCTGCTGCCGCCCCACATACACCACTTCCGCCCGTGCCATCAGCACGCCCGTCATCGCGGGCCGCAGATAGTTGATCTTGTACTCGCCCGTCACAACGCGAGGCCCAAGCGCCAGCGCGCCGGCAAAAGTGAGCGCGTTATCGGCGAGATAACTGATCACCCCGCCATGCACGAAACCATGCTGTTGCCGCAATTCGTCGCGGATCGGCAGGCACAACGTCAGCTCATTCGCGCCGACATACATCAGTTCGGTGCCGAGCAGCACGCTGAATGGCTGGGCGTGCAGTGCGCCACGCGCCCGGTCGAGTAGGTCTGTCATCGTCGTTCCTTCGGGCATAACCCGCGTGGCGATGTCCCAACTCTAGGAAGCGCAAATGCAGCGCGTCAAGGAAATTCGAAGAATTGCACGGCAATTATTGTGCAAATCGACGTAATCGCGCTGCGTAAGCTTCCGAAATACTCAAACACTGGGAATTTTGCCGACGAACACTCAAGGCATTGCCTGACATTGCCGTAAACCCGGATGCACTCCCGTCCTTCTCAGCAATTCAGGTGTTTCGATGTTCAGCAAGATCAAAGTCGCTTCAGGCTTGTTATGCGTTCTGGCCGCTTTCTGTATTTTCCAGCTGGTGACGGAGGGGCTCGGTTTCTGGTCGATGACCCGCACGCACGACGACGTCAACGATCTCGCGAACGTCGCGCTGCATCAGGTGGATGCCGTCAATGAGACGACGCAGCATCTGATGGACGCACGCATCAACCTGTCGCGCGCCGGCACGCGGATGGTGCGCGGCGGCGCGGAACCGACCGATATCGTCCAGCACGCGCGCGAGCAGCTCACCGCCGCGGACCGATCGTTCACGGTCTTCATGAACGCCCCGAAACTCAACGACGAAAACAACGCGCGCGCCGCCGCGCTCAACGAGAAGTACCAGAAGATTCACACTGCGCTCGGCGAACTCGCGCAATACCTCGACGCGGGCAATATTCAGGCGTTCCTCGACCAGCCGACCCAAGGCATGCAGGACGCGTATCTGACCGAGCTGCACAACTTCACGCAATTCGGCGACGCGACGGGCCGCGCGTCGATGGATTCGATCGACGGACGTCAGACGCTGTTCCGCTCGGTGGGTCTGGTGATTCTCGCGTTGCTGCTGGCGGGCACGGCGGGCGTATACGTGGCGCTGCGGCGCGGCGTCGTGGGTCCGCTGGAAGAGGCGGGCCGGCACTTCGAGCGCATCGCGCAAGGCCGCCTGAACCAGCCGATCGAAGCGCGCGGCACGAATGAAATCGGACGTTTGTTCTCGGGCCTGTCGGTGATGCAGGCGAGCGTCGCGCGCACTGTGAAGACCGTGCGCGAAGCTGCCGATTCGATCTATATCGGTGCCGACGAAATTGCCACGGGCAATGCCGATCTGTCGGCGCGCACGGAGAATCAGGCTGCATCGCTCGAAGAGACGGCGTCGAGCATGGAAGAGCTGACGGCGACCGTACGCCAGAACGCCGACCACGCACGCGAAGCGAATGCCCTCGCGGAGACTGCACTCGATGCGACTTCGCATGGCAGTGAGGTCGTCAATCAGGTCGTCGCGAAGATGCACGGCATCGCGCAAAGCTCGGACCGTATTGCGGAGATCATCACGGTGATCGACGGGATCGCGTTCCAGACCAACATTCTCGCGTTGAATGCGGCCGTCGAGGCGGCGCGCGCTGGCGAGCAGGGACGCGGCTTTGCTGTCGTCGCGGGTGAAGTGCGCGGTCTCGCGCAGCGCAGCGCGCAGTCGGCGAAGGAGATCAAGGAACTGATCAGCGAGTCGGTCGCGGAGATTCAGGGCGGGTCGGTGCTGGTCGAACGCGCAGGCGAGGCGATGCGCAACGTGTCGGAGTCGATTTCGCGTGTCACGCAGATGATGGCTGAGATCAGCGCTTCATCGCTCGAGCAGAGCACGGGTATCGAGCAGGTCAATCAGGCTGTCGTGCAGATGGATGAGATGACGCAGCAGAACGCGGCTCTCGTAGAGGAGGCTGCGGCTGCGGCTTCTTCGTTGCATCAGCAGACGCGGCAGATGAAGGAGGCTGTGGCTGCGTTTGAGATTTCTGATTCGGTTTTGAGTTCGCATCGCACGCGGGGGGGATTGGCGCCGGTGCTCGGCGGGCATGTTGTTGGGTGAACGCGCGGGTTCGGTTTGGTTTTTTTGCTTTTGCGTTGGGCCATGTGTTAGCGCCTTCGCGGCGCGTTTGGTTTGGTTGTTCTAGCCTGTGCGCTGGCATCCGCGTTATGCCTTCGTGCTTCACGCGTCGCCCCTGTGCGGGGCGGCACCTACTTTTCTTTGCCGCCGCAAAGAAAAGTAGGCAAAAGAAAGCGGCTCACACCGCCAGTTCTTGTATTTGCCTGAGGGCCCCCAACTGGTCCCACACTTCACACGGCAACGTCCTTGTTCGCGTTCGTTGCCAACGCTTTGAATACACGCCTCACCCACTTCAAACACCCGAACAAGAGCTAGCGGCAGCGAATGGTTTGCGCCGCCCAGGTGGCAAACTGTGTGTAGGTTGTCGCGTCGTATAGCTCGGCGCTCTTACATGGCGGCACGCGCGCGTTATCGGGTTCGAAGTGAGGCGTGTGCAGTCCTACGGCCTACACACAGTTTGCCACCTGGGCGGCAGTGGAATATCTGGCACGGCGTGCTGCGACGCGGGCGCGTGAAGCGGGTGGAGCGCTCATTCAAAGCGTTGGCAACAAGCATGAGTCACGTGGTTGCCGTGTGAAGTGTGGGACCGGTTGGGGGCCCTCAGGCAGGAAGAAGGATTGGCGGTGTTAGCCGCTTTCTTTTGCCTACTTTTCTTTGCGGCGGCAAAGAAAAGTAGGTGCCGCCCCGCACAGGGGCGACGCGTGGAGCACGAAAGCAATGCGCGGATGCCAACGCAAACACGAGCAAACCAAACCGACCGCGCCGCAAAGGCAAAACGCAAATGCCAGCGCAAAGTCCAGAACACCGACCGGCAACGCGCGCGCCGCGAAGGCAAAACGCAAATACCCGCGCAAAGTCAAAAACACCCAACAACAACGCCCGCGCCGCGAAGGCGCAACCACCAAAACATCAAACCCCAGGCAATGCCGCATAAGCAGTAGCAAGATGATACGGCGTCGTCGAAGGCATCTCCGCCCGCGAGACCTCACCCGTTTGCGTCTTGCATTCAACCCATCCACGCGCATTCAAAAACCGCGGCTGGAACCGCCCAATCTGCTGCGGCAACACTGCCCGCACATCATCATCATCATGCACAGCAAGCGCACGCAGATACTCCGTCTGCGCCCAGATCCGCTGCGTTGAATCCTGGACCCCACCCGCTTCATCGAGCGCCGCGTGCACGCCGCCCGTCGTCGCATCGACGCCGTTTTCGTGCGCGAACAAAAACGCACGCGCGAGCGCCTCACGCAAACCCGACCCGGCGAGCACATCGCCCGCCTGCCTCACGAGCCAGAACCATTCGAACTGATGCCCCGGCTCGAGCCGGTTGTCCACGCTACCCACGGGCAGTTCGGCAATACACCCCGTCGGCTGATGCACAAAAGTACGCGCGATGGCGTCGCCGAGCTTGGCGAGCGCCGTATCGAACGCGGCGTCCTGAGTAGCGACGCGCGCCGCGAGCCATGCCTCCGTCAGATGCATCAGCGGATTTTGCAACGGCATGCCGTCCGTGCCCGAGAAGCCGGCATCGAGCGCAGCGTGTAGCAGGCCATCACGGGCAGCGAAGCGGTCCTCGATCAGCGACGACGCGCGATGCACGATGTCCAGCGCATCGCGGTTGCCCGAACGCGCGCCGTATTCGGCGCATGCAAACACGACGAACGCGTGCGTGTACAGGTCTTTTGTGGTGTCGAGCGGCACGCCTTGTGCGTCCACGCTATAGAACCATCCGCCATGCGTGCGGTCCTCAAAGATATGGGTCAGCGATTCGAACAGACGCTGCGCATGCTGCATCTCGCCTGACAGCGCGAAAACGAACAGCTGGCGCGCGCACGCCATCGCCCGGTAGCGGGTGACGGGCAGCGGTGTGCGGCCGTCGGCGGCGACGGCTTCGTACGGCAGTCCGAGCGCGGAGTTGAAACCCGGGCCTCGCCAGATCGGCAGGATGATGCGTACGAAATGCTCGCGCAGCGCGGCTGCGAGCTCAGACGTCGATGCAGTTGCATTCATGGTGCGGAAAGTCGAAAAAGGAATAAGAGGCGTACGCGCCGATGTTGCAGCATAAGGCAAACGGCGCGCACCGGGCATCAGGGCGCAGGCGCCGTAAGACAACGGCAGGGGCAACGGCTAGGGCAAAGACAAAGGCAACCGGCGACATAACAAGGAGAACAACATGATCGGCAATTTCGAACTCATTTCCCGGCTCGTGCTCGCGGCAGCACTTGGCAGCGTGATCGGCTTCGAGCGCGAGCGGCTTTCGTGGGCGGCGGGGCTGCGCACGCATATGCTCGTATGCGTCGGTTCGACGCCCATCATGATCGTGTCGGCGTTCGGCTTCGCGGATGTGCTCGGCAACCAGCACGTCGTGCTCGACCCGTCGCGGATCGCAGCTCAGGTCGTATCCGGCATCGGCTTTCTGGGCGCCGGGTCGATCCTGCTGCGCGGCGAGATCATCCGCGGCCTGACGACGGCGGCGAGCCTCTGGTCCGTCGCCGCGATCGGGCTGGCCGTCGGCGGCGGATTGTACACGGCGTCGGTCGCCGCTACGATCATCCTGGCTGGCATCAAGCCGATCGAGAAGCGCTTCATCACGGTCAAGCAGCGCCGCCAGCTGTCGCTGCTAGTCGAGCGCGGCTCGATGACGTTTCATACGCTGCACGAGGCGCTCGGTCCGGCGAGCCCGCGCGTCAGACAGTTCGTCATGCAGCAGAGCGACGACGATGCGCAAATGGACGAAGTGACGATCACACTGCACCGCGTCTCGTCGACGGAATATGCGGCGGTCTGCGGTCAATTGCGCGCGCTCCAGGGCGTCAAAGAATTTCGGGACAACGGCGAGCCGACATAAACGGGATCTGCGCATGATCGTCTGGCGACGGGCAGCGCGGGTCGTGGCAAGTCTGGTGGCAAGTCTGGCACCGTCGCGCGAAATGCCGTCCCAAAAAGGCTGCGATCCACTTCTGTGACCCTCTTTGCATGAGACAATGCGGGCTCTAGAAAAATACCGACGTCAGCGGTGACGGGCGCCTTGAATGGCGACGAACGCTGCGCTCCCGCTTTTCCTACATGGCAGATTCCGCAGAATCCACGATTTCCCGCCCGTCGCGCGCCCGTTCGCAGAATCGGCGCACGTCCACTGTCTCTCCCGAAACCGAAAACAAGCTTGCGCGCGCCGCACGCTCGGCGCAGCGTCTCGCGCAACTGAGCGATGCCGCACGCGACGGCAGCACGCTCGACCTCTTCCCCGACGACACCGCACGCGCCGAGCAGCAGGCGATGAGCATCGACGTGCGGCAAGGCACGCTGCAAGGCTTCGAATTGCCCGATGTCGTGCTGGCGGCTGTCGGTGCGCCGGATGGCGTGGGTTTTGCGGCGGGTACGGCGGAAGGGAAGGCTGCCGGACGCACGGTGCGTGGCGCGGCGCCGTCGAAGGATCTGGCGGCTGGTGCCGTTCCGCACGACGGGCAGATGGTGATCGATACGGAAGCGGGCGCGCTGGAGCCGGCTGTCGCCGAAGGACCAACGCTGGCTGCTTCTATCGATGGCGAAGTTGCGCCGGCGGCCACGAAACCGGCTCAGTACGCGGCTGAGACCGCGACTCCGGACGTGCCGACGCAGGCTGCGTCGCTGGCGGCGGCGAGCGTCGTGCGCAGCGTCGCGGCGCTGCGTCAGATTTCGCCGCCGACCAATGCCGCGCATGCCGACGCTGCCGCCGATACCCAAAGCGATAGTTCGCCTGCGACCGCCGATGTGGCGCAGCGTTCCGCGAACCCAGATAGCAAGACAGCACCGGCGGTCGCGTCCGAAGTGTCCGTGCATGGCGCGAACGCGGCGGCCTCGAACGCGCAGCCCACACGTCCCGCGCCATACATTCCGCCTCCGCAGATGCCCGCGTCGCGCGTTACGCCCGAACTGGATCACGCACGCGCGACCGCGTTCGCCGATACCGTCGATGCGCTCTACGGCGTGATCGCCGACCAGCGCCGCGCCGCCGACGACCACACGCGGCGCATGAAGTGGATGCTGACGATCGTCGTCTGCGCCTTGCTGATGACGATCGCGATTGGTATCGCGCAGACGCTGTTGCTGTTTCGCCTCTCGCATCAGTCGACCGCGCACGAACAGCGTATCGAACAGATGATGCTCAACCAGCAGGCGACGCTCGCGACGCTGCTCGACACCGATTCGTCGACCACGAGCCTTCCTGTCAGCCTCCAGGTTCCGGCGGCGCCTGCAACTCCGACGCCCGCGGCGCCTACGGCAACAAAGCCTGCCGAAACGCATGTGGCGCACGCGCAGCACGTCCAGAAGCGCAAGTCAGCGCACACTCACTAAGCCTCGTCCGCCCGTCGCGCCCATCTGCGCAGCGGGCTTTCTCCAATTCCTGCCTTAAGCCTGCGCGTACGGCAGCGGAACAATGCGCAACTAACCGTCTGCGCGAAATCACACCGCCGACATTCGTGGCGCTCCGTTGTATCCACGCATCAGCCTTGCAAAAAACAGGGGCGGGTCTGGAAGCCGCATGCTGTGGACGTGTTGCGACGCAATATCGCCTGAAAGCCCATGCGGCGAATGACCACACCGGAAAATTGCTGCATTGCACTAGCTTTCGGCTAGGGAAAACCCTATACTTCTTCATAAGGGAAAACCCTGAACCACCAACCCAACCGGGAGTCGCCATGAACTATCTTTTCGCGCTGTTCCAAAAGGTTAGCGACCTCTTCGCGTCGCCTCACTTGCCTCTGGATTCGGATTATTCGTACGAAGCACGTCACCGCGAAGCGGAGCGTGTTCGCAAGTCGCAAGCAACCTTGTTCGGTGTCCGTCTTACCGACTAATCGGTAGGGCGCCCATAAAAAGACGTTGCACTGCGCATCTCGCCGCCATCCAGAAGCGGCGAAACTGAAAAGCCCGGCCTGCCGGGCTTTTGTTTTTGCGCCTCAGAAAGCCATTAAGCGCCTCGAAGAAAAACGCTCCCGTCATTGCGCACACCGTCGTAATCGCCCGCGCATTATTTCCACACCGAAATGAATGTAACAGGGGCTCTACGGACGCAGACCATCGCGCATCGCCAAACTGCGCACAGCCTTGTGAAAACACGGCAAATCCCCGCGCGAACCCGTATTCGTCGCCCACACCGTATGAAATGTGCGCTTACAAGTCCTCACGTCTGTGAAAAGTCTGCGCGGCTAAAGTGGGTCTCAAGCGAACGGCGAATCTCATGACCGTCCCGGTCGATCCAGCCATCGCTCGCAACGAAACTCGAAAGGGAGAATAGCCATGAATGCCATCAAGAAGACTTCGCGTTCGATCGTCGCCGTGCTGATCGCTGGCGGTGCACTGCTCGGCGCAGGCAGCGCCTTCGCGCAATACGCACCCATGCACACGCAGCCCGTGTATGAGCAGCCGCACATGATGCCTGTGGGCGTGCAGGTCAATATCGGCTGGCACGGCGACCGTTACTACGACGGCCACCGTTACTGGGCGCACGACGACTGGATGCGTCATCACCCGCACGAGCGCGACCCGTACCATGACCGCGACCATCGTCCGCCGCAGGGACGTTACTAAGACCGTCTGACGGCACGCTTCGCGCCGCATGATGCGGAGTGAAGGACGGAACCAGGGCCGGCCGCTCGCAAGAGCGCGCCGGCCTTGTCGTATCCGCCGTCGAAAAAATATGCGCTGCGCTATGCTTTTGAACTTCGATCAACAACACACACAGAAACGGGGAATGGGTTTGAGCAAGCCAGTCGTAGGCGTAGTGGGAACGGGATTGATGGGCGTCGGCATTGCGACGCAAAGCGCGCTGCACGGACACAGGACGATCGTCCACGACGTCGATGCGGCGCGGCTCGAAAGCGTCGCGCCGAAAGCGCGAGCCGTGCTCGACGAACTGATCGACGCGGGCCGCATCGACGGGCAGGCAAAAGAAGACGCGCTGTCGCGCATCGAAACGAGCGCCACGCTCGACGCCATGGCCGACGCGCATATCGTGATCGAGGCGATCCCCGAAGTGCTCGAACTGAAGCACCGCCTTTACGCACAGTTGAACGAGGTGCTGCGCGACGACGCGATCCTCGCCAGCAACACGAGCGGCTTTCCGCCCGATCAGTTGACCGCGCCGCTGCGCGCGCCGGAGCGCTTTCTGATCGCGCACTTCTGGAATCCGCCGCACATGATCCCGCTCGTCGAAGTGGTGCCGGGCAGCGACACGGCGCAGCACGCGATCGACTCGACCGTCGCGCTGATGCACGCGATCGGCATGGAGCCGGTCGTGTTGTCGAAAGCGATTCCGGGCTTCGTCGGCAACCGGCTGCAATTCGCGGTGCTGCGCGAGGCGCTGAACATCGTGCGCTCGGGCGCGGCGACACCCGATGTCGTCGACCGCGTGATGAAGGCGTCGCTCGGCAAGCGCTGGGGCATCGTCGGGCCGTTCGAAGGTGCGGACATGGGTGGCCTCGATACGTTCGTCGATATCAGCACGCACCTGATGCCCGCGCTCGCCAAGGACGAAGACGTGCTCGATCTGCTGCGCGAGCACGTGCAGGCGGGGCGCGTCGGCGTGCGCAGCGGCGCGGGCTTTTACGACTGGGACGACGCGCAGACCGCGAAGGTCAAGGCGGGACGCAAGCGCGTGATTCAGGGCAACGGAAAGAACTGAGCGGCACGCAACGGTCAACTACAACGAGAGCGACATCATGTCGGACGTCTATTTCTACGATCCAGCGAACGGCCACGGCCTGCCTCACGATCCATTCAAGGCGATCGTCGCGCCGCGCCTGATCGGTTGGGTATCGACGCGCTCGGCGGGCGGTCAGCTGAATCTCGCGCCGTACAGCTTCTTCGGCGCGTTTTCGACGTTTCCGTCGATCATCGGATTCGCTAGCGAAGGCCGCAAGGACAGCATCCGCAATATCGAAGAGACGCGCGAGTTCGTCTGGAATCTGGCGACGCGCCCGCTCGCCGAGCAGATGAACCGCACGTCGGCGCCCGTCGCGGCGAACGTCGACGAGTTTCAGCTGTCGGGGCTCACACCCGTCGCGGGCCGCAACGTGTCGGTGCCGCATGTCGGCGAGTCGCCTGCCGCGCTCGAATGCAAGCTGCTGCAAATCGTGCAGTTGCACGATCTGAGCGGCAAGCCGATGGACAACTGGCTCGCGCTGGGACAGGTGGTCGGCGTGCACATCCAGAACGCGTATCTGAAGGACGGTCTGTTCGACACGCACGCCGCGCAGCCGATCATGCGCGCGGGCTATCGCGCCGACTACGCGCAGATCGGCGACATGTTCCAGATGATTCGTCCGACGTCCTGATTCCCTGATTGACGCTCGCCACGCTGTTCATTCGGTGGCGGGCTCGTCGGAAGCCAGATCGACGTCGACCGCTTCCGTGGCGGCGGGCGTCGTGCCCGCCGGCGTCGTCGCGCTCGACGCGGCCGCCGGCGCGAGCGTCAGCGACGCCTGCGCGCCACGCGTGGCGACGGGCACCGCACGCGGCTCGTTGTCGTGAATCACGGCGCGGATGCGCGGATAAATCTGCCGCTCCCAGCGCTGTCCGTTGAACACGCCATAGTGCCCGACGCCCGTCTGCACATGATGCGTTTTCAGATACGGCCGCAATCTGTCGCACAGATCCTGCGCAGCGAGCGTCTGCCCGACGGCGCAGATATCGTCGCGCTCGCCTTCCACCGTGAACAGCGCGGTGCGCCTGATCTTCGACGGCTCGACGCGCCGTCCTCTCACTTCCAGTTCATGCAGCGGCAGCGCGTGCCGCTGAAACACGGTATCGACGGTTTCGAGGTAGAAGTCCGCCGTCAGGTCCATCGTCGCGAAGTATTCTTCGTAGAAGGCGCGGATCGCTTCCGCCTTCTCCGGGTCGCCCTTCGAGCGCTCGTGATACATCGTTTCGAACGACTCCAGATGCCGTTCCAGATTCATCGCCATGAACGCGTTCAGCTGCACGAAACCCGGATAGACGCGCCGGAACGCGCCCTGAAAACCGAACGGCACCGCGCTGATCAGATTCTGTTCGAACCATTCGATCGGCTTGCTCTTCGCCAGTTCGTTCACGCGCGTCGGGTTCACGCGCGTGTCGATCGGGCCGGCCATCAGCGTCATGCTGGCGGGCTGCGCGGGATGGTCGTCGGCGGCCATCAGCGCGACGGCGGCGAGCGCGGCAACCGTCGGCTGACAGACGGCGAGCAGATGCGTACCCTGGCCGATCGTGTCGGTGAAGTCGATCACGTGCTGCACGAACTCGTCGAAGCCGAAGCGACCCGCCGAAAGCGACACATCGCGCGGGTTGTGCCAGTCGGTGATGTAGACGTCGTGCTCGGCGAGCATCGTGCGCACCGTGCCGCGCAGCAGCGTGGCGAAGTGGCCCGACATCGGCGCGATCACCAGCACGCGCGGCTGCGGCACGTCGAACGACGCATGCTTGCGGAAATGCAGCAGCGAACAGAAGGGCGTCGACTGCACGACTTCTTCGATCACATCGACGGCTTGCCCTTCGACCTCGACGCTGTCGATGCCGAACGGCGGGCGCCCATGCGTGAGGCCCGCGAGCGTCAGCAATTCGGCCGATGCGCGCAGCGTCCTGCCGGATTGCGTGGCGGCATACTCGGGCCACGCGTCGAGCGCGCCCTGTACCAGCGATGCGCCATGGCGCAACGGCAGCATGAAGTTGGCGAACGCCTGGTACGCCGGATAAGCGAGCGGATTCATGGCTTTCGCACGAAGAGAACTTGAGGCAATGAGAGGCAAGTCATATGCCAGCGGAGCTAAACGTTGGCGTCGGCGGAATGGGCTGCTGCGGCGACGCGTTGGCATAGCCTTTGCGCGTTACTTCGCAAGATGCCGGCTATGCCGCTATTTGGTGCGCGCATGCACGGTATCGTGCATCGCGAGCCGCGCATCGCAGCGCGATGTTCCTCCGAGGAGCGAGACATGCCGAAACCGATGGCCGACACGATGACTGCCACTACGCTGACGATCAGCAGCCGGAACTATTCCTCGTGGTCGCTGCGCGGCTGGCTGCTGGCGAAGTTCAGTGGCTTGCCGTTTGAAGAGATCGTGATGCCTGTTGATGATCCCGCTGCGCGGGCTGAGTTGCTGCTGCTGTCGCCCTCTATTCTCGTGCCGTGTCTTGTGCATGATGGCATTAAGGTGTGGGACACGTTGGCTATCGCTGAGTATCTGAACGAAGTGCGGCCTGAAGCTGGGCTGTTGCCGAAGGATCGTAAGGCGCGCGCGCATTGCCGTGCGATATGCGGTGAGATGCATTCGGGATTCAGTTCTTTGCGTTCGGCGTTGCCGATGAACCTGAAAGCGCACTTTCCGGGCTTTAAGGTGTGGGCGCGGGCGCAGTCGGATATTGATCGTATTGTGACGATCTGGCGTGAGTGTCTTGAAGAATACGGTGGGCCGTATCTGTTCGGCGAGCGTAGCGCTGCGGATGCGATGTATGCGCCTGTTGTTACGCGCTTTGTCACTTATGATGTGCAGCTCGATGCCGATATCGTTGCTTATGGGCAGAGGATTCTTGCGCTGACTGAGATGCAGCAGTGGATCGCTGAAGCGCAGTTGGAAGTCGATGAGATCGACGAGCTTGATGTTGAGTTTTAGGTTTGGTGTGTGTTGGGTTTGCGACGTTGTGGGGTTTTGGCTTTGCACTGGCATCCGCGTTACGGTGTCTGCCATTCAAGCGTCGCCCCTGTGCGGGGCGGCACCTACTTTTCTTTGCCGCCGCAAAGAAAAGTAGGCAAAAGAAAGCGGCTCAAACCGCCAACATTTCTTCTTGCCTGAGGGCCCCCAAGGGGTCTTACGCTTCACACGGCAACATTTCTGTTGGCGCTCGTTGCCAACGCGCGACCTAAGCGCCTCACCCGCTTCGAATGCCTGTGCACGGGCAAGCGGCAGCGAATGGTATGTGCCGCCCAGGTGGCAAACTGTGTGTAGGTTGTCGCGACGTACACGTTAGCGCTCTTACATGGTGGGACGCGTGCGCTATCGGTCCGGAGTGAGGCGTGTGTGGCGCGAAGGCCTACACACAGTTTGCCACCTGGGCGGCAGTGGAATATCTGGCACGGCATGCTGCGACGCGGGCGCGTGAAGTGGGTGAGGCGCACCGCAAGAGCGCTAGCAACGAACATGAGTCACGTGGTTGCCGTGTGAAGCGTAGGACCGGTTGGGGGCCCTCAGGCAAACACAAGAATTAGCGGTGTGAGCCGCTTTCTTTTGCCTACTTTTCTTTGCGGCGGCAAAGAAAAGTAGGTGCCGCCCCGCACAGGGGCGACGCGTGAATCGCAGACACCGTAACGCGGATGCCAGCACAGAGCCAAAAACACCGACCAGCAACGCATGAAGCACGAAGGCAAAGCGCGGATGCCAGCGAATCTGAAAGTCCCGCTCCCGTGCTTTCTAGTTATGGCCGCCCAGCTTGAATACGGAAACAACTTCCGCCAGCTTGTCGGCCTGCGCACTCAGATCGGCGGCCGCCTGCTCGGCATCACTAACGAGCGCCGCGTTCTGCTGCGTCACTTCGCCGATCTGCGTGACAGCCGTGTTCACCTGCTCGATGCCGCTCGACTGCTCCTTCGAAGCGACGCTGATTTCACCAATGATCGTCTGCACCTGGCCAACCCGCTCGACAATCGAGCGCATCGTCGTGCTCGCTTCCTCGGCAATGCGGAAGCCGCTCGATACCGTCGCCGTCGATTCCGCGATCACGCCTTCGATTTCCTTCGCCGCCGCCGCGCTGCGCTGCGCGAGCGCGCGCACTTCCGATGCGACCACCGCGAAACCCTTGCCGTGCTCGCCCGCGCGCGCCGCTTCGACGGCCGCGTTGAGCGCGAGGATGTTGGTCTGGAACGCGATGCCTTCGATGACTGTCGTGATGTCGGCAATCTTCTTCGACGACTGGCTGATCTCGCCCATCGTCGAGACGACGCGCTCGACCGCGCGGCCGCCGTCGAGGGCCGCTTCCGATGCACCCGATACCAGCGTATTCGCCTGCGCCGCATGACCGGCGTTCTGCTGCACCGTCGACGTAATCTGCTGCATGCTCGCCGCCGTTTCTTCGAGACTCGCGGCCTGCGTGCCGATGCGCGACGCGATCTCGCCGCTGCCCGCAGCGATCTTCGCGGTGCCTTCCGTCATGTCGGCCGACGCGCTGCGCACCTGTGTGACGATGCGCGCGAGCCCTTCACCGATGCCGTCGATGGCCTGCATCAGACGGCCGATTTCGTCGTTGCGCCGTTCGTGGCTCGCCGACACGCGCACGCTCAGATCGCCCGATGCGAAGCGCTCCGAGGCCTTCGCCGCTTCGTCGAGCGGACGTGACACGAGCCGGCGCACGGCGATCAGGAACACGACGGCGAACAACCCGACCAGCACGAAGCCGATCAGGATGAAGCGGTTGCGCGTGGCGATCACGTCGGCCATCACTTCGTCGCGCTTCGCGACGCCGCCTACCAGCCAGTTCCATTCAGGCACCGTGACGAACGACACGAACTTGTCCTGCGCCCCCGTCTCGCCGAGCGTCGCGTCCGCGCTCGAATATTCGATCTGGCCTTCCTTTTCGTCGATCATGCGCTTGTACGGCGCGGCGCTCTCGTCGCCCAGTTGGCCGGCTGCCGCCGGATGCACCATCAGCTTGCCGCGCTCCGCACCGTTCGACGCGTTCAACACGAAGTAATAGCCCGTGTCGCCGATCTTCAGTTGACGGATGCCGTCTTCGACTGACTTGATCTGCGCATCCACGTCGACGCCGACGAACAGCGCGCCGATTACCTTGCCGCTGGCATCGGTGATAGGGCGGTACTGCGTGATATAGCGTTTGCCGAACAGCGTCGCGAGTCCCGTGAAGGTCTTGTTGCCGGCGACGGGGCCGTAGGCGGGGCCCTTACGGTCGAGCAGCGTGCCGATTGCGCGCGAGCCGTCCTGCTTTTTCAGCGAAGTCGTCACGCGCACGAAGTCGTCGCCCGTGCGCGCGAAGATCGTCGCGATGGCGCCGCTTTGCGCGAGAAACTGGTCGGGAATCGAGAAGTCGTTGTTCAGCACCTTGTCGCCGGCCTTGAAGACGGGCGTCGGCGTGCCGGCGATGTCGATCTTCTGCGTCTCGTCGAGCGCGTAGCCGGGCGGCAGGAAACTCGCGAACAGCGTCATCGAGCGGCCCACTTCGGCCGTGAGCGCCTTGTCGAACAGCGAGATCATCGCAGCAATCGAGCGGTCTTTTTCGGTGATGCGCGACAGCACCTGATCGCTGATCTGCGTGCCGGCCGTGCGGGTCACGGCGAACGTGAAGGCGGCAAAGATGGCGGCCACCAGCGCGCACGAGAGCATGGCGAGCCTGGCGCCCACGCTGGCGCGGCGCAGTGAAAGGATATCCATGAGGGTCTGCAGGTAACGGGATCGAAGCCGCTCCGATGCGTCGCGCGCGCGGCGGCGCGCAACGCGGAAACGGCAGCCTGAAACCTGTTAACGGCACGCCAAACGTTTTCCTTTAATTTTGAAAGCTAGAGTGTTGATTCAGATCATTGCGACGAACGCCAGGTTCGTAGTAACAGCGCGTTCGTCACGACGCTCACGCTCGAGAACGCCATCGCCGCGCCCGCGATCATCGGGTTCAGCAGCCCGAACGCGGCGAGCGGAATGCCGATCAGGTTGTACACGAACGCCCAGAACAGGTTCTGCTGGATCTTGCGCCACGTGCGGCGCGAGATGTCGATCGCGTCGGCGACCAGCGTCGGGTCGCCGCGCATCAGTGTGATGCCTGCCGCGTGCATCGCGACGTCGGTGCCCGTCGCCATCGCGATGCCGATGTCGGCGGCGGCGAGCGCGGGCGCGTCGTTGATGCCGTCGCCCGCCATCGCGACCACGCTCGACGTGCGGATCTTCAGGTCGTGCACGACGCGCGCCTTGTCGGACGGCAGGACTTGCGCGTGCACCTCGTCGATGCCGAGCGCGGCGGCGACGCTGTTCGCGCTGCCTTCGTTGTCGCCCGTCACCAGCGCGCTCTTCACGCCCATGCGCGACAGCCGTTCGATCGCGGCGCGCGCGCCCGGCTTGAGCGTGTCGCCGAAAGCGATCAGCGCGAGCGCTTGTGCTGGTGTGTCGGCTTGCGTTTCGATTTGCGCGTCCGTCTTGCCGCGTCCGATCAGCCACGAGACCGTGTTGCCTTGCGCTTCGAGTTGCTGGGCGCGGAGGGCGAGGGCGGGCGACGGCGCGATGCCCAGTTCGCCGAGCCAGCGGCTGCTGCCGATGGCGACCGTCTCGCCGTCGATATCCGCTTCCACGCCGCGCCCCGCGACCGCGCGCGCGTCGCTACTGGCGGGCAGCGACGCGCCGCCGCCGTCCGCTTCGAACGCTTTCAAGACAGCCTTCGCGAGCGGATGCTCGCTATGCCGCTGCACGGCCGCCGCGAGCGCCAGCGCTTTTGAACGGCCAACGCCTTCCGTCGTCTCGAACGCCGTCACGGACGGCTGGCCGACCGTCAGCGTGCCCGTCTTGTCGAACGCGACGACGCGAACCTGATGCGCGATTTCGAGCGCCTGCGCGTCCTTGATCAGCACGCCGTGACGCGCGGCGACGCCTGTACCCGCCATGATCGCGGTCGGCGTCGCAAGACCGAGCGCGCAAGGGCAGGCGATTACCAGCACCGCGACCGCGTTGAGAATCGCCGTTTCGGCGCCGTGTCCGGCGATTAGCCAGCCGACCAGCGTGATGAGCGCGATCGCCAGAATGGCGGGAACGAAGATTTCGCTAACGCGGTCGACCAGCCGCTGGATCGGCGCTTTCTCCGCCTGCGCCGTCTCCACGAGCCGGATGATGCGGGCGAGCGTGGTCTCGGCGCCGATCGCCGTGGTCGTCACTGTGATCGCGCCTTCGCCGTTGATCGACCCTGCCGTCACGCGGTCGTCCTGCTGCTTCGGCACGGGCAGGCTTTCGCCCGTAATCAGCGATTCGTCGATGTGCGTGCGGCCTTGCAGCACCGTGCCGTCGACGGGCACGCGCTCGCCCGGCCGCACCGCGACGAGCATGCCGACGCGCACCTGCGCGAGCGGCACTTCGTGCTCTTCCGTGCCGACGACAATGCGCGCCCGGTCCGGACGCAGCGCGTTGAGGGCGCGGATCGCGTCGGTGGTCTGGCGCTTGGCGCGCGCCTCGAGCCACTTGCCGAAGCGCACCAGCGTAATCACGACTGCCGACGCTTCGAAGTACAGATGCATCATGTCGCCGGGGTGCAGCGCCATCTGGTAGACGCTCACGCCATAAGCCGCCGACGTACCGAGCGCAACCAGCAGATCCATATTGCCCGCGCCCGCGCGCACGGCTTTCCACGCGGCGCGGTAGAAGCGCGCCCCGAACACGAACTGGACGACGGTGGCGAGCGCGAGTTGCAGCGTGGCGGGCAGCATCGCGTGCAGGCCGAGCGGCTCCGCGAGCATCGGCACGATGAGCGGCAGCGTCAGCAGCGCGCAGATCACGACCGCGCCGAGTTCGCGGCGCACGGCGGCGCGCGCGGCGGCGTCTTTGTCTTCGGCGGCGGCGGGCGTTGCGTCATCGGCGGAGAGCGGCGTCGCCTGATAGCCGGCTTTCGTGACGGCCGCGATCAACTGATCGACGCCGACCGCGCCGTTGGTGGTGACGGTCGCTTTTTCGGTGGCGAGATTGACGGACGCGGAAGTCACGCCGGGAATCCTCGCGAGCGCTTTTTCGACGCGTCCGGAGCAGGCAGCGCAGGTCATGCCGCCGATCGCGAGTTCGGCTGTCGATTGCGCGTCGGCAGCGGGTGGCGGCGCGTCGTTCAGCGGCTGTGCGTCGTAGCCCGCTTTGCGGATGGCGTTGACGAGGGTATCGGTGGTGACGGACGCGTCGGCATCGACGGTTGCCTTTTCGGTCGCCAGATTCACGCTTGCCCGCGCGACGCCCGGCACTTTGGCGAGCGCCTTCTCGACGCGCAGCGCGCACGACGCGCACGTCATGCCCTGAATGTCGAGTTCCGAGGATGCCGCCGGGCGGGACGTGTCGGCGGCGCGGGGTGGTGCGAGTTCGGTCATGGCTGGGAGGCTCCAGTTTGCGCTATTGCGCATCATTGGAACCAGTATTGACCTTCCCATGATGGGAAGGTCAAGGGGCTTTTTCGTATTTGCCCGACGACGTGCAGGGATGCATGCGCGTGCTACGGTTTGGTTGTTCTAGCTTTGTCGCTGGCATCCGCGCTATGCCTTCGTGCTTCACGCGTTGCCCCTGTGCGGGGCGGCACCTACTTTTCTTTGCCGCCGCAAAGAAAAGTAGGCAAAAGAAAGCGGCTCACACCGCTAATTCTTGTGTTTGCCTGAGGGCCCCCAACCGGTCCTACGCTTCACACGGCAACCACGTGACTCATGTTCGTTGCCAGCGCTCTTGCGGTGCGCATCACCCGCTTCGCGCGCCCGCGTCGCAGCGTGCCGCGCCAGATACTCCTCCGTCGCCCAGGTGGCAAACTGTGTGTAGGCCGTCGCGCCACACACGTCTCACTCCGGACCGATAGCGCACGCGTCCCACCATGTAAGAGCGCTAACGTGTACGTCGCGACAACCTACACATAGTTTGCCACCTGGGCGGCGCAAACCATTCGCTGCCGCTAGCTCTTGTTCGGGTGTTTGAAGTGGGTGAGGCGTTCATTCGAAGCGTTGGCAACGAACGCGAACAGAAATGCTGTCGTGTGAAGCGTAAGACCCTTTGGGGGCCCTCAGGCAGGAAGAAATGTTGGCGGTGTTAGCCGCTTTCTTTTGCCTACTTTTCTTTGCGGCGGCAAAGAAAAGTAGGTGCCGCCCCGCACAGGGGCGACGCTTGAAGCACGAAGGCATAACGCGGATGCCAGCGCACAGGCTAGAACAACCAAACCAAACGCGCTACGAAGTCAAACCGCGAATCCCACCGCAAGACCACCAACCCCACCAACCCCACCCGGCATAGCCCGCGCCTCGCAGGCACCCACCACAAAACAATCAAACAAAAACCCAAAAAAACTAACAAACAACACCCGAACCGAAGACGGCACATCAAAACCCAGATGAACACTCACATTAACTTGCCCCCGCGACGCGGATAAGTTAAAACGCGTTGTCAGAAAAGGAATGTCAGGACATTTCGGCAAGTCCGGCGCGGGCGGGGGCTCGCGCGGACCGGGCCCGTCCTGGCTCAGGCATGTGACACCCAGGACCGCGGTTCATCGAATGATAAAAAATCGCCGAGAAAAGTTTCCGTTTCAACTCGCCTGCGCGGCGCTCGCGGGCATCGCATTTCTCACCGGGTGCGCGTCGACTCCTATCGTGGCGCCCAAGCCCACTGGCTGGATCAAGGACGAGGTCGCCGACTCCTATGTATTTGCCTATCCGTTAGTGCTGATGGGCGCGTCCCGCGACGCCGCCGTGGGCACGGGCCCCGGCCAGGCGCCCGTCAACACGCTGCGTCATGCGTCGGCGCTGCCGCCCGTCGGCGCGCACAATCCGCCGACGCCCGGCATCGACACGCTCGATTCGACCGCGTGGCTCGACGTCGGCGATGAACCGGTGATCGTCTCGCTGCCAACCTCGGCGGGCCGCTATATCGATGCGCGCGCGCTCGACATGTGGACCAACGTGCTCTGGTCGGCGGAACAGCAGGGTGGCTCGCGCGTGTCGGGCATCAAGGCGCAGACGGTGGCGTTCGCGAAGCCCGACTGGAAGGGCGATCTGCCTAAGGGCGTCAAGCGTATCGACGCGCCCACGCGCAATATCTGGCTCGACGTGCGCATCCAGTCAAACGGCGGACGGGATCTGACGGCCGTGCGCAAGCTGCAGCGCGGCATTCGCGTGGTGCCGCTGTCCGTCTATACGGGCGATGCATCGGCGGCGTCCGTTGCGCCGCGCACCATGCCCGCCGACGCAAGCGTTTCGGGCACGCCCGCCGAGCAGGTCGCCGCGCTCGACGCGAAAGGCTTCTTCGACCGCCTCGCGTGGCTGCTGCCCGACAACCCGCCGTCGCCCGCCGATCCGCACGCGCTCAAGTTTCTCGCCGACCTCGGCGTGAAGCCGGACGAAGCCGTTGAATTGCCCAAGTCGGCCAGCGACGCGATCGCCGGCGGTCTCGCGGACGGCCGCGCGCGCGTCGCGACGCCGCCCACCAACATGTTGACGGCCAACGGCTGGAGCTGGTTCGGCGAGGGCGTCGGCAACTACGGTCCCGACTACGCACTGCGCGCGTACGCGTCATACGCGCAGCCGGGCATCGGCACGAAGGACGACGAAGTGCGCGCCAACGTCGCGCTCGACAGCGACGGCCACGCGTTGAACGGGGCGAACCGCTACGTGATGCACTTCGAGCCGAACCAGGTGCCGCCCGTGCGCGGCTTCTGGTCGATCACCGCGTACACGAAGGACGGCGCGCTCGGCGACAGCACGCCGGCACGCGCGTCCGTCGGCGACAAGGCGGGCGTGCGGCGCAACCGCGACGGCTCGATCGACGTGACCGTGTCGTCGGCGAAACCGCGCAAGGCGTCGAACTGGCTCCCCGCGCCGCGCGGCGATTTCCAGCTCGTGCTGCGTCTCTACGCGCCGAAGCCCGAAGCCAGCGACGGCACCTGGCAGCCACCCGCCGTCGTGCGTCAATAAGCGAAGCACGTGTCCGCCGCATCACGGCTGGACACGTCCTCGCAACTGAAATCGGGCCACTTACACTTTCTAACGTTTATTTGCCCGCAACGGTCGTCATTCTCATGACATTTGATGGTTTGCCCGAAGTACACGACGTATACTTCGGCCAAGCTGGATATTCGTCATCGCGGCGTGTTCTGCGCCGCCCTACCCGCGACCAAGCATGGCAAGCCCGACCAAAGCATCACTCGCTTCATCCTTTCAGACCGTCCGCGAAGTCGCGCAAGGCCGGCGCGCAAGACGCATCGTTCTCATCGTATTCGTCGTGCTGGTCCTGTTCGGACTGCTCGGCTTTTTCGCCGCGCCGCCGCTGATCCGGCATATCGCCGAACAGCAGTTGAGTGAGCAACTGGACCGGCCGGCCAGCATCGGCCGCATCTCGCTCAATCCGTACACGCTCAATTTCGAAGCGGACCGCGTGCATATCGGCGACCGTGGCGGCAAGGGCGATTTCGTCGATATCGAACGGCTGATCGTGCGGACGTCGTGGAGTTCGATTTTCCGGCTCGCGCCCATTGTCGATGAAGTGCATCTCGATTCGCCGCGCATCACGATCGTCCGCTACGACGCGCAGCGCTTCAGCTTCAGCGACCTGATCGAGAAGTTCTCGAAGCAGCCGTCCAAGCCCGACAGCAAGCCGGCGCAGTTCTCGATCTCCAATATCCGAATCGAAAACGGCAAGATCACGTTCGACGACCGGCTGCTCGGCGTCACGCATGTCGTCGATGAATGGCGCCTGGGTATCCCGTTCATCGCCACCTTGCCGTCGAAGACCGACATCTTCGTCGAGCCGCTGCTGCGAGCGCGTATCGACGGCAGTCCGATTGCCATCGACGGACGCACGAAGCCGTTCGCGGCGTCGCGCGAATCGGAAGTGTCGCTGCGCTTCGACGGGCTCGACGTGCCGAAGCTGCTGTCGTATTCGCCCGCGAAGCTGCCCGTCACGGTGCAGGCGGGCAAGCTGTCGAGCGACCTGAAAGTGAGCTTCCTGATGACGGGCGACGCGCCCACGCTGCGCATCACGGGCACGACGGATCTCGCCGACATCGACGTGCTCGACGAGCACAAGGCGCCGTTCTTCGCCGCGCGCTCGCTGCATGTGGCCGCGCAGACGCTGGAGCCGCTGAAGAGCGTCTATCGTTTCGACGACATCCGCCTCGACGCGCCGACCGTGCATCTCGCGCGCGACAAGAGCGGTGTGCTGAGCGTGCAGCGTACGTTCGCGCCCGCACCTGCTGCGGCGGCAAGCGCGCCCGCGGCGGCTGCGTCCGGCGCGAGCGGCGCCGAGGCTGCAGCAGCGAAGGCCGCGCCGCCGGTCGATCTGCAGATCAAGCAATTCGAGCTGTCGAACGGCACCGTCGAAGTACAGGACGCGGCGGCGTCGCGGCCCGTATCGGCAGGGCTGAACAATTTCGCGGTGACGCTTGCGGATTTCTCGACGCTCGGCAAGACGCCCGCCCGCTACACCCTCAAGACCAACGTCAAGAACCAGCCGCAGAGCGCGCTCGCCGTGTCGGGCAACCTGTCGCTCGCCGCGAAGACGGCCGACGCGAAGATCGACGTGAAGTCGGCGCAACTGCCCGTCTTGCAGCCGTATCTCGACACCGTGACGGCGGCGAAGGTGCTCGACGGCACGTTGAGCGTGCAGTCGAACCTGACGGCGAACTGGTCGAAGGAACCCGTCGATTTGCAGATCGGCCAAAGCCAGATCGATCTGCAATCGCTGAAGCTCGCGACAGGGAACGCAAAGCAGCCGGTCATTTCGATCGCGGACGGCAAGGCGGGCATCAAGCGCGTCGATCTGGCCGCGCGCAAGGCGGAACTCGATTCGGTCGACGTGACGGGCCTGTCCGTCGACGCGCAGCGCCTCAAAGACGGCACGATCGATCTGGCCGCGCTGGCTGGCCCGCCGCAGGAGCAGGTGCGCGAGCGCACCGTGATCCACGCGGCGAAGAAGGCGACGGAGGAAGGGCCGGCATGGCATTACAGCATCGGCGAGCTGAATCTGAAGGACGGCGCGGCAACGTTCACCGACAACACGACCACGCGTCCCGTGAAGCTCGCCGTGAAGCCGCTGCAACTGAAAGTGCAGAAGATCAGCGACGACCTGAGCCGCGCGCTGCCCGTCGAGCTGCAGGCCACCGTCAACGGCAAGGGCACGCTCGGCGTGAAGGGCGACGTGACGGCGACGCCGCTCAAGCTCGCGATGAAGATCGACGCCAACCGGCTGGACGCCGCGGCGCTCGAGCCGTACTTCGGCAGCAAGCTGAACGCGACGATCGCGAGCGCGCTGCTCAATGCAAGCGGCGATGTGACGCTCGCGCAGGGCGACAAGTCGAAGGGCATGAGCGCGACGTATCGCGGCGACGCGGCGATCGTCGACGTGCGGATGATCGACAAGGCGACCTCGGACCCGTTTGCCGGTTGGCGCTCGCTGGCGCTGACGGGCATCAAGGCCAATTACGACGAGCACGGCACGGACGTCGATGCCGCCAAGGTCACGTTCGCGAACTTCTACGGCCGCGTGTTGCTCGACGCGCAAGGCAAGCTGAATCTGAAGGACGTGGTCGCGCACGAAACGGGCGCGCCGCAGTCGCTCACGCGCGACCAGAGCGCCAAGGGCAAAGAGCCGATTCCGCTCGGCGCGCCCGCCGCTTCCGAAGCACAGGCTGCCGTGCCGGCTTCCGCCGCGTCCGGCGCGAACACGTCGGTGACGGCGGCCACGCCGCCGCAAAGTCCGGTGCGTCTGCACTTCGGCCAGCTCGTGCTGCAGAACGGACGCGTCACTTACACCGACAACTTCATCAAGCCGAACTACACGGCTAACCTGGTCGCGATCCAGGGCACGGTCGGCGCATTCGGCACGGACTCGAAGCAGTCGGCGCCCGTCGACGTGTCCGCGAAGCTCGCCGCCAACGGCCCGATTACGATCCGCGGCTCGGTGAATCCGCTGATCGTCAAGCCGGCGCTCGATCTGACGGCAACGGCGCACGGCATCGAGCTGACCAACCTGACGCCGTACTCGGCGAAGTACGCGGGCTATCCGATCACGAAGGGCAAGCTGAACGTCGATCTGCACTATCAGTTGGTAAATGACCAGCTGACGGCGAACAACCACATCTTCATCGATCAGCTCACGTTCGGCGATCACGTCGATAACGACACGGCGACGAAGCTGCCCGTGAAGCTTGCCATTTCTCTGCTGAAGAATTCGCGCGGTGAGATCGACGTGGATATTCCCGTGTCGGGCTCGTTGTCGAATCCGGAATTCAGCATCGGCGGGCTGATCTGGCACGCGGTGCTGAATCTGCTGCAGAAGGCCGTCACGGCGCCGTTCTCGCTGCTCGCGCATGCGTTCGGCGGCGGCAGCGGCGAGGAACTCGGCTACGTCGAGTTCGATCCGGGCTCCTTCGCGCTGTCCGACGCATCGCAGAAGAAGCTCGACATGATCGTGAAGGCCCTCTCGGACAAGCCGTCGATCCGCCTCGACATCATCGGCCGCGTCGATCCCGCCGTCGATCAGCCGGCGCTGCGCACGGCCTATGTCGATCGGCTCGTGCGTCAGCAGAAGCTCAAGGACGTCGTGGGCAACGGCGAAAGCGTCGATCCGATGACGATCAAGGTCGACGCCAACGAATACGACAAGTATCTGACCAAGGCCTACAAGGATTCGGACTTCAAGAAGCCACGCAACATCGTCGGCCTGACGAAGACGCTGCCCGACGACGAGATGAAGACCGCGCTCGCCGAGCATGCGCCCGTCACGGACGCCAGCCTGCGCGATCTCGCGCAGCGGCGCGCGCAGGCGGTGCAGCAGTACTTCGAAGGCAAGATCGACAACAGCCGCGTTTTCATCGTGGCGCCGAAGCTCGATGCTTCGGGTATCGACGACAAGGGCGCAACGACGCGGGTGGATTTCGGCCTGAAGTAACGCGCCGACGATTCTTCACGTGTTTGCCGCTTTTGCGTGCAAGCGCGTTAACAATCGTCAAGGATGACTGAGCGATCGCGCGTGGGGTCAACGCATTGCGACGACGTTCGTTAAGGATGCCAACTCTTGTGCCAGCGGGCTGCGACATGCAGCGCCGCTGGCGCATCCGATGCCACCCTTCCGATCGTCTTCCGATGAACATCTTCAAACCGTGCCGCCAGCTGACGCAACGGCTATTGATCGCGAGCGTCGCATTGGCGCTCGCCGGTTGTGCAAGTGCGCCGTGGGGCGACCTCTTTACCAGTTCGCCCGAGGCGCGCCCACCCTCGCTCGAGGCGCCTGCGCCTGTTTCGGCGGGCTTCTATCGCGTGAATCCGGGCGATACGCTGGCGGGCGTCGCGGCTGCGTTCGGGCGTGATCCCATGCAGGTTGCCCGCTGGAACCGTCTTCCGGACGACTACCCGGTGAGCGTCGGCCAGGTGCTTCGCGTGGCGCCTGATCCAGTGGCGGCGTCCGGGCCCGTGCAGACGGGCGCGCCGGAATCCAGGGCAGCAACCGGCAATGTCGCGCCGCCTGCTGCGCCCTCGCAGCAGGTGCGCTTCATCTGGCCCGCATCGGGGCCGGTGACGTCGATTGCCGGAGACGGCCAGTCGAAGGCTATTCATATTAGCGGCACAGCCGGCGAGACGATCCGGGCAGCGAGTACCGGCCGCGTGATCTACGCAGGCTCTGAGATCAAGGCGTACGGGCTGCTCGTCATCGTCAAGCACGACAAACGTTTCGTGAGCGCCTACGGCAACAACGCGAAGCTGCTCGTCAAGGAAGGCGACGCGGTCAAGCAAGGCCAACCGATCGCCGAAATGGGCGCTGCCGACAATCCCCATCCGTACCTCATCTTCGAACTGCGCGACGGCACCAAGGCAGTCGATCCCCAAAGCTACCTGCCGAAACGTTCGGGCTAACCCGGTCGCCTGGCGACGCGCGTCGTGCTCCGTCCTGCGGCCCGGTCCAGGCTCTGCGTGACTGCCGCCGAAGCGCATCGCACGATGCCATTTCGAAGACGAGCCATCGCTTGAAAAAGAACCCGCTGTTACGACGCCTCGGCGCGTCCGTTTCGTTCTTCCTGCTGGCGAGCGCGCTGCCCGCGTCGGTATCGGCGGCTGGCGGGAAACATAAGCCGGTTGATCCGAAGCTGCGTGCCAAGGCGAAAAACGCGCAGCACGGCGCGCCCGTCGATCCAAAAAACCGCGCCAACCGCGCCGCGCATGCCGTGCATCTGGCGCATGCAGCGAGCGCGAAAGGGCACACGTCGCACTTCAGGCAACTGGGGCTCGCGTCGTGGTACGGCCGTGGCTTTCACGGTCATCGCACGGCGAATGGCGAGCACTACGATATGTACGCGATGACGGCCGCGCATCGGACGCTGCCGCTTGGATCGTATGTACGCGTGACGTCGCTGGCGAGTTCGAAGTCGGTGGTGGTGCGCATCAACGACCGAGGGCCCTACGCGCGCGGCCGCGTGATCGATCTGTCGTATCTCGCCGCGTCGGCGCTCGGCATGCATCGCGCGGGCGTGACGAAGGTGTCGATCGAGCGGGTGGAGAAGCCCGAAGCGGAGCGCATCGCGCATCGCCCGATGCATCTGACGACGAACGGCTAGTAACGCGTTCGACGCGCCGCGCGAGGGTGCCCTGCTAAGCCGCCCGAGTAGGCGCGGCCGTCGTTTTGAACGCAGTCCTTTCGATCACGTTCGCGAGCGTATCGAACGCCGGTCCGATGCGGTCGTTCGGCACACACGCGTAGCCGAGCAACAGGCCACGGCGCGCCGGCGTTTCGCTGTTGTAGTACGCCGCGAGCGGCCGCACGATCACGCCCGCGTCGTACGAAGCGGCTGTCACCTCGCGGTCGTTCGCGTCGTCGGGCAGGCCGAGCACCAGATGCAGGCCCGCTTCGTCGCCCATCACGGGCAGCGCGTCGCCGAAACGCGCGGTGATCGCGTCGATCAGGATCTGGCGGCGCTCGCCGTACAACGCGCGCATGCGCCGCACGTGTGACGTCAGATAGCCGTCCATGATGAACTCGGTCAGCACGGCCTGCTGCATCAGTTGTCCTTCGCGATACAGCTCGGCCACGCCCGTGCGAAACGTATCGACGAGATGTTCCGGCGCGATCATGTAGCCGATCCGCAAACCCGGAAACAGCATCTTCCCCAAGCTGCCCACATAGATCACCTGGCCGGCGTCGTCGAGTCCTTGCAGCGACGCGAGTGGCCGGCTGCCATAGCGGAACTCGCTGTCGTAGTCGTCCTCGATGATCCACACGCCGTGCTGACGCGCGTATTCGAGCAGCGTGCGGCGGCGCGCGAGGCTCATCACCATGCCGAGCGGATACTGATGCGACGGCGTGACGAGCGCGATGCGCGGCGGCGTCTGCAAGTCGGATTCGCGCGGATTTAACCCTTCTTCATCGACGGGCACGGGCGCGAGCGTCAGCCCCGACGATTGCAGCACGCTGCGCGCGCCCCAATAGCAAGGTTCCTCGACCCACGCGCGGTCGCCGACGTCCGTGAGCAGACGCACGGCGAGATCGATCGACTGATGAATACCCGTTGTGATGATGATCTGGTCGGGCGTGCACTTCACCGAGCGCGCGACGCGCAGATAATCCGACAACGCGCGCCGCAGCGGACGATAGCCGCCGCCCGGCGCATACGTCAGCAGATCGGGATTCGCTTCCTTCCAGAGCTTGGCCTGCAGGCGGCTCCACGTGCGCGCCGGAAACTCGGCGACATCTGGCACACCGGGCATGAACGCGCCCCACTGCCTGGCTGATACGCCCGCCTGGCGAATCAGGCGCGCGCCGCGTGTCGACAAACTGTCGCGTGCGGGCACAGTGGTCTGCGCGACGTTCGCGCCCGGCATGACGCCGACAGCACCAACGACCGCGCCAATGGAGCCACTCGCGGCGGGTGGCGCCTTGCGCGCGTTGACGGCGGCCGTGTCCGGCCGCGTGTCGGCGACGTAGGTGCCGCTGCCCGTGGTCGATAACACATAGCCTTCCGCCGTGAGCTGATCGTAGACATGCAGCACCGTATTGCGCGCGATGCCGAGGTCCGACGCGAGCATACGCGAGCTGGGCAGCTTGGCGCCGGGCAGCAACTGGCCCGTCAGAATGGCCTGCTGCATCAGTCCGAGCACTTGTCGATAGACGGGTTCGCCAGCCGTCCGGTCGAGCCGCGCGGCGAGCCAGTCCGACAGGATCACCGTATCCAAGTGGTTCTATCCGGAATTATGAAATGGTTCCCTATTGTAGAACCGTAACGGGCTATAGTGGATCACGCAATCGATGCGATTCTTCAAAACGGGTGGAACCAAATCTGCGTAGAAACCCGTAGATGAAGCAGCAAAGCTGGGGGATTGGAGTTGGCGCTAAAGCGCCAACTCCGGTCGACTCGCCGTAGGATCAGAGTAAGCGCTAAAGCGCTAACTCTGATCGGTACGGCATGGGGTCCAGGTAAGCGCTAAAGCGCTAACCTGGACCGACAGGAGACGGACACGATGAAAACCGAAGACGTAATCGTCAGCTTTCGGGGTGTGCGCAAGACGTATGACGGCGAAACGCTCGTCGTCAAGCAACTCGATCTCGACATCTATCAAGGCGAATTCCTCACGCTGCTCGGACCCTCCGGTTCCGGCAAGACGACCTGCCTGATGATGCTCGCAGGCTTCGAATTTCCGACGGGCGGCGAGATCTGGCTCGACGGTCAGCTGCTCAACAACGTGCCGCCGCACAAGCGCAACATCGGCATGGTGTTTCAGAACTACGCGCTGTTTCCGCATCTCACGGTCGAGCAGAACGTCGCGTATCCGCTGACGGTACGCAAGCTGTCCGCCGACGAACGCGCGCACAAAGTCAACAACGCGCTGAAGATGGTGCGCATGGAAGGCTTTGCGAAGCGTTACCCGGCGCAGTTGTCGGGCGGCCAGCAGCAGCGCATCGCGCTGGCGCGCGCCCTCGTGTTCGAACCCAAGCTCGTGCTGATGGACGAGCCGCTCGGCGCGCTCGACAAGCAGTTGCGCGAGCACATGCAATACGAACTCAAATCGCTGCACGAAAAGCTCGGCGTCACCTTCGTCTACGTGACGCACGATCAGGGCGAAGCGCTGACGATGTCCGACCGCGTCGCCGTGTTCGACAAGGGCATCGTGCAGCAGCTCGATACCGTCAATAGCCTTTATGAGGCGCCGTGCAACGAGTTCGTCGCGAACTTCATCGGCGATAGCAACCGGCTGCGCGGCACGATCGCGAATGTCGACGGCGACTACTGCGAGTTTCACCTGATCGACGGAACGCGTCTGGTCGGGCGGAATATCGGTGGCGCGCAAGCGGGCGCGCAAGGCGTCGCGTGCATCCGGCCGGAGCGGATGAAGCTCGCGGCGGGCGCGGTGGGCTTGGCGCGGCCCGGCGCGAATGCGGTGGCGGGCGAAGCGCGCGGGCTCATCTATTTCGGCGATCACGTGCGTATGCGCTGTGGTTTGCCGCAACAGGACGAGTGCTTCGTGAAGGTGCCGCTCGGCACGGAAGCACTCGACGGTTTCGCGCCGGGCGCGCCCGTCGCGCTCGAATTCGCGCCGGAGCATCTGCGCGTGTTCGCGTGAGTAGAAACACAACAACGTCCACGTCGTAAGCAGTTCATCACACCAAAGAGGAACCATCATGAAGAAGATCGTGCAATCGCGCTGTGCCGTGGCTGTCGGCGCTGTCCTCATCGCGCTCGGCGCCGTTGCTCAGGCGAACGCGGCGGAACTGACGGTCGTGAACTTCGGCGGCGCGAATGGCGACGCGCAGAAGGCCGCATTCAACCAGCCGTTCGAGGCGCAAAGCGGCTCGAAAGTGACGGCTGTCGAATACAACGGCGAGCAGGCCAAAGTGAAGGCGATGGTCGAAGCGAAGCATGTGAACTGGGATGTCGTCGAAGTCGAATCGGGCGACCTCGGCCGCGGCTGCGACGAAGGCCTGTACGAAAAGCTCGACTGGTCGAAGCTCGGCAAGAAGTCGGATCTGATTCCCGAAGCGCCGCAAACGTGCGGCGTCGGCATTTTCGTGTGGTCGACGGCGATGGCGTACAACGCCGACAAGCTGAAGACGGCGCCCGCGAGCTGGGCTGACTTCTGGGACACGAAGAAATTCCCGGGCAAGCGCGGCATGCGCAAGGGCGCGCGCTACAACCTGGAATTCGCGCTGATGGCCGACGGCGTCGCGCCGAAGGACGTCTACAAGGTGCTCGGCACGAAGGAAGGCCAGGACCGCGCGTTCAAGAAGCTCGACGAGCTGAAGCCGAATATCCAGTGGTGGGAAGCGGGCGCGCAGCCGCCGCAATTCCTCGTCGCGGGCGATGTGGTGATGTCGACGGCGTATAACGGCCGCATCGATGCCGCGCAGAAGGAAGGCAAGAACCTGAAGGTGGTGTGGAACGGCAGCATCTACGACCTCGACTACTGGGCAATGCCGAAGGGCACGCCGAACAAGGCGCTGGCCGAGAAGTACATTGCGTACACGATTTCGTCGAAGCCGCAGCAGGAGTACGCGAAGCACATCGCGTATGGCCCGGTGAATGAATCGGCGATCAAGTCGCTCGACGCGAAGACGCTTTCCAATCTGCCGAACTCGCCCGCCAACGGCAAGAACGCGGTGCTGCAGAACCTGACGTTCTGGACCGATCACGGTGATGAGCTGGAGCAACGCTTCTCGTCGTGGGCGTCGAAGTAAGTCCGAGGTGAACGCGATGCGGCATCCGCACAGGGAAGCCGCATCGCTGTAGCAAAGCTGCATTGACGCAGGAGAAACCTGTGACGACGATCACGATCGCCGCCGACCCGGCACCCGAGTCGACCAACAAACTCAAGCGCGAGCTGAAAGCCGCCGAAGCGAAGAAGCGCGCGATGGCGCTGCTGCTGATCGCGCCGCTCGCGATTTTCCTGCTGCTGATCTTCGTCGTGCCGATCGGCGCGCTGTTGACGCGCGCCGTCCAGAACCCCGAGATCGCGGCAGCATTGCCGCACACGGTGACGGCGCTGCGCGACTGGGATCGCAAGTCCGCGCCGAATGACGCCGCGTACGGCGCACTCGCCACCGATCTCACCGCAATAGCCGATGGCGAAGCAATGGGCGCGCTCGCGCGCCGCCTGAACACGGAGATTCCTGGCTATCGCTCGCTCGTCGCGAAGACGGCGCGCGCGATGCCGCTGAACGACGACGCGGGCCACGCGTTGCCGCCCGCGCAGGTCAAGGCGAAGATCATCGAACTCGACGAACGTTGGGGCGATGCGAAATACTGGCAAGCGATTGCCAAGAACAGCAGCACGATTTCGCCGTTTTATCTGCTCGCCTCCCTCGATCACAAGCAGGACGCGTTCGGCCACATCATTCCGACCGACCCCGAGCAGCAGATCTATCTCGCTGTATTCAGCCGCACGTTTGTGATCGGTTTCGCGGTGACGGTGTTCGCGCTGCTGCTCGGCTATCCGCTCGCGTACTGGATTTCGACGCTCAATGAACGGCGCGCGAATCTCGTGATGATCCTCGTGCTGATTCCGTTCTGGACGTCGATCCTCGTGCGTGTCGCCGCGTGGATCGTGATTCTGCAGAGCGAAGGTCTCGTCAACAAGGCGCTGATCGGCTCGGGGCTGATACACGATCCGCTGGCGTTGCTGTTCAATCGCGTCGGCGTCTATATCTCGATGACGCATATTCTGCTGCCGTTCATGATCCTGCCGCTGTACAGCGTGATGAAGTCGATTCCGCCGACCTATCAGCGCGCGGCTATTTCGCTCGGCTCGCATCCGTTCGCCGCGTTCTGGCGCGTGTATGTGCCGCAGACGTATCCGGGCATCGGCGCGGGCGCGCTGCTCGTGTTCATTCTCGCGATCGGCTACTACATCACGCCGGCGCTGCTCGGCGGACCGAACGATCAGATGGTCAGCTACTACGTCGCGTACTTCACCAACGTGACGATCAACTGGGGCATGGCGTGCGCGCTCGGCGGGCTGCTGCTCGCGGCGACGCTCGTGCTGTATGTGATTTACGGACGCTTCACGCGTTCGAACGTGAGCCTTGGTTGAGGAGCGACGCGATGAAATTTGCCAAACCAATGTTCGCGCCGCATACGTCGATGATTGAGCGCGTGTGGTACTTCACATTGCGCGGACTTGCCGTGCTGACGCTGCTGTATCTGATCCTGCCCGTGCTCGCGATCGTGCCGCTGTCGTTTTCGTCGAGCACGTTCCTCGTCTATCCGATTCCGGGTTGGTCGCTGCGCTGGTATCAGAACCTGATCGCCTCCGACGAATGGCGGATGGCCGCGAAGAACAGCTTTATCGTCGCGCCGTCGGCGACCGTGCTGGCAACGATACTCGGCACGCTCGCGGCAATCGGGCTGACGAAGGCGAACTTCAAGGGCAAGGCGCTGTTGATGGCCATCTTGATTTCGCCGATGATCGTGCCCGTCGTCGTAGTCGGCGTCGGCATGTATCTGTTTTTTGCGCCGCTCGGACTGGCCAATACGTATATCGGCCTGATCATGGCGCATGCGTCGCTGGGCGTGCCGTTCGTCGTGACGACGGTGGCGGCCACCTTGCAGGGCTTCAACTACAACCTCGTGCGGGCAAGCCTTTCGCTCGGCGCGAATCCCGTGAAGACGTTTTTCAGTATCACGCTGCCGGTGATTGCGCCGGGCGTGATTTCAGGCGCGCTGTTCGCGTTCGCGACATCGTTCGATGAAGTGGTCGTTACGCTGTTTCTCGCAGGCGCCGATCAGACGACGTTGCCGCGGCAGATGTTCACCGGCATCCGCGAGAACATCAGCCCGACCATTGCTGCGCTGGCGACGATTCTTATCGTGTTTTCGACCTGCCTGCTGCTTGCGCTCGAATGGTTGCGCGGAAGGAATGCGGCGCGGGCGGTGGCGGCGTGAGCGGATTTGTTTGCGTTATGTCATTGCGGTCACGCTTTAATCTGCGCAGTGACCATTCGAGCGACGACGTTTTTTGCGCGCACTTGTCATAAATTGTCGTAACTTCATTAGTTAACCTGAAAGTTCCTGTATAGCTCGCTATTCGGATACTTTCTGGAAACATGAAGCAATGCTTTGCGAGGCTCTGACACTTCGGCCTTTGAACGAAAACGACGCCGCTGCGTTCACGGAACTGCGGCTCAAGGCCATCGACGATTCCCCATCTGCAAACTGGCCGACTCTCGACGAAGAGCGCGCGCGCCCGCTCGACGCCATCGCTACGCAAATACGGCAGACACCGAAACAGATCGTGTTCGGCGTATTTGATCAGCACATGCTGATCGGAATCGCCGGGCTCAGGCAGGAGCCTTACGCGCAGTTGCGGCACAAGGGCATGCTGTGGGGCGTGTTCGTTGATCCTCTGTATCGGAACGTGGGCGTCGCTCGCGAGTTGCTTGGGGCCGCGTTGACGCATGCGCGGAATATGCAACTGCGGCAGATTCATCTTCGCGTCAATACCGAAAACCATCGCGCGCGGCAACTCTATGCGACGAGCGGCTTTACGGGCTATGGCATCGAGCGCCGCGCGATGTGCGTGAATGGGCGTTACTTCGATGAAGAGAACATGGTGCTGTATCTGGATGGTGAGCAAGCCGACGCGTAGCACTCAACGACTGCTCTAAGCTGTGACAAACGTTGACAACTCAGGCCGAGCACTGCGTTAAAACTACGGCTCTTATCACCTACAGTGGAAACCTGAGAAAACTATGGAACACGGAATCATTGCCTGGCTGATCATCGGCTGTATCGCGGGCTGGCTTGCTAGCGTGCTGGTGTCGGGCAGCGGCTATGGCGTCCTTCTCGATATCGTCGTCGGCATTGTGGGTGCGTTTATCGGCGGGTGGCTGTCGGGCGCGCTGCATATCTCGCGTGGCAGCGGATGGATCGGTTCGACGATCACGGCGTTCATCGGCGCTGTGATCCTGCTGTTCGTCATCCGACTTTTCCGGCGCGGCTGACCTGCATTCGACGCGCAAAGAACAAACCCGGCTTCGGCCGGGTTTGTCGTTTCCGCGCCTATCGCTTCGCCGTTTCGGCCGACGCCGCCGGCGTCATCCCACCCAGCGCCTGAAACAGCGCCGCCGTATCCGCGAGACGATCGGCCTGTGCGCGCGTCCTGTCGAGCGCAGTCTGCAACGCCTGGCGCTGCGTATCGATCAAGCTGAACTGGCTGACGCCGCCCGCCGCATACTGCGCCTGCGCGATCGTCACACTTGCCTGCGCTTCCGACGCCGCGTCATCGCGCGCCTGCAATTCGCGCGCGTCGTCGTTCAACGCGTGCAGCGTATCGGCGACCTGCTGCAGCGCCTGTAAGACCGTCTGCCGATACGACGCAAACGCCGCATCATAAGCAGCCTGCGCGGCGCGCTTCTTCGCGCGCAGTTCGCCGCCGTGAAAGATCGGCTGCGTCAGATTCAGGCCGAGGTTCCACACGTTCAAGCTGTTGACGACATCTTCGACGCGCGTGCGCTCCGAGCCGATCCCCGCCGACACCACAAACTGCGGATACAGGTTCGCCGTCGCGACGCCGACATTCGCGCTCGCCTGATGCAACAGCGCTTCCGATGCGCGGATGTCGGGCCGTTCGCGCGCGAGTATCGACGGCAGCGTGACGGGCACGGTGTCGGGCAGATGCAGCGCATCGAGCGTGATGTCGTTGAAATCGGCTTGCGACGGCGCGACGCCGAGCAGGATTGCCAGCTGATGATCGGCTTGCGCGAGTTGCGTCGTCAGCGGCGGAATCTGCGCGCGCGTCTGCGCGAGCAGCGTGCGCTGTGTTCGCACATCGAGTTGCGCGACGCCGCCCGCCGCGTAACGTCCTTCGACAATCGTCAACTGATGCGCCTGTGCATCCGAAAGTTGCTGCGTCAGCGCGAGCTGCTGTTGCAGCGACGCGCGACGGATCGCCGTCGACACGACATTGCCCGCCAGCGACAGGCGCGCGGCATCCAGCTCATACGTCTGGTAATCGACTTGTGCGAGCAGTGCTTCGAGCGCACGCCGGTTGCCGCCGAATATATCGAGCGCATACGACACGCTTACCGACGCATTGAACAGCGTGAACGGCCCGGGGTTCGGCACGATCGGAATGCCGAACGCAGCGGGATTGACCTTTTGCCGCGTGCCGGACAGCGTTGCATCGACTGCGGGGAAGTCGGTCGCGCCTGCTTGCGCGATATAGTTCTCGCGCGCTTCGACGAGTTTCGCGCGGGCTTCGTCGAGTGTCGGGCTGCGTTGCAGCGCCGTGTCGACGAGACGGTTCAGCGCGTCGGAGTGAAACTGCATCCACCATGCGGGCAGCGCGTTGTTCGCGACGACGAGCGTTTGCGTGACACCTGCCGCTTGCGTCGCGGCAGGCAGCGCTTCACGCGTGTAGGACGGCGCATCAGGCGCGGCGGGCGCGTGGAAGTCGGGGCCGACCGCGCAGCCGCACAGCGCGAGCGCGGACAACAGCACGTAGTGTTTCATCGTCGAGCCTCCTAATCCAGCGTGCGCCGATAGAAGCGCACGGCAATGGTCAACACGACGGCTGTGAAGATCGCGACGGGCCACACTGATGGCCACAGTTCGACCCAGCCATTGCCCTTGAGCAGAATGCCGCGTACGAGCCGGTTGAAGTACGTGAGCGGCAGCAGATTGCCGATCCATTGCGCCCACACGGGCATACCGGCGAACGGAAACATGAAGCCCGACAGCAGCAGGCTCGGCAAAAAGTAGAAGATGGTGAGCTGCATCGCCTGCAACTGGTTCTGCGCAATCGACGACAACGTAATGCCGACCGTCAGGTTCGCCGCGATGAACAGCAGCGCGGCGACATACAGTGCGATCAGACTGCCGACGAACGGCACATCGAAGACATAGCGCGCCGCCGCCAGAATGATCGACGCTTGCACGAGCCCGATTGCGATGTACGGTACCAGCTTGCCCGCGATCACCTCGATCGGCAGCACGGGTGTCGCAAGCAGGTTTTCCATCGTGCCGCGCTCGCGTTCGCGGGTCATCGCGAGGCCCGTCATCATGACCATCGTCAGCGTGAGGATCGTGCCCATCAGGCCCGGCACGACGTTGTATTGCGTGATGCCCTCGGGGTTGTACAGCTTGTGGATCTGCACGTCGAACGCGGCGGGCGCGCCGTTCAGATGCGCAAGCGGCCCGGTGATGTCCTTGTCCGCGACCGATTGCACGAGGCCGGGCAGCGCGGCGAGCGGCGCTTGCGTCGCGGTCGGATCGGTGGCGTCGGCTTCGACGAGCAGTGCGGGCCGTTCGCCGCGCAAGAGCCGCCGCGAAAAATCGACGGGAATCGACACGACGAAGGTCACGTCGCCGCGCGCCAGCGCCTCGCGTGCCGCGGCGTCGTCGGGCAGCGTGTCGACGATATGGAAATAGTCCGAGTTCTTCATCGCCGCGACGAAGCTGCGCGAGAACTGGCTCTGCTCGCTGATGACGACGGCCGTGCGCAGATGCTTCGGGTCGGTGTTGATCGCGAAACCGAACAGCGCGAGCTGAAGAATCGGCAAGCCGACGATCATGCCGAACGTGATGCGGTCGCGCCGCAACTGGACGAACTCCTTGAGGACGATGCCCCACCAGCGCGTCACGGAAAATAGACGGTTCACGATGGCTTTCCGTAGTTGTCGGCCGAGCGGCTCATCATGTAGATGAAGACGTCTTCGAGGCCGGTTTCGATCGGCTCGATCCGCACGGGCAGGCCCGACGTCACCTGTCTGATCGCCTTTTCGAGCGCGTCGTGGTCGTGGCCGCTCGCGTGCAGCGCGGAGCCGAATACGACGGTCTGATCGACGCCAGGCGTCTTGCGCAACTGTTCGGACAGCTGCGTCAGACGCTCGCCGTGAATCGCCCACGTGGCGAGCGCCTGCGAATCGATCACCTGCTGCGCGGTGCCTTGCGCGAGCAGCTTGCCGTATGCGATATACGCGAGCTTGTGGCAGCGCTCCGCTTCGTCCATATAGTGCGTGCTGACCAGCACCGAAATGCCTTGCGCGGCGAGCCGGTGCAGTTCTTCCCAGAAGTCGCGGCGCGCAGTGGGGTCGACGCCCGCAGTCGGTTCGTCGAGCAGCAGCAGCTTCGGCTCGTGCAACATGCACGCGGCGAGCGCGAGCCGCTGCTTCCAGCCGCCCGACAGCGCGCCCGTCAACTGGTCCGCGCGCGTCTGCAAGCCGAGCGTTTCGAGCGCGCGATCCACCTTCTCTTTGCGGTCGCGCATCTGATAGATACGCGCGACGAAATCGAGATTCTCGCGGATCGTCATGTCTTCCCAGTACGAGAAGCGCTGCGTCATGTAGCCGACGTTGCGCTTGATCTGCGCGCTGTCGCGCACGATGTCGTAGCCGAGGCAGGTGCCGCTGCCGGAATCCGGCGTGAGCAGGCCGCACATCAGGCGGATCGACGTCGTCTTGCCGCTGCCGTTCGGGCCGAGAAAGCCGAAGATCTCGCCATGCGCGACCTGCAGCGAGACATCGTTGACGACGTGCTTGTCGCCGAAGTGCTTGTTGAGGTTGTGCACGTCGATGGCGAGCGAATCTTTCGGCGAACCTTGCGCCCCGTTCTGCGTGCTCATCGCAGCGTCACCGAAACAGGTTGGCCCGGGTGCAGGCGCGGCGCGTCGTCGACGGAAGGGTGCGCTTCGACCATGAAAACGAGCTTCGCGCGGCTCTCGTTGCTATAGATGACGGGCGGCGTGTATTCCGCCGAATTCGACACGTAAGTGATCTTCGCGTCGATATCCGACGCGCAGCCGTCGCAATGCACCGTCAGCGCGCGGCCCGGCGCGAGCGAGCCGACCACGGTTTCGGGTACGAAGAAGCGCACTTTCACGTTTTGCGGCGGCAGCATCTGCACGACGGGGTTGCCCGCCTGCACCCATTCGCCGACGCGGTATAGCGTGTCGTAGACGCGGCCCCTGGCGGGCGCGTTCACGCGCTTCTGGTCGAGCTTCCATTGCGCCTGCGCGACGGCTGCCTGCGCCGCTTCGACCTGCGCGCTCTGCGCGAGCAACTGCTGCGAGCGGCCCGGCAACCGCGCGACCTGGACTTCGCGCGTCAACTCGCGCACCTGCGCATTGGCAGCGTCGGCGGCGGCGCGTGTATCGTCGAGTTGTCCCTTCGGAATGCCGCCGGCGCGATACTGCGCTTCATCGCGCGTCAATTGCAGAGCGGCCTTGCGCGCGTTCGCCACGGCCTGCGCGAGCTGCGCCTTTGTCACGTCGATTTCCGGCGGGCGCTTGCCCGTCTGGATGTCCGCCAGTTGCGCGCGGGCGGCGGCGAGCTGTTGTTGCGCCTGTTGCAGCGCGGCCGTTTCATCGACGGATTCGAGCGCGAAAACGGGGGTATTCGCAGTGAGCTGATCGCCGCGCGCGACGTCGAGTTGCGTCAGCTTGCCCGATTGCGACGAGCCGAGATACACGAATTCGCCTTCGACGTAGCCTTGCCACGTATTGTCGGCGCGATGCGAGCACGCGCCGAGCACGCCGCATGCAATGAGCGCGGCAACAACCCGTACGACGCGCGCGGATGAACGTGAATGCTTCATGAGCTGGACCTCGTGGATGGGCGGCGTGTCGCGGTGTCCGTCTTTTTCGCAGCCGGCTTGCGCGTGGCGCGCTCCGCGGGCGGATTCATGCCGCCGAGCAGCAGGGCCGTGACGTGCCGCTGCAGCGTCTCGCGCTCGATAGCCGGAAAGCCGCGAATGCTTTGCCACATCTTTGCGGCGGCTTGCGGCAGCATCACGAGCGCGAAGAGCGAGTTGAACATCAACAGCGGATCGAGCTCGGGATTCACCGCGCCTGCCTGCTGCGCTTCCTTGATTCGGGCGCCGAACCGCTTGATGTTGTCGAACGGAATGCGCGTGACCATGCGATCGCGCAGCATCCCGCCTTCGTTGACGACCTCGCGCAGCCAGAGCGGCGGCAGCCACGGCATGCGGCCCGTCACGTCGAACAGACGCTTGGCGAATTCGGCCACCATCACGAACGGATCGTCGCTCGAATCCTCTCCGGCGGCGCTCCAGACAAAACCGACGGACGGCGCGAGCCGCTCTTCGACGATCGCGTCGAGCAGCGTCTCGCGATTCGTGAAGTAGTAGTGCACGAGCGCGGACGTGACTTCCGCGGCGGCGGCGATCTGCGCGACGGTGGTGGCCGAGATGCCGCGTTCGGAGAAAAGGCGCGTGGCGGTATCGAGCAGGTGCTCGCGCACGTCGAAATTCTCGACGGCGGGGCGGCGCCCGCGCGGTTTGGCCGGTTGACGTTTCGTGTTCATGGGTCGAAAGCTTAATTGACGAGTTAGTTAAATTCAAGCGGGTTTACCTCGAGTGCGGCAACTTGCCTCGCGCTGGATGTCGCAAGTCATCACCCCTGGCAGGCGAGTGGCGCCGCCGTATGCTTCGCCATGCACAGGTAAAATTTCGCTCGCCTGATATACCCATTTATGCCGCGAGCAATATTGGAAATTGAATAACAAATAAACTGGAAAAAAGACGTGAAGAAAGATATGGAATGCAGAATATTCCGCAGAATAAACACGTCGATAATGACTTAGAATAATCGCTGTATAAAGGCGTGTAGTCGATAAACACGCCGTGTGAGCAGCGCGACAGCACGTGAGTCAAAAGAAAAACTGGAGAACGGCAGTTGGCTTCTATATTAATAGTGGACGATCACCCGGCGTTTCGGCTGGTTATCAAGACTCATCTGTTGCAATTGCTCGGCACGCAGGAAGTATTTGAAGCAGACAACGGCCAGTCCGCAATGGAAATGGCGCGTCAATTCGCGCCCGCCCTTACCATTCTCGATCTGGATATTCCGCGCATAAATGGCCTCGATGTGCTCGCACGCCTGAAAACCGCGCATCCGTCCATGCGCGTACTGATCCTGTCGAGCCACGATGCGTCCACCTTCGTGTCCCGCGCCATGCGCGCGGGTGCGCAAGGCTTCGTCAGCAAGTCGCAGGACGTGAAGGAGATCATGCGCAGTGTCGAAGCCGTCATGTCGGGCTACAGCGTGTTTCCCGTCGCGCCTTCCGCGAGCGTCGGCGCGGCTGGGCGGGGCGTCGTCGAAGAGCGCAAGCTCGAGTTGCTTTCCGACAAGGAACTGGTGATCCTGCAGATGCTCGCCAAAGGCATGTCCAACAAGACGATCGGCGACGCGCTCTTCATCAGCAACAAGACGGTCAGCAGTCACAAGACGCGGTTGATGACCAAGGTGGGCGTCGCAACGCTCGTCGATCTGGTCGATTTCGCGCGGCGCTGTGGCATCGCCGCTGCCCAGCAATGACGGCGGCATGCTCGCGCAGCGTGTCCGGCCGCGCGGCGGACATGAATGCGCTGCGGGAACGAATCAATGCGCTCGCGCTCGGGGATCGCACTGTTGCGCGGGACGTGACGAGCGCGCTCATTAAAACGAACCACGCAACGCTTCTCTACATGTCGGCGGCTCGTCACAGCGAAGCATGGAGCGAACTGGGCCACGCCGCGCATCGTCTGGCGGGTTCGTTGCGGATGTTGCAATGCCGACGGGAAACCGCACTGGCGCTGCGTCTGGAGCGTGCCGCGCTCGAGCACGACGCGCTGACGGCCGTCGCGTTGCTGCCGGGCGTGACGGAAGCGATCACGGCCTTGAACGAACAGCTCGACGCACTGCTTGCATGACAGACTGAAGAGTTCACGGCGTGACGCTGTGTCTATCGTTGGCTGTGCAGCAATTAATACTTATATGCGGCGAAACAGGCATTTTCTCCTGCCAAGACGAAACCGCACCCTATACTGATCAATAGCGTGTCTGAGCGGCCTTCCCCGGGGCTACATCGACCAGCCGCGCTAACCGCGCACGGTTCTCAGATCGTCTCCACCGTGTCTCGTGGTGTTTGGGCCCGCGTTCTGCGGGCTTTTTGTCGTCATGAGCGTGCCGTGTTACGGTCCGGATCTCCGCTGGGCACCGTGACCATCAAGCTCCGTCATCTGCGCTTTCATCCGCTCGACGAGTCCGTCGATCAACACGCTGTCGACAGGTTCCTGCGCGTCGCTCGCCCGTTGCAGCGCACTCACCAGGCCGCGATTGCCGACCACCCCGACCGCGCCTGCGAGCTTATGCAGCACGCGGCGCACGCCTGGCTCATCGCCCGATGCGCGGCGCTCCTCCAGATGCACGAGGTCGTTTTCCATCGACTGCTGCCAGTCGCGCAGCAGGCCACCGACGTCCACGCCTTGCTCAGCGAGCGAATCGAGCGCGGTGTAGTCGTAACGCTCGAGACGTGCCGCGCGATGTCGCGACGTGGCGGGAAGCAGACGCCTCAGGGCGGCGTCGAGCGCGCTCAATCCGGCCGTCTTGACGAGCGTCGCGCCGAACAGTGCGCGCTCCGTGCGGGTCAGCTTCGCGTCGGCATTTGCCGACAGCAGGATTATCGGCACGGCAGATCCCGAACCGCCGGACGTCGCGCGAACGTGACGGGCGAGCTCCACGCCACTCATGCCGGGCATCTGCAGATCGGTGACGAGCAGATCGACGGCTTCGCGGCTCAGCACGTCGAGCGCTTCGTCGCCCGAGCTGGCGACGAGGCAGCGGTATCCGAGCACGTCGAGTTGCCGGGCGAGCACTTTGCGATTGACCTCGTTGTCGTCGGTGACGAGGATGGTCGGTTGTCCCGACGAAGGACGGGCAGGCGCCTGGACGGACACGGCGCGCACGGCAGGCGCGTCGCCGCGCGCGCCGCAGATGCGTCTGAGCGCTGTCCACGACAAGGGATTGAGCGACAACTCGATCACGCCGCCGCGTTCGTGCATGCCGCCCGGCAAAGCGTCGCGCGTGACGACGATGATGCGCCTCTCGCCATGCGGCGACGGCGGCTGCCCAGCTTCGGCAAAGCGGAAGTCGATGCGCACGGGCGGGTGCGCATCGGACGGCAACGTCGTGATGCCAAGCTTTTTCAGCAACTCGCAAATCGCCACGCGATCTTCATACGCTTCGATGTCGACGACGGCAAAGCGACGCTCGTGCTCCGGCACGGGCCAGTCGTGACGCTCGATCGTGAACGGCGCATGGAGCGCGACGCAGACGCCAACGCTCTTGCTTTCGAGGATCGTGATGTCACCGCCCATCTTTCGCGCGATCACGCGGGCTAGCATGAGGTCGGGATGCTCGCGCACATCCGCGGGTTCCGCTATCGCCTGATGCCCGCGCAAGCGGGGCGCGCGCGAGTGCGTGTCGTTCGACGTCGATGCCGCGCCGTTGATGCCGATCACGATACGCTGCGCGCCTGCGTTCAGCGACTCCGCGCGCGTAGCGAGCGTGACGACGCCCGCGCCTGCCGTTTCGATCGCGTAGGCAAGCAGGTTGTGCACGACCTGGCCGAGCCGCGCGCGGTCGGCGAGTACGCACGCCGCAACCGATCGGTCGATACACGCTTGCAGCCGCGATGGCTTGCGTGCCGCGACAGGCGCGACGAGCAGCGCGACGCCGTCGATCAGCTCGCGCAGATCGACGGCGTCTTCATCGAAGACGATATCGCGATCGGCGGGAGGAATGTCGTCGAGCGTGTCCTGCGCGACGAGCGCGAGCGTTTCGGCCGCGCAGCGAAGCGCCCCGACCCCGAAGTTCGCGTAGCCTGCATCGGTATCGAGACGCTCGCACAACGCCTGTACGCACGGCACGATCCTGCGCCGCGCAAGTCGCAGCGTATCGACGTGTTCGTCGTGCGCCGCCGCGTGCACGGCCTGAGCGGCTTCTTCCTGCGAGCGGGCGAATTCCGCCGTGTGCGCCGCGTTGTCCCGCTGCGCCTCACGCAGCGACGCGTCCAGATAGTCGATCTCGAGCATCAGTGCGCGCCGTTCCTCGTCGGCCCGTGCGGCGGTGCGCAGGCCGCGCGCCAGCAGAAGCAGCATCGCTGCCGTGGTGCCCGCAAGCGGCTCGTCCCACGCGGCGAACGATCCGAACAGCCCGAGCGCCCCGATGGACGTGCGCCAGCCGAACGTGCGGGCGAGCAACGATGCGATGCCGGACGGACGCGGGTTCATGCTGGCGCGTCAGTCGATCAGCTTGTTCAGCGTCGCAAACTCGATCAGCGCGGCGAGCGACGACAGCCCCAGCTTTTCGTACAGTCGCGTTTTGTACGTGCTGACCGTCTTGTCGCTGAGAAACAGGCGGCTCGCGATTTCCTTGTTGCTGATGCCGCGCGCGAGATACTGCAGCACTTCCATCTCGCGCGGCGACAGCACATCGAGGCCGCCCGCCTTGCCCGTATGCGGCGCGTGCGCGGGAAAGCAGTCGAAACCGAGCAGCACCGTGCGTGCGGCCGTCAGCATTTCCGTCAGTTCGCGGCCCTTGCTAACGTAGCCGTTCGCGCCCGCTTGTTGCGTATGCAGCGACATCACGTGATCCGGCTTCGCGGACAGCACGAGTATGTGCATGCCATCGTCTTGCGCGCGAATGCGGCGGATCATCGACAGCCCATCGAGGCTAGGCAAATCCAGATCGAGCACGACCAGATCCGGATTCAGAGATAGGACCATTCTCAATCCTTCCTCGCCGTCGCCAGACTCTCCTACGATCTGCAGTTCCGGATCTGATCGGAACACACTTGCGATTGCGCCGCGAATCATTGGGTGGTCATCAACGATGACAATTCTTTTCATCTTTGTCCCATTTCTTATCATCGTGAACCGAAAACTTGCTGTCTTCTGAGATATCACTGCAGGAAAAATCATGTACGATTCTAGCAAAGCGGTGAACTATGGATTACTGATTAAGTATAGAGACCGCTCACTATCTATCGTAAGACAGGTCCTACATTCTTACTTTGAATCCAATCGATATCTCTCATAATTCCAAGCGTTTTAGGACGCTGGTGGTCGACGATCATCCGGTGATGCGGCGCGCGCTGCGACACGTTCTCGATGAATCGAACGATTTCGACATGGTTGCCGAGGCGGGTTCCGTGGCCGAAGCGCTGGCGTCAGCGGCCACGACGGAGCCTGCGCTCGCGATCGTCGACCTGCGCCTTCCCGATGGCGACGGGCTCGATCTGATCGCGCGGCTGCGCGACGCGCGCCCTGACTTGCGCGTGCTCGCCTTCTCGTCCGTCGACGAGCGGCTCAATGCTATGCACGTTCGCAGAGCCGGCGCGCATGGCTTCGTCAGCAAGCTTCGCGATCCTGATGAACTGATCGCCAGCTTGAGACTGGTGATGATCGGCTATACCTGCTTTTCCTCCGAGCTGGTCGAGCCGGCGGGCGTCGCGTTGTCGCGGCGCGAAACATCGGTGCTGCACCGGTTGATTCGCGGTCAGAGCAATGTTGATATCGCAGCTTCGATGAATCTGAGTCCCAAGACAATCAGTACGTACAAGATACGTCTTATGCAAAAGCTCGAATTGCAGAACGTCGTCGATCTGGTCGAGTACGCGAAGACAAACGGGCTGACGAACTAGCAACGGGTGAACGTCGATGGCGGATGGATGGACGCGTGTGCTTGCCGAAGGGCCGGGCGATCTTCAAACAATGCTGCTGCAAAGCGTGCAAGCGGATCTGCGCGCAGCGCTCGATGCAGTCGATCTCGACGACGCCTCGCGTGTCGCGTATCTCGCACACAGGCTGAAGGGATCGGCGCGGCTCGCGGGCGATGAGCCTGCCTTGGCATTGTGCGCGTCGCTGGAAAAAGTGGCGCAGGCGAGTGACATCGGACACGTCCGCTTGCTGCTGATGCAGGCCGAGCGCGCATTCGGCATTGCGTTGCGCGCCCGAGGGGACCCGACGAGCTAAGCCGTGCGTCGCGCAAACGCGCCACGCGTCGGCTGTTAGCGGGTTATCGCGCGGGAGCGGTGGAGGCCGAACCACCGCGCGTAAAGCTCAGCTCGACGCGCCGGTTGGGCGCGAGGCAGCGGATCAATTGCTGCTGGTTGCGCTCGTCGCATTGCACGAGCGGATTCGCGCTGCTCATACCTTGCGCGCTGACCGGCGCGTCGATGCCGCTCGCCGTGAGGTAGCGCTTCACCGTCTCCGCACGCGTCGCGGATAGCCGCCGGTTAAGCGCGTCGCTGCCCAGCCGGTCCGTATAGCCTTCGACGCGAATGGCCGTCACGTCGCCGGCCTGCTTCATGTCGCGGATCAGCTGATCCAGCCTGGCTTTGCCTGCGGGCAACAACCCCGCGATGTCGCCGCGATCGAACGCGAACGTTGCGTCGCCTTCCAGCGTGACTTTCGGCGCGAGTCCAACGGGCTGCACGGCGACGGGCGGCGTACACGCGGCAAGCGCCGCATCGATCTGCGGCAAGGTCTTCGTCACGTCGTCCACGCGCTGCGCGCTGGCCGTGAAATTGCGTGTCCACGCCTCGTGCCCCGCGTGGATCATGCCGACTTCGTCGCAGGCGGTCAGGCGCTGTGCTGGCACGCAGGACGCAAACGCGGGCGATGCCTTGGCCGTCAGGATCTGCTTCCAGACGTCGGGCCGCACCACGACCGAACTGCGCAAATCCGGATTGTCGGCGACAAGGCCGCCGCCCGTTTCGAGTCCCGACGCAAGACGGCTGGCTTCGCGCAAGGCTTCTTCGACGAAGCCCCAGTGGTTCCAGTGCGAGCGCTCGTCGCGCGCCGCGTCGAGCCAGCATTGCGCCTTGAAGCCGAAATAGTTGTCCTTGTGCGGGCCGAGCGCATCGAGACGCTTCTGGATCGAACCGATCGCGCGGGCGTTGTCGGCGGTGCGATAGGTCCCGAGCCATGCGGGCGTGGCCGCGCCTGCCGTGTTGTCCTGCGTCGCGCCGATCCCGCGTTGCAGGACGGTTGGGTTCTGCACCTGCAGCGCGTCGCGCGAGGCCGTCGACGCGCAGCCGGCGACGAGCGCCGACAACGCGACGCACGCCCCCGTCATCAATGAATGCTTCATGTGTGATTCCATCAGGAAAGGGCTGCGCGGCCCTTTGTCGAGCCGCGCAGCCCGGTCAGATCAACGGATCAGTCGCCGAATACGATGCCGACACCCGCGCGGACGATCGTGCTGTTGCCGCCCGCGCTCGACACGCCGAGGTTGTAGTTCACCGAGCCCTTCTCGTTCCAGCGCGATACGCCCACACCGAGCGCCGCCGTGCCGCGATAGCCGGCTACGCCTGCATTGAGCGTCGTGCGGCCAGGCAGATACGGCGTGACGATGTTGAGCGCCGACGCAGCCGCGATGCCGCGCTTGTTGTCGCGATCCATGTCATGCATGCTCTTGTAGACGCCGCTGATCGCGCTGTTCATCTGGCCGAGGTTGACGGCATCCGTTGCCGCTGTGCCTGCCGCGACGTTGGTGATCTGCCGCTCGGAGCCAACCGCGCCCATGGAGACACTGTTGTCGCGATCGGCCACCGAGTTCGCGCCGAGCGCCACGGCATTGGTCGCGGGCGCCGATGCCGCCACGCCGAGCGCCACCGACTGATCGCCCGCCGTCGCCGTGCGCGCGCCGATTGCGATTGCACCACTGCCCGACGCGTTCGCGCCGTTGCCGATCGCAATCGCGTCCGAACCCGTCGCGGTGCCCACGGGCAGGTCGTTGACCACGGGCAAAGGCGTGGATGTCGGCGTGTAGTTCGTGATCTGCGTGGACACGTAGCTCTGCATTTGCCGCAGGTTCACGGCATCGAGCGCATCGACGGCATCCGCGACGTTCTTCAAGTGCGTCGGCGAGCCGCCCGCGTTGAACGTGACGCTCGACTTCGACGCGCCGTCATAGGCGACGAGCGCGTTGGTCACGAGACCCGTCGACGGATCGACGGCAATGCCCGCTGCCTTCAGTTGCTTCAGGTTGACGGCATCGCTGTCGGCCTTCGCGTCGGCGAGGTTCGTCAGCGTGACGGGCGTGCTCGCGCTCGCGCCGCCGAGGGTGACCTTGCTACGCGCAGACGAGTCATAGACGACGCCGTTCGGGTTGCCGCCCGTGGCGAGCGCGGAATCGACGGCGGAGAGGGCCGTGCCGACGTTGTTATACGTCGAGCCGCCAATCGTGTAGACCGGCGCCTTGACCTTGCCGTCCGAGCCGACCGTTGCGCCGCTGCCCAGCGCGCCCGCCACGGTGCTCGCGGTGTTGTAGAGCTGCGCGCCGTTGATGGCTTCCGTGCTGTTGGGCGCCAGCAGGCCGGGCGCGACGTTCGCAAGCGTGACGGGTGCGCCCGTCGCGCCGCCGAATGTGACGCGGGAATGCGCGGCCGTGTCGTACGAAACGGCATCGGGCGAAGCGCCGCCACCCGAGGCGGCTGCGGCGTTGAGCGCCGCGCCGACGTCGCTATAGGTCTGTCCGCCGATCGTATAAACCGGCTTCTTGACCGAGCCGTCGCTCGCGATGCCTGCGCCACCGCCGAGCACCGTCGTGATGCCCTTGAGCTGCGACACGTTGACGGCGTCGGTATTCGATGTGCCCGCCGCGACGTTGACGATCTGGCGTTGCAGCGTGTCGCTGCCCACCGAGATCGTGTTGGCGCGGGCCGCAACGGAGTTCGCGCCGAGAGCGACGGAGTTCGTGGCGGGTGTGAGTGTCATCGAGCCGTTGCCGAAGGCGATCGAGCCCGTGCCGTTGGCATCCGCGTCGGCGCCAAAACTCATCGAACCCGCACCGATGGCAGATGCCATGTAGCCGAGCGCCACGGCGTTTTCGGCACCGAAGCCGGTCGATGCGCCCGTGCCGATGACAGTGGCATTGATGCCGAGCGCGGCCGAGCCTTGACCGACGGCGGTGGCGCCTTCGCGCGCGGCTCCCGCGCCTGCCCCGACCGCCGTGGACTTGTTGCCGCCTGCCGTTGCCAACGTGCCGACGCTGGTCGTATTCGCCGCTGTCGAAGTTGCGCCGGGCCCGATCGCGAGTGCGTTCGGGTCGTTTGACGTCAGCGTCATGTTGGTCGTCGTCGTGGTCGGGCTGACGGCGATGAAGTCGAGTGGGTTGGGGGCGCCCAACAGCATCGAGCGCGGCGCGTTGGTCGCATGCAGCATCTGGCCCTGCAGTTCGGAGAACTGGTGCATCGTGACGGCGTCGGTCGAGTCGATGCCGTCCGCGACGTTCGTAATGCGGCGCTGCAGCTGAACAGTGCCCACTGACACGGTGTTTTCCGCCGTGGTTTGCGACCCGTTACCCACTGCGACCGAGTTGGCGAAAGTAGCTCGCGCGTTATAGCCAATGGCGACGCCGAATTGCGCTCCTGCGAACGATCCGGACCCAAGCGCCATGGTGTAAGGGCCATTAGCTGCGGCACCGGCACCCAGCGCCATCGCGAAGACGCCGGTAGCGACGGCTGGCGCATCGAGCTGAGGATCGCTTGGCGGAACGACCTTGAAGTACTTCATGTACGTGGTGGCGCCGTCGACTGCTGTGCCAATCGCAGAAAGCGCATTGCCGACATCGTTATACGAATTGCCGCTGATCACATACGTCGGCGCTGCAATCTTCCCATCGCTGCCGAGCGCCGCACCGCCGCCCAGCGCCGCTGCCGTCGTGCTCGCGACGTTATAGAGCTGCGAACCGTTGATGGCATCGCGGCTCCCCGAAGCGATCGCGCCCGGCGCGACGTTCTTCAGCGCGACGGGCGAAGTTGCCGTCGTGCCGCCCAGCGTCACGCTGTTGTGCTGCGCGTTGTCGTATACCACTGCCTCAGCGAGCACGCCGCTGGACGACGCATCGACGGCAGACCTGAGCTGGCTCACGTTGACGGCATCGGTTTCCGCCGCGCCCGCTGCGACGTTCGTCACGCGCCGCTCGTTGCCCGTCGATCCGACGGAGACTTCGCCGACAGGTGTCGTGCCCGCGAGCTGCGTCGTTCCCGGCTGATAGGCGGGTGTCGTCAGCGTCGCGGTCGTCGACGAATTGGCGCCGAGCGCCACTGAATTCGCCGCACTTGCCTGCGCGTTCTGGCCGATCGCGATCGAGTTGGAACGGTCGGCCAGCGCACCCGCACCGATCGAAACGGCGCCTGTGTCGTTGGCCTGCGCGTTGCCGCCGATCGCGATTGCGTCTTGACCGCTCGCGAGCGAATCGTCGAGTGACGAATTGGCGTGGAAATACTTGATGCCGCCGCCTTCGACGAGGGTGTTGTAGTAGTTCGCGACGTTGTTGACGCTCGCGCCGATGTTCGCAACGTTCTGGTTCGTCTGGTAGAGCTGCGAGCCGTTGACGGCATCGGTGCTATTGGCATTCAGCGCACCCGCAATCAGATTGGTGATCTTCGTGCCGCTTGCGCCCTTGAGCGTGACCGATGCTTTCGATGCATCGTCATACGCGACAAAGGCGTTCGTCACGTTGCCGTTCGTATCGACGGTTGCCCCCAGATCCTTCAGCTGCTTCACGTTCACCGCATCTGTGTTTGCACTGCCTGCCGCGACGTTCGACAGCTTCACGGTCGATGTCGCACCCACGCCGCCGAACGTGACCTTGTTCTTCGCTGTGGTGTCGTACACGACGAACGCGCTCGTCACGTTGCCGTTGTTGTCGAACGATGCGCCAAGATCTTTCAGCTGCTTCAGGTTCACGGCGTCCGTATTCTGCGAGCCGGCCGCGACGTTGACGATCTGCCGCTCCGCGCCGCCTGCGCCCACCGATACGCTATTCGCGCGATCGGCCAGCGAGCCACTGCCGAGCGCGACAGAATTGGCCGCCGTCGTGCGCGCGTTGCTGCCGAGCGCGACGGAATCGGCCGTGGTGGCCTGTGCGTTGCCGCCAATCGCCACCGAGTTCGCGCCACCCGCCTGCGAATCGGCGAGCGTCGAGTTCGCGTGGAAGTACTTCAGTCCACCGCCGTCGTTCAGGTTGTTGAGCGTGTCGCTCATGTTGTTGACGTTGCCTGCCAGGTTCGCCAGATTGTTCGTGACATTCGCGACGTTCTGGTTCGTCTGATACAGCTGCGAGCCATTGACGGCATCGGTGCTATTGGCATTCAGCGCACCCGCAATCAGATTGGTGATCTTCGTGCCGCTTGCGCCCTTGAGCGTGACCGATGCTTTCGATGCATCGTCATACGCGACAAAGCCGTTCGTCACGTTGCCGTTCGTATCGACGGCTGCGCCGAGGTCTTTCAACTGCTTCACGTTCACCGCATCTGTGTTCGCGCTGCCCGCCGCCACGTTCGACAGCTTCACGGTTGAAGTCGCGCCCACGCCGCCGAACGTGACCTTGTTCTTTGCGGCGCTGTCATACGCGACGAACGCGCTCGTCACGTTGCCGTTGTTGTCGAACGATGCGCCAAGGTCTTTCAGCTGCTTCAGGTTCACGGCATCGGTGTTCTGCGAGCCGGCCGCGACGTTGACAATCTGCCGCTCCGCGCCGCCTGCGCCCACCGACACGCTATTCGCGCGATCGGCCAGCGAGCCGCTGCCGAGCGCGACAGCATTAGCCGCCGTCGTGCGCGCGTTGCTGCCGAGCGCAACGGAGTCCGCCGTGGTGGCTTGCGCATTGCCGCCAATCGCCACCGAGTTCGTGCCGCCCGCCTGCGAATCGGCGAGCGCCGAGTTCGCGTGGAAGTACTTCAGTCCCCCGCCGTCGTTCAGGTTGTTGAGCGTGTCGCTCATGTTGTTGACGTTGCCTGCGAGGTTCGCGACGTTCTGATTCGTCTGGTAGAGCTGCGAACCGTTGACGGCTTCCATGCTCGACTCGCTCAGTACGCCCGCCACGACGTTTTTGATCTTCGTGCCGCTCGCACCCTTGAGCGTGACGCTGGCGCCCGTCGAATCGTCGTATGCGACGAAGCCGTTCGTCACGTTGCCGTTCGTGTCGACATTCGCGCCGAGATCCTTCAACTGCTTCACGTTGACGGCATCGCTGTTTGCGCTGCCTGCCGCGACGTTGGTCAGCTTCACGGGCGAGGTTGCGCTTATACCGCCCAACGTCACCTTGTTGTGCGCGCTGGTGTCATACCTGACAGCGTCGACGGCGGTGCCGCCCGTTTGTGCCGCCGCATCGATCGCCTGGCCGACGTCGTTGTACGTCGTGCCGTTGATCACGTATTGCGGCTTCCTGATCGAACCGTCGGCGGCGACGTCCGCACCGCCGCCAAGCACCGTCGTGATGCCCTTGAGCTGCGACACGTTGACGGCATCGGTATTTGCCGTACCTGCCGCGACATTGACGACCTGCCGCTCGGCGCCGCTCGCGCCGACGGAGATCGTATTCGCGCGATCCGCCACCGATCCGCTGCCCAGCGCAACGGCATTCGCCGCTGTCGCGTGCGTATTGGCGCCAAGTGCAATCGAAGCCGATGCCGACGCCTGTGCGTTGCCGCCGATGGCAATCGCGTCGTCGGCGCTCGCGAGCGAATCGCCGAGTGCCGAATTGGCGTGGAAATACTTGATGCCGCCGCCTTCGACAAGCGTGTTGTAGTAGTTCGTCACGTTGTTGACGCTCGCGCCGATGTTCGCGACGTTCTGGTTCGTCTGATACAGCTGCGAGCCGTTGACGGCGTCCTTGCTCGCGGACGTGATCGCGCCCGGCGCGACATTGGTGATCTTCGTGCCGCTCGCGCCCTTGAGCGTGACGGTATTTTTCGACGCATCGTCATACGCGACGAAGCCGTTCGTCACGTTGCCGCTCGTATCGACGGTTGCGCCGAGGTCCTTCAGCTGCTTCACGTTCACCGCATCGTTATTCGCGCTGCCCGCGGCGACGTTCGCGACCTTCACAGGCGTCGTCGCTGCAACGCCGCCCAGCGTGACTTTCGATTTCGTCGCATCGTCGTAGGCAACGAAGCCGTTCGTCACGTTGCCGTTCGGGTCGACAGTCGCGCCGAGGTCCTTCAGTTGCTTGAGGTTGACGGCATCGGTGTTTGTCGAACCCGCCGCGACGTTGACGATCTGCCGCTCAGCGCCGCTTGCGCCAACCGACACGGTGTTCGCGCGGTCCGCCACTGCGTTGTAGCCGATCGCGACCGCATTGTTCGCCGTGACGCGCGCGTTACTGCCGAGCGCGACGGAACCCGTCGTCGTAGCCTGCGCGTTGCCGCCGATCGCTACCGAGTCGGCGCCGCCCGCCTGTGAATCGGCGAGCGTCGTGTTCGCGTGGAAGTACTTGATGCCGCCGCCCGCGGCGATGTTGTTGACGATGGTGTTGATGGTGCTGACGTTCGCGCTCACGTTCGCGACGTTCTGGTTCGTCTGATACAGCTGCGAGCCGTTGACGGCGTCCATGCTGGCGGTGCTCAGCGTGCCCGCTGCGACGTTTTTGATCTTCGTGCCGCTCGCGCCCTTGAGTGTGACGTTCGCGTTCGTTGCATCGTCATAGGCGACGAAGCCGTTCGTCACGTTGCCGTTCGTATCGACGGTCGCGCCGAGATCCTTCAGTTGCTTCACGTTGACTGCATCGCTGTTCGCGCTGCCCGCCGCGACGTTGGTCAGCTTGACGGGCGACGTGGCGCTGGTCCCGCCGAGCGTCACCCTGTTGTGCGCGGCCGTGTCGTATTTGACGGCGTCGGCCGAACCCGAGCCAGCGGCGGCGTCGAGCGCCGATCCGACATCGTTATACGTCGTTCCGCCGATCACGTAGGAAGGTTTCGCGACGCTACCGTCGCCGGCCACGCTCGCGCCGCCGCCGAGTGCGCTCGTCACGCCTCTGAGCTGCGACACGTTGACGGCATCCGTATTCGCCGTGCCCGCCGCGACGTTGACGATCTGGCGCTGCGCCGTCGCATTGCCCACGGAGATCGTGTTCGCGCGGTCCGCGATCGAGCCCGTGCCCAATGCAATCGAACCTGCCGTGGTCGCCGTCGCGCCCGTGCCGAGCGCCATCGCATTGGTCGCAGCGGTGAACACGAGCGCGTTATAGCCGAGCGCGACGGAACCCGTGCCGCCCGCGATCGAGAACGAGCCGAAGCCCAGTGAGTTGGCGTTTTCGGCATCGGCCATATAACCGATCGACACACCGTTCAGCGCATTGAAGCCCGTCGAGGCGCCCTGGCCGATCACCGTCGAATTGACGGCGAGCGCGGCGGCGCCCGAGCCGACGGCCGTCGAGCCCGTACGTGCCGCGCCCGCGCCTGCGCCGACGGCCAAAGCGTTTGTCCCCGACGCGTTCGCGGACGGCCCGATTGCCATCGCGTTCAGATCGTTCGACACCGAGGTCGGCGCGCCCGTCATCACGTTCGGGCTGACCTTGATGTAGTCGAGCACCGAGGTGTCGGTGAGCAGCATCGAATGCACTATGGGCGACGTCGTCGACAACGCCTTTTGCAACGCGGTCAACTGGCCCACTGTGGCGGCGTCGGTTGCGCTGACGCCATCCGCGACGTTCGTCACGCGTTTCTCGCCGCCCTTGCGGCCGACCGAAACCGTGTTGGATTCATACACCTGCGCGTTCGATCCGAGCGCCACCGAGTCGTCGTACTGCGCGCGTGCGCCCGTGCCGATTGCCACCGAGCGGTCGCCCGATGCATACGCCGCGCCGCCGATAGCAGTCGTCTCGACGCCGTTCGAAAGCGCCTGCGATGCCGTCGACGTTACTTTCACGTACCTGGCCGTGATCTGCACGTCCTGTCCGACCGCGCCGATTGCGTTGATCGCGCTGCCCATGTTGTTGTAGGTGACGCCGGAAATCACATAGGAGGGCGCTGCCAGCGTGCCGTCCGCCTTGACCGATGCGCCCGCGCCGATCGCATTGGCCACGGTGCTGGTCGTCGCGTACATCTGCTTGCCGTTGATCGCGTCGGTGCTGTTCGCGTTGATTGCGCCGTTCGCGACGTTCGTCAGCGCGACGGGCGCGTGCGCGAGCGTGCCGCCCAGCGTCACGACGTTATGCGCAGCCGTGTCGTAGTTCACGCTGTTGGCGGAGCCGCCGCCACCGCCACCATTCGCCGCGAGCGCGTCGAGCGCTTCGCCGACGTTGTGATAGGTCTGATCGCCGATCTTGTAGCTCGGCGGCGTGATCGAGCCGTCGGGCGTATTGGCGCTTGAATTGCCGCCGAGCGCCGTTGCCGTGCTTTGCGCCAGCGCGCTCATGCCGTTGCCGACGTCGTTGAAACCTTGCTGTGTCGCCTGGGCCAGCTGGAACATCTGCGAGCCGTTGATCGCGTCGGTGCTGTTTTGCGTGATCGCTCCGGGCGCCACGTTCATCAATCGCACGGGTTGCGTCGCGCCCACGCCGCCCAGCGTCAACGCGTTGTGCGCCACCGAGTCGTAGACGACGAGGTTCGGCAGCGCGCCGCCCGTTATCGCGTTCTGCACGGTCGTGTTCAACTGGCCGACGTTGACGGCATCGGTATCGGCCGTGCCGGCTGCCAGATGCGTGATCTGGCGGTTGGTGAGGTCGTTGCCCACGGATACCGTGTTCGCGCGATCGGCTACCGAGTTCGAGCCGAGCGCAACCGAGTTCGCCGCAAGCGCCGTTGCATTGCCACCGACGGCAACCGTCTCCTGGCCTGCAGCCGATGCGTCGGCGAGCGCCGAGCTTGCGTGGAAATACTTCAGGTCCGGCGGGAGATTAATGGTGTTTCCACCGCCGCCGCCACCACTTTCGCCGCCACCGCCTCCACCAGCGGCAATGGCTGCGTTCAACTGGTTCACGTTGACGGCGTCCGTGCCCGCGCTGCCGGCGGCGACGTTCGTGATCTGCCGTTCGCCGCCCTGTTTGCCGACGGATACCGTATTGCTGCGCGTCGCGACCGACCCCTCGCCGAGCGCGACCGAGCCGCTCGCGAGCGCCGATGCGTGCGAGCCGAGCGCTGTCGACGTGGATGCCGAGGCAAGCGAATGTCCGCCAATGGCGACCGTATAAACGTCGGCTGCGTCTGCGTCCCCGCCGACTGCGACTGCGTGATACAGACCATCTGCGACCGCGTTCACGCCGACCGCGATGTTCGTTGCGCCTTGCGCAAGCGACGCGCCGCCGATCGCGATCGGACCGTTGCCTGTATTCGCTCCTTCGGAGCCGTATGTCGTGCCGTTCTTGCTGACGCCATTGGCTTGCGCACCGCCGCCGATGGCGATCGCGTCGCCGCCCGTCGCGGACGAATCACCGAGACTGGACTGGACGTGAAAGTACTTCAGGTTGTTGCGGTCGTAGGTGTACGCGTACGCGTCCTGCGCGTTGACACCGTTGTAGGTGATGTTGGTCGTGCTGCCGCTACCACCGCACCAGAACAGGAAACAGAACCAGTCGCTGTTGGGCGTGGGTGTCGAGAGGTTGGCGGCGCTCGATGTCGGTTTGGGTGTGAGACCGGGATCGGCCGCCCAGGCCGCGCCGTACGAGCCAAACGTGACAGCCGATGCAATTGCCGCAGAAGCGATGTTGAGCGCACGGCGGCTCGACTTCCTGCCTTGCGCGCGGGTGTTTTCCGCTGCGGCGACATAGGTGCCGGCAGCTTCGTTCCACACTGATTTATAAGTTCTGTTCATGCTTCGCGTATTCCCTTGAATGGACAATGATTCGAATGGAACCGCAATGCCGGTTTAATTGACATTTGCCGGTTCTTATCCGCGGGGGAAATCTATTCGCGAGCGATGTCTCTAAATATCAGTTGAAAAGGTAATGCGTGTAGGATTTTGCTGTGTATGTGAACGACAGATGGAACGACTCAATGCCATCGTGAGTTTTCGTGCTTTCGTGGATCGGACGCGTATTTAAAGGTATTTGTGGCATAAATTTGACGCAGGATCAATCAGGCATCTGATTGGGAAAACGGACATTCTGTTTTGGGAAAGGTCTCAACCCATATTCAGATCGATATTTCTATAGTGATGCCCTGTCCGGTTAAATAGTTTGAATAATCGGGTATTGAGTTCAGGTTCACTGGATATTTCCTTTTAATTACTCCTGGTTTGTCCTCATGAAAATCTCTTTCAAGCGTCATCTTCACAAGCAGGCCGGTCAGGGCATGACCGAATACATCATCATCGTTGCGCTGATCGCGGTATCGGCAATTGCGGTGTATGCGTCGTTCGGCAAGACGATCCGCCAGCAGACGGCAGGTCTCACGCACGAAATGTCGGGCACGGATAGCACAGCCGACATCAACGACGCACGCGCCGCCGCGACGGACGGCAAGAGCCAGGCCGACAAGAACAAGGGCATGGGCGCGTACGGCAGCGACGGCGCCCTCTCGACAGGCAACAAGTAAGCGTCTCGCACGGCTCGTCATCATGGAACGCAACTTCCGTTGGCGAAGAAGCGCGTACGCCGGCCAGGCCATGGTGCCTGCGCTGCTGTTCCTGCTGATCGGCGGCATCGGCCTGTATGTCGCCTTCGGATCGTTCCAGATGACGAGCGCGAAGATCAAGCTGCAGAACACGGCCGATGCCGCCGCTTACAGCGCGGCCGTGCTGCAGGCCCGCGACTACAACTTCTCCGCCTATGCGAACCGCGCAATGGTCGCCAATCAGGTGAGCGCCGCGCAGGTCGTCGCGTTGAAGTCGTGGATCGACGAACTCGACAACACGTATATGGGCAACCCCGACACCGAGGCACTCGTGACGACCTTCGCCGATCATCCGGCGTTGTGGCGTACGCCCAAGGAACGCGCGCGCGTCGACATCGCGCCCGTGCGTGCGACGCTCGACGCGCTGTTGCCCGCTGTCGCTACGGGCGTGGGCGGCATCACGCGCGCGCTCAGCGACGCACAGACGAACTATCACGCTGCGATGTTCGCGGCCGTGCCCGATATCGCCAACGACGTCGCGCAACGCAACCAGTCCGACACGAACGTTACATCGGGCTATTTCACGAGTCCGCGCAATGCCGCGCAACTGGGGGCGTGGCAGACGTACACGAGCGTCGTGAACCCGACGGGCAATCTCGACGCCGATCATTTTGCCGACGTCGTCACCGATCCGGCGACGCTCGACGGCTTCGTCAAGGCGCGTGTGTCGTCACGCAGTGTCGCGCCCGATTACCAGCAGATCGACGACACGAGCGCGCGTTGCCGGGGCGGCGGCCGGATCGCGATTCGCGTCGCGCATGCGGGCGGCACGCAGTTGCGCAGTGACAAGAAGGGCTGGCAATCGATGGACGCAAGCACCGCGCACATCACGATCACCTGCGTCGATACGTTCGACGCGATTGCAGGGCATGGCGGCAGCACAAACGGCGAAGTGGGCAGCTACATGACGCATCCGCCGTTCGTCGCGTGGAGCGACTGGAAAGGATACGGCGGCTACATGAATTTCGGCGACCCAGACAGCACGCAGCCTGGATTGAACGTGCCTGCCGCGATGGCCGAGCAATTCTCGCAGGGTCCGGGCACTTCGCTCGATGCAGCCAATGGCGGCTTGCTGCCGTATCAGGACATCGCGAACGCGCCGCTCGCAAGCGAGGCGCCGCGTATCACGATCGAAGTGGAGCGCTTAGCGGGGACGCTTGTCAGATCGCCGGGGCTGGGCGGCGCGGGCCGCATGCGCGTCGACAACGGCAGCGCGGGCGGCGCGATGCACGCGCTGGCAAGCGCGCATGCGTACTTCGTGCGGCCTTCTACGGAAGCGCTGGGCGATAGGCTCGCGGGTGCGTTGCTCGATGCCGGCGCGTGGCAGCGCGCGGACGGCAAGACGGAATATCCCAGCACCTTCAGCCCGTACTGGCAGGCCTCGCTGGCGCCCGTCAGCGCGGACGAGCGCGACGCTGCGCGGGCCGCGCAAAGCCCCTCGGATGTGAGCGCGGCGCAGCCATGAGCCGGTTTGTCGAAAGGCGCGTTTGCGCGCAATCCGGCCAGGCGCTGGTGGAGTTTCTCGTTGCCACGATGCTTGCGACGAGCGTGCTGCTGCTCGCGATCGTGATGCTCGGCAAGTTCAACGATATCCGCAACCGCACGCTGATGGGCTCGCGTTACGCGGCGTGGGAGCGCACTGTGTGGATCGACAGCGAAGCGGGCGGTTCGACGGGCCGCGACTGGTACGCACGCAACGGCAGCGACGCGTTGCAGCTTCACAAGAACGATAAGGAGATCCAGCGCGAATTGCTCGCGCGTGTGGTGGCGGCCAATGGCGCGCCCATTGCGGGCACGGACCGTAGCGCTGACTTTGGCGCTGGCGGGCAGGGCGTCTCGCAACCGGCGATGTGGAAAGACCCTGGCGGCGCGGCGCTGCTGGACGACGCACGCGATGTCTCCATCAGCACGGGCGAAGCCGACATGCCGACACAACTCGACGCCCATACATCGAATGGCTTCGGCTCGATGCCGACGCCAAGCGGCGCGCCATTCGCCGCGACGCTCGATCTGCCGTCGCGTGCGTTGCAAACGGCGAGCTTGCGCATCGCGACGGGCATGCATAGCGACGCGCTGCGGCGTTTGTGGACAGATTTCGACGGCTTTGCAATCGCCGATACGAACGCGTTGCTGACCAATGCATGGTTGCCCGAAGGCGCGGTGCGCGCGAATGCGCTGTTCGCGCAGGCGGTGCCGGCGGCGCATGCGCCGTTGATCATGCCTTCGCTTTACCAGGGGTTGCGTGTCTATGCGCCCGAAATCGATACGCTCGAATCTGGCCGCATCCGCGACGAGGTTGTTCCTGCTGACCGGCTTGCGCGATGAACATCCCGTCGATGTGCGCGATCGCGTGGTTCGCGTTGTTGTCGATGCCGCTGCAAGCCGTCGCGTCCGGGCAGGCCTGCGACCGTCAACCCGTGCACGCCGAACGCGTGCAGATGATAGGCCGCGACATGCTCGTCAACGGCGTGCCGGCGTCCGTGTACGGCCTGGAGTTCGATGGAACGCCCGATGACGTTTCGGACGCATTCCGCACGTACTGGACGGGCGCGCATGTGCCCGCCACGGGACGCCGCGACGCGTCGGGGATGCTGCTCGCCGCGCTCGATGGCGCGTGCCACTACGTGCTCGTTATTCCGCCGCGCGTCGAAGGCTCGCGCACGAAAGGGCTGATGAGCGTGATGCGTCTGGATGGCGCGGACGCGACGCATCGTATCGGCGCTTCGACGGTGCCGCTGCCGGAAGGCGCGCGAGCCGTGTCGGATGTCGAGAGCCGCGACGGGCGGCAAACGGGACGCACGTGGCTGCTCGAAGTGAACGGCGACACAAAGGACAACGCGCAACGCTACGCGCGCCGGTTGCAGGAAGTGGGTTGGCGCGTCGTCGCACAGGCGCCCGCGCTGCGGCTCGACGGATCGCAGCGCGCGATGGGCGATGTGCTTGCCATGCAGCGCGGCAGCGAACGCATCGACGCCGTGTTCTCCAACCGCAACGGACATACGGAGGCCGTGATCCATGCGACGACCGACCCTTGAAATCATGCGGTCGCTCAAGCAGCGGCAGCGCGGCCAGGCGGCCGTCGAGTATCTCGTCGTGACAGCCGTGATCGTTTCCGCGCTGGTCGCGGGCGGCAATGCGTCCGTCATCAGTCAGTTTTGCGCGGCATTCAGGTCGCTTTACCGCGCGTACAGCTTCGCGCTTTCTTTGGCGTAATCACCCGGTTTTGAGTCAGATGTTCAGGAAGATCAAGTTTCATTCGCTGCTCGGCAATGCGTGGTTTCTGCTGCTCGTTGCCGTGCTCACGGCGGGCGCGCTGACGTGGTTCGTGTATCGCTATCTCGGCGAGCGCGAGGCGCACGTGCGCGCCGAAGTGACGGGCAAGCTCACGCAGCGCGGTGTCGAAGTCGTCGTACCGCGCCGCGATGTGGCGGCGGGCACGTCGTTGTCGAGTGGCGATTTCGTGTCGCGCGAAATCGCCGCCGATCTCGTCTACGACGACATGGTGCGCGTCGACTCATTCGACTCGTTGCGCAGCGCGAAGCTCGTGCGCGCCGTTATGCATGGACGGCCGCTGCGCATGAGCGATATCGATGCGCTGCGCGGTCGCGATTTCTCCGACATGCTGCCCGCCGGTCAACGCGCGCTGACGCTGGAGGTCGATGCGGTGAACTCGACGGCGTCGATGCTGCGGCCGGGCAATCGTGTCGATATCTATTGGGTCGGCGCGCAGGCCGAGCCGGGCGCTAGCGACGGCAAGGCCGTGCGTCTGCTGCTGCCCGACGTGCTGGTGCTTGCGACGGGCCAGAGCGTCAAGCCCCGCAATGCGGGCGACGCCGACGAAACGCGGAGCATGGGCAATGCGTCGCGCTACGACACCGTGACGATGCAGGTTCCCGCCGCCGACGCGCCGCGCGTCGTGCTCGCGCAAAAGATGGGCACGCTGCGCCTCATCCTCATGAACGCGGACGATAACGCCGGTGCACCGCCCGTCGCGTTGACGGAAAGCGATGTGTTTCCGGCGGAACGCGTGGCAAAGCAGGCGTCCGTCGAAGTTATCGCGGGCGGCGGCGCGGGCGCGGCTGCGGCGAATGTCGCGCAGGTCGCGCCGATGTCCTCGGCATCCGGCGACGCGCAGCCGCGCGAAGTCAAAGCCGGCGCAAGCGAACCCGCGAGCGCATCGCTGTTCGAAAGCGCCGCCGCCATTGCAAAGCAATTGCAGCAACGCGACACGTACCGCGTCAGCGGCCAGAACTAGAAGAACAAACGTTTCCTTCCATTCATGAAAGCAGGCTTTTACTCGATGGCATTGCGACGCGTGGCAAGCGTGTCGTTCATCATGTGCGCGCTCGCTGTCGACGCAACGGGCGTCGTGCAGGCGGCGGGCATGCAGCACGGGATCAACGCGAACGCTGCGCAGAGCGGCGATGTGCTCGACCTTTACAAAGGCGAAGTGCGCATGCTCGACGTGCCGGGCACGATCAAACGCATCGCGATAGGCAACGGCAAGCTCGTGACGGCGAATGTCGTCGATAGGCGTGTGATGCTGCTTGCCGAAAGCGCGGGCATCACGTCGCTCGTCGTGTGGAACGAGCGGGGCGTCGTGTTGCAGACGACCGTGCGCGTCGCGAAGGGCGACGTCGGGATGTCGGCGGCGCAGTTGCGCAACGTGCTGGCGTCAGTGCCCGGCGTGCGCGTGCAGGAGGTCGGGCCGAACATCGTGCTGTCGGGCAGCGTGCATCGCGACAAGGCCGCAGCCGTGAAAGCGGCCATCGCGGATATGACGAACGTGATCGACACCACGACGATCGACGAAGGCGATGCGCTAAAGAAAACCCTGCATTTCAAGGTGCAGATCATGGAAGTCACGCGCACGGGCCAGAAGGACATCGGCATAGCGTGGGACAGCCAGTTCGCGGGCCCGCAGGTGTCGGGGCAAGGTTTCATCGGCTCCGGCGCGACCAGCGGCGCGAACTTCTTTCTGGCGGGCATCGCATCGACGATCACGTCGCGCATCAACTTCGCGATCAACAACGGCGACGCGTACATTCTCGCCGCGCCCGAGCTGAGCACGAAGAGCGGTGGCATAGCGTCGTTCCTCGCGGGCGGCGAGGTGCCGATTCCGAAGGCGGGCGCGCTCGGCACCACCGACGTCGAGTACAAGCCGTACGGCATCCGGCTGAACATCAAGCCCGTCGTCGATGCGAACGACATCATCTCCGCCACCGTGCAGACAGAGATCAGCCAGCTCGATCCTTCCGTATCGTACGGTGGATTTCCAGGCTTCCTGACGCGCAGCGCGAGTTCGGACATTTCGCTGCGCGCGGGCGAGACGATCGCAATCTCCGGCCTCGTCAGCGCCGACGCCCTCAACGCATCGTCGGGCATGCCGTATCTCGCGCGTCTGCCCATCATCGGGCAACTGTTTCGCTCAGACAGCTTTCGCGCGAAGAACAGCGACCTCGTGATTTTCGTCACGCCGCTGATCTCGGACCCGTCGAGCGAAACCAATGCCGCGCTGCTGGCGCGCGCGCATGAAGGTGCGCGAAGGTATGCGGACCAGTATGGCGCGCGCAGTCCCCTTGCGCCGCCGGTCATACCAGTCGCACCCGTATCTACCGATCCCGCGGCGCTTCAGAACACGCCGCTCTACCCCGTTCATTGACGAACATGCTGAAACTGCAAGTGCAATCGCGCAATGCGCCCGCGCGGACCTTCCACGTCGATCGCGTGTGCACGATCGGCCGCGACGCGACCTGCGATATCGTGATCAAAGGGATGCTGGTTGGCCGCACGCATGCGCGCATCGTGAAGGACTTCCATGCGTGGTATGTCGAAGACCAGGGCGGGATTGTCGCGACCACGGTGAACGGTTCACCCGTCGTGCGTTATGGGCCGCTTGCCGAAGGGGATCAGATCGAAATCGGCATGACCGTGTTGAAGGTCGACGCGATGCAAGTGGTACTCGCCGAGGCTGCGAATCCAACGGGGCCGGACGTCGAGAAGACTATGCCTCAGCCTACCGTGCCGGAGGAATCCGAGCCACATCCTGTTCATGTCGAGGTTTCGCGCGTGGCCGCACCGCCGCTTATTGCGCCGATCAACAGCGCTGAAGGCATCGAGCTTCGCAAGCTGCTGCACATGAAGGTGATCGCCGCGCTCGACTTGCGCCGCCTGAATGTTTCGCGAATGGCCGACGACGAACTGCGCACGACGGTCAGCGACGCGCTCGACGACATCCTCGCGCGCGATGCGAGCTTTCGTCGTCCGGGCATCCCGCTGCCGGCGCTCAAGAAAAGCGTGTTCGACGAAATCATCGGACTGGGTCCGCTCGAAGAACTGATCGCCGATCCGACGATCTCCGAAATCATGGTCAACAGGCACGATGAGATTTTCGTCGAGCAGCAAGGGCGGCTGGTGCGCTCGCCTGTGATTTTCACCGACGAGCGCGCGGTGCTGGGCGCTATCGAGCGGATCGTCGCGCCGATCGGCCGACGCATCGACGAAAGCTCGCCGATGGTCGACGCGCGCCTGAAAGACGGCTCGCGCGTGAACGCGGTGATTCCGCCGCTCGCGTTGAAAGGGCCGAGCATGACGGTGCGCAAGTTTCCGCAGCACAAGCTGCGCGGCGACGATCTGCAGACATTCGGCTCGCTGTCGCACGCGATGCTCGCGTTCTTGCGCACGGCTGTCGAGCATCGCGCGAACATTGTCATATCGGGCGGCACGGGCTCGGGCAAGACCACGCTGCTCAATGTGCTGTCGGACTATATCCCCGACGCGGAGCGCATCGTGACCGTCGAGGATGCCGCCGAGCTGCAACTGTCGCAACCGAATCTCGTCGCCCTCGAAACGCGGCCCGCGAACTTGGAAGGCAAGGGCGCGGTGACGATCCGCGAACTGGTGCGCAACTGCTTGCGCATGCGCCCCGACCGGATCGTGGTCGGCGAATGCCGCGGCGGCGAAGCGCTCGACATGCTGCAGGCGATGAACACGGGCCACGACGGCTCGTTGACCACGGCGCACGCGAACTCGCCGCGCGATTGCATCGCGCGTCTTGAAGTCATGACGCTGATGGCGGGGCTCGATCTGCCCGTGCAGGCAATTCGCGAGCAGGTATGCGCCGCCGTCGACATCATCGTGCAGCAGACGCGCTTTTCGTGCGGCTCGCGGCGCGTGACGCACATCACGGAAGTGAGCGGCATCGAGTCGGGCGTGATCCAGTTGCAGGACGTGTTCGTGTTCAGGGAAGCGGGCCTTGACGACAACGGCAAGATTCGCGGGCAATTCGTGCCGACATCGTATATCCCCGACTTCTATCAGGATCTGATACGCCGCCGCATTCCCGTCGATACATCGATTTTCACGCGCAGCGAGTGAGGTTTCTGCGATGACGTTTATTCTTGTAGCGGTGTTCTGCGGCGCGTCGATTTCGGTCTGGTTGGCGACGCGCGCGGTGCGGCTCGCGCTTGCGAACGGCACGCGTCATCTGGCAAGCGAAGTCGAGCAGTCGCTTGCCGATGTCTTCGTGTTCGTGAACCGTCAGAAGGCGGCCACCGCGACGTTGAGCGCGATGATCGTGCTGCCCGCGCTTGTGTTCGCGTTGAGCGGCAGCGTTCTGGTCGCGCTTGCTTCGTTGCCACTCGTGTGGTTCGTGCCGCGCCAGGTGCTTGCGTGGATGCGCACGCGCCGTATCCGGATGCTCGAGCGCCAGTTGCCCGACATGCTGTTGATGATCGCGGGCGCGTTACGCGCAGGCGCGAGCCTGCCGATCGCGCTCGAAAGCGGCGTGCAGGAATCGGCGCCGCCGATCTCGCAGGAGTTCGATCTGCTGCTGCGCGAAATCCGGCTCGGCATCGATCTCGACATCGCGATGCGTAACATCGAAAAACGCATACCTGTACCCGACTTCATGATGGTGACGGCAGCCGTCACCATTTCGCGCGAAGTGGGCGGCAATCTCGCGGAAGCGCTCGAATCCGTCGCGCGTACGTTGCGTGACAAGCTGCAGATGGAAGGCAAGATTCGCGCGCTGACTTCGCAGGGACGCATGCAGGGCGTCGTGATGACGTGTCTGCCGCTCTTTCTGATGATGGTGCTGCGCGCGATGGAGCCTGTCGCGATGGCGCCGCTCTTCACGACGCCGATCGGCTGGGAAACGCTCGCCGTGATCGCGGTGATGGAGTTTCTCGGCTATCAGTCGATTGCGCGCATCGTGCGCATCAACGTGTAGACCTGTCATGCGGCTGATTCTGTCGTTTGCGATTGGCGCTGGGTTGATAGCGGTGTGCGTGCTCGCGCTGCACTCGATGCGCAGATTGATACGCGATGTGCCTAAGGAAGACCGCACGTGGCTCGACCCGTTGCCGCCGTTGCTGCGCTTCGTGTGGCCAGCCGTCAACTTTGTCGCGCACTATGGCACTCGCCGGTTCAGCGCGCGTCTGATAGAGCGCACCGATGCGCAGTTGCGTCTCACGTCGCTCAACTTTCTGATGAACGCACGGCAGTTTCTTGCGCTGTCGATGGTGTCGTCGATGGGCGTGGTGGTGGTCGCGGTGGCGGTGATGTTCGCAAGCGGTCTGTATTCGCGAACGGTTCTGGTGCTGGTGATGTGCGTCGGCTATGTCTATCCGCGTATCTGGATGCGAGATGTGCGCCGGCGTCACGTCGCGATGGTGCTGCGCCAGTTGCCCGTCTATCTCGACTTTCTGACGCTTGCCGTCGAAGCGGGGCTCAATATCAACGGCGCGCTTCAGAAGGCGGTCGAGAAGGGCCCCGATGGGCCATTGCGGCGCGAGTTCGAACACGTGCTGCGTGATCTGAAATCGGGCTTGAATCGCACCGATGCGCTACGGCGTCTCGACGAACGTCAGCGGATCGGCGAAGTGTCGAACCTGGTCCGCACGATCGCGCAAGCGGAACGGATGGGTTCGGGTCTCGCGAAGACGTTGCGCTTCCAGTCGGAGCAGCGGCGCGCGGAACGCTTCCAGCGCGCGGAGAAGCAGGCGATGGAAGCGCCCGTCAAGCTGGTGTTTCCGTTGCTAATGTTCATCTTTCCTGTGACGTTCATCGTGCTTGGCTTTCCGATTGCGATGAAGTTCATGCAGGAGGGCTTGCTGTGAGGCATGCGCGTCTGGTTCATCGTGGTGAGCTGGGTCATATCGCGGTTGAAGTCGCGGACAGGCCGATTGAGCGGATGCGCGGATTGCTTGGGCGCTCTCGACTCGATGCGGATCGCGCGCTGTGGCTCGAACCGTGCAATGCCGTGCATACGTTCGGCATGCGCTTTCCGATCGACGTGGTCTTTATCGACAGGCGTGGGTGCGTGCTGTCGATTCATCGAAATGTGGGCCGCGCTCGCGTGCACGTCTGCTGGCGTGCGCGAGCGGCGCTGGAGATGCGTGCGCACGCAGCGCAGGCGTCGCGTATCGAAGTCGGCGACAGGCTCGAATGCAGGGTGTCGACGTGAAGCGCCGAGGCATGCGCAGACGCCGGATGACGGGGCAGGGGATGACGGAGTTTCTCGTCGTCGCGCCGCTGTTGCTCTTCTTCGGCTTCGTGATCGTGCAGTTCGTGTTGCTGTATCAGGCGAAGTCGACGCTCGATGTCGCCGTGCTCGAAGCCGCGCGCGAAGGGGCCGTCAATTACGGATCGATGGATGTGATGCAAGCGGGGCTCGCGCGTGGACTCGCGCCGTTGTACGCGCGCAGCGCTGACGCAACGGGCGTGCAGTCGGCGCTGCTTGCGGCGCGGCGTGCAGTGGGCGAGGCGGCATCGATCGAGATCGTCAGCCCGACGGCAGCGATGATGCGCGACTTCGCGCGTCCGCGTGTCTATCCCGCTGAAGGCGTCACGCACGATGAAATTCCCAATGACATGCTGATGTATCGCGACACCAGGCATGGCGCGGAATCGGATGTGAATGTGCAGGACGCGAATCTGCTGAAGCTGCGCGTGCACTATTGCTTCGATCTGATCGTGCCCGTCGCGAACAAGGTGCTGTACTACGCTACGAATGTGATCGGCGATCTCGCAGCGAACGGCGTGTTTTCGCGTGAACCTGCGGATGCGAACGTCGATGCGTATGGCTCGCCGAAGCGGCCCGACAGTTTGTGCAGGACGACGCTTGTCGACGGATTGCAGAGCCAGCGTTGGCCCGTTGCGCTGGAATCCGAGGCGATCGTTCGGATGCAGTCGCCGTTTCGCATGGATGCGGCGAACGAAGTGCATGCGACGGCGGGGCGTTGATGCGCCGAATGCTGTTGCTGGGGGTGATGGCGTGTGTCGTGAGCGATGCGCGTGGGGCCGGGCGAGTGGAGATGATGATCGGCGGGTTGAGGGGCGTCGATGCCGATGCGGGTGTCGTTTCGGATCAGCCGTTGATCGTCGAGTTCGGTGCGCCGTTGGAGGCTCAGCGCACGCGTTCGAAAGTTCTCGCGTGGACGGCACTTGTTGATGATGTCGCGAAGCGTATTGGTGTCGATAAGGCGCTGCTGATGGCTGTCATCGATGTCGAATCGGGCGGTGATCCGTTTGCCGTGTCGCCAAAGGGCGCAAGAGGGTTGATGCAGTTGATGCCGCAAACAGGCGCACGGCAAGGCGCGGACGATCTGTTCGATCCTTACCAGAATGTAGTCGCGGGCACGCGCTTGCTCGATACGCTGCTTGCGACGTTTGGCGATGTGCCGCTGGCGCTTGCCGCGTATAACGCGGGGGAAGGGGCGGTGCGTAAGTTCGGCGGTACGGTTCCGCCATATGCGGAGACGCAGCAGTATGTGCGGCGGGTGATGGAGCGGGTGGCGGTTTATCGGCGCTAACGGGTGGCGGTGAAAAAGCGGTATCCCTATGCCGCAGTTGATTTGTCATTGTGCAGCACAGCGAAGGCAGCGGGATGCAAGGGGCTACCGAGGTGTCGCAGAACTGCCAGTTTTTGCCGCTCGAACGAATGTCGTGAAGGTCCGCTTGTAAACTGACATGTGACGGACGTGATTCCACTGCGAGTATCACCGTTCATCGGTCAACGATCCATTGGCGGCGCGTGGTTGTCTGCGCGCTGCGATTTGCCAGATTGCGGGTCTGAGGCCGGTGGAGTAGGCGCGACGGGCACGGGTGATCACGGAGTCCAACGATAAACAACGATGCTGGAGCCGTTGTAGTTGTCCTTCGTGACCACGTACTCTCCGGTCGATCGACGGTACGATCTAAGACCGTACATAGAATCCACGTCATTGCCGACGTACACATTGCTGGGGTTGCTGTTGATGAACGTATTGTCCAACGTGCCCGTCGCCAGGTTGAAGGCATCGATGTTGGGCACGGTGTGGACGTAGCCGACGAACAGGTAGTTGCCAGCAGCAGTGAGGGACTTCGGATTGGCGCTGGTGAGCGTGATAACCGGGTTCGGGTTGGTTGTGTTGCCGGCGAGCCACCCGTGGTAAACCTCTACGCGAGTTCCGATGCCGGTCCAGTCCGTGCTGCCCGTGATCCGCTGCCCGAGAATCATCGTGTCGCTTTCGGGCAGGTAGATGATGCGGCTCAGGTCACCGATCGATGCAGGAACCGGCACGGTTACGGGCGCTCCCCATGACGGCTTGCCGTTTGCATCGAACCCGGTCAGCGGCCAGTGCCAGATCCGGTTCGTCTTGTCGAGCCCGGCCCACACGTCGCCCCTGCTGTCGAGGCAGAAGCCGTTGCGAACCAGCGCAGTGGCATTGAATAGCGTACCCGGCAATACCCCATCCGGGACGGCAGTGTAGCCCTGGGCGGGGTCAAAGTGGAAGAAGTAGAAGCCGTCGGGGTTCTGGTCGGTGGCGACTAGTACCCTGTTCGTTCCTGCGCTCGCAATCATGCCGAAGTGCAGGCCGCGACCCCGGTAAGTCACGTCGAGGCGGGGGTCGGACGGATACGTGAACGGGTCAACGGTGTTGGCGACAAACTTCCAGTCCGCACTACCTGTGCCTGAATAGATGTTCATGCCGGAATAGAACAGGATTGCGTCAGTCGCCGGATCGGGGGCGGCTATCGCCTCGAAATTCAGTGCACGCAGGTTATAGAGGAGCTTGCCTGTCGGGCTGTATGCGTAGAGGTCTGTGCCTCCTGTGCGGCCGTGGTCCCATGAGCCTCCCCACGGCTGGGAAAGGATGTAGAGGCTGCCGGCCGAGTCTTTGCCGATACCGTCGATGCGCGCGAAGCGCAGGCTCCCCACCTGCCCTTTCGTACCAGTCGTCGTATCCAGATAACCACCCTTCACGCCGAACGTGCTTTTCAGTGTCCACGTGCGCGTGTCGTAGATCTTCGCGTTCTGGTCCGGTCCTGCGTCGCCGATCCAAAGATACTGCGTGGTTGGGTCGAAGTAGAGTGCATGCGGGACTTCGCCAGTGGGCAGGCTGAGCGTATGCAGGATCGTGCCCGTCTGGCTGACCTGAAGGACGGTGCCCTCTGCCTCCTGGGCGACGAGGATGTTGCCATTGCGGTCGAACGCTAGTGCGCCGGGGTCAGTCACGGCAATGTCGCGCAGCCAGGTGCCATTGGTGTCGTAAAGTCGCATGCGCGCGCACGGGTTGTCGCTCGCCACCCAGAAGTGGGACCACGTTGCGATCCCGGTGATCACATCGGCACGCCGCTCGGTGGTGTCGCACGAGACCTGGATGTTCTGGTCAGACGCCCCCGTCGCCCGGTCGTATCTGATCACCAGGCCGCTCGAGTAGACCCCGTTCACGCGTCCCCACTGGCGCGGTGCCCAGAGCTTGGTGGCATTGCCGGTGATGGCACTGCCTTGCGGTTCACCATGCGCGCCAAGGCTGCCGGCGTTCAAACCACTCTTGTAGATCGCAATGCCGCCCTCGTTCTCGTCCCACATGGAAGCGGTGTAAATGGTGCCTTCTGGCGCAACCCACATCGAACGCGCGGCGTTACCTACGTGAGTGGCGTTAGTCCCAAACGTATTCGCTATCCAGTCAGTCGTGTACTGCCCCTGACATTCTGACGCGATCGTAGCGCTCAGCATTGCCGCAAGGCATGCGGCACAGATTCGTTTCATGACGTACCCCCAATCTGCAACACGTGCAACGGACACAATCAGGAGACCTGATGGTTTTTGCAATGAGGTGGCTGGCAAGTAAGGATGCGGTCTGGCGCAATCAAATCGGCGAGCCGTACAGGCCGGCACGTTCCGCGCCGGTTTTGTCAGTCGAGGGACGTGCTTCTAAAAATAGTGCTCTGGGCGCAAAGCCCGAAGACCAAAGCGAGCAGAAGTGTACGATTGCGTACGTTGGCATTTTCACGGCACCGTCATATTAGCCGGCCGCCGCACCTGGCGATGCGGGTCAGCGACCGACCGATCCACCTTTGGACGCCGCCGTTGAGATCGGCTGGAATGACGGGTCGCATTAGGTCGAAACGTGTCCGTCCAGAGACGCACGGCTACTGCGCCCAATGTTTGCCGTGCAGCTAGAGAACACCCCGCATCAACGCCCAATACCGCCAGCCGAAAAAAAAGCCCGGATAAACCGGGCCTCTAAAAGTCACTGCGTCCTCAACGAGAACGCAGCACCTGCAAAGCGATAACTTACGCCGCGAGCAGCGAGCGCAGCACGAACGGCAGAATACCACCGTGCTTGTAGTAGTCGACTTCGATCGGCGTATCGATACGCAGCAGAACCTGTACGCGCTGATCCGTGCCGTCCTTGCGATGGATCACCAGCGTAACTTCCTGTTGCGGCTTGAAGTCGTCGCCGAGACCTTCGATGTCGTACGTTTCTTCGCCCGTGATGTTCAGCGACTGGACGCTGTCCGTGCCCTTGAACTGCAGCGGCAGAACGCCCATGCCGACCAGGTTCGAGCGGTGGATACGCTCGAAGCTGCGTGCGACCACAGCCTTCACGCCCAGCAGTTGCGTGCCCTTCGCTGCCCAGTCACGCGACGAGCCCGTGCCGTACTCTTCGCCCGCGAAGATGACCGTCTGCGTGCCGGCGTCGATGTACTTCATCGCTGCGTCGTAGATCGACTCCTGTTCGCCGCTCGGCTGATGGATCGTCAGGCCGCCTTCGACGCGCGTGCCGTCTGCCTTCGCCGGGATCATCAGGTTCTTGATACGGACGTTAGCAAACGTGCCGCGCATCATCACGTCGTGGTTGCCGCGGCGTGAGCCGTAGCTGTTGAAGTCGGCCTTCTGCACGCCGTTTGCCTTCAGCCACTTGCCTGCGGGCGAGTCTTCCTTGATCGAGCCTGCCGGCGAGATGTGGTCGGTCGTGACCGAGTCACCGAAGATGCCCAGTGCGCGCGCGCCCTTCACAGCCGCGATGCTCGCAGCCGGTTCCATCGAGAATTCCTTGCCGAAGAACGGCGGCTCCGCGATGTACGTCGACTTCGGCCAGTCGTAGACCTGGCCTTCTTCGCCTTCGATCTTGCTCCAAAGGTCGCCCTTCTTCGTGAGCTGAGCGTAGTTCGCGCGGAACGCGTCGGCGTCCAGCGCGAATTTGAGCAGCGCGTTGACTTCTTCGCTCGTCGGCCAGATGTCGCCGAGGTAGATGTCCTTGCCACCCGTGCCCTTGCCGACGGGTTCCGTCATCAGGTCGCGCGTGATGTTGCCCGCGATCGCGTAAGCGACGACCAGCGGCGGCGAAGCCAGGAAGTTCGCGCGGATGTTCGGGTGGATACGCGCTTCGAAGTTACGGTTGCCCGACAGCACGGCTGCCGCGACGATGTCGTTCTTCGTGATCGCTTCGTTCAGTTCCGGCGTCAGGTCGCCCGCGTTGCCGATACAGGTCGTGCAACCATAAGCGGCCAGCGTGAAGCCGAGCTTGTCGAGGTATTGCAGCAGGTTCGTCTTCGTCAGGTACTCGGTAACGATACGCGATCCCGGCGCCAGCGACGTCTTGATGTGCGGCGCCACTTCCAGACCGGCTTCAACCGCCTTCTTCGCCAGCAGGCCGGCTGCCAGCAGCACGCTCGGGTTCGACGTGTTCGTGCACGACGTGATCGCGGCGATCAGGATGTCGCCGTTCTTCACGTTGACGCCGTTGGTCGTCGTGTATTGCGCGTCGAGATCGGCCGACTTCTTCGCAAAGCCGTTTTCACCGACCGGCTTCGAGAACAGATCCGTGAACGTGGACTTCACGTTGCCGATTTCGATGCGGTCTTGCGGGCGCTTCGGACCGGCCAGCGACGGTGCGACCGTGCCCAGATCCAGCGTGACGATCTTCGTGTAGTCGATGTCGCCGGCGTCGGGAATGCCGAACAGATCCTGCGCCTTGAAGTAGTTTTCGAAGGCGGAGATTTCGGCGTCCGTGCGGCCCGTGCCCTTGAAGTAGTCGATCGTCTTTTCGTCGACCGGGAAGAAGCCCATCGTCGCGCCGTATTCCGGCGCCATGTTGCCGATCGTCGCGCGGTCCGGCAGCGACAGCGAGCGCGTGCCTTCGCCGAAGAACTCGACGAACTTGCCGACAACCTTTTCCTTACGCAGCAGTTCGGTGATGGTCAGGACCAGGTCGGTCGCCGTCACGCCTTCGCGCAGCTTGCCCTTCAGGTGCACGCCGACCACGTCCGGTGTCAGGAAGTACACCGGCTGGCCGAGCATGCCCGCTTCTGCCTCGATGCCGCCCACGCCCCAGCCGACCACGCCGATGCCGTTGATCATCGTCGTGTGGCTGTCCGTGCCGACCAGCGTGTCCGGGTAATACACGGATTCGCCGTTGTCAGCCTTCTTGTGCACGCCGCGTGCGAGGTATTCGAGGTTCACCTGGTGAACGATGCCGACGCCCGGCGGCACGACCTTGAACGTGTCGAACGCCTGCATGCCCCACTTCATGAACTGGTAGCGCTCGTTGTTGCGCTGGAATTCCAGTTTCATGTTCAGGTCCAGCGCACCCTTCTCGCGGAAGTGGTCGATCTGTACCGAGTGATCGACGACGAGATCGACCGGGACCAGCGGTTCGATCGACTTCGGGTTCTTACCGGCGCGCTGCGCGACGCCGCGCATGGCTGCGATGTCGGCCAGCAGCGGCACGCCCGTGAAGTCCTGCAGCACGACACGTGCGACGACGAACGGAATTTCGTCGACGCGCGAGGCCGTCGGCTTCCAGTTCGCGAGCTGCTCGATGTGTTCTTCCGAGATCTTCTTGCCGTCGTAGTTACGCAGCACCGATTCCAGAACGAGGCGGATCGACACCGGCAGGCGGTCGATCTTCACGTTCAGTGCTTTACCAAGCTGCGGCAGCGAGTAGAACTTGCCTTTGCCGGAACCGCTGTCGAATTCCTTGAGCGTTTTGTGGAGGTTGTGGGCCATGGTAATTTTCCTGGGGTTTTCGAGGAAATGACGTTGCTACGTTTCTGAACTCACATGACGTACAGATCGACGTATTCATTGACCGGCATCGCTTCTAACTTTGCCTGGTCCAGCGACACATCGAGGATCGCTTGCTGTTGCTTCGCCGGAAAGCGCCGCGCGAGATTCGTCCTGAACTTCTCGACCAGCAGCGGGATGCCTTCGGCGCGGCGACGCCTGTGACCGAGCGGGTATTCGACGACCACCTCGTCGAACGTCGATCCGTCGGCGAACTCGATTGTCAGCGCGTTCGCAATCGAGCGCTTGTCAGGGTCGTGATAATCCTTCGTGAACTGCGGGTCTTCCACGCACGCCATCTTGGCGCGCAGCGCGTCGATGCGCGGGTCGCGCGCGACTTCGTCTTCGTAATCGGCAGCCGTCAGACGGCCGAAAATCAGCGGCACCGCAATCATGTACTGGATACAGTGATCGCGGTCGGCTGGATTGTTCAGCGGGCCTTTTTTATCGATGATGCGGATGGCCGCTTCGTGCGTGCGGATCGTGATCTTCGCGATCTCTTCGACGCGCTTGCCGCTCGCGCGCAGTTGTTCGTGCAGCGTCATCGCTGCTTCGGCAGCCGTTTGCGCGTGGAATTCGGCGGGGAACGAAATCTTGAAGAGTACGTTCTCCATCACGTACGCGCCGTACGGGCGCTGGAACTTGAATGGCTGTTCTTTGAACAGCACGTCGTAGAAGCCCCACGTTTTCGCGGTCAGCACGGACGGATAGCCCATTTCGCCCGTCTTCGCGATCAGCGCGAGGCGCACCGCGCGCGACGTGGCGTCGCCTGCTGCCCAGGACTTGCGCGAGCCCGTGTTCGGCGCATGGCGGTAGGTACGCAGCGCATGTCCATCGACAAGCGCCTGCGAGACTGCGTTGATCAGCTCATCGCGCGACAGTCCAAGCAACTGGCCGACCACTGCCGTCGAAGCGAGCTTCACGAGCAGCACATGGTCGAGGCCGACCTTGTTGAACGAATTTTCGAGCGCGATGCAGCCTTGAATTTCGTGCGCCTTGATCATGGCGATCAGGACGTCTTTCATCGCGAGCGGCTTTTTGCCGTTGGCGATGGCGGTGCGCGAGAGCCAGTCGGCCGTCGCGAGAATGCCGCCGAGGTTATCGGACGGATGGCCCCATTCGGCCGCAAGCCAGGTGTCGTTGAAGTCGAGCCAGCGGATCATGGCGCCGATGTTGAACGCGGCTTGCACAGGGTCCAGCTGGAACGACGTGCCCGGCACCTTGGCGCCGTTCGGGACGATCGTGCCGGGCACGATCGGTCCCATCAGCTTGGTGCAGGCAGGGTAAGACAGGGCCTCGAGTCCACAACCGAGCGTGTCGATCAGGCAATTGCGCGCCGTCTCCAGCGCGAGATCGCTCTCGAGCTTGTAATGCAGTACATAGTCGACGATATCGACCAGTACTGTGTCCGGATCGGGCCGGACGTTGGAGATCGGTGCGGACATCGAGGTTTCCTGTCAGGCCCGTGTTACTGAGCCTTGTTGACGGCGTTCGACTGCGTCGGCGCCGGTGCGCCTTGCGACATGGCGGCCGTCACGCATTCGTCGGCCAGACGCGAGCTGTCCTTGTCCGAGAACAACATTGCCTTGGTTGGGATCACGACGAGATCCATGCCGCTTGCTGCGTCGTGGAAACGGTCTGCGCCCGTCGTCGTGTTTTCACGCGGCAGGTTGTAGTTCTTGTTGCCCCAGTGGACAGTGACGATCTGGTCGCGCTTCATGTCGCCCTTCAGATCGAACGACAGACCTTCCTTACACGACCACTTTTCCGCACCTTCCGGAATCGGATCGACCTTGGCTTCCTTGGCCGGATTCGGCTTGCGCTTGATCAGGCGCTTGGGCTGCGGCGCCTTCGGCTTGGCCGTGGTGGTCGATTGTGCGAACGCGCTGGGCGCCGTCACCAGCAGCGTTGAAGACAGAGCGCCAATAACGGTAGCGATCAGCAGTTTTTTCATGGGAGAGAACCTTTCTATCTAATTTCAGAGTTTAAACAGTGCACGATTGCAATTTCGCAACCGCCGGGGTACTGCACGCGCCCCGAGAGCGCACAGCGGACGCTATTTTCTCCTATTTAGCGCCACGAACTTCAAATTCTCCGGACCGGTGTAATTTGCGCTGGGTCGAATGATCTTGTTGTCGACGCGCTGCTCGATGATGTGCGCGGCCCAGCCGGACGTGCGCGAGATCACGAAGAGCGGCGTAAACATTGCCGTCGGCACACCCATCATGTGATACGACACGGCGCTGAACCAGTCGAGGTTCGGGAACATCTTCTTCGCGTCGGCCATCACGCCTTCGAGCCGCTCGGCGATATCGAACAGCTTCATGTTCGATGCCTCCTTCGACAGCTTCTTCGCCACTTCCTTGATCACCTTGTTGCGCGGATCGGAGATCGTGTACACGGGGTGGCCGAAGCCGATCACGACTTCCTTGTTTTCGACGCGGCGGCGGATGTCGGCTTCTGCCTCATCCGGCGTCTGGTAGCGCGACTGGATCTCGAACGCGACCTCGTTGGCGCCGCCGTGCTTCGGGCCGCGCAGCGCGCCGATCGCGCCCGTGATGGCCGAATACATGTCCGAGCCCGTGCCCGCGATCACGCGGCCCGCGAACGTCGATGCGTTGAATTCATGTTCCGCGTACAGGTTCAGCGACACATGCATCGCATCGACCCATGACTTCGGCGGCTCCACGCCATGCAGCAGATGCAGGAAGTGGCCACCGATCGAATCGTCGTCGGTTTCGACTTCGATCCGCTTGCCGTTGTGCGAGTAGTGATACCAGTACAGCAGCATCGAGCCGAGCGAGGCCATCAGCTTGTCGGCGATATCGCGCGCGCCCGGCAGGTTGTGATCGTCTTTTTCCGGCAGCACGGTGCCCAACACGGAGACGCCCGTGCGCATCACGTCCATCGGGTGCGCGGCGGCGGGAATCCACTCGAGCGCGGCCTTCACGTTCGCGGGCAGGCCGCGCAGCGCTTTGAGCTTCTTCTTGTAAGCGGCGAGTTCGGCGACGTTGGGCAGCTTGCCGTGCACGAGCAGATACGCGATCTCCTCGAATTCGCTGGCGCCAGCGATATCGAGAATGTCGTAGCCACGGTAGTGCAGGTCGTTACCCGTCTTGCCTACCGTGCACAGCGCGGTGTTGCCCGCCGTCACGCCCGACAGGGCCACGGATTTCTTCGGCTTGAAGCCGCTTGTTGTTCCCGGTGCAGCCGCTTGCGTCGTATCGCTCATTCCAGGGGTCTCCTTGATGTGCCGCTCACTTGTCCTGCTCGTTGTTCCGCGTGCCTTGGCTGAACAGCGCGTCGAGCTTTTGCTCGTAAGCGTGATAGCCGATGCGATCGTACAGTTCCTCGCGCGTCTGCATCGTGTCGACGACGTTCTTTTGCGTGCCGTCGCGGCGAATGGCCGTGTAAACGTTTTCAGCGGCCTTGTTCATCGCGCGGAACGCCGACAGCGGGTACAGCACCAGCGAGACATCCGCGCCGCGCAGTTCATCGACGGTGAACAGGGGCGTCGCGCCGAACTCGGTGATATTTGCGAGAACGGGGACCTTCACGGCCTGCGCGAACTGCCGGTACATGCCGAGTTCCGTCATCGCTTCCGGGAAGATCATGTCGGCGCCGGCTTCGACGCAGGCCATCGCGCGGTCCATCGCCGCTTGCAGACCTTCGACGGCGAGCGCGTCGGTGCGCGCCATGATGACAAAGTTGGGATCGGTGCGCGCGTCGACGGCCGCCTTGATGCGGTCGACCATCTCGTCCTGCGTCACGATCGCCTTGCCCGGCCGATGCCCGCAGCGCTTCGCGCCGACCTGGTCTTCGATGTGCATCGCGCCCGCGCCGGCCTTGGTCAGCGCCTTCACGGTACGCGCAATATTGAATGCCGACGGGCCGAAGCCGGTGTCGACGTCGACCAGCAGCGGCAGATCGCAGACGTCGGTGATGCGGCGCACGTCGGTCAAAACGTCATCGAGCGTCGAGATGCCGAGATCGGGCAAGCCCAGCGAGCCAGCCGCGACGCCGCCACCCGACACGTAGATCGCCTTGAAGCCCGCGCGTTGCGCGAGCAGCGCGTGATTCGCGTTGATCGCGCCGACCACCTGCAACGGTTTTTCGGTGGCGACGGCTGCGCGGAACGCGGCGCCCGCGGATGTGTTGGCTGTGCTCATGATGCGGATTCCTCGTTCGGCCCGAACAGCGGCGCGGCTTCGGCGGGCACGCTGCGGCCCGTCGAGCGGGCGCGGCGCAGCACCGACCAGTAATAGCGATAGCTCGCGCGATCGTGCAGCGTGTCGCGATGGCGCGTCGGGCCCCATTGCGCGGACTGCGCGGCGAGCAGGATTTCCGTCGCCGTCGCGATTTCTTCGTCGCGCGGCGCGAAGGCCGACACGATGGCGGGAATCTGCGCGGGGTGAATGCTCCACATGCGCGTGTAACCGAACTCGTTGCGCGCGCGCAGCGCGTCGTTCGCGACGACGTCCATGTCACGCACTTCCGTGGATACGTTGTGCGACGGCACCTTGCCGTGTGCGTGGCAGGCCGCCGAAATCTCAAGCTTCGCGCGCCGCACGAGCGGGTGATCGAACTGGCCCGGCGAGCGCATCGCGGTATCAGGAATCGCGCCGTCGTGCGCGGAGACGAAGTCCATCAGGCCGAAGCTCAGGGATTCGACGGCGGGCAGCGCGGCCAGATCGAACACGCGCGTGAGCGCGCCATGCGTTTCGATCAGCAACTCGACGGGAACGGGCTTCGCGATGCCGAGCTCGCGCCGCGTGGCCTCGATGAACGCGCACATTTCGGCGGCGTCGGGCACGTTGCGGATTTTCGGCAGAGTAATGAAGGCAGGCGCGCGCTTCGCCGCGCGCAGGATGAGGCGCACGTCGTCGCGCCAGTGCGCGTGGTTGAAGTCGTGAATCCGCACGCCGACGCGGCCGAAACGGTCGTGTTCGCCGCCGAGCAGCGACGCGACCAGTTCCGCGTGTTCCGCCTCGCGGCCCACTTGCGCGCCGTCTTCGCAATCGAGCGTGATGTCGAAGACAGGGCCCAACTCCTGCTGCAAAGCGAGCGATTTGAGCATCAGCTTCTCACTGCCGGCGTAGTGGTCGCAGGCAGGCAGCACAGTGGGCGGCGCTTCGCCGTCAAACAGGACTTCGGCGGGAGTCAATGCGCGCATTATCGGCGTGTGGGTACTGTTTGGAAACTCTGATTCGGGTGCGTTCTGGTCTGTTGCGGCCGTGATATATGACGGTCAGATCAAAACGCGCTCGAATCAGTTGCGAACCCCTGCATGCGCTTGCTGCGCGAACCATCATGCAGGATTGTCAAACGTAAAAAACCGGAACCCGCCGCGCTGCAACGGAGTCCCGGTTGTTCGGCATCAGGCGATTAGCCGAGCAGGTGCTGAACGCCTTCGCGCTCTTCGAGCAGCTCGTTCAGCGTGTTGTCCATCTTTTCGCGCGCGAATGCGTCGATCTGCAGGCCTTCGACACGCTTGTACTCGCCGTTTTCGCACGTCACGGCAACGCCGTAGACGATATCTTCGGGGATGCCGTACGAACCGTCCGACGGAATGCCCATCGTGACCCACTTGCCGTTCGTGCCGAGCACCCAGTCACGCACGTGGTCGATGGCTGCGTTCGCTGCCGAAGCCGCCGACGACAGGCCGCGCGCTTCAATGATCGCCGCGCCGCGCTTGCCGACCGTCGGGATGAACGTGTTGCGGTTCCATTCTTCGTCGTTGATCAGCTTGGTCAGGTCCTGGCCTTCAGCCGTGGCGATGCGGAAGTCCGGGTACATGGTGGGCGAGTGGTTGCCCCACACCACGAGCTTTTCGATCGAAGCGACCGGCTTGCCCGACTTGGCGGCCAGTTGCGAAAGCGCGCGGTTGTGGTCCAGACGCAGCATGGCCGTGAAGTTCTTCTTCGGCAGATCCGGTGCCGACTTCATCGCGATGTAGGCGTTCGTGTTCGCCGGATTGCCGACGACCAGCACCTTCACGTCGCGGCTCGCCACTTCGTTCAGTGCCTTGCCTTGCACCGTGAAGATTTCGGCGTTGGCCGACAGCAGGTCCTTACGTTCCATGCCTTTCGAACGCGGACGCGCGCCGACCAGCAGTGCGACGTCGGCATCCTTGAACGCAACCTTGGGATCGTCAGTGACCACGACACCCGCGAGCAGCGGGAACGCGCAGTCTTCGAGTTCCATCACGACGCCTTTGACGGCGGCTTGCGCTTGCGGCAGGTCCAGCAGTTGCAGGATGACCGGCTGATCCTTGCCGAGCATGTCGCCATTGGCGATGCGGAACAGCAGGGAGTAACCGATTTGACCTGCGGCGCCGGTGACGGCAACGCGCTTTGCGGGCTTAGCCATTGAGAAATCTCCAGGACGATGCGTTGAACGCTAGGGAAAACGCCATTCTATATGGGCGTTACGCGAAGCGTGGTTTTAGCACGGCGAATTCGCTGCGCGAGCCCTGCAGGCGGTCCGAAGAAGGCCCGAAGGCACGCTGCCGGCGAAGCCGCCGTGCCGGATAATCTGTGCTGCCGAGCGCGGGGACGGACATTGCTTGCAGCGATCGGCGTCATGATAGACGCCACATCAAGGCCGCTGCATGGCGCGGCTCCTGCAAACAGCGCGTTTCGGCGGGGCATTGCGGCGCACTTGCCGGGCAATGCAGGGCGAAGCGAAACCTGGACTGCGTGAGGGAACAGCGTGATGCAGGGTGGCCTTCCGGTGCATCACGCGGTTGACATAAAGCGCTGTCAAAAATGCGTGGCACAACCCGCAAACCCTTGCTCGACAAGGAGTGTAGGAGTCGGGCGAGACAAAGTCAACCGTATCTTATGTCTTATATAAGACATATCTATTACGGCAAAAAATCTGGACGGCATGAGGCGCTTTGTGTTGAAATGCGCGCATGAATTCGAACCCGGCCAGCACAGCGAACCCTCCCGGCGCGTCCGGTGCGGGCGACGCTGCGCCTGTTTCCGCGCCAGCGCCGTCGCCGACGTTCAGTCCTCTCTACCAGCAGATCAAGGCGCTCATCACGCAGAGCCTCGAGTCGGGTGAATGGAAGCCTGGCGAGATCATTCCCAGTGAAGTCGAACTGGCCGCGCGTTACAAGGTCAGCCAGGGCACGGTGCGCAAGGCGATCGACGAGCTTGCCGCCGACAATCTGCTGGTGCGCCGCCAGGGCAAAGGCACTTTTGTTGCTACGCACAACGAAGAGCGCGCGCAGTTCCGCTTCCTCCGTCTTCTCGCCGACGACGGCGCCGAGCATCCGCATATCAGCCGGCTGCTCGAATGCCGGCGCTTGCGCGCGTCGGCGGATATCGCGCGGCAGCTGGACCTGAAGCCGGCCGATCCCGTCGTGCTGATCAAGCGTCTTTTGACGTTCGACGGCGAAGACACAGTGCTCGACGAGATCTGGTTGCCGGGTGGCGTGTTCCGCGGGCTGACGCTCGAGCGCCTGTCGGAGTACAAGGGGCCGCTCTACGCGATGTTCGAAACGGAGTTCGGTACGCGCATGATTCGCGCGTCCGAGAAGATTCGCGCCGTTGCCGCGGACCCGTCCGTTGCCGATCTTTTACACGTGCCGACGGGATTTCCGTTGCTGTCCGTCGAGCGCGTGTCCTATACCTATGGTGACCGTCCCGTCGAAGTACGTCGCGGATGGTATGTCACAACCGGGTATTACTATCAGAACGATTTGAGTTGAAAGAAGAAGCGTTGCCGTGGGCTTGCGGCAAGGCTTGCGCGGGCCTTCATGCGCGCTTCGCGGCACGCTCGCCAGAGCAGTGTTACGCTGCAGCGCGAAATGAAAAGGCGCTAAAATTGCGGATTAGTGTGACTACAAGTAGGGGTCTAGCATGGCAGAAGCCGTAAAAAAACCGAGGCCGGAATACCGGAACATCGGTATCGGGCAGATATTGACGGCATACCGTCTTCCTCTCGCGGGGCGGGTGTCGATCCTTCACCGCCTGAGCGGCGGCCTGCTGTTCATCTTCCTTCCGTTCCTGCTTTACCTCTTTGACCAGAGCCTGACCTCCGAACTGAGCTTCGAGGTGTTCAAGGGCTTCCTGTCCAACATCATCGTCAAGCTGATCACGCTGGTGCTGGCCTGGGCGTTCCTGTTCCACTTCTGCGCGGGCGTGCGCCATCTGATGATGGACATGAACCACGACGCGGTGTCGAAAGAGCGCGGCAAGAGCACGTCGGTCGTCGTGCTGGTGGTGTCGTCGATCCTGACGATCGCCTTCGCGCTCAAACTGTTCGGAGCATTCTAAAAACATGTCCGCTAATAACCGAGTTGGCTCCAAGCGCCTGGTGGTCGGCGCGCACTATGGTCTACGCGACTGGCTCGCGCAGCGCATCACGGCCGTCATCATGGCCGTGTACACCGTCATCCTGCTCGCCTGGTTCTTCGGCGCGCACGCATTCTCTTACGACGGCTGGGCAGGCATCTTCGCCACGCAGTGGATGAAGCTCGCCACCTTCGTCGCGCTGCTGTCGCTGTTCTATCACGCGTGGGTCGGCATCCGGGACATCTGGATGGACTACATCAAGCCCGTTGGCACGCGGCTTCTGCTGCAGGCGTTGACGATCGTCTGGCTGCTCGCGTGTGCGGGCTACGCTGCGCAGATTCTCTGGAGAGTGTAAAGAATGGCTGCAATCAAGAATTCCCTGCCGCGTCGCCGCTTCGACGTGGTCATCGTTGGCGCGGGCGGCTCGGGGATGCGCGCGTCGCTGCAACTCGCGCGTGCGGGCCTGTCCGTCTGCGTGCTGTCGAAGGTGTTCCCGACGCGCTCGCATACCGTTGCTGCCCAGGGCGGCATCGGCGCCTCGCTCGGCAACATGAGCGAAGACAACTGGCACTACCACTTCTACGACACGATCAAGGGCTCCGACTGGCTCGGCGACCAGGACGCGATCGAGTTCATGTGCCGCGAAGCACCGAACGCCGTCTACGAACTCGAACACTTCGGCATGCCGTTCGACCGTAACGCGGATGGCACGATCTACCAGCGTCCGTTCGGCGGCCACACGGCCAACTACGGCGAGAAGCCCGTTCAGCGCGCGTGCGCGGCGGCTGACCGTACCGGCCACGCACTCCTGCACACGCTGTACCAGCAGAACGTCGCGGCGAAGACGACGTTCTTCGTCGAATGGATGGCGCTGGACCTGATCCGCGACGCTGAAGGCGACGTGCTCGGCGTGACCGCGCTCGAAATGGAAACGGGCGACGTCTATATCCTCGAAGGCAAGACCACGCTGTTCGCCACGGGCGGCGCGGGCCGGATCTTCGCGGCATCGACCAATGCGTTCATCAATACGGGCGACGGCCTGGGCATGGCCGCACGCGCGGGCATCCCGCTCGAAGACATGGAATTCTGGCAATTCCACCCGACGGGCGTCGCAGGCGCAGGCGTGCTGATCACGGAAGGCGTGCGCGGCGAAGGCGGCATCCTGCGTAACTCGGACGGCGAGCGCTTCATGGAGCGCTACGCGCCGACGCTGAAGGATCTGGCGCCGCGCGACTTCGTTTCGCGCTCGATGGACCAGGAAATCAAGGAAGGCCGTGGCGTCGGTCCGAACAAGGACCACGTGCTGCTCGACCTGTCGCACATCGGCGCCGAGACGATCATGAAGCGTCTGCCGTCGATCCGCGAAATCGCGCTGAAGTTCGCGAACGTCGACTGCATCAAGGAGCCGATCCCGGTTGTGCCGACCATCCACTACCAGATGGGCGGCATTCCGACGAACATCCACGGTCAGGTTGTCGGTACGGCGAAGGGCCACGAAGACCCGATCAACGGTTTCTACGCAGTGGGCGAATGCTCGTGCGTGTCGGTGCATGGCGCGAACCGCCTGGGCACGAACTCGCTGCTCGACCTGGTGGTGTTCGGTCGCGCGGCCGGCAACCACATCGTCAAGCATGTGAAGGAAATCAAGGATCACAAGCCGCTGCCGGCCGATGCTGCTGATTTCGCGCTGTCGCGTCTGGCGAAGCTGGACAACTCCAGCTCCGGCGAATACGCGCAGAACGTGGCGAACGATATCCGCTCGACGATGCAGGCGCACGCGGGCGTGTTCCGTACGTCGGCGCTGCTGGCGGAAGGCGTCGAGCGCATTCGTGAAGTGGCCGCACGGGTCGAGAACATCCACCTGAAGGACAAGTCGAAGGTGTTCAACACGGCGCGCGTCGAAGCGCTCGAAGTGGAGAACCTGATCGAGGTCGCGCGCGCGACGATGGTGTCGGCGGAAGCCCGCAAGGAAAGCCGTGGCGCGCATGCGCAGAACGACTTCGAACATCGCGACGACGAAAACTGGCTGCGCCATACGCTGTGGTACAGCGAAGGCGACCGGCTCGACTACAAGCCGGTTCACATGAACCCGCTGACGGTCGAATCGGTGCCGCCCAAAGCGCGTACCTTCTAAAGCACAAAGGACCCCACACCATGGCCAAGCGTACATTCGAAATCTACCGCTACGACCCAGACAGGGACGCCGCGCCGCGCATGCAGACGTACGAGATCGAGATCGACTCGCACGAGCGCATGCTGCTCGACGCGCTGGTGAAGCTGAAGGCACTGGACGAAACGCTGTCGTTCCGCCGCTCGTGCCGCGAGGGTGTCTGCGGCTCGGACGCGATGAACATCAACGGCAAGAACGGTCTTGCCTGCCTGACGAACCTGAACGACCTGCCGCAGAAGATCGTGCTGCGTCCGCTGCCGGGGCTGCCCGTGGTGCGCGACCTGATCTGCGACTTCACGCAGTTCTTCAACCAGTATCACTCGATCAAGCCGTATCTGATCAACGACACGCCGCCGCCGGAGAAGGAGCGTCTGCAGTCGCCGGAAGAGCGTGACGAACTCGACGGGCTGTACGAGTGCATCCTGTGCGCGAGCTGCTCGACGTCGTGCCCGAGCTTCTGGTGGAATCCGGACAAGTTCGTCGGCCCGGCAGGGCTGCTGCAAGCCTACCGTTTCATCGCGGACAGCCGCGACGAGGCGACGGGCGAGCGGCTGGACAACCTGGAAGATCCGTACCGTCTGTTCCGTTGCCATACGATCATGAACTGCGTCGACGTGTGCCCGAAGGGGCTCAACCCGACGAAGGCGATCGGCAAGATCAAGGAATTGATGGTGCGCCGGGCGGTCTGAGATGGACGAAACATCGCATCAGTCCGACCCGCTGCGTCGCGCGCGTCTCCGCTGGCGTGCACGACGTGGCCTGCTGGAAAACGATCTGATCTTCGAGCGTTTTTTTAGCCGATATGAGCATGATCTCAGTGATGCAGACGTAGGCGCGCTCACGCGCCTGCTCGAACTAAGCGATAACGACCTGATGGACTTGCTGCTCGCCCGCAAGGAACCGGAGGGCGACCTCGCCGACGCAGATGTCGCGCGAGTGCTGGAGATACTGCGTAACGTGTAATCAAGGCGTAAGCCTCGCCATTACGCAGGTGAGTTTGATCCAGGCGTGCAATTATCGAAACCCTGTTTCCATACTTCGATTGAGGATGTGCTATGACCCCGTCAGATGTTAAAGCCACGCTATCGTTCAGCGACAACTCGCCGAGCGTTGAAATGCCGATTTACAAGGGCACGATGGGCCCGGATGTGATCGACATCCGTAAGCTGTATGGTCAGACCGGCAAGTTCACGTACGATCCGGGCTTTATGTCGACGGCGTCGTGCAACTCGGCTATCACCTACATCGACGGTGACAAGGGCGAGCTGCTGTACCGCGGCTTCCCGATCGACAATCTCGCGCAAAACGCGGACTTCCTCGAAACGTGCTACGCGCTGCTGAAGGGCGAATTGCCGAATCAGGCGCAGAAGGACGAGTTCGTGAAGACGGTCACGAACCACACGATGGTTCACGAGCAGATGCAGTTCTTCTTCCGTGGTTTCCGCCGCGACGCGCACCCGATGGCGATTCTCGTCGCCGCAGTCGGCGCGCTGTCGGCGTTCTACCACGACTCGCTCGACATCAATAACCCGCGTCACCGCGAAGTCTCGGCCATCCGCATGATCGCCAAGCTGCCGACGCTGGTCGCGATGGCGTACAAGTACTCGATCGGCCAGCCGTTCGTGTATCCGCAGAACAATCTGTCGTACAGCGCGAACTTCATGCGCATGATGTTCTCGAACCCGTGCGAAGAGTACCAGGTCAACGAAGTGCTGGTCCGCGCACTCGACCGTATCCTGATCCTGCACGCCGACCACGAGCAGAACGCGTCGACGTCGACGGTTCGTCTGGCGGGTTCGTCGGGTGCGAATCCGTTTGCGTGTATCGCAGCTGGTATCGCGTGTCTGTGGGGCCCGGCGCACGGCGGCGCGAACGAAGCGGCGCTGAACATGCTGGAAGAAATCGGCTCGGTCGACAACATTCCTGAGTTCATCAAGCAGGTGAAGGACAAGAACTCGGGCGTGAAGCTGATGGGCTTCGGTCACCGCGTCTACAAGAACTACGATCCGCGCGCCAAGCTGATGCGCGAAACGTGCTACGAAGTGCTGAACGAACTGGGCCTGCACGACGACCCGCTGTTCAAGCTCGCCATGGCGCTGGAAAAGATCGCGCTGGAAGACGAATACTTCGTGTCGCGCAAGCTGTACCCGAACGTCGACTTCTACTCGGGCATCGTGCAGCGCGCGCTGGGCATTCCGACGTCGATGTTCACGTGTATCTTCGCAATGGCACGTACGGTCGGCTGGATCGCACAGTGGAACGAAATGATCGGCGATCCCGAACAGAAGATTGGCCGTCCGCGTCAGTTGTTCATCGGCGAAACGCCGCGCGAAGCCAAGCCGATCGCTCAGCGCTAAGCCACGGGCGCGTCAGCGCTCTACGCTTGCGTTAAACACATCGAGTGAAACACCCCAACGGTTCGCCGGTGGGGTGTTTTGCTTTATATGCCGTTTGGCCAGGTCGGGGCGCGCTTGACCGGCGGTGGGCAAAAGGCAATAATGATGGCTCAAAACTACGTACCAGCGGGTGCGAAAAACGTAGCGCCGCCCGGCAAGCCGGGTCCCACCAGGAGTGGGAGTTTTGTCGAACGACAGATAGAGAATCCCGCATGCAACGGCCACCTCAGGTGGCCGTTTGTTTTTCTGCGGACCTATCCGCGAATCCTTTTGCCAAGGTACGTCGCACGCAGTAGTGTCGCGAAGCCGACTTTACCGGCCTTTTCCTGGCGCCTCGTCAGCCCGTTGTCCAGCACGTAGGCCGACTGGATGCGCAGCACGATGCGTCGCTTGCGGCTCCGGTCTCGCTCGGCTTCGAAGAAAACGGCATAGAGCGATGTCGTGCCGTCTTCGTTCAGCTGTTCGAGCGTAACGAAGTTGGGTTGTTTCTCGTTGGCAATCGTAATGCGCCGGAACGGCAATTGAACGACGATTTCTCTTAGATGCCTGCGTGAAAGTTCGTAGCGCTGCGGGTCGAGTACACGGCGCTCTTTGCCATCGTCGTAGATTTCATCCGCAGGGATCAGATGAGTTGCGCGCGCGTCCCATCGGAAGCTACGGGAAAAGCAGTGGCAGGAGAAAAGTACGAGTACGGTCATGTCTCCGCCTAATCCCAGATCGATCTTGAATGTGAAGGCATCGAGGTGATTGAGACTCCACTTGGTCCCACGATAGCTCACCCCTGAGAATCGATGTCCAGGTTCAGGCGGTGAATCGACGATCAGATATTCGAGTTGCGACATCGTTAGCATGGTTAGGGTGACTAACCATGCTATGGCGAACGCTGGAGTGGCCGCTATACGCCGTTCGGCCGACTGCCGCGTGTTTCGTCGCTACCTCGTCGCAGGACCTGCCTTACGCACGTTCCCCCGTTCCAGCGCCAGTTGCCGAGCTTTCTGGGCAGCGAACGGCCGCCCGGCTTTCCATCCGATCATTTCGAAACGAGCGCGGGCGCCCAGCTCGGGTAGTGCCGATACAGGTATCGGCACTACCACCCAACTCCATGTTTTTTATCGGTTTTCTCGATACGTGATGGTCCCGGAATGTCAACTGCGTGGCATAATTGACCGGACACGAACTGCCCGATGTCATTACTATCCCCGCATACCATGGCACAGACTCTCTACGACAAATTGTGGAACACACATGTGGTCCACACGGAAGAAGACGGCACGACGATTCTCTATATCGACCGTCAACTGCTGCATGAAGTGACCAGCCCGCAGGCATTCGAAGGGCTGAAGCTCTCGGAGCGCCCGGTGTGGCGCATCAGCGCGAATCTGGCGGTGTCGGATCACAACGTGCCGACCACGGATCGCAGCCACGGCATCGCTGACCCCGTGTCGAAGCTGCAAGTCGATACGCTCGACTCGAACTGCGACGCGTTCGGCATCACGCAGTTCAAGATGAATGACCTGCGTCAGGGCATCGTTCACATCATCGGGCCGGAACAGGGCGCGACGCTGCCGGGCATGACGATCGTCTGCGGCGACTCGCATACGTCCACGCACGGCGCGTTCGGCGCGCTGGCGCACGGCATCGGCACGTCGGAAGTCGAACATGTGCTCGCCACGCAAACGCTTCTGCAGAAGAAGAGCAAGAACATGCTGGTCAAGGTCGAAGGCCAGTTGCCGCGCGGCTGCACCGCGAAGGACATCGTGCTCGCGATCATCGGCAAGATCGGCACGGCGGGCGGCACGGGCTACGCAATCGAATTCGGCGGCTCGACCATTCGCGCGCTGTCGATGGAAGGCCGCATGACCGTCTGCAACATGGCGATCGAAGCGGGCGCGCGCGCCGGCATGGTCGCCGTCGACGACACGACGGTCGAATACCTGAAGGGCCGTCCGTTCTCGCCGCAAGGCGTTGAATGGGATCAGGCCGTCGAATACTGGAAGCAGTTCACATCCGATCCTGGCGCGCATTTCGATCGCGTGGTCGAATTGAACGCCGCCGAGATCGTGCCGCAGGTCACGTGGGGCACGTCGCCGGAAATGGTCACGTCCATCGACGCACGCGTGCCGGACCCGGAGAAGGAAAAGGATCCGGTCAAGCGCGACGCAATGGAACGCGCGCTGCAGTACATGGCGCTCGAACCGAATCTGCCCATCGAATCGATCAAGCCGGACAAGATTTTCATCGGCTCGTGCACGAACGCGCGCATCGAGGATTTGCGCGCGGCAGCGTGGGTCGTGAAGAAACTCGGCCGCCGCGTCGCGCCGAACATCCGTCTCGCGATGGTCGTGCCGGGCTCGGGCCTCGTGAAGGCGCAAGCCGAGCGCGAAGGTCTCGACAAAGTCTTCACGGACGCGGGTTTCGAATGGCGCGAGCCGGGCTGCTCGATGTGTCTCGCGATGAACGCCGATCGGCTGGAGCCGGGCGAGCGCTGCGCATCCACGTCGAACCGCAATTTCGAAGGCCGCCAGGGCGCGGGCGGACGCACGCACCTCGTGAGCCCCGCCATGGCAGCGGCTGCCGCCATCGAAGGGCATTTCGTCGACATTCGCAAGCTGGGATGAACGCCACATGAACATCGATCGCATCGCACTTTTGCGCCGATTCGCACTCGCGACGCTAGCCGGGCTGCTGCTCGGCCTCGCTGGTTGCAACACGGTGCATGGCTTTGGCGAAGACCTGCAGCATCTGGGCGGGTCGATCAGCGACAAGGCGGCAAAGTAAGCGGTTTTTGATTCGCCGGAGGGCGTGGGTGATGCGCATGTGCACCGCCGTCCGGCTTCGAACAGGCTAAAGCGTCATGGAAAAATTCATCGTACATACCGGCGTCGTGGCGCCGCTCGATCGCGAAAACGTCGACACCGACGCGATCATTCCGAAGCAGTTCCTGAAGTCGATCAAGCGCACGGGCTTCGGTCCGAACGCGTTCGACGAATGGCGTTATCTCGATCACGGCGAGCCGGGACAGGACAATTCGAAGCGTCCGCTGAATCCGGATTTCGTGCTGAACCAGCCGCGCTATCAGGGCGCGTCGGTGCTGCTCGCACGCCAGAACTTCGGCTGCGGCAGCTCGCGCGAGCACGCGCCGTGGGCGCTGCAACAGTATGGCTTCCGCGCGATCATCGCGCCGAGCTTCGCGGACATCTTCTACAACAACTGCTTCAAGAATGGTCTGCTGCCCATCGTGCTGACGGGTCAACAGGTCGACCATCTGTTCGACGAAACATTCGCGTTCAACGGCTTCCAGCTGACCGTCGATCTGGAAAAGCAGGTCGTGCGCACGGCTGACGGCAGCGCCGAATATCCGTTCGAAGTCGCTGCGTTCCGCAAATACTGTCTGCTGAACGGCTTCGACGACATTGGCCTCACGCTGCGTCACGCGGACAAGATTCGCCAGTACGAAGCAGAGCGCATCGCGAAGCAGCCGTGGCTCAATAACCGCCTCGTGCGCTGAAGATTTCGCGAAAGCGCGCCTGATCCAGCCCAGACAGAAACCAACAAGGAATACGCATGAAGATCGCAGTGTTGCCGGGCGACGGCATTGGCAAGGAAATCGTCAAGGAAGCCGTCAAGGTTCTGAACGTGCTCGGCGAGAAGTTCGAGCTGGAAGAAGCGCCCGTCGGCGGCGCGGGCTACGAGGCGGCGGGTCATCCGCTGCCGGAAGCCACGCTCAAGCTCGCGAAGGAAGCGGACGCGATCCTGTTCGGCGCGGTTGGCGACTGGAAGTACGATTCGCTCGAGCGTTCGCTGCGTCCAGAACAGGCAATCCTGGGCCTGCGCAAGCATTTGCAACTGTTCGCGAACTTCCGTCCGGCGATCTGCTATCCGCAATTGACGGGCGCGTCGTCGCTGAAGCCGGAAATCGTATCGGGCCTCGATATCCTGATCGTGCGCGAACTGAACGGCGACATCTATTTCGGCTCGCCGCGCGGTGTGCGTGCAGCGCCGGACGGTCCGTTCGAAGGCGCGAAAGAAGGCTTCGACACGATGCGTTATTCGGAACCCGAAGTGCGCCGCATCGCGCACGTCGCATTCCAGGCGGCGCAGAAGCGCGACAAGAAGCTGACGTCGGTCGACAAGGCGAACGTGCTCGAAACGTCGCAATTGTGGAAGGACGTGATGATCGATGTCTCGAAGGAATACGCGGAAGTCGAGCTGTCGCATATGTATGTCGACAACGCGGCAATGCAGCTCGTGAAGGCGCCGAAATCGTTCGACGTGATCGTTACGGGCAACATGTTCGGCGACATTCTGTCGGACGAAGCGGCAATGTTGACGGGTTCGATCGGCATGCTGCCGTCGGCTTCGCTCGACAAGAACAACAAGGGTCTGTACGAGCCCTCGCACGGCTCGGCGCCGGATATCGCGGGCAAGGGCATTGCGAATCCGCTCGCCACGATTCTGTCGGCCGCGATGATGCTGCGTTATTCGCTGAACCGGGCCGAGCAGGCCGACCGTATCGAAAGCGCCGTGAAAAAGGTGCTGGAGCAAGGCTATCGCACGGGCGATATTCTCACGCCGGGCTGCAAGCAGGTCGGCACGGAAGCGATGGGCGACGCCGTGGTGGCCGCGCTGTAATTCTTCAGCAAACACGCGTGAATCTGCCAATTTTGCGCGGATTCACGCAAATCGCGGCGCCCGTGCCGCAAAAAACGGGTTTTCGTGTAGACTCATGTGATGGCGACGATTCCTCAAATCTCCTCGATTTCGACACTGCGCGGCAAAACGGCCCGCGTGGTTGCGCTCGCCATTACCATCAAAACGATTACCCCGAAAACGATCACGAAGCGCTGATCGTCCGTCGTGCCCGCCCATCTTCCCCGCGCGGTCACTGCGGGCAAAGATGCGGGGAAGTGTCCACTCGAAGGGTATGAAGTCATGAACGTAGGTCTCGTAGGTTGGCGCGGCATGGTCGGCAGCGTCCTGATGCAACGCATGCAACAGGAAGGCGATTTCGATCTGATCGAACCGGTGTTTTTCAGCACCAGCAATGCGGGCGGCAATGCGCCGTCGTTTGCCAAAAACGAGACCAAGCTCAAAGATGCGACAAGCATCGACGACCTGAAGAAGTGCGACGCCATCATCTCCTGCCAGGGCGGCGACTACACGAACGAAGTGTTCCCAAAGCTGCGCGCAGCGGGCTGGAACGGCTACTGGATCGACGCGGCTTCGTCGCTGCGCATGAAGGATGACGCCGTCATCATTCTCGATCCCGTCAACCTCGACGTGATCAAGAACGCGCTGGTCAAGGGCCAGAAGAATTTCATCGGCGGCAACTGCACGGTCAGCCTGATGCTGATGGCGCTGGGCGGCCTGTTCCGCGAAAACCTCGTCGACTGGATGACGGCCATGACGTATCAGGCTGCTTCCGGCGCGGGCGCGCAAAACATGCGTGAACTGCTGAGCCAGATGGGCACGCTGCACGGCGCAGTGAAGGATGAGCTGGCCAATCCGTCGTCGGCCATTCTCGATATCGACCGCCGCGTGCTGTCGGCCATGAACAGCGACAGCATGCCGACCGATCACTTCGGCGTGCCGCTCGCGGGCTCGCTGATTCCGTGGATCGACAAGGATCTCGGCAACGGCATGTCGAAGGAAGAGTGGAAGGGCGGCGCGGAAACCAACAAGATTCTCGGCAAGCCCGCGATGGGCGAGCCGGGCTCGATCCCCGTCGACGGCCTGTGCGTGCGTATCGGCGCAATGCGCTGCCACTCGCAGGCGCTGACCATCAAGCTGAACAAGGACGTGCCGCTCGACGAAGTGAACGGCATTCTCGCTTCGGCGAACGACTGGGTGAAGGTCGTGCCGAACGAGCGCGAAGCGTCGATGCGCGATCTGTCGCCCGCCGTGGTGACGGGCACGCTGACGGTGCCGGTCGGCCGCCTGCGCAAGCTCGCGATGGGTGGCGAATATCTGTCGGCATTCACGGTCGGCGACCAGTTGCTGTGGGGCGCTGCTGAGCCGCTGCGTCGGATGCTTCGCATTCTGCTCGACAAGTAAAGTAAACTACGCGCGTTAACTGATCGACGCGTAGAAAACTCCCCAAAAGCGTCGCGATTTTCGCGGCGCTTTTTTATTGTGTATTTCCGAATCTTGTCGCCAACACTTCTAAGCATGCGCCGCACGACCGCGCACGAAAGGTCCCGATGACGGCCCGATTCCCTCTTATTCCCGCCGCCACACGCAGCGGCTCGCATCGGATCGCGGCAGCGGTCGCGATCGTTTTTGCCGGTGCACTTTCGATACCGGGCGCGGCATACGCGCAAACCACGGCCACTGCGGCGGCGAGCGCACCGGCTGGTGCTGCTTCCGGCGGCACGCAGTTCACCGTTCAGCCGGGGCAATCGCTAAATGACGCTGCGGTCGCGATGACGCAGTCGCACGATCGCGCCGTGCTGGCGCGTGCGGGGAAAGCGATCTTCGACGCGAATCCGAACGCGTTCATGGGGCACGATCCAAGCCGGTTGCGGCTGGGCGCTGTCCTGAATCTGCCTGCCGTCGATGCGACGGGGGTGGCCATCGGCGCGGCGTCGGCTGCGACGGCCGCCTCTGCTGCGTCCGGCGCGGCGGCGCAGGCTGCGACTACCAACAACGCTGCCGCGACGACTTCGGCATCCGTGCCCGCTGCAACGGCTGCTGGCGCGAGTGCTGCGACAACCGGCGCGTCGTCGCCGGCCGAAGCGGCCGCCACGATTCCAACGCAGAGCGCTAGCGCGCCGGCCACGGCCGAGGCGACGTCCGCGCCTGCAGCCGGCGCGCTGCCCACGAGCGGCGCGGCTGCATCTTCGGCATCGGGTGCGAGCGGCACGCGTTCATACACGGGTTCCATCGAGGGCAGCGAGCCCGCTGCTACGTCGCCCAGTACGCCCGCAACCAGCAACGCGCAGCCCGCGTCGCAGCCGCGTCCGTCGAGCTTGCAGCAACTCCTCGCGCTGAAGAACCGCGTGCTGATGGAATTGCAGAAGCACGGTATCGGCAAGCAGCCGGGCGCAAACGAAAACGCGCCGACGGCACCGGGCGCGACGCAGTCGTCGAGCGCGACGCCCGGCGCTGGCGCACCCGCTCTTGCTGCGCCGGCGGCAACGCAGCCCGCGAACCAGCCGATGGGCATTTCGCAGGAATATCTGGGCGTGGCGGCTATCGTCGGCGCGGCGCTTGTGGCGCTGCTGGCCGGTTTGACGATGCGCCGGCGTCGCAAAGCCGCGCGCGCGCAGGAAGTGGCGAACGACGACGTTGCACGCGAAGATGAAACGCCAGTTGCGCCGACGGCCGTCGAGCCGGTTGCAGTCGCGCGTAGCGATGAGCCGGCTGCGTCGCTGCACGAACCGTCTGAAACCGGGTCGCGCGAGGCCGGTCCGGCTACGGTTGTTGCGGCTGCTGCGATTTCGCCTGCATTCGATCACGACGCAGCACCGAAGCCCGAGCCCGAAACGTTCGACAGCGCATCCGCGGACGCCGCGCTCGACGCCGCCGCAACGCTCGGCGCCGATGCGTTGCCGCGCGAATCGCTCGATCCGGCACGCGAAGAAGCGCGTGCTGCCGAAGCAGCCGAACGGCAACAGGCCGCGCGCGAACAGGAACTGACGACGAGCAAACTCGCCGCCGATACGCCATCCGCCGAACTGCCGCTCGACGAGCAGCCGATCCACGAACCGGTCGAGCCGCATTTTGCCGAGCCGATCGAGGCACCGCACGACGAATCCGGCGCGAAACCCAAGCCTTTCGCACTCGACCTTGGCGCGACGCCGGGAGCCGGGCAGCACGAACCCACGTTCGAGCAACCTACCGCGTCCATTGCGCCGCCCATCCAGTTGAGTCATGTGGAACCGGCCGGGCAGCACGAGCAACTGATCGAGCCGCTGCCCGAGCTCAATGAACTGCACCCAGCCGACGCCGAGGACGCAGCGGAACAACGCGCGTCGGCGTCGCTTCCGCTCGGCGCGCCGCCGCCGCTGGAGCCGGCTGTGCCGGACGCATTCCCGCGCGACGCGATGCGCGCGCTCGACAGCATCGACGACTTCGCTTTGCCGCCGCGCGTCGAGCGCTCGGCAACCGACGCACCCGCTGTGACGCAGCCCGTCGTCGCGCCCGAAATCACGGCGCAACAGGCGGTGCCGGCGCAGGTGCCGCAGGCGCCTGCTGTCGCCGACGAGATCATCGCCGGCACGGCCGGTGCGGCCGCCGTCGCCGGTCTGGGCGCGGCGCGCTTCGGCGCGTTGAAACTCGATTTCGACCTGGAACTGCCGCCGTCGCCGTCGCAGGTCGTGCCCGCGTTCACGCCGGACGAAGTCGCGCGCATCGCCCGCAACAAGCTCGACCTGGCTGTGGAGTACATCGATCTCGGCGACGTCGTCGGCGCGCGCACGCTGATCAACGAAGTCATCGAATCGAACGATGTCGACACGCGCGCCGACGCACGCGCGTTGCTGTCGACACTCGCGCCGCTTTCGTGATGGCTCGGATCGCGCTTGGTATCCAGTACGACGGCGCGGCGTTTTGCGGCTGGCAGTCGCAGCCGCACGGTAAGACCGTGCAGGACGCACTCGAACGGGCGCTGCGCGAATTCGCGCAGACGCCGCTGCAGACGGTCGTGGCAGGCCGCACGGATACGGGTGTTCACGGTCTCGGGCAGGTCGCGCATTTCGAGACGGAACTCGACCGCAGCGACTTTTCGTGGGTGCGCGGCACGAACGCGTTCTTGCCGTCGACAGTCGCCGTGCAGTGGGCCAAGCCGATGCCCGATACGTTTCACGCGCGCTTTTCGGCCTTCGAGCGCACGTATTATTACGTGCTGTACGTGCATCCCGTGCGCTCGCCGATGCTCACGGGTCGCGCCGGTTGGATTCACACGCCGCTCGACGTCGACGCGATGCGCGATGCCGCCGCCTGCCTGATCGGCGAGAACGATTTCTCGGCGTTCCGCTCGTCGGAATGCCAGGCGAAGACGCCCGTCAAGCATCTGTATCAGATCGATATCCGGCCACAGGGCGATTTCATCCACTTCCGCTTCCGGGCCAATGCCTTCCTGCATCACATGGTGCGTAACCTGATGGGTTGTCTCGTGGCCGTGGGCCGCGGGCGCTATCCGGCAGCGTGGCTCGCGGAGGTCCTGCAGGGCCGCGACCGGAAACGCGCGGCGCCCACCTTCATGCCCGACGGGCTGTATCTCGCTCAAGTGGGCTATCCTGAGGCGTTCGCCGTGCCTGCACCACAGGCGGGCAGCGTTCCGTGGAGTACCGTTTGGACCGACTCATGACTTCCGCCGACACTCAAGCCGCAAGCGTATCGCCCGCCACCGACACCGTGCCGCACCGCACGCGCATCAAGCTGTGCGGCCTCGCCAATGCCGCCGATGTCGCCCATGCCGTCGCCCTTGGCGCCGATGCGATCGGCCTCGTGTTCTACCCGCCCAGCCCGCGCGCGTTGAGCATCGCGCAGGCGGTCGAGATGACGCGGGTCGTGCCGCCGTTCGTGTCGATTGTTGGACTGTTCGTGAATCCGACGCCGGAGTGGTTCGGCGAAGTCACCTGCAACGTGCCGCTGACGATGCTGCAGTTCCACGGCGATGAAACGCCCGAGCAGTGCGAAAAGCTGGCGGGCGTTGCGGGTTTGCCTTGGTTGCGCGCGTTGCGGATTGCGGCAGATACTCAACCGGCCGATTTGGTAGAATCGGCGCTTAACTATTCAGCTGCCAGTGGTCTTCTGTTCGACACACACGTCGAAGGCTATGGCGGCGGCGGGAAGGTCTTCGATTGGTCACTTATTCCACAAGAGCTCGCGCGTCGGGCCGTTTTGAGTGGTGGGTTGAACACGCAAAACGTCAGTGATGCGATTCATCGCGTGCGCCCGTACGCGGTCGATGTCTCGAGCGGCATCGAGGTGCCGGGTGCAAAGGGCGTGAAGGATCACGCCCGGATGGCGGCGTTCGTGCGCGCAGTGCGCGAAGCGGACGCCCGGTGATTCCCAGGCCGCACCGCGCTCTGCGCGCGGACATGGCGGCAAGCTGAGAAGAGTGACGGAATATGTACAATTTACCCGATGAACGTGGCCATTTCGGCCAATATGGCGGCGTGTTCGTTGCCGAGACGCTGATGCACGCGCTCGACGAACTGCGCCAGGCCTACGAGAAATACTCCCAGGACGCTGACTTCATCGCCGAATACGAGCGCGAATTGAAGTACTTCGTTGGTCGTCCTTCCCCGGTTTATCACGCCCAACGCTGGAGCGAACTGCTCGGCGGCGCGCAGGTTTATCTGAAACGCGAAGACCTGAATCACACGGGCGCGCACAAGGTGAACAACGTGATCGGTCAGGCGTTGCTCGCCAAACGCATGGGCAAGCCGCGCGTGATCGCGGAAACGGGCGCGGGTCAGCACGGCGTTGCCGCCGCCACCATCGCGGCGCGCTTCGGCATGGAGTGCATCGTCTACATGGGCGCGGAAGACGTGCGCCGCCAGGCCGCGAACGTCTACCGGATGAAGTTGCTGGGCGCGACCGTCGTGCCCGTCGAATCCGGCTCGCGCACGCTGAAAGACGCGCTGAACGAAGCGATGCGCGACTGGGTCACGAACGTCGAAAACACGTTCTACATCATCGGCACGGTGGCAGGGCCGCATCCGTATCCGATGATGGTGCGTGACTTCCAGCGCGTGATCGGTGACGAATGCAAGGTGCAGATGCCCGAGCTCACGGGCCGTCAGCCGGATGCCGTGATTGCGTGCGTTGGCGGCGGATCGAATGCGATGGGTATCTTTTATCCGTACATTGACGATAAATCGGTGAGGCTGATCGGCGTGGAAGCCGCCGGCGACGGCATCGACACGGGTCGTCACGCGGCGTCGCTGATCGGCGGCAGCCCGGGTGTGCTGCACGGTAACCGCACGTATCTGCTGCAAGACGAGAACGGCCAGATCATCGAGACGCATTCGGTGTCGGCGGGTCTCGACTATCCGGGCGTCGGTCCCGAGCACGCATGGCTCAAGGACAGCGGCCGCGCCGAATACGTCGGCATCACCGACGAAGAGGCGCTCAAGGCGTTTCACGACTGCTGCCGGATCGAGGGCATCATCCCCGCGCTGGAGTCGAGCCACGCGCTCGCGTACGCGGCGAAGCTCGCGCCGACTTTGCCGAAGGACAAAATCCTTCTGGTGAACCTGTCGGGCCGGGGCGACAAGGACATGCACACGGTCGCCGAGCGATCGGGCATCCAGTTCTGAGCGCCCAGGCGATGCGCGACGAGTTCGAGGAGCCGCAGCCGCCCGCGCTGGACGGCGACGCCGAAGCCGGCGTTGCCGAGGCGTTGCGCGCGGGCGCTGTGCCGCTGTTGCCGGTGCCTGCGGGCATCGAGCTCCTGAACCGCGATTTTCTGACCGATGCAGCGAACCTGCCGGACGGCTCGATCGATCTGATCGTCGCCGATCCGCCGTACGGCCTCGGCAAGGACTATGGCAATGATTCCGACATGCGCTCGGGCGAGGATTTTCTCGCGTGGACGCGTGCCTGGCTCGAACTCGCCATTTCGAAGCTGAAGCCGTCGGGTTCGCTGTATATCTTCTGCACATGGCAGTACGCGCCGGAAATCTTCGTGTTTCTGAAGAGCCGCCTGACGATGGTCAACGAGATCATCTGGGACCGGCGCGTGCCGAGCATGGGCGGCACGACGCGCCGCTTTACGTCCGTGCATGACAACATCGGTTATTTCGCGGTGTCGAAAGACTATTATTTCGATCTCGATCCCGTCCGTATCCCATACGATGCCGCCACGAAGAAGGCGCGTTCGCGTAAGTTGTTCGAAGGAAGCAAGTGGCTGGAGATGGGCTACAACCCGAAGGACGTCTGGTCGGTCTCGCGTCTGCACCGGCAACACGCCGAACGCGTCGACCATCCGACCCAAAAACCGCTCGAAATCGTCGAGCGAATGGTGTTGGCCAGTTGTCCGCCGGGTGGCCGCGTGCTCGATCCCTTCATGGGGAGCGGCACGACGGCAGTCGCTTGCGCCCGTCAGAAGCGCGAATTCGTCGGCTATGAGATCAATGAAAGTTACTGCGCGATAGCGCGAGAACGTGTCAGTTTGGCGGCAAATCCGCCGGAACCCGTTTCGCGCCGGAAAGCAGCCGTTGCCAACACTACGACGACGGCTTGACGCCAAACCGCGCAGTCATCGACTTCGAGAAAATTCCATGTCCCGTATTCAATCCACGTTCGCGGCACTGGCCGCGCAGGGCAAGAAAGGTCTGATTCCGTTCATCACCGCCGGCGATCCCGATCCGGCGCGCACTGTCGAGTTCATGCACGCGCTCGCGAAGGGCGGCGCTGACGTCATCGAACTCGGCGTGCCGTTCTCCGACCCGATGGCCGACGGTCCCGTGATCCAGCAGTCGTCGGAACGCGCGCTGGCAAAGGGCGTGTCGCTGAAACACGTGCTCGCCGACGTCAAGCGCTTCCGCGAAACCAACGACAAGACACCCGTCGTGCTGATGGGCTACGCGAATCCCATCGAGCGCATGGGCGCCGACGCGTTCGCCGCTGCCGCGAAGGAAGCGGGCGTCGACGGCGTGCTGGTTGTCGACTATCCGCCCGAAGAATCCGGTATCTTCGCCGAAAAGATGAAGGCGGCCGGGATCGATCCGATTTTCCTGCTCGCGCCCACGTCGACGGACGAGCGCATCGCGGAGGTTGGTAAAATCGCTAGCGGTTACGTCTACTATGTATCGCTCAAGGGTGTCACGGGCTCTGCAAATCTGGACGTTTTGAGCATCGCGGGTAAAATCCCGGCCATCAAGTCGCGCGTACCGCTGCCGGTAGGCGTCGGTTTCGGCATTCGTGACGCGCAATCCGCGCGTGCCGTGGCCGAAGTCTCCGATGCCGTCGTGATCGGCAGCCGTATCGTGCAGTTGCTCGAAGAAGCAGCACCCGAGTCCGCTGCGAGCAAGCTGACGAGTTTCATTGCTGAAATTCGCCAGGCGCTCGACAGCATCGGCGCGACTGCCCGATAAACATCATTTTGTCGCGGTTAACATGGCGGCGCGGTTCCTGCTGCGCCGTCTTTGGTATCGCGAATCCTGGAAGGAATCATCATGAGCTGGCTCGACAAACTGTTGCCGCCGAAAATCAAGCAAACCGACCCGAAGAGCCGCAAGGGCATTCCGGAAGGGCTGTGGATCAAATGTCCGGCGTGCGAAGCGGTGCTGTACCGCAACGACGTCGAGGCGAATCTGCACGTCTGCCCGAAGTGCGACCACCATATGCGGATCGGCGCGCGCGAACGGCTCGACGGCTTGCTCGATCCGGAAGGCCGTTATGAAATCGGCCAGGAAATCCTGCCGGTTGACGCGCTCAAGTTCAAGGACAGCCGCAAGTATCCCGACCGCCTGAAAGAGGCGATGGACGAAACCGACGAAACCGATGCGATGGTCGTGATGGGCGGCGCGATCCATACGCTGCCCGTCGTGGTCGCGTGCTTCGAATTCGCGTTCATGGGTGGTTCGATGGGTTCCGTGGTCGGCGAGCGCTTCGCGCGCGGCGCGCAAAACGCGATCGAACAGCACGTGCCGTTCATCTGCTTCACCGCCTCGGGCGGCGCGCGGATGCAGGAAAGCCTGCTCTCGCTGATGCAGATGGCCAAGACCACGGCCATGCTGACCAAGCTCGCCGAAGCCAAGCTGCCGTTCATTTCCGTGCTGACCGATCCGACGATGGGCGGCGTGTCGGCGAGTTTCGCGTTCCTCGGCGACGTCGTGATCGCCGAGCCGAAGGCGCTGATCGGCTTTGCCGGCCCGCGCGTGATCGAGCAGACCGTGCGTGAAAAGCTGCCGGAAGGCTTCCAGCGCGCCGAATTCCTGATGCAAAAGGGCGCGATCGACATGATCATCGACCGTCGCAAGCTGCGCGAAGAAATCGCGCAACTGATGGCGCTGCTGACGCGCCAGCCGGCTGACGCGGTCGCCTGACGCCGTCCTTGGCCGTGACGCAACGCACGGCTGACAGGAACAACCAACGCGCCGCGAGAAGTCTCCAAGCGGCGCGTTGTCATTTCTAGGATAATTCCGGTCCGCACTGCCAGTTTTTCAGATGACCACTTACCCCACACTCGACGCGTGGCTCACGCACCTGGAATCCGCTCATCCTGTCGGAATCGACATGGGCCTCGCGCGCATCAGCAAGGTGCGTGACGCGTTGGACCTCAAGTTCGCGTGCCCGGTGATCACCGTCGGCGGCACGAACGGCAAGGGTTCCACCTGCGCGATTCTCGAATCGATCCTGCTGCGCGCGGGTTACACCGTCGGCTGCCACACGTCGCCGCATCTGCTCGCGTTCAACGAGCGCGCGCGCATCAACGGCCAGATAGCGACGGATGCCGAACTGCTGCCGCACTTCGAGGCCGTCGAGAAGGCGCGCCAGTCGCTGCCCGAGGCGGTTTCGCTGACGTATTTCGAGTTCACGACGCTGGCGATCATGCATCTGTTCGCCGAGCGCGGGCTGGACGCGGTGATTTTCGAAGTGGGGCTCGGCGGGCGGCTCGATGCCGTCAACGTCCTCGATACCGATTGCGCGATCATCACCAGCATCGACATCGATCACACCGACTTCCTCGGCGATACGCGCGAGAAAATCGCGTTCGAAAAGGCGGGCATTTTCCGCGCGGGCAGGCCGGCGATCTGCGCGGACCCCGTTGCGCCGCAAACGCTGATCGATCATGCGGAGAAAGTCGGCGCGGAGTTGTGGCTGTTCGGCCGTGATTTCCGCTACGAAGCGCAACCGGGCAACGAGCGCCAGCAGTGGAGCTACATCGGCCCGACGATGCGTCGGTCCGCACTGGCCTATCCGGCGCTGCGCGGCGCGAATCAGCTGCTCAATACGACTGCGGCGCTCGCAGGGCTCGAAGCGGTGCGAGACCGTTTGCCCGTGTCGGCGCAGGACATTCGTCTGGGTCTCGCCAATGTCGAGCTGCCGGGACGTTTCCAGGTGTTGCCAGGCAAGCCGTCGGTCGTGCTGGACGTCGGCCACAACCCGCATGCAGCTGCCGTGTTGGGTCAAAATCTCGGCAATATGGGATTTTTTCCGTACACGTACGCGGTTTTTGGCTCGATGCGCGACAAGGACATCGCCGGCGTGCTCGAACATCTGAAAGGCGAGATCGATCACTGGAACGTGACCGATCTGCCGACGCCGCGTGCCGCCAGCGCGGAAGAGCTGGAAACGGCGCTGCGCGATGCGGGCGTCAGCGACGGCCCGGATTGCAGCGTGACGCGTTTTGCGACACCAGCAGAAGCTTTCCAGGATGCGCTAAAACGAGCCTCGGACAATGATAGAATCGTGGTCTTCGGCAGCTTCTTCACGGTTGCAGGCGTCATGGCCTACCGTAAATCGCAGCAACACTGAACGCGCGGGCCTCGAACCAAGCCATTCATGGGTATTTTTTCGTTCGGCAAGAAAGACGACGCACCGACACGGCGCGGCGCAAATTCCAGTTCCAGTCGCGGTAGTCGTGCCGAGCGCACTGAACGCGCGGAACGCGTCGAACGGCGCAGCCGCCGCACGGACCGTTCCGGCGACGCCGACGCGATGCTGCTCGATCCCACGCTTCCCGAGAAGCAGCGCGCGCGACGCCGCCTCGTCGGCGCAATCGCGCTGGTGATCGCTGCCGTCGTCATTCTGCCGATGGTGCTGGATTCGCATCCGAAGCCCGTCACCGACGACATTTCCATCGACATTCCAAGCCGTCCTGCGCCGAAGCCGCGCGCGTCGGTCGACAACGACACGCAAGCCGCCGTCGCGCCGGACAATCCCGCCGCGCCGGACGCCGCGCTGGCGGCCTCGGGTCTCGCGCCCGCTGCGTCGGGCGCGGCCGCTACGGGCGCCGTGGCATCGCAGCGCGACGGCAGCAACAGCAAGAACGCGCCAATCGCGGTGACGCCTGCGAAGCCGCAAGCGCCCGCTGTCGTCGCCAACAACGCGCCGGCTGCAAAGCCCGCAGCGAAACCGCAGGCTGACGCAAAGCCCGCGGCAAAACCGGAACAGAAACCCGCAGCCACGGAAACGGCGCAAGCAGCCGCGTCGGGCACCGAAACGGGTACGCCCGCGGCGCCTCCGGGCAGCCGCTTCGCAGTTCAGCTCGGCGCGTTTCAGGACGATGCCAGCGCACACGCGTGGGCGACCAAGTTGAAAGCGGCGGGTGTGCCCGCATATACAGAGCGTCGCAAGCAGGCTGACGGCTCCAGTCGAACCCTGTTGCGCGCCGGTCCGTTTGCGGACCGTGCGGCGGCGTCGGCGGCAATCGCGAAGGTGCGCGAGGCCGGTCTGACGTCGGGCGCGAACAACGGCGCTGCGCAGTAATCCGGCGATGTTCACCGCGTTCGACTACGCTGTAATGGCGGTGATCGCCCTGTCAGCCATGCGCGGAACGTGGCGCGGGTTTTTGTCCGAGGTATTCGGGCTGATCGGCTGGATCGTCGCGTTCTTGGTGGCGGCGCGTTTCGTGGGCCTGCTGGTACCCTACGTGCCGGCGAACTGGCCGGGCGGCGCGTTGACGCAGTGGCTGATCGCGTTCGCTTTGATCGTCATTGGCGTGATGCTGGTGGCAAGCGTGGCGAACGCGTTGCTGAGCCGGCTGGTGCAGGTGTCCGGTCTGGGCGGCGTGGATCGCTCGCTTGGACTGGTGTTCGGCCTCGTACGCGGGGTCATATTGGTGCTGGTTCTGGTCGCCCTCGGTGGCTTGACCGAACTGCCCAAACAGGAATTCTGGCGCAACGCGCTGCTGCGGCCCTACGCCGAGCAGGGCGTGCGAGAGTTGAAGCCTCTGCTTCCCGAAACGCTCGCCGCCTACGTCCACGTGTAACGATCGCGTTGCACGCAAAGGGCGAAGGCGGATGACAAGGCGGGCCGATGGTGAAGCAAGCAGAACCACGGCGCGCGCGGCTGTCTCCCAGGCAGGCCGCACTGATCGAATTTCGTACCCTTTGAAGGACATGCCATGTGCGGCATCGTAGGCGTAGTTTCCCAGTCACCCGTCAACCAGCTCCTCTATGACAGCCTGCTGCTCCTGCAGCACCGCGGTCAGGACGCGGCCGGCATCGCCACCGCGAACGGCAACAATTTCCACATGCATAAGGCCAACGGCATGGTGCGCGACGTGTTCCGCACGCGCAACATGCGCAGCCTGCCCGGCAACAGCGGCATCGGCCAGGTGCGTTACCCGACGGCGGGGTCTGCGTCGAGCGAAGAGGAAGCCCAGCCGTTCTACGTGAACGCGCCGTTCGGCATCATCCTCGCGCACAACGGCAATCTGACCAACTGGCAGCAGCTGAAAGACGAGATGTTCCGCATCGATCGTCGCCACATCAACACGAATTCCGACACCGAAGTGATGCTCAACGTGCTCGCGCACGAAGTGCACACGGCGAGCACGGGTCTGCAACTCGATCCGGCAGCGATGTTCAAGGCCGTGACGGGCGTGCATCGCCGCGTGCGTGGCTCGTACGCGATCGTGTCGCTGATTTCCGGCTACGGTCTGCTCGGCTTCCGCGACCCGTTCGGCATCCGCCCGCTGTGCATCGGCAAGCTGGAAACGGCGTCGGGCACGGAATGGATGCTGGCGTCGGAATCGGTGGCGCTGGAAGGCATCGGCTTCGAGTTCGTGCGCGACGTCGCGCCGGGCGAGGCGATCTTCATCGACTTCGAAGGCAACTTCCACGCGCAGCAATGCGCGCCGAACGCGAGCCTGAACCCGTGCATTTTCGAACTCGTGTATCTCGCGCGTCCGGATTCGGTGCTCGACGGCGTGCCCGTCTACAACGCGCGTCTGCGCATGGGCGACTATCTGGCCGAGAAGATCCTGCGCGTACTCCCCGATGACGTGAAGATCGACGTCGTCATGCCGATCCCCGATTCGTCGCGTCCGGCAGCGATGCAGGTCGCAGCGAAACTCGGCGTCGAATATCGCGAAGGCTTCTTCAAGAACCGTTACGTGGGCCGCACCTTCATCATGCCGGGCCAGGCGGTGCGCAAGAAGTCGGTGCGCCAGAAACTGAACGCGATGGGCATCGAGTTCAAAGGCAAGACCGTGCTGATCGTCGACGATTCGATCGTGCGCGGCACGACGTCGCACGAAATCGTGCAGATGGCGCGCGATGCGGGCGCAAGCAAGGTGATCTTCGCGTCGGCGGCGCCGCCCGTGAAGTTTCCGAACGTCTACGGCATCGACATGCCCACGCGCAGCGAGCTCGTCGCGCACGGCCGCTCGGACGAAGACGTGGCGCGCCTGATCGGCGCCGATTTCCTCGTCTACCAGGACGTCGACGCGCTGAAGAACGCGATCCGCGACATCAACCCGGCGTTGAAGGAGTTCGAAGCGTCGTGCTTCGACGGCAACTACATCACGGGCGACGTGACGACGGAGTACCTCGACCGCATCGAAACCGCGCGTCTCGCACCGTCTGCGCAATCGGATCGCGACGCGGCGAGCGACGCGATGGAAGGCGGCGCTGCGCGTTCGCAATTGCACCTGCAACTGTCGGTCGAGTAACGCGTTGTAAGCGCGCGAACATCGGGTCAACCGGTTTCGCGCGCTGCAACAGCCTCTGAAACCCGGCGCGAAAACCCGGGCGCAGTGTTACCATCGGGTCTTGCGTCGATTTGATCTCAGCTTGCGGACGCGGGGAAACCCAAAACAGCTAAAGCGAACGGTGAGCAGCAGCACAGCCATCGCGCTTATAGCGTTCCCCGCACACGAAGCCCGCTTATGCCGACGCAAAGCGGGCTTTTTTGTTGCCCTCGCGTGTGCGAACCTTAATGGCGAGTGCGCGGCGAGTGCGTGACTTCGAAAAACGGAACAGAACGAACATGGACGACTCCCTCAACTTCGACACACTCGCAGTCCGCTCGGGCACGTTGCGCAGCGAATTCGGCGAACATTCGGAAGCGATCTTCCTGACGTCGAGCTTTGTCTTTGCGAGCGCCGCAGACGCCGCCGAGCGCTTCAAGAATTCCGAAGACTATTACACGTACTCGCGCTTCACGAATCCGACTGTGACGATGTTCCAGGATCGCCTCGCGGCGCTCGAAGGCGGCGAGGCGTGCATGGCGACGGCGTCGGGAATGAGCGCGATCATGTCGGTGGTGATGTCGGCGTTGCAGGCGGGCGATCATCTCGTCAGCTCGCAGAGCCTGTTCGGTTCGACGCTCGGTATGTTCTCGCAGATCTTCAGCAAGTTCGGCATCACGACGACCTTCGTCGATCCGACTGATCTCGACGCGTGGAAAAACGCCGTGCGCCCCGAGACGAAAATGTTCTTCCTCGAAACGCCGTCGAACCCGCTGACGGAGATCGCCGATATCGAAGCGATCAGCAAGATCGCGAAGTCCGCGAATGCGCTGTTCGTCGTCGACAACTGCTTTTGCAGCCCGGCGCTGCAACAGCCGCTGAAACTCGGCGCGGACGTCGTGATGCATTCGGCGACCAAGTTCCTCGATGGGCAAGGGCGCGTGCTCGGCGGCGCGCTGGTCGGCTCGAAGCAGTTCATCATGGAAAAGGTGTTCCCGTTCGTGCGCAGCGCGGGTCCGACGCTGTCGGCGTTCAACGCGTGGATTCTGCTGAAGGGCATGGAAACGCTGTCGCTGCGCGTCGAGCGCCAGTCGGCGAATGCGCTCGAAATCGCGCGCTGGCTCGATACGCATCCCGCTGTGAAGCGCGTGTTTTATCCGGGCCTCGAATCGCATCCGCAGTACGAGATCGCGAAGCGCCAGCAGAAAGCAGGCGGCGCGATCGTCTCGTTCGAACTGAAGGGCGACACGCCGGAAGCGATGCGCGCGAATGCGTGGCGTGTGATCGACAGCACGAAGATCTGTTCGATCACCGGCAACCTCGGCGACACGCGCACGACCATCACGCATCCCGCCACCACGACGCACGGGCGCATCACGCCGGAAGCGCGCGCGGCAGCGGGCATCACGGAAGGTCTGATCCGGCTTGCCGTTGGTCTGGAGAATGCAACCGATATCCGCGACGATCTGGCGCGCGGCCTTGCAGGCTGATGAAGTGAAGAAGTGAAGAAGTGAAACGAAACGGGCGCTGCGGAGCGCCCGTTTTGTCATACAGCAACGCTCAATGCAGCAAGGCGCGCCATTGACCCGGCGCCATCCCGAAGCGCCGCGTGAACGCATGCGTGTAGGCGCTCTGATCGCCGAAGCCGACTTCAAGCGCGACGTCGGTCAATGAGCGGCGCGGATCGGCGAGCAGCGTGACGGACGTATCCAGCCGCAGCCGCTGCAAATAGCGATGCGGCGTTTCGCCGAATGCGTCGATGAACAATTGATGAAAGCGCCGCATGCCGAAGCCGCAGTGCGCGGCGAGGTCAGCGATGCGCAGCGGTTCGGACAGACGCGCGCGCAGCCAGGCGTCGATGCGCGCGAAGTCGAGACCGGCGCCCGGCGCAGCATCCGCCATGCCCGTGTCTTCGATGATCGCCGCGCATAGGCGGGCGGCCGCGTCCCAGTTGAAGCGCCGCCATGCGGCATCGCCATCGATATGTCCCGACGCGCGGCCCGCAATATGCGAAACCAGTTGCGTGAGCGACGAATCGACGGTGACGGCGCGCGCCCGGTCGAACAGACGTTGCGGCACGGCGACCGACGACGCGGGCAGATCGAGCACGAGCTGCCGGTTCTCGCCGACGCCCGCGTAGTCGTGCCGCGAGCCCGCGGGAATGAGCCACGCGGACGTCCGGTCGATTTCCTGCGCGACGCCGTCCACGGCCATCACCATCGACCCGTCCAGACCGAGCACGATCTGATGGAAGTCGTGCACGTCCGACGCTTCCACGGTGCCGTAACGGCGCAGGGAAACGTTGGGTGCATCGATGACGGCGTGGCTCACAGCAGAGCAACCAGAAAAACGGCGGAAACGCTCAGACGCCGAGCAATTCGACTTCGAACACGAGCGTCGCGTTCGGCGGAATCACGCCGCCCGCGCCGCGCACGCCATAGCCGAGTTGCGGCGGAATGGTCAGCTTGCGCACGCCGCCGACCTTCATGCCCTGCACGCCTTCGTCCCAGCCCTTGATGACCATGCCGCCGCCCAGCACGAACGCGAACGGGTCGTTGCGGTCCTTGCTCGAATCGAACTTCTGGCCGTCCGTCAGCCAGCCGGTATAGTGAACGCTGACGGTCTGACCGGCCTTCGCTTCTGCGCCTGAGCCTTCCGTCAGGTCTTCATATTGGAGGCCCGAGGCCGTGGTGACAGTAGACATGCAATGCTCCTTGTAATCGTTCGAAACCGCTATTGTAGGCGTGTTGTCCTACCGTCGCGAAGATCGGCCAAACGGCCATGCCTATAATGTCCAGACTGCAACCAACGGTGAACCGCCAACGAGGATGTCGATCGTGACCACGTCTACTCCGTCTTCTTCCGGCAGCAACGAGGAGACGTCTGCCGTCGCCGAACGAACCGCGCGACGCTGCGCCGAAACGGCGCTTTTCATGCGCGATCATGTGCTGTCGCTGGTCTCGCACGACCTGCGCAGCCCGCTGAATGCTATTCATAGCTGGGCCTACGTGCTCGACCGCAAGATCGACACAAACGATGCCACCGCGCAACGCGCGCTCGAAGGCATTCGCAATGGCGTCGAGCAGCAGGTGAAGCTGCTCGAATCGATCGTCGATACAACGCGCGCCGAGACGAAAGCGCTTGCCTTGAAGCGCGCGCCGTTCGCGCTGCGCCCATTGCTCGATGAGACGATCGGCGATGTGCGCGACGCGCTCGCCGTGCGGCGTGGCGTCGCACTCGAACTCAACTCGCCGCTCGCCGCGCAGCAGATGGACGGCGACCGCGAGCGTCTCGCCGCCGCGTTGTGGCTGCTCGTCGCGTTCGCGGTGGAAGCGAGCGCAAGCGGCGCGACCGTCACGCTCGATGCCGACGTCGATGCGTCGACGTTCCGCGCCACGGTCGCCTGGCAAGCAACCTCCGCTGCACTGACTGACGCTGCGCTGCCCCACGTGCTCGAAAACTTCGCGCGCGCGCAAGCGACGCAGCCGCGCGAAGCCAGCCGCATTTCGTGGGTACTCGGACTGTGCAAGCGCATCGCGGAAGCGCACGACGGCGCGTTCGAACAGGGCGAATGGGCGGACGGGCAGCCGACGACACTGAAGCTGCGTGTGCCGCTCGCCGGCGCATGACGCTCACGCACACGCGCATGGAATCGCGCGTGACCTGGCCGGATGGCCAGTTCATCCGCGCTCAGCGCTTTCACGTGCCTTTCGCGCTCTATACTGACGGCTTTTGTTGCCGGAGTTCTTCGCTTTGATCCAGTTCGTCGCCCTCATTGGCGCGTTGTTGCTCGTTGCCCTCAACGGTTTCTTTGTTGCTGCGGAATTCGGTCTCGTCAAGCTGCGGCAGACGCGCGTGCAAACGCTCGCGGCGAAGCATGGCTTGCGCGGCAAGCTGCTTGGGAAGGTGCATGGGCGGCTGGATGCGTATCTGTCCGCATGTCAGCTGGGCATCACGCTCGCGTCGCTGGGGCTTGGCTGGATCGGCGAGCCGGCCTTCGCGGAACTGCTGAACCCGGTGTTCCATCTGCTCGGCATTCAGAACGAGCACCTGATCCACGGTATCTCGCTGTTTTTCGCGTTCTCTTGCATTTCGTTCCTGCATATCGTGGTCGGCGAACTCGCGCCGAAGTCGCTGGCGATCCGCCAGTCCGAGCAGATCTCGCTGTGGACGGCGATGCCGCTCTACGGCTTCTACTGGGCGATGTACCCGGCCATCTGGGTGCTCAACTCGAGCGCGAACGCCGTGCTGCGCATAGCGGGTCTGACGGCCGATCACGGCGGCGATCTGCACTATTCGACAGAGGAACTGAAGCTGATTTTGCGAGGCCGCCGCGCGAGCGTCACGAACGAACTCGACGGCTCGAAGGACGCCTATTCGCAGGACGAATGGAACACGATCGCGCATTCGCTCGATTTCTCGCGCATGACCGTGTCCGACCTGATGCGGCCCGCGCATGAACTGGTGAGCCTGCGCCGCGATCTGCCGTGGCGCGAGAACATGCAGATCATCGCGCGCCATCGTTTCAGCCGTTATCCGTTGCTCGAGGACGCGACGGGCGAGCGCGTCGCGGGCACGATCCATCTGAAGGATCTGCTGCTGGCGCGCCACGCGGGCAGCACGCTCGAGGACCTGTCGCACTACGTGCGTCCCGTGCAGTACGTGAAGCCCGAGATGCCCGCGTTGGAACTGTTCCGGCGCTTTCGCAAGGGCGCGCCGCATCTCGCGCTGGTCGGCCGGAAGAACGCGAAGCCGATTGGCTTCCTGACGCTCGACAATCTGCTCGGCGCGCTGGTCGGCCAGATTCACGACGAGTTCCGTCAGGGCGACGCCGACTGGACGCGCATGGACGACGGCACGCTGATGGGCAAGGGTAGTTTGCCCGTGGTGTCGCTGGAGCGCGCGCTTGGTATCGATATCGACGAGGGCAGCGCAGAGTCCGTCGGCGGTCTGGTGATCAACGCACTCGGCGATCTGCCGGAAGAAGGGCAGCGCGTCGATTTCGACCGTTTCGATGTGGTCGTGAAGAGGATGAAAGGGCCGCGGATTGTGCTGGTGCGGGTGTATCCGAAGACGTTTGATGATGAGGGTGGTTAGGGCGTCACGCCCGCGGCACCCCATCCTCAACCAGCACAGCAACAGGCATCGTCGTCAGCGCATCGCGCAGATACAGCAACCCAGTATCTTCAACCTTCGGCGCAGCGGGACTCACCCAGTCGAACAACGCGCGCCCGAACAGTTCTTCGGGCATCTGCACGGCGGTATCGTCCCACGCAATCGGATCGACGATAGGCAAGTCGCTGCTGGCATCGAGCAGCGCCATCGACAGCCGCGTCGCAATCACCACCGCCCAGCAGTTGCCTTGCCGCCGCGCGAACGCAATGACATGCGCGGCGTGCTTGCCCCGCACTGTGAGCGGTGTATAGCTACCGCTGCTCAGCAACTCAGGGATCTGCATGCGTAACGCGAGCATCCGCTGATTGATCGCGAGCTTCACGCGGCCATCGCGCCAGCCAGCGAGGTAATCGGAAGGCGGCGCCTCGGCGAGCAGCGCCTGCCGCTGCGCGAAATCAACAGGCCGCCGGTTGTCGGGATCGACGAGGCTGAAATCCCATAGTTCGGTACCCTGATAAAGGTCGGGCACGCCAGGCGAAGCGAGCCGAAGCAAGGTCTGCTGCAGACTATTCACGACGCCCGCCCGGCCGATGCGCGCAACGAACCCGCTCAGCTCGCGCAGGAATCCATCGCGACGCTGCGGCGCGAGAATATCGAACAGAAACTCGCGGCAGCCGTTCTCAAAAACTTCGTCAGGCGCAAGCCACGTAGTGCGCAACTTCGCTTCGCGCAGCGCTTTCAATTGCCATTGCGCGACGCGTTCGGCGAGCGCCTTGACGCCCGCTTCGTCGTCGGGCGAAAGACCGGGCGGCCAGCAGCCGACCAGCGTCTGATACAGCATCGCCTCGGCGCCGGGACCAGGCGCCCAGTCGTCGGCGTTGCCATCCAGCGCGCGCCGATGCGGCGTGTTCAACGTTGTCCATGCGCGCAGCGTCTCAGTCCACTCGTCGGCGATTTCGCTCAGCACTGCGAGGCGCGCACGCGTGTCTTCGCCGCGCTTGTGGTCGTGGGTCGCCGTCGCGAGCAGCGCGTGAGGGAAGCGCCGCGCGCGTTCCCGATTGCCCGCGTGAAACTGCTCGACCGTCAGCGCGAACTCGCCCGGGTCCGCGCCGACTTCGCAACGCGACAGCAAACGTCCGTAGCGATAGCACGCGGTATCTTCGATAGCCTTCGCGGCGACGGGCGCCGTCAGTTGCGAGAACAGCGTCTGCACTGTACGTCGCGCCGACGCCGTGTGATTGAACGCGCCCGCGCCGCCATTCTGCTGCGGCGGCTGATACGCAGCGTTGCGTCCATTGCCGTTCTCGTCGGCGCCGCTGCCGAGCCACGCATCGACGCGCGTCAGCAGGCCATGATCGGCGCGCGACAGCGTCTGCTTCGCGGCATCGAGCGCGATGTCGAAGTACGCGTTGTCGGCGGCGCTGCGCAGGCCGTTTTGCGGATAGATGCGATAGACGGGGAAGTGCGCGGCAAGCTCGTTTGTCACACGGCGGATCGCCGTGTACGTGAAGTCGCGCGTGGTGATGCTGTCGCGCGCAAGCCGATGCAGCGCGCGCGACACGCGGTCCAGTTCCGCGGGCAGATTCTCCGCGAGAATCTTGCGGCGCGCGGGCAGCGCCTCGTCGGCGAAGCGCGCCGGGCGGCCGCTCAGTTCGGTCCACGCATCGGCGAGCGGCGCCGCACCCGCCGGGTCGTGCAGCAGCGCGCCAGCGTCGTTCATGAAGTCGTAGCCTGTCGTGCCGTCCACAGGCCAGTCGTCGCGCAGTGCTTCGCCGCGTCCGAGTATCTTCTCGACGACGATATACGGCGTCGTGCCCTCGCGCAGTTCCGACAGCCGTTGACGCAGCCGCTGCGTGTACTCGCGCGGTTCCGCGAGCCCGTCGATATGATCGATGCGCACGCCGTCGATCACGCCTTCCGCATAGAGCCGGAAGATCAGCGCGTGCACGGCGTCGAACACTTCGGGACGCTCGACACGCACGGCCGCAAGCGTGCTGATATCGAAGAAGCGCCGCCAGTTCACTTCATCCGACGCCGTGCGCCACCAGGCGAGCCGGAAGTGCTGCCGCTCGATCAGCCGGTGCAGGCGGTCGCGGCTGACGGGCTCGTTGGGCGAATACGCTTCGAGCACGAACTCGATCGCCGACGTGCCGTTCTGCCGCACGAATTCGCGCAGCGCTTCGCGGCCTTCGACCGCGCGCGGATGATCCGCGGGTTGCGTCGTGATCGACGTGAAGCGCTCGGCGAGCGCGCTCAGATCCGAGCGATCCGCCGATTGCAGGATCGCCGCGTAATCGATCGGGCACACAGGACACTCGTGCTCGCCATAGGCGATGTTGAAGCGCCCGTTGTCGGCGTCGAAGCGCAGCGCGATGCGGCCCGCGATCAGTTCCTCGCCGTAAGCCGCGCCGAGCACGGGCATCAGCACCTTGCCGCGCAGCGCCGGGTCGGGCGAGTGCCAGTCGACATCGAAAAAGCGCGCAAAGGCGCTATGGCGGCCCCATTCGAGAATGTCCTGCCACCACGCGTTGTGCTTGCTCATGCCCATGTGATTCGGCACGACGTCGACGATCAGGCCCATGCCGAGTTCATGCAGCTTGTCGGTCAGACGCCTCAAGCCGGTTTCGCCGCCGCACTCGGCGCTGACCTGGCCGTAGTCGACGGTGTCGTAGCCGTGCGTGGAGCCGGGCGTGGCCGTCGTGATCGGCGACGCGTACAGATGGCTCACGCCGAGCGCGGCGAAGTAGTCGACGCGCGCGAGCGCATCGTCGAACGTGAAGTCGCGATGGAACTGGAGTCGGAGCGTGGCGCGCGGAACAGTCATGGCGTATCGGACAACGAAGATGCTGAGGTTGAGTCGGTACGCGCCTGCTGGATGGCGAGCAGGCGGTCGCAAAAGGCGTCGTCGGCAAATAGGGCTTCGACGGGCTGGATCACGCGGCGGCGCCAGTTCGGATGCTCGTCGATCGAACCGGGTAAGTTCGGCTGATCCACGAGACCCAGCAGGTCTTCGAGCGGAATCGTGACGAGCGGCGACGGCGTGGCGGCGACGAAGGCGAGCGCTTCATCGACGGGCGCTTCGTCGGGCGGCGGCGGATCGACATCGGGCGCGGCGACCCCGGCTTGCTGGAACGCCCGCCAGAGTGCGGCGCGGTCATCGTCGCGTTCAGCCTGCGCGAGCGCGACAGGATCGCGCCCGTCGGCGCGCGGTGCCGTCTGACCGATACGATTGCGCCACACGATGTCCTCGCCGCGCCACCAGCCGGAGACGGTCGGCAGATCGTGCGTGGTCGTCGTCCCGACGGCGCCGCTATCCCATTCGGCGGGCGGCGTGAAGCCCTTGCCGTCCCTCGTGCGCTCGAACCACAGCACGCGGATACCGGCCAGGCCATGCTCGCTGAGCCGCTCGCGAAAACCCGGCGGCACGGTGCCGAGATCTTCGCCAATCACGATCGCGCGATGCCGCCACGATTCGAGCGCAATCAGCCGCAGCATGTCTTCGAGCGGATAGCGCAGGTACGCGCCGTTTTTCGCGCTCTCGCCTTCGGGCACGAGCCACAGCCGCCGCAGCCCAAGGATGTGATCGATGCGGATGCCGCCCGCGCAGGCGAACGCGGAGCGCAGCATGTCGATGAACGCCGAGAAGCCCTGATTGCGCATTGCACGCGGCGAGAAGGTGGTGAGGCCCCACGCCTGGCCCGCCTGGTTGAACAGATCGGGCGGCGCGCCGACGGACACGCCGTGCAGCATGTCGTCGCGATACGACCATGCGTGCGAGCCCGCGCTATCGCAGCCGACGGCGAGATCCGCGATCAGGCCGATCGCCATGCCCGCGTCGCGCGCCGCGTGCTGCGCGTGCGACAGTCCCTTCGACGCGAGCCATTGCAGAAACAGATGAAACTCGACTTCATGCCGATGCTCGTTCGCAAACGCTTCGACTTCCGGGCTGCGCGGGTTCTGCAACGCATCCGGCCACTTGCGCCAGTAGCCTTCACCACTGTGCAGCAACTGGAACGCATGCAGCGCTTCGAAGCGCGCGTGATCTTCGAGCGCGCGGCCGCCGCGCTCGCAAAAGCCGTGAAATTCCAGCGCGCGCGGCGAGTCCTGCGCGCGGTCGTTCGCGCAGAAACGCTCGAACAACACGCGCAGCACCTTGAGCTTGAGCGGCGTCGCCGTCTTCCAGTCGATCAGCGGCAGTGTTTCGAGTTGCGGCCAGACGTCGGCGCCGCCCGCCGCATCGAGCGCGGCCTGTGCGGCATGCGTGCCGAATACGGCGGCGGGATCGATATGCGTGACGTTCAACCACAGCCGCGACGACGGCGAATACGGACTGAACGAGCCCGGCAACGCGCTGAACATCGCGTGTGTCGGACTGACGGCGAGGGCATGCGCGCCGCGTTTCGCGCTTTCGATCGCGAGCGTGGCCAGCGCCGTGTAATCGCCGATGCCACCGTCGCCGATCCGGCGCAAGCCGTAAATTTGCGCGGCGATCCCCCACAACGGCGGCGCGTTCGTGTCTTCGCCGTGCATCGCGCGCCACGCGTCGGTGACCGTATAGCACCGCGAGGGCGCGACCGCGAGCGTCATCCGGTGATCGTTGAGCACGAGCGTGTGATAGCCAGGTTCGTCGATGGGCGACAGCAGCGCCGCTTCGCCCTTTGGCGCCGTGAAGCGTCCATCGATCAGCGAGCCGTTTTCCAGTTCGATCCGGTAGTGGCTGCCCGCCTTGATCGCGGCGGCGGGCAACCCGATACCGCGTCCGCATTCGACCGTCATCAGCGGCGGCAGCTTGCGGCCGGACAACTCGGCTTCGAGCGCGCCCGCGCTCTGGCGAATCTGCGTGGCGTTGCCGCACGGCAGGCCCATGCGTTCGAGCAGCGCGGCGAGCGTGCTGTCGGGCACGCGCTTCCTGTTGTGATGCGCGTCTTCCCATTCGACTTCGAAGCCTGCGCGTGCGGCGAGGGCGTCGATGGAAATACCTGGGCGTCGGGTTGTGGCCACGCGTGTCACTCCTTAGGTCTGCACGTGCTTGCGCGCGTCGTGGCCGATGGCATATTCGCTGACGTCGCCGGTCAGCCAGGCGACGAATGCGTTTGGCGGCAACTCGCCCGCGTCGACGCGATCGCGCACGCGCGGCGGCGTTTCGAAGATCACCTTGCCGGCAGGGCGCTCGACGAGCGGCACGGCTTCATTGCCGAGATTCAGCACGATCGACAGCGTCTCGCCGTCGTCGAGTTTCCAGCGCGCGGTTAGCGCGTTCGCGTCCTGATCGCCGGCTGCCTTGAGGATCGTTGCACCGAGCGCCTTTGCATGACGCAGGCGCGGCGCGATCAGCTTCGCGCGCACGGCGAGCGCGGATTTGTAGAAGTGCATCCAGTCGAGCGCGTCCTTCGCTTCAGGCGTGTCGCCGTGCCGCTCAGCAGGCGGCGACGACATGGCGAGCGTCTGCGGATCGTTCGGATCGGGAATCAGCGCGCGGCGCTTCTCGTCGGCGAATGCGGAGAAACGCGCGAATTCCTTGCGGCGTCCTTCGCGCACGGCGTTCGCCAGATCGCCGGTGTAGTCGGTGAAAAAAAGGAACGGCTGTTTCGAGCCATATTCCTCGTCCATGAACAGCAGCGGAATCTGCGGCGACAGCAGTAACAGACCCGTCGCGGCGCGCAGCGCGTCATCGGAGCACAGCGTGCGCAGACGCTCGCCCATCGCGCGATTGCCGATCTGATCGTGGTTCTGCAAGAACGCCACGAACGATGTGGGCGGCAAATGGCCGCTCGGCTGGCCGCGCGGTTTGTCGTCGTGGATCGGCGAAGGGTCGCCCTGATAGCCGAAGCCGCTGCCGAGTATCCGCGCGAGCCGCTGGATCGGCTGATCAGCATACGCGGCGTAGTAGCCTTCGTGTTCGCCCGTCAGCAGCACGTGCAGCGTGTTGTGCGCGTCGTCGTTCCATTGCGCGGTGAAATGCCTGTCGAGCAGGTTCGCCGTATTGCGCTCGTTTTCCAGCACGAGATGCACGTGACGTCCGTGCTGCACATGCGCGCGCACGTGATCGGCGAAACGGCGCAGCCAGTCGTCGTTGTCGATTGCGTGCACGGCGTCGAGGCGCAAGCCGTCGAAGCGATATTCGTTGAGCCAGTAGAGCGCGTTGTCGCAGAAGAATTCGCACACTTCGCCGCGCTCGAAGTCGATTGCGGGCCCCCACGGCGTGTGCGTGCCTTCGCGGAAAAACGGCTTCGCATACTGATGCAGATAATTGCCGTCCGGGCCGAAGTGGTTGTAGACCACGTCGAGGAACACCGCGAGGCCGTGCGCGTGCGCGGCGTCGATCAGCGCTTTCAGGTCGTCGGGACGCCCGTACGCGGAGTCGGGCGCATAGGGCAGCACGCCGTCATAGCCCCAGTTGCGTGTGCCGGGAAAATCGTTGAGCGGCATCAGTTCGATTGCGGTGACACCCAGCTCAGCGATGGCGGGCAGGCGCTTCATCACTCCGCCGTAGCCACCCAGCGCGCCGACATGCAGCTCGTACAGCACCGTTTCTTCCCACGGCCGGCCGCACCAGCCCGTGTGCTCCCAAGTGTAGGCGCGCGGATCGATCACTTCGCTCGGGCCGTGCACATCCTGCGGCTGAAAGCGCGATGCGGGGTCAGGAATCAGCAGCGAGCCGTCGAGCTTGTAGCGATACAGCGTGCCCGCGCCGCAACCGATCTCCGTTTCGAACCAGCCGTTGCCCGTCGCGCTCATGTCGTGCGTGCCGGACCCATCGCCGTTTTCGACGACCACCTGCACCTTCGCGCACGACGGCGCCCACAAGCGAAAGCGCGTGCGTTGCCTCGCGCTCGCCGCGCCGAGCAACTGCGCACCGAACGGCAGGCAGTGCGCGTGATGATGCGCGTGAGGGTCGATAGGACGTTCATGCATGATTGTCACCATTCGTCGGCATGTTGATACGCACACTCATTGCAGACCTTCCGGCATGGGCTTGCTGCCGATAATCGGGCGCACGCGCCGTCAACCCGACTGCTCCGTGTCGGGCATCGACGTGCCCGGGTCCGGCGGCAACGCGGTCAACAAACGCGGTCCGTACTGCGCGCCCGCGCGCCAGCTTGCCTGCCAGTCCGCGTCGCCCGTGGGCTGTGCCGCGAGCACCACCATGCTGTGCGCGGGCACTTCCAGGTCGGGCGTCGCGAGCGGCGCGGGCGGCGCTTCAGGGTTCGCCGTATCCAGCAGCACATGCCATTCCAGGTGCGGCGGCGGAGGCATGAAGCGCAGCGCCGCGCCCGACGCGTTCAACATCATCAACAATACTTCCGTTTCTCCATTCAGGCCTGCGCCCGCGCGCCGCAGCGTGAACGCGCGGCCCTCGGGGTCTTGCCAGGCTTCGATGGTCAGCGCTTCGCCGTGCTCGTCGAACCAGCCGACGTCGTAGAGACCCGGCAGCACTTCACGGTCGCCGAACAGGAAGCGGTTTTCGCGCAGCAGCGGATGCTGTTTTCGCAGCGCGATGATGCGCGCGAAGAACATAGTCATTTTGCGCCCGTGTGGGAGCGCGGCACGTTCCCAATCTATCCAGGAAATTTCGTTATCCTGGCAATACGCGTTGTTGTTGCCGCGCTGGGTGCGGCCCATTTCGTCGCCGGCGAGCATCATTGGTGTGCCGAGCGCGATGAACAGCGTTGCGATCAGCGAACGCGAGACACGCTCGCGCGCCTCGGAGATCGCGGGCTCGTCGGTCGGGCCTTCGACGCCCCAGTTCGAGCTGTAATTTTCGTTGTGGCCGTCGTTGTTGTTCTCGCCGTTGATCTCGTTGTGCTTCTGCGAGTACGCGACGAGATCGGACAGGGTGAAGCCGTCGTGCGACGTGACGAAGTTGACCGACGCCGTCGGCTTGCGAAAGCGCCGGTTGAACAGATCCGCGGATCCCGTCAGCCGCGCGGCGAGATCGGGCCGCATGCCCGCGTCGCCGCGCCAGAAACGGCGCACCGAATCGCGGAAACGGTCGTTCCATTCGCTGATGCCGGGCGGATGATTGCCGAGCTGATAGCCGCCGGGGCCGATATCCCACGGCTCGGAAATCAGCTTGCGTTGCGACAGGATGGGATCTTGCCGTAGCGCGTCGAAGAAACCCGAGCCGGGATCGAAACCCGAATGCTCGCGCCCTAGCGTGACGCCGAGATCGAAACGAAAGCCGTCGATATTGAACGCGGTCGACCAGTAGCGCAGTGAATCCATCACCATTTGCAGCACGCGCGGATGGGGCATGTTGAGCGTGTTGCCGCAGCCGGTGTCGTTGATGTGATGGCGTTCGTCGCCTGGAACGAGGCGGTAATAGCTGGCGTTATCGAGTCCGCGCCACGACACGGTGGGGCCCATCTCATTGCCTTCGCACGTGTGGTTGTAGACGACGTCGAGTATTACCTCGATTCCCGCCGCGTGCAGTTGACGGACGGCGATGCGCATCTCATCGAGCCGGTGTGCGGTCAGATAAGAGGGTTCTGGCGCGAAGAACGCGGCCGTGTTGTAGCCCCAGTAGTTGCGCAGCCCGCGCTCGACGAGAAAGCGGTCGTTGAGGAACGCGTGGACGGGCAGCAGTTCGACGGCGGTGACGCCGAGCTTCAGCAGATGCTCGATGAATTCTGGCGATGCGAGTGCGGCGAACGAGCCGCGTTCGGGTGTGCGCAGGTCTTTGCGGAGCATCGATGTGCCGCGCACGTGGGTTTCGTAGATGACGGTTTCGTTCCACGGGACGTTGGGGCGGGTGTCGTGGGACCAGTCGAAGGCTTCGTCGACGACCACGCACTTGGGCATGGCTGGCGCCGAGTCTCTTCGGTCGATCGAGAGGTCCATTCTGTTCGAGTGCACGCGGTAGCTGAACAGTGCGTCCGACCATCGGAACTGGCCGATGAGTTTTCGTGCGTAGGGGTCTAGCAGGAGCTTGTGTGGGTTGAAACGGTGTCCATGCTGCGGTTGATATGGGCCGTGGGCCCGGAATGCGTATACCGTGCCTGGGTGCGCGTGCGGCAGGTAGCCGTGCCATACCTCGTCGGTGCACTCTGGCAGCGTGTAACGCTTCAGTTCTTTCCTGCCTGTCGGCTCGAAAAGGCATAGCTCGATGCGTTGCGCGTTCGCGGAGAAGACGGCGAAGTTCACGCCTAAGCCGTCCCAAGTTGAGCCTAATGGGTACGGGGCGCCCGGGAGTAGTCTGTCTGGTAGTACGTGCGGCATGGCAAGTGTTCCCGTTGTTGTTGGTTTTGCTTTTGCTCCTGCGGTGGCTTCCGTTTTTTGCGTTTGCGTTTTCGCTGCCGCTTTCGCTTTCGCTGGCATCCGCGATTAGTTAGCGCGCTTCAAGCGTCGCCCCTGTGCGGGGCGGCACCTACTTTTCTTTGCCGCCGCAAAGAAAAGTAGGCAAAAGAAAGCGGCTAACACCGCCAACATTTCTTCCTGCCTGAGGGACCCCAACCGGTCCCTCACTTCACACGGCAACTTTCCTGTTCGCGTTCGTTGCCAACGCTTTCGCTGTGCGCCTCACCCGCTTCACGCACGCCAGTTACTGCATGCCGTTCCAGACATTCCACCGCCGCCCAGGTGGCAAACTGTGTGTCGGCCCAAGTGCCCCACACGCCTCACTCCGGACCGATAGCGCACGCGTCCCACCCTGTAAGAGCGTCGTGCTATACGACGGGACAACCTACACACAGTTTGCCACCTGGGGGGCGCAAACCATTCGCTGCCGCTAGCCCATGCGTGGGTGCGTGAAGCGGGTGAGGCGCATAGAGAAAGCGTTGGCAACGAGCGTGGGTCACGTGAATGCCGTATGAAGCGTAAGACCCTTTGGGGGCCCTCAGGCAGACACAAAAACTGGCGGTGTTAGCCGCTTTCTTTTGCCTACTTTTCTTTGCGGCGGCAAAGAAAAGTAGGTGCCGCCCCGCACAGGGGCGACGCATGAACGGCAGACACCGTAACGCGGATGCCAGCGCAAACACCAAAACCCCAACCCTAACCTCACCAGCCTCGCAGAGAAAAACCAAACCCAAACCCAAAACCTCAATCCGCCCGCAGCACAACAGTCCCAAGCGGCGGCAGCACTAAAGAGGCCGACTGCGGCCGCCCATGCGCCGCTACCTCATCTGTATAGATGACACCACCGTTCCCAACATTAGACCCACCATAAACCCCAGCATCGGAATTAACGATCTCAACCCACCGCCCCGCGCGGGGCATCCCAATCCGATACCCATGCCGGGGCACCGGCGTAAAGTTGCAAACCGTAATCAGCTCACGCCCCGCACCATCCATCCGCCGCCAGGCAAAAACCGAATTCGCACTATCGTCACCGATGATCCACTCAAACCCACCCGGCTCAGTATCAAGCCGATGCAACGCCGGCTCCTCGCGATAAAGCCGGTTCAAATCCCGCACAAGCCGCTGCACCCCATGGTGCAACTCATCATCGAGAAGATGCCAATGCGGCGACCCATCGTGATCGAACTCGGCCATCTGCCCAAACTCGCCGCCCATGAACATCAGCTTCTTGCCCGGATGGGCCCACATAAACGCAAAGTACGCCCGCAGATTCGCAAACTTCTGCCAGCGGTCGCCCGGCATCTTGCCCAGTAACGATCCCTTGCCATGCACGACCTCGTCGTGCGAAAGCGGCAACACGAACTTCTCGGAATACGCATACACCATCGCGAACGTCATGTTGTGGTGATGCCATCGACGGTTGATCGGGTCTTCTTCGACGTAGTGCAACGTATCGTGCATCCACCCCATGTTCCACTTGAACTGGAAGCCGAGCCCGCCATCCTCGATGCGCGCCGTCACACCCGGCCATGCCGTCGATTCCTCCGCGATCGTGATCGCGCCATGCACGTCCGGCATATGCTGCACTTCATGATTCAGCCGCTTCAAAAACGCAATCGATTCGAGATTCTCGCGCCCGCCATGCACGTTCGGCACCCACTCGCCCGCCGCGCGCGAATAGTCGCGGTACAGCATCGACGCGACGGCATCCACCCGCAAGCCATCGACGTGATAGCGCTTCAGCCACGCCAGCGCCGATGCAATCAGGAACGCGCTCACCTCGTTGCGGCCGAGGTTGTAGATCATCGTGTTCCAGTCCTGGTGATAGCCTTCGCGCGGATCCGCATGCTCATACAAAGGCGTGCCGTCGAACTCGATCAGCCCGTGTGCATCGTTCGGGAAGTGCGCAGGCACCCAGTCGAGTATCACGCCGAGCCCCGCCTCGTGAGCGCGGTTGATAAAGCCCGCAAACTGCTCCGGCGTGCCGAAGCGCGCCGACGGCGCGAACTGCGCCAAAGGCTGATAACCCCACGATCCGCCGAACGGATGCTCGGCAATCGGCATGAACTCGATATGCGTGAAGCCCATTTCTTTCGCGTATGGAATCAGGCGGTCCGCCAGCTCGGACCAGGTCAACCCGCGATGCCCTTCCTCCGCGACGCGCAGCCACGATTCCGCATGCACCTCGTAAATCGAGATCGCGGATTGCGCGGTCTGCTTCGACGCGCGTGTCTGCATCCAGTCTCCGTCGGTCCACGGAAAACGCTCGACGTCGTCGACGTGCGCGACCACGGACCCCGTCGCGGGTGGCCTCTCGGTCTGCATCGCGCAAGGGTCGGCCTTGAGCGGCAACGGATGGCCGTCGCGCGTCAGCATCTCGTACTTGTAGCGCGTGCCCGCGCCGATGCGCGGCACGAACAGTTCCCACACGCCGGCCTGATGGCGCAGCCGCATCGGATGACGGCGGCCGTCCCATGAATTGAAGTCGCCCACCACCGACACGCGCCGCGCATTCGGCGCCCACACGGCAAAGCGCACGCCCGGCACGCCGTCCGCCGTGAACGGCCGCGAGCCGAGGCATTCGAGCACCGCGTAGGGATCGCCCCACGCGACGCGCTGCAACGGCTCCTCGCCCAGCACGGGGCCGAACGAATACGTGTCTTCGATTTCCTGAACCGACCCATGCCAGTCGATCCGCAAGCGATACGCCACGGCTTCGCTGACGGGACCCGCGAACAGGCCGCCCGGATGCAGTTGCTCCAGTTCGCCGAGCAGCCTGCCGTCGTCGCGCGCAATCACCGACACGCGCGCCGCGTTCGGCAGCATCACGCGCACGACGGGACCAGCGCTCGTCTCGTGCATGCCGAGTTGCGAGAACGGATCGTGATGGCGCGCATCGACGAGCGCATCCAGATCCACGCGATGCAGACCGGCCGCCTCTAATTGAACGTTGTAGTGCTCACTCATAATCGCCCTCTGATGCTGCGGGAGGCGCCGAGGCAGCCGCCGGCGAATGCGGCGCTGCGCCCGTGTCGCCCAGCAGGCGGCTCGTCAGCGCGGCGAGGCCGCGCACCGGCAAGCCGAGCCATGCCGGCCGGTTGGCCGCTTCGTAGCGGATTTCATAGGCGGCTTTCTCGATCAGGAACAGATCGAGCAACGCCTGTTCGTGCTCCGGCGCGACGAGCCGTTGCGACGCGGCTTGCGTTGCCGCGCGGTACTCGGTGAGGAACGCCTCGGCAGCGGCGGCCCGGAAGCGCTCGAACAGCGCGCGCTTGCGGTCGGCCGTCATCTGCGGCGCGGCTTCCATCGTCGATTGCGCGGCGGCGCTCGCGTACGACAGCGAACGCAACAGCCCCGCGACGTCGCGCAGCGGGCTGGACTTCGCGCGGCGCTCTTCGAGTTCGCGCGCCGGCTCGCCTTCGAAGTCGATCAGGAAGGCGTCGCCTTGCGCCACGAGCACCTGGCCGAGATGGAAGTCGCCGTGAATGCGCGTGCGCAGCGCATGCGCGTCGGGCTTCACGAGCTTCGACACCGCTTCGACCAGCTTGTCCTTGCGGTCGAGAACGCTGCGGCCGAGCAGTGCGGCATCTTCGCCGAGCTGATCGACGTTCTTCTCGAGCAGCTCGAGCGCGCTGGCAAGCAATTTCTGCGTGCCGTCGATCCACGCCTGCACCTGCTTGCTGTCAGCGAGTTCGGGATCGAATGCCGGATTGTCCGAAGGCGTCGCGAGCGCGACGTGCAACTCGCCGAGCCGCTTGCCGATGATGCCCATGTACGACGCGTAGCCTTCCGTCGCCTCTTCCTCGTTCACGCGGTCCTGGTTCGCCTGGTTCTCGTTGTTGGCGCCATCGACGGCGAGCGCGAGTTCGTCGATCGAACGGCGCAGCGTGTCGAGCGCCCAGTTCCACGCGTCGCCCTGGTTGTCGACGAAGCCTTGCAGGATACACAGCGTATGCGGCACGTTCTCCGGATCGACGCGCACCACTTCGCCATACAGCGGCGCCGTGTTCGCATAGCCGAGCTGCGTTAGATAGCGGCTCATTTCCGCTTCCGGGTGCATGCCCTTCAACAGGCGCCGCACGAGCTTCAAGACGATCTTGTCGGCGATCACGAGCGAGCTGTTGCTTTGCTCGGCGGCGAGCCAGCGGATTTCCGGCGCATCGCCAAGATCGAGGTCGGCGAAACGGTCGGTCGGAATGAAATGGATCGTGCTCTTCTGGAAAGTCGCCACGGCGGCGCGCTCGCGCAGTTTGCGCAGCGTGCCGTACGCGAACTGCGGCAACGCGAACGCATCCGTCAGATGGCCGACGTTGCGCCCGCGGCGCACGCGCGCCAGCGCCAGTTGCATGAAGAGCGGCGTGGTCGTGTCGGCGCCCCACGTGATCGCGAGCGGCAGCACGTAACGCTCGGTGTGGTTGCCGACATCCGCTTCGATCTCCGTGAACGCGAAGCCCGCTTCGGGGATCGTCGTGAGCGCGGCGAGGCGCACGGCATGCAGCTTCTGATCCTTCGACGCATACCATCTGCGGCGTCCCAGCCACGACGGCAACACTTCCGATTCGAGCAGCCGCACGTTTTCTGGCGTCGGGCCCGCCTGACCTTCGCGGATCACGATGGTCACGAAATCGGGCAGTGGTTCGGACGGCGCCTGGCTCCATGTCGGACGGCCGCCGCCTTCGCAAAGAAGGAACCACAGGAAGCCGTACGGCGGGAACGTCAGCAGATACGTCAGTTGCCCGATCGCGGGGAACACCGAATCCGCCGTCATTTCGATGGGCACTGCACCGTTGAATTCGGACAGATCGAGTTCGACCGCCTGCGGCGCGCGCGACAGGTTCGCTACGCACAGAATGGGCGGCTGGCCGGGCAGTTCGCGCAGATACGCGAGAATCTTGCGGTTGCTCGGCTTCAGGAAGCGGATCGTGCCGCGCCCGAACGTGTGCTTCGAGCGGCGCGTCGCGAGCATGCGCCGCGTCCAGTTGAGCAGCGAGTGCGGATCGCGGCTTTGCGCTTCGACGTTCACGGCATCGAAGCCATACAGCGAGCCCATCACGGGCGGCAGCACCAGTTGTTCGGGATCGGCGCGCGAGAAGCCGCCGTTTCTGTCCGACGACCATTGCATCGGTGTGCGCACGCCGTCGCGGTCGCCGAGGTGAATGTTGTCGCCCATGCCGAGTTCGTCGCCGTAGTAGATGACGGGCGTGCCCGGCATCGACAGCAGCAGCGAATTGATCAGCTCGATGCGGCGGCGGTCGCGCTCCATCAGCGGCGCGAGGCGTCGGCGGATACCGAGGTTCAGGCGCGCACGCCGGTCGCTCGCATAGGTATTCCACAAGTAGTCGCGCTCGGAGTCCGTGACCATTTCGAGCGTGAGTTCATCGTGATTGCGCAGGAAGATCGCCCATTGGTTCGTCTCGGGGAGATCCGGCGTCTGTTTCATGATGTCGGTGATCGGGAAGCGGTCTTCGCTCGCAATCGACATGTAGATGCGCGGCATTAGCGGGAAGTGGAACGCCATATGGCATTCGTCTTCGTTGCCGAAGTATTCCTGCACGTCTTCCGGCCACTGGTTCGCTTCGGCGAGCAGCATCCGGTTCGGATACTCGGCGTCGATGGTCGCGCGAATCTTCTTCAGGATCGCGTGCGTTTCGGGCAGATTCTCGTTGTTCGTGCCTTCGCGCTCGACGAGATACGGCACGGCATCCAGCCGCAACCCGTCGATGCCCAGGTCGAGCCAGAAGCGCATCACCTGCAGCACTTCGCGCAACACAGCGGGATTGTCGAAGTTCAGGTCGGGCTGGTGCGCGTAAAAGCGGTGCCAGTAGTACTGGCCTGCGACGGGGTCATGCGTCCAGTTCGACGGTTCAGTATCGATGAAGATGATGCGTGTCTTTTCATACTTCTTGTCCGTGTCGGACCATACGTAGTAGTTGCGATGATTCGAGCCGGGCTTCGCGCGGCGCGCGCGCTGGAACCACGGGTGCTGGTCCGACGTGTGGTTGATGACGAGTTCGGTGATCACGTGCAGTCCGCGCGCGTGCGCTTCCTGAATGAAGCGTTTGACGTCGCCAATTGAGCCGTAGTCGGGGTGCACGCTCTTGTAATCGGCGATGTCGTAGCCGTCGTCGCGGCGCGGCGACGGATAGAACGGCAGCAGCCAGATCGCGCTGACGCCGAGTTCCGCGATGTAGTCGAGCTTCGCGATCAGGCCGGGGAAATCGCCGACGCCGTCGTTGTTCGCATCGAAGAACGACTTGATGTGCACCTGGTAGATGATCGCGTCCTTGTACCAGAGCGGATCGTCGGCGAGCGTCGACACCTTGGCGCGGCGCGACGGGCGCGGCTTCGCTGGAACGGCCTCGGCTGTCGTGTCGGTGAAATGCTGCGACGTGCTTTCGGCGGAATCGTCACGTTTCATATCGCACCTTCATTGAATGTCGTGTCGTGGGCGGCCCGATGCGTGTCGCTTTCATCGGGAACAGCGTCGCGCGGCAGGCCGGCCGCGGGCGCGATGCGCCAGATCGCGAACGGCCGCGTGCCGGGATCGAGCCGCACGTGTTGCCATCTGCCATGCCATTGAAACCGCTCGCCCGTCATCTGGTCGATCACGTCGATGGCGCCGTGATCGGGCAGGCCCCAGCCGTTGAACGTGCTCCACGACAACTCGATATCCGCGCCCTGCTCGTTATACGGATCGAGATTGATCGCGACGATGATCACGTTGTCGCGCGCTGGTGTGGCCTTCTCAAAGAACAGGATGCTCTCGTTGTGCGCGGGCAGGAACGTGAGATTCAGATGAGAGTGCAGCGCCGGGTTCGTGCGGCGAATGCGGTTCAGTTCCGTGATCTCGCGCACGATGTTGCCGGGCCGGTTCCAGTCCCATGCGCGGATCTGATACTTCTCCGAATCCAGATACTCTTCGCTGTTCGGCAGCGCGGCGGCTTCGCACAGCTCGAAGCCGCTATACACGCCCCAGAGTCCCGACAGCATCGTCGCGAGCGCGGCGCGAATCAGGAAGCCCGGACGCCCTTGCGACTGCAGATGACGCGGGTTAATGTCCGGCGTGTTGACAAAGAAGTTCGGCCGGAAGAATTCGCGCAGATCGGTTTGCGTCAGTTGCGTCAGATACTCGGTGAAGTCGCGCTTCGATTCGCGCCATGTGAAGTACGTGTACGACTGCGAAAAGCCCAGCTTCGCGAGCCGCGCCATCACGCGCGGACGCGTGAACGCTTCGGCGAGGAAGATCACGTCGGGATGCCGCACGCGCACGTCGTTGATCATCCATTCCCAGAACGGGAAAGGCTTCGTGTGCGGATTGTCGACGCGGAAGATGCGCACGCCCGCATCGATCCAGAACAGGATCACGTCGCGCAGCGAAAGCCATAAATCGGGCTTTGCGTCGTGCGCGTAGAAGTCAGGATTTACGATGTCCTGATACTTCTTCGGCGGGTTCTCCGCGTAACGCAGCGTGCCGTCGGGACGCCACGCGAACCAGGTTGGATGCTGCTTCAGCCACGGGTGGTCGGGCGAGCATTGAATCGCGAAGTCGAGCGCGATTTCGAGGCCGTGGTCGTGCGCGGCGGCGAGCATGCGCTTGAAGTCGTCGAGCGTGCCGAGCTGCGGATGCACGGCGTCGTGGCCGCCCGCTTCGCCGCCGATCGCATACGGGCTGCCCAGGTCGTCCGGGCCCGGCGTCAACGTGTTGTTGCGTCCCTTGCGGTTGGCGATGCCGATGGGATGGATCGGCGGAAAGTACAGCACGTCGAAGCCCATGTCGCGGATGCGCGGCAATTTGCCGATCACGTCGTCGAAGTTGCCGTGCCGATGTTCGTCGTCACTCATCGAGCGCGGGAAGATCTCGTACCAGCTGCCAAAGCGCGCGCCCGCGCGTTCGGCGTCGATGCGATACACGATCGGATCGCGCGACAGCCCTGGCCGGTGACGCGCGGCGGCGAACGCTTCCGCCGTCGTGGGCGCCAGCACGATCGCGAGGCGCTCGCCCGTGTCCGCTTTCATGAATTCCTTGACGATCGCTTCTAGTTGCTGCGGTTGCGAGCCGTCGGTAGTTTCCGTCTCAGCCAGCGCAAGCGCGAACAGATGCTTCGCCTCTTCGACTTCGAGTTCGACCGACTGATCCGCCTTCAGCTTTTTCTGCATGTGATCGACGAGCGACGCGAAATCGTCGCGCCACGCAATCACCGTGTATTCGTGACGCCCGATGCGTTCGAGCGGAATGCGCGCTTCCCAGATGTCGTTGCCGGCGGGCTTCGCGGGCGTCATCGGCGCTTCGTGCCAGGCGGTTTCATCGGCGGCGCGCCAGATCACGGCGGCGGCGATCTTGTCGTGACCTTCGGCGAACACGGCTGCCGTGATGTGCACGCGCTCGCCGACAATGCGCTTGGCGGGGAAGCGACCGTGATCGACGGCCGGCGACACGCTTTCGATCGCGACGCGCGAGCCCGCGATCGCATCGAGCACGCTCTTGTGTCCCGACGTCTTGGTGCTCTTTTTGTCGATGGGCGGCGCGAGCACGATCGGTTTCTCGGCGACCGCGCGGAACAGGCGGCACGCACCCGGCGCGAGCGTGAATGCGGCAAGCGGCTGCGGCGCGCCGCGCGTGTCGGTGCCGAGTGGCACGAAGCGCGTGAAGCCGCCCGGCACGCCGTCGAGCAAGCGCGCGGGATCGACGCGCACGGGCGTGCCCAGCTCCGGGTTGATCGCGACCATCACGGCTTCGCCCGCGTCGCGCAAATCGCGCTGATCGCCGCGCAAGAGGATCGCGGCATGGGTGTCCGGGCCGGACAGCGAACGCAGCTCGCCATTGGTTTGCAGCGACCAGGTGTCGCGTGCGATCGCATTCGCGTGACGCACGCGCTCGGAGAGATCGAAGCGCGCCGCGCCGCGCAGGCTCGCGTAGTGGGCGTCGTCGCCGAGCGTGTGCGAGATCGGTTCGGCGATGCCGTATTCGAAGCCCATCGGCATCATCCAGCCGGTGCCCGTCGAAACAGCTGTCAGCAAGGCGCGGCGATACGCGCGCTCGACGATCGCGGAATCGTGCACATGTTCGAGGTCCGCCGCGAGCCGCGTGCCGTACGGCGCTTCGGGAAAGGCGACGGGCGAAGCGATACGCGTCAGCAGCGCATGCTCGTCGAGCATCCACGGCGCGCGGAAGTCCCACCAGCGCGACGACGAGAACACGGCGTCGAAGCCCACGCCTTCGAGCGCGGCGACGTCCGAGCGCACGAGGCCGGGCGTCGCGGCGAGAAAGCGTGAGGACGGATGGCGCGACGCGCGCACGGCATCGAGCAGCCGCCGCCACGCGAAGGCGGGCACGCGGTGCGGAGAATCGAAGCGGAATCCGCCGATGTCCGCATCCGCGAGCGCGTCGAGCGTCTGCGCCCACCAGTCGAGCAGCGGCGCGGCCGCGTGCTCGTCGTTGAAGTTCGCATACGCGACGTTGTCTTCGTGACGCGCGTGGCGCGGATCGAGCCGCGCCTCTTCCGGCTCGAACGGATGAAACCAGTCGCGATGCTCGCGGAACAGATGGCCGTCGGCCGCGGCGCGGTCGATCACCAGATCGACGAGTAGCGTCAGGCCATGCTGGCTCGCCGTCTCGGCGAGGCGCTGCAGCACGTCGTGCGCGCTCTCGGTGCTAGCGAGCGCGGGATGCAGCCGCGCATGATCGCTGACGATCTGCGCGTGGCCGGCCTGTCCCGGCTGGAACAGCCCGCCGATCAGCACATGATCGAAGCCGAGCGCGGCGGCATGCTCGAACTGCGCGGGCCACGCATCCAGCCGTCCGACGAGGGGAGAATGAACGAAGTAAATCCGCGGCGCATAGGCGTGAGGAGCTTCCATCGGTCGTTTCCAGATTTCGTCCTGCTTTGCGGCGTGGATGCACATTCGTGCGATCACGACCGCCTATTAGGCTTCAGAGCCGGATGCCGCGCGATGCGTCCTGCGACGGCGCGTACTGCTCAATGTAGTGCATTCATTGATCGACAGGCGGCGCGTCAGTTCAAAGAGTCTACGACGGCGCTGCATGTCGTCTGTCCGGGTTCGATCAACAGGCGGTGAAGGAGCAAGCGGTATGCCAGAACGCGATACAGCAAGGTCAGGACTGAAACGGCGAGATGCGTGCAAGGACGGCTGGTGCAGCCTGGTACGGCACGACGAAAAAGATGCGGGGGCGGCGTCGTTCATACGAATGATGCCGCGAAACCAAAGGAAGACGTGTAATTAGGGCGAGTCGTCCGGCGGCCGTTACATGCCATGTTGCCATAGCCGGGGGCGCGCGGCTGAGAAAGGACTTCGAGCGGACTTCGCGCGCGCCTCGTTTTGCCAGAGTTGGGCGCTATGACCCGAGCAAACCCGCTGCCATGTTGATGCACAGCCCGAGCACGGCCAGGTTGAAATAGAACGACAGCACCGACTGCGCGAGCGCCGCGCGGCGTACCTCGCGTGAGCGCAGCACGACGTCCGATGTCTGCGATGCGACGGCGATCGTGAACGAGAAATACAGGAAGTCCCAATAGTTCGGATCGAGCTTGTGGTCGGGAAACTTCAGCACGGTTTCCTGCATGTCGGTTGCGAAGTACAGGCGCGCGTAGTGCAGCGTGAAGATGGTCGGTATCAGGAACCACGCGCCGATCAGCGTGACGCCCGTCACGATGTAGTGCGACACGCCCGTGCTGCCTTTCGACGACGCAAGCTCCAGCACGATGGCGGCAACGCTCGCGACCGTCGCGAGGCAAACGATAGCGAGCACGACGCCCGCGTTCTCGTCTTCGCGCCGCGCAATGTCGCGCACGCGATCGTGATCGGCGCGTGCCATCTCCAGCCACATCAGCGCGAGATAGGTCCATACGGCGACATCCCACGAAACGAGCACGCGGATCATCGGGCGCATGTGCGCGCTGGCGAGCAGCGCGCCGACCACCACGCCGAGCACGAAGCCCGTGACCATGCGCGGCCGGTTGCGCAATACCTGCGGATAGACAGTCATGGGCGCGCGCTCCTCGCAGCGTGATGTGACATGGATATGTCTCGATGCATGTTCGAAAGTCGTGGTGAAGGTTGCGGCGATTCTACCGGGGGCATGCTGGATGATTTGTCGAAAGGGGTGCCGGGACGTTATAGTTTTCCCGCAGTTTTGCTCAGTGGCCTTGCATGCGGCTTTCACCCGTTGCTTCGTTCTCGCGCGCAGCGAACGGCGAGCATGCAATGGCGGCAGGAAACGCCTGCCGCGCCCGGACATCAGAGACCGCGAGACAGCGGCGCAAGACCAGTTTTGGGGCGGACGCCCGGCGTGCACGCATGGTTCGGCCAACAGCCGGACGCGGCGCGAGCCGGGCGAATACACACATCATCTGGAGCCCCCATGACAGATGTTGATCGACACGCTGCGCGCTCGCCGCGCCGCCGTGCGTGGCTGCTCGGCGCGTTCGCTTCGGCTGCCGGCCTCGCGTTTGCGTCGGCGGCGCGCTATGGTGCAGCGGGCGCAGCGCCCGGCATCGTAGGCATTTCGCCTGCCTTCGCCGACACGCCGCCGCCCGCAGGCGGCGGCATCGACGCATTCATCGCGCTCTCCAGCAAGCTCACAGGACACACCAGCTTCGACCCGCTGCACGGCAAACGCGCGTATGACGCGTTGTCCAGAGCGGACGGCCAGTTCACGCAGAACGTCGCCGCGCTCAACACCTGGCTGCAGACGCATGGCGGCGTGCCGTCGGACATCGTCACGCAGGCCTTGCAGGCCGACCAGCCGCAGCTCGCGAGGACCGTCAGCGCGATCACGCGCGCGTGGTATCTCGGCCTCGTCGGCGACATGCCGAATGTGCAGGTCATCGCGTTCGAACGCGCACTGATGTTCGAACCCGTCAAAGACATCCTGACGATCCCGTCGTACTGTCGCGACGTGCCGTTTTACTGGGCACACAAGCCGGCGAATGCGTAAGCCGCTGCGCGTGACGTCGCGCGTGCGCGTCTCACTGCATTCGCGCGTGGAGCTTGCGAAAGAACAAACAGCAGACATAAGCCAGCAGACAAATAAGAGGGCACCGCAGAGGCAAGCATGGCAAACGCAAATTCCGCCGACGTCGTCGTAGTCGGCTCGGGCGTCGCGGGCAGTCTCGTCGCGCATCAGATGGCGCTCGCGGGCGCCTCGGTGATCCTGCTCGAAGCGGGGCCGCGTCTGCAGCGCGGGCAGATCGTCGAGAACTTCCGCAATTCGCCTGCAAAATCGGACTTCGCGACGCCGTATCCGTCGACGCCTTACGCGCCGCATCCGCAGTACTCGCCCGCCAACAACTATCTGATCCAGAAGGGCGACTATCCGTATGACTCGCAGTATGTGCGGCTCGTCGGCGGCACCACCTGGCATTGGGCGGCTGCGACGTGGCGTCTGCTGCCGTCGGACTTTCAACTGAAGAAGCTGTACGGCGTGGGCCGCGACTGGCCTTATCCGTATGAAACGCTCGAACCGTGGTACTACGCCGCCGAAGTGCAACTGGGCGTGTCCGGCCCCGACGCAACCGTCGATCTCGGCTCGCCGCGCTCGAAGCCTTATCCGATGACAGCCTTGCCGCTGTCGTACATGGACCAGCGTTTTTCCGTCGTGCTCAACGCGAACGGCTTCAAGGTCGTGCCCGAGCCCGTCGCGCGCAACAGCCGTCCGTACGACGCGCGCCCCACCTGCTGCGGCAACAACAACTGCATGCCGATCTGTCCGATCGGCGCGATGTACAACGGCATCGTGCACGCCGACAAGGCCGAACGCGCGGGCGCGAAGCTGATTGCGCAGGCCGTCGTCTACCGCGTCGAGGCGGACAACAAAGGGCTCATCACGGCCGTTCACTACAAGGACCCGAACGGCAACAGCACGCGCGTGACGGGCAAGCTGTTCGTGCTCGCGGCGAACGGCATCGAGACGCCCAAGCTGATGTTGATGTCGACTTCGGACACGTTCCCGCACGGCATCGGCAACAGCTCCGATCAGGTCGGACGTAACCTGATGGACCATCCCGGCACGGGCGTCACGTTTCTCGCGAACGAATCGTTGTGGCCGGGGCGCGGGCCGATGGAGATGACGTCGGTGGTGAACTTCCGCGACGGCGCGTTCCGCTCGGAGTACGCGTCGAAGAAGCTGCATGTATCGAACGGTGTGCCGACCATGGCGATTACATCGGCGCTGCTCAAAGGCGGGCTGACGGGCGCCGAGCTGGACCGGCAGATTCGCGACCGCGCCGCGCGCATGGTGACCATCAACAGTTTTCACGAGCATCTGCCCGAGCCGCAGAACCGCATCGTGCCTTCCGCCGATCACAAGGACGCGCTCGGCATTGCGCAGCCCGAGATCTACTACTCGATCAACGATTACGTGAAGAAAAGCGCCGCGCACACGCATGAACTCTATGCACAGATTGCCGGATTGTTCGGCGGCACCGAGGTTTCGTTCGACGATACCTTCGCGCCGAACAATCACATCATGGGCACGACGATCATGGGCAACGACGCCGCCAGTTCCGTCGTCGATGCCGACTGCCGCACGCACGATCACCCGAATCTGTTCATTGCGAGCAGCGGCGTGATGCCGGGCGCGGCGTCGGTGAACTGCACGCTGACGATCGCGGCGCTGTCGCTGAAGCTTGCCGACAAGCTCAAGCGCGAAATCTGAGGGTCTGTTGCCTATGAAACGATCAGACCGACACGGCGGCAACCTCGATGCGACGGTTTTCTCCGCGAGCCGGCGCGCGGCGCTCATAGCGCGCCGCCGCGTATGGAAGATGGCGGCGCTCGCGGCGGCGTTCTCGCTGTTCGCGCTTTATCTCGCATGGCTCGAAGCGTACGACGCCGAGCCGCGCCACACCGACGAATCGCCGCTCGGCGAAGCCGTCGCGCAGGCCAGCGCGCCTGCAAGCGGCGCGTCGGGTCTGGGCCCCGATCTCGTCAGGCGCGGCGAGTATCTGGCGCGTGCGGGCGATTGCATCGCCTGCCATACGTCGGACAAAGGCCGTCCGTTCGCGGGCGGCCGCGCGATCAGCACGCCGTTCGGCACGATCTATACGCCAAACATCACGCCCGATCCGGACACGGGCATCGGCCGCTGGACGGACGCCGACTTCATGCGCGCGATGCACGAAGGCATCGGCAAGGAAGGCCAGCGGCTTTATCCGGCGTTCCCGTATGTCGAATACACGCGCGTCACCGGTCAGGACGTGCAGGCCATCCGCGCGTATCTGAACACGATGGTGCCCGTGCGCTACACGCCGCCGTCGAACGATCTGCGCTTTCCGTTCAACCAGCGCTGGCTGATGGTCTTCTGGAACCTGCTCAACTTCGACGAAGGGCGCTTCGTGCCCGACCCGAAGCAGGGCGCCGAATGGAATCGCGGCGCGTATCTGGTCGAAGGGCTCGCGCATTGCGAGGAATGCCATACGCCGCGTAACTTCACGCAGGGTCTCAAAACGGGCGAACGTCTGTCGGGCGCGATCCAGGCCGGCTGGCACGCGTACAACATCACGCCGCACAAGACGAGCGGGATCGGCAGCTGGTCGGATCAGGACATCGCCAGCTATCTGTCGACAGGCATTGCGGAGGGCCGCGCGAGCGCGGCGGGGCCGATGGCCGACGTGGTCTCCAACAGCACGCAGTATCTGAACCGCGCAGACCTGCGCTCGATCGCCATCTATCTGCGCGCGCTCAAGCCCATTGACCGGGGCGAGGCACGTGCGCGTGCCGAATGGGGCTCGCCCGCGAGCGACGCCGTCGCGTTGCGCGGCGCGCGGATCGAGGGCGTGAACGGCGCGCAGCTATTCCTCGCGAACTGCGCGAGCTGCCACCACTGGACGGGCGAGGGCGTCGGCGCGAGCGCGCCGGGCGCGTATCCGTCGCTGATCCATAACAGCGTCGCGGGTGCGAGCGACGCGAACAATCTGGCGATGGTGATTCTGCACGGCGTGCACCGTACGACGAAAGACGCCGACGTGCTGATGCCCGCGTTCGACCGCGAACTGACCGACGCGCAGATCGCCGCCGTCACGAATTACGTGACGAAGCAGTTCGGCAATCCCCGATCGACGCTGAGCGCGGAGCAGGTCGGCAGGCTGCGCGCCGTGCCGCAGTGATGGCGTAGTGATCGCCCACTGAGCGTTGGAGTCTGCATTTTGGCGGTGCGCGTGCGCGAAGCTTGTCGCAGCGCATGCGCTGCGAACGAATCCGGCTCACGAACGGCGTGCGAACGCGAGATGCCGCGCATACACGGCTTGCGCGCCCGCACTATCATGGTGTTATGGATTCCACACTTGTCACCGTCGTCCAACATCATCCCGTCAACCGGACGGGACGCGATTTCGTCGTCGGCGATCTGCACGGCTGCGTCGACGCGCTGCGCTTCCTGTTGCGCGAGGTCGATTTCGATCCGTCGCGCGACCGGCTGTTCTCGGTTGGCGATCTCGTCGATCGCGGCTCGCAGTCGGAAGAGGCGCTGGCGTTGCTCGACAAGCCCTGGTTCCATGCCGTGCTCGGCAATCACGAGGACGCGCTCTGCGCCGTTTCTGAAGGCAAGCTGAAGAAGCAGTGGTGGTATGGAATCGGTGGCCTGTGGAGCGTGCAGGTGCCCATCGAAAGGCTGCGCGTCTATGCGCGGCGTCTGCGCGCGCTGCCGCTCGTGCGCGTGATCGGGTCGGGCAGCGAGCGCTTCAACGTGCTGCATGCGGAATTTCTCGGCTCGGACGCCGAACTCGATGCCGACACCCTCTCCGAAGAAGTCCGCCAGCAACTTCTGTGGGGCCGCAGCCTCGCAATGGGCGCGGGCGATCCGATGCGCCAGCTGGGACTATCGCTCACGTATTGCGGCCATACGCCCGTGCGCGAAGTGCAGCAGATTGGCGCGCAGATGTTCATCGATACGGGCGCATTCGGTCCCGGCGGCAAGCTGACCCTCGTCGAGGCGCGCACGACGAAGCGCTGGTCGGTGACGGTCGAACGGGCGCGCTCGGTTGGCGCTTCGGCGCTGGCGCTGCCTTGAGCGCGCCTTAGCGTGCTCAAGCGCTTCCGGCGCCGCTGCCTTTACCCCACCTGGTGCAGTTCGAAGACGATATCGACGGCGCTGCCGTTCCAGTTGTATTCCAGATACGCCGCGTGATGGCAGTCGCGCAGCAGCGTCGTCTTGAACGCGGCGAGGCATTCGCCACCCGCATCCCGCACCGACGGATACACGATCCCCGGCGCGCCCGCCTCGCGTGCCGCGCGGCCGAGCGCCTGGCCGGGCGCGTAGTCGTTCGGCGACAGCACCGACGCATCGACCGATTCGGCATCGCGCAGGTCCACCACGTCGCCCTGCGCCATCACCGTGTAGAGGCGCATCTGCTGACGCATCGGCGGCTCCTGCGTGGCGGCGAGGAAGAGACCCGAGTGATAACGCGTTTCAGCGATCGCGGTTTCGCGCGAGCGCGCGCAGTAGAACACGCCGTAGGTGCCGTCCGAGAAGCGGCTGCCTTGCGGATTCAGATGCGTGAGCGCGGCCATGATCGGCCCGTAGCCGGGACCGTAACACCGTTCCTCGCGAGGCACGAGATCGAGATCGCCGACTTCGGTGCGCACGCGGTCGTTGGTCATGGCTTCGAGCGCGTAAAGCGCGTCGAAGTCTTCGGGCGACGCGACGCGGTCGAACAGGTTGACGGCAGGAAAGCGCGTAGGGATCACGCGGAACGCAGGTGTCCAGGCGAGCGAGGTCACACGCCATTGGTCTTGCCATTGCAGTTCAGTCACGCCCAGCCGCCTCGCATTGCGTCGAGATACTGGCGCACGGCCACGAGGTCGCTAATATTGCCCGCCAGCATGCGGTCCAGCGCGCGGCGGCCGCCGAACGGCGGCGCACTGTTGGGGCGCTTGATCCACGTGTCGGCGGCGGCAGGCTGCGGCAGCAGGATTTGCAGCGCCTTGTAGATGCCGAGCAGAAGCGACAGCCGCTCCAGCGTGTCGCGGCCGAGGCGCGCCGTTTGCGGCGCGTTCTTCCATTTGAAGAAGGTGGAGCGGCCCGGCGAGCCGAGCAGGATGATCTGCTCTTCGGCGCTCAATTCCCAGTCGCGCGCGATGTTGAAGAACGCGCGCAGACCGGCGGCGGACATGTCCGCCATGGAAGGTTCGGCGGGCGGTCGTCGCAACGGGCGTTCGGCGCTCGAGTAATGGGCAGCGGAAGACATGATCGGAGTCCTGAGTTGAACTTTTTTAACATGTTAGTCTATATATGGATTAATGCAAGCGCGGCTGTATAATCCGCCCTCCAGGTTTTTGCACGGAGACTGCGGTGTCGCTGCGTTCGAAGGTGTGGGTATCGGTTGGTTTGCTGTGCGTGTCGATGGCGGCGCGCGCCGAGTACAAGGAAGTGTGGAATCCGCCTGAGGCCGCGCAGCACGCGAGGCATTCGAAGCACGCGGCCAGTTCCGCTGGTTCGGGTGCAGCGAAGGCCGTGCATCAGGGCAAGTCCGCGCCGCATGGGAAGGTGGCTGCAAAGGCTTCCATCCCGTCCGGGAAAACAAAAAAGACTAGCGCCGCCGTCAAAACGGCCCACGCGCCTGCGCCGCGCGATTCATCGCAAAAGCCTGCGCGCGCAAAAACGGTCGTGGCGGCGGCAAAGCCTCACCAGGTTGCGCAGAGCAGTGCGCCGCAAACCAGCAGCCCACAACCTCCGCGCGAACTTCCGCCGATCCTCCACTAGCTCCCGCCAGCGCCTCACTGCGCGATCAACGCGTTCGTCACGAGCCGCAACGACTCGACCGAACGCGCGTCGCGCACGCGCGAATGCAACGTCACGCGCGATTCCGGCAACGCAGGCAATCCAAGCCGCGCGCCTGAATCGACCAGTCCGCGCGGCGCGACCCGCCTTGCCAGCGGCGACACGGCGAGCCCAGCCGCAGCCGCTGCGCCGACGGCCTGCACGCCGCCGCCGACAAACGCCTCGCGCCACGCGATACCCGCACCATCCAGCGTGCGCAGCGAGATCGAGCGCACGTTGCAGGGCGAGGCAAGCAGCGCCAGCGGCAGCGGCTCGCCCGCGCGCGGCTGCCATTCGGGCGTCGCGAGCCACGACAGCGGCTCGGTGAAGAGCAACTGGCCGTCTTCGCGCGGTACGTCGTCGGGCTCCGAGCGCACGACCACGGCATCGAGCCGCCGTTCGTCGAAGTGCTGCAACAGCGTCGACGACAACCCCATGTGCAGTTCCAGCACCAGCCCCGGATCATGGGCGTTCACGCGCGCGAGCAGCGCCGCGAGGTCGGTCCCCGCCACATGCTCGCTCAAGCCCAGCGCGAGGCGCCGTCTGTCGGCGGATAACGCGCCGAGCGCTCGGTCGTGCGCGCTCAGCAGGTCGCGTGCGCCATCGAGAAACGCCTGGCCGTGCTCCGACAGCCGCACGACGCGTGGCGTGCGCTCCAGCAAAGGCTTGCCCAGATGCGCTTCCAGCCGTTTCAGCTTGAGGCTGACGGCGGATTGCGTGGTGTCGAGGGCATCGGCGGCGCGGGTGAAGCTCCGCAAATCCGCGACCAGCACGAAAGCGCGCACTGCATCGAGATCGAGTACTTTCATTTCAGATGAAAATAGATGAAATATCCAGTCATATCTGTTCATTATGATAAGCCCGAACTAATCTGAATGCACTTTCTGTTCATTCATAGGAGTTCGACATGCCTTTCACTCGCATCGCAGTTCGCGCCGGCAAGCCCGCTGCTTATCGCCAGGCGCTCACGCAAGGCATCCAGCGCGCGCTGATCGCAGAGTTCAATGTCCCTGAGGACGACGTCTTCATGGTCATCACCGAGCACGACGAGAGCAACTTCGTCTATGACCGCAACTATCTCGGCATCGCACGCAGCGACGATTTCGTTCTGATCCAGCTCACCGTGACCAACAGCCGGACGCAGGAGCAGAAAAAAGCGCTCTACAAGCGCATCGCCGACAACCTCGCCGAGCATCCGGGCGTGCGGCGCGAGGACGTGTTCATCAATCTCGTCGAAGTACTGAAGGAGAACTGGTCGTTCGGCAACGGGATCGCGCAGTACGCGCTCTGAGTGTTCGCGCCACGGCTGGCGTGCGGTCGGCGCAAGGTGCGTCGCTATAATGGTTTGCACCTTCATCCGTTCTTCAGCAGACGCGCACGCGAGCCATGACATCCGATAACAACGACGCTTCCCACGACGCTTTGCAATTTGGCGGTTCCGTCTGGTTCCGCTCCGGCGAGCAGGCGCTCGGCGGCACGCAGCGCATTGCGCTACTGGCGGCGATCGGCGAAACGGGGTCGATCACGGGCGCGGCCAAAGCCATCGGCATGAGCTACAAGGCCGCGTGGGATGCCGTCGATGCGATGAACAATCTCGCGGGCGAAACACTCGTGATCCGCTCGACAGGCGGCAAGGGCGGCGGCGGCACGACGCTCACGCCGCGCGCGCTGACCTTGATCGACACGTTTCGTGCTGTCGAACGCGAGCACCGGCTGTTTCTCGAACGCGCGGGCGTGGCGATCGCTGGATTCTCCGACGACTGGCAGCTGATCGGCCGCATCGGCATGAAGACGAGCGCGCGCAACCAGTGGTACGGCAAGGTCAGCGCGATCCAGCGCGGCACGGTCAACGACGAAGTCTCGCTCGCATTGCCCGGCGGGCAGTCGGTCGTCGCCGTCGTCACGCACGAAAGCACGGAGACGTTGGGGCTTGCCGTCGGCGGCGAGGCGGTGGCGCTCGTCAAGGCGTCGTCAGTGCTGCTGGTTGCCGATGACGGCACGGCGGAGCGCCTGTCGACCCGCAACCGCCTGCGTGGCACGGTGTCGGCCGTGCAGCGTGGCGCCGTGAATGCCGAAGTGTCGCTGACGCTCGAAGGCGGAGCAGTCGTGACGGCCGTCGTCACGAATGAGAGCGTCGCGGAACTGGGCATCGCCGAAGGGCAGGCGCTCGTGGCCGCGTTCAAGGCGTCGAGCGTGATTCTGGGCGTGACGGCCCTGGCTTAAGCGCGGGCGGTGCCGTCTGCTAGGACACCGTGCGCGGATAGCCCGCGAACGGCGCGTTCTCGCGCACGCTGCCGTCGTACACCTGCACGACCTGATCGCCGAACGCGGCGACATCGTCGGGATCGTGCGTGATCAATAGCATGGGAATGTCGAGCCGCGTCTGCAGATCGGACAGCTCCTGCCGCATGCGCGCGCGCAGCGCGTGATCGAGTGCGGAAAACGGCTCGTCGAGCAGCAACAGGCGCGGCTGCGCGACGAGCGCCCGCGCCAGCGCCACGCGCTGCTTCTGCCCGCCCGAAAGCTGCGCCGGATGATGACCGGCCACCGTTTTCAGATCGAGCGCGTCGAGCCAGTAGTCAATCTGCGGATGTGAAAAACGCCGTCCCGGATTCAGCCAGCCTGTGTGCATGCCGAAACCGATGTTTTGCCGCACGTTCAGATGCGGGAACAGCGCGTAGTCCTGAAAGAGATACGCGAGACGGCGCGCCTGCGGCTTCTGGTCGATGCCTTGCGTGCTGTCGAAGAGTGGGTCGCCGTGCAGCACGATCTGGCCTTCGTCGGGACGCAGCAGGCCGGCGATTGCCTGCAGCGTCAGGCTCTTGCCCGCACCCGACGGCCCGAACAGCACCATGCGTTGCGCGCTCGCGGTGAACGATACGTCGAGCGTGAACTGGCGTTCGGCCGTGCGCAGCGTTTTGCGGATATCGACGGTGAGCGGCATGTCAGCGGGACGTCATCAGCGAGTGTTGCGGCACGAGCCGGCCCGCGAGCACGAGAATCACGACGCAGGTGACCGAGGTCACGAGCACGAGGAAATTGGCCGTGCTGTCGTCGCCCGCCTGCACGGCGGCGTAGACGGCAACCGACAGCGTCTGCGTGCGGCCCGGCAGATTGCCCGCGATCATCAACGTCGCGCCGAACTCGCCGAGCGCGCGTGCGAACGCGAGCAGGGCGCCAGCGAGAATGCCGCGCGACGCGAGCGGCAGCGTCACGCGAAAGAAGATCGCCGTTTCGCTGATGCCGAGGGTGCGCGCGGCGCGCTCCAGTTGCGGATCGACGGATTCGAACGCGGCCCGCGCCGACTTCAGCACGAGCGGAAACGCCACCACCATCGACGCGATCACCGCGCCTTGCCACGTGAACACCAGCTGGATGTCGAAACGTTCGAGCCACGCGCCGAATACGCCGCGCCGGCCGAGCAGCACGAGCAGGTAATAGCCGAGCACCGTCGGCGGCATGACGAGCGGCAGCGTCAGCAGCGAGTCGATCAGGTCACGCGCGCCCGAGTGCCAGCGCGCCAGGCCGAAGCCGGCCGCGACACCGAACACGATGTTCAGCGCCGTCGCCCAGCCCGCGACCTTCAGCGACAGCATCAGCGGAATCCAGGCCTGTTCCATGATTTGGGCGTCGTGCTTCGTCTCTGGCGGCGCAGCTTAGTGCGCCGGCTTGAAGCCGTACTTCGCGAGCACGGCCTGGCCGGCCGGCGACAGCACGAAGGTGATGAACGATTGCGCGTCGGCGGCGTGCTTGCTGCCTTCGACCTGCGCGATCGGATAGGTGATCGGCGTGGTGGTCGGCACGGTCAGCGCGACCTTGACCTTGTCGGGCATCACGGCGGCATCGGTGCCGAACACGAAGCCGGCGTCGACTTCGCCGCGCGACACGTAATCGAGGCTCTGACGCACGTTCGACGCCAGCACGCCCTTCGCGCTGACAGCGTCCCACACGCCCGCCGCCTTCAGCGCGCCTTCCGTGTAGCGGCCCACCGGCACGGATGCCGGATCGCCGTATGAAACGCGCTTCACGCTCGCCGACGTCAGTTCGTTCAGGTTCGACGGCGCGAGCTTGCTGTCTGTCGGCACGATCAGCACGAGGGAGTTCGCGGCGAAATCCTTGCGGGTCGACGGCACGATCACTTTTTGCTCGGCTGCCTTGTCCATCGCTTTCTGGTCGGCGGACGCGAATACGTCGGCGGGCGCGCCCTTCACGATCTGCTGCATCAGCACGTCGGACGCGCCGAAATTGAACAGCAGCTTGGTGCCGGGATGCTCCTTCTCGTACGCGTCGCCGACGGCCTTGAACGCGTTGGTCAGGCTCGCGGCCGCGGACACGACGAGTTCGTCGGCGCGAGCCTGCGCGGCGAAGGCAAACGAAATCGCGCTCGCGGCGAGCAGGGCAGGTTTCAGGAAGCGGATCATCGACGGGAAGGACATGGGAAGGTGGCGCCGGGTCGACCGGAAGCGGGTTGAAAACGCCATCGTAATATATGTAGGGTTATAGCGGTCGGCATATTGAACATGTGGCGCGCAAGATAGCCGGTTTCGTGTGATTTATGCGTCGGAATCGGGCAGGGGCACAGCGACGTTGCGTGATTTCTGCCACGGCGCGATGGGCGCGGCGGGGGCGGCTGGCGCAGCGGGCGCGTAGGCGTCACGCAGCGCCTTCCAGCGGGCGCGGACGAACGGCCGGTCATGGCCGGAAATTTTCAGCGCGATATGCGTGACCCAGCGCTGGGTCGGCAGATGCACCGCGTGCAGACCGAGTGTGATGATCATCAGGCTCAATACCACGGGCGCGACGGGCAGGCGTCCGGGCGGCGTGGCATTCCACGCGATCCGGACGAACACGAGCGCCGTCAGTCCGCCGACGATGCACCCCGTGATCGCTTCCGAAGGTGAATGCGCCTCGATGACGACGCGCGAAAAGCCGACCAGCGCGCCGCCGAACAGCGCGAGCGCTACGCCGACGATGCGCACGGCGGGCGGCGCTGGCAGCAGGACGAGCAAGGCGGCAACGGGGAACACGGCCGTGGCGAACATCGCGTGTCCGCTCAGGCCGGTGAAGTCCCACACGCGCACGCCGACACCCCAGCCGAGGAACGCGATCTTCGTCGCCGTGACCAGCGCGACGGCAACACCGAGCAGAAACAGCCAGACCGCGGCGAGCCGCCACGAATAACCGACGGTGAGCCACAGCGCGATGGCGAAGGCGAGCGGCAACGTCAGACCGGCGCCGCCGAAGTTCGTGACCAGAAGCCAGAATTGAGGTGGAAGGTGAAGCATGGACAATCCTTAACGACATGTACGGGGCGCGAACTTGCCTACGGCCAGAGGTTTCCAGGACAGCCGACGACGGTGCCGGATCGGGAAGGACGTTCCCCGCCCGCGCGTATTCTATAAGTATAGAGGCAGCGGTTACGCGGCAGATGAAAGGAAAAGCCCGAAAACTGCCAGATGTTAGGACGATTCGGAAATCGTCTTATACGAAGCTCGGTGCGACGGGCTTTTTCCGAAAACGGCCTCAGCCGGTGTCAGCATCGCACGGAGATTGATGTTATTGTGCATTGCACAAGACTGCCGGAAGGCAGAGAGCATGAGTCCCTATTAGCGAGAAAATCCTATGCCAAAAAGCTTGACCAAAATCTGGCTAGGCGGCCTGAAACGCCTGTTTGCGATCCAGACGGAGCACGCCCGCGCGACTACGAAGCGCAAGCCAAAACGGTCGTCGACCCGGGCCGCCACCCGGCCGGCGACCACTACGGTCGCGAAACCGTCGGTGAAAGTCCGCCAGACCACTACGCGCGACGTGCCGCAGCGCGGCGCGCGCGAATCCCGTGTACGGCCGCGCGCCGCCGCGTGGGCGAGCGGTTCGTGGACGCGCTCGTTCCACTCCGCACCGGCCGCGCCCGGCAGCCTCATCAATCATTTGCAGTACGGGCTGTATCTGCCCGCCGGCAAGCCGATCAAGCACGCGCCGCTCGTCGTGATGCTGCACGGCTGCACGCAGTCCATCGACGAATTCGCCGAAGGAACGCGCATGAACCTGCTGGCCGACCGCTACGGCTTCGCCGTCGTGTACCCCGAGCAGTCGAAGCACGCGCACGCGCATCGCTGCTGGCATTGGTATGACGATACCGACCGTGCGGGACGCGCGGAGGCGCGCGCCGTCGTGTCGCTCGTCGAGGCGCTGGTGGAAGCGCACGGCCTCGACCGCGAGCGGGTGTATGTCGCCGGGATATCGGCGGGCGCCGGGCTGACGTCGTTGCTGGCGCTGCATTTTCCTGAGCATTTCGCCGCCGTCGCGCTGCATTCGGGGCCGGCGTTCGGCGATGCGCATTCGGGCATCGCCGCGATGGATGTGATGCGGCGCGGCACGCGGCAGGACCCCGTTGCGCTCGTCGATGCCGTCGCGGACGTGACGACTTACCCGGGCATGCCCGCCATCATTTTGCAAGGCGAAGCCGATCGCGTCGTCGCGCCTGTCAACGCCGAGCAACTGACGGAGCAGTACCTCCGGCTCAACGGAATCGTCGATGCGCGAGGCGTGCGCAAGGTCGGCGACGTCAAGGAAGACCGCAAGGCGACCGTCACGACGCGCGATTACACGCGCGGCGGGCGGCGCGTCGTGCGCCTGTGCCGCGTGCAGGGCCTCGGCCATGAGTGGAGCGGCGGCGACGATGCGGTGCCGTTCCATTCATCGAAGGGTCCGGATGCGTCCAGTTTGTTGTGGGACTTTTTCCGGCATCAGCGTCGCACCGAGTCGGCGCGGCCCGCCGGACGTGCCGCGGACGGCGCCCGGCAGCGCGTGAGTTGACAAATTGCCACACTTCGAATTTGGTGCTGGTGTGTTGCTAGGGTTTTCCCTATAATAGGGGTTATCCCTAGGTGTCAGCCACCTAACACCAAATTCGAGGTTCACCATGTATCTGATCAGCCGCCTTTTCCTGTTCCTGACGAAGTCCTATGACCTGCGCGTCAAAGAGCAAAACGACGCGTATCTGGCCGAAGCTACCGATCTGTACGACCTCGAGTTCCGCATGCGCAAGATCGACCGTGAAGCGCAACTGCGTCAACCGTCGTGGATGAGCCAGCACTAAGCTGCAGCAAGCACGGGCCGGCACGCGAGCCGGCCATGAAAAGCGCTCAACGTGAGCGCAGCATGCCATAGCGCGCCAATGTTTCCTGCCGCGCTTTTGCGTGATCGACGACCGGCTGCGGATAGTCTTTCCCCAGTACCACGCCCCAATCCTTCAAATCATCGGGATTCGCCTGCCATGGCGCGTGAATCCACTTCGCGGGCACCTTCTCCAGTTCCGGCAAGAAGCGCTTGATAAAGAGCCCTTGCGGATCGAACTTCTCCGATTGCGTTACCGGGTTGAAAATCCGGAACCACGGCTGCGCGTCACAGCCCGTCGACGCCGCCCATTGCCAGCCGCCGTTGTTCGCGGAGAAGTCGAAGTCGTTGAGCTTTTCCTCGAAGTAGCGCTCCCCGCGCCGCCAGTCGATACCCAGATCTTTCGCCAGAAAACTCGCCGTCACCATCCGTAGACGGTTGTGCATGAAGCCTGTCTGGTTCAGTTGCAGCATCGCGGCGTCGACGAGCGGATAGCCGGTGCGCCCTTTGCACCAGGCGGCGAACAGCGCGTCGGCTTGCTTGCCCGTTTCCCAGCGCAGCGTGTCGAATTCCGGCTTGAACGACGCGCGCTTCGCGATATGCGGATGATGCGCGAGGATCATGAAGTAGAAGTCTCGCCAGATCAGTTCCGATAGCCAAGTGGCGGCCCCTTGGCCGTCGGGTTGCAGCGACATCTCGTGCGCAAGCCGCGCGAGCGTGCGAATTGAAACCGTGCCGAAGCGCAAATGCACCGACAGATGGCTCGTCCCGCGCGCGGCTGGGAAGTCACGCCGGTCGGCGTAACTGTCGATACGGGTCACAAAGTCTTCGAGCAGCGTTTGCGCGCCGCTCATGCCCGTCAGCAGTTTTGTTTCCGCCAGTTTGCCGGGCGCGAAGCCCATTTGGCCGAGCGTCGGCCATGCGTGATCGAGCTTGCGCGGCGGCCGCGCGAGACTCTTTGCGTACCGTTCGACGGGATAGGGCTTCAGGTCGAACGGCGTCAATTTCTTTAGCCACGCGTTCTTATACGGCGTGAACACGGCGAACGGCTTGCCTTGTCCGTTGAGCAGTTCTTCGCGCTCGAAAATCACCTGGTCCTTGAACGTCAGCAACTGACGTCCGTCGTCGCGCAGCCGTTCAGCGACGCTTTCATCGCGCTCGATTGCGACGGGCTCGTAGTCGTGATTGGTGAAAACGGCTTCGGCTTCGAGTTGCGCGGCGAGCCTTGGAATCTCTTCATGCGGATCGCCATGCAGCACGATCAATCCGCCGCCGCCTTCCTTCAGCGACCGGTCGAGCTCTTCCAGCGACGCCAGAATGAATTCGATCCGCCGATCCTGCACCTTGCCCTTATGGTCATCGTGCTCGTTCGCCCAATCGATCAACGGCTGAAGAATGGTTGTGTCGAACACGAACACACACCAGACACGCTCGCAATGCTTGAGCGCGTAATAGAGCGCCGCGTTGTCGCCCGTGCGTAGGTCGCGGCGAAACCATACGAGTCCGTTCTGAAAATTTGCGTCGAGCTGGTAGGCGCGGGTCATGATCGATTGAGTTATTGCGCGTCAGCGGATGCGGACGTCGGGCCGAAAAGCCACCGCCGATGATAGTGTCCGCCAGTCGCAAACCCAACGCCCGCGGCATCGGAAATCAACGCAAAAATGAGGCAGCGCCCGCCTTTCGCACGAAAGGCGGGCGCTGCTCACGAAGCGACGGTCAGTTCAGAACGACTCAGACCACGTTCACACGCACATCGACATTGCCGCGCGTCGCGTTCGAGTACGGGCAAACCTGATGTGCCGCGTTCACCAGCTCTTGCGCTGCCGCTGCGTCGAGGCCCGGCAGCGAGACGCGCAGTTCGATATCCAGCGCGAAGCCGCCCTTGTCGTTCGGACCGACGCCGACATCGGCCGTCACGGTCGTTTCAGCAGGCACCGCCTGCTTGCGCTGGCCGGCGACGAACTTCATTGCGCTCAGGAAACACGCCGAGTAGCCGGCAGCGAACAGTTGTTCCGGGTTCGTGCCTTGCGCGCCGTTGCCGCCGAGTTCGCGCGGCGCCGCCAGCTTCACGTCGAGCGCGTTATCCGACGAAACCGCGCGACCATCGCGACCGCCATTGCTCGTTGCCGTTGCCTTGTACAGTACGTTCATTTTGACGCTCCTTGATCGGTTCCAGTGATTGGGTCAGTGCTTGCCAGTGCTTCGCGTCATCGCTATCGAACTGGCATGGGAGAAATGTATCGTACAAATCATTAGTGTGCAAACTAAATTGCCTATCGACGCGATAGGCGCGAATGCACGCGTTGTCAGTAGCGTTCGAGATAGTCGTTCAGCGTGCCGCGCAACTGTTGCAGATCGCTGCGCAGGCGGATGAGAAATTCGGGCGTCTGCTGGGTCGCGCAGAAGATTTCTTCCGGCACGTCGCGCGCGCTGCGCTTGAGCGCGACGCCTGATTTCGTCAGCCGGATGAAGACGAGCCGTTCGTCTTCCGTGCCGCGCACGCGCTCGATAAACCCTTGCGATTCGAGCCGCTTCAGCAGCGGCGTGACCGTCGCCGAATCGAGGTTCAGGCGCGCGGCGATGTCCTTCACGGTAACGTCGTCGCTTTCCCAGAGGATCAGCATGGTCAGATACTGCGGATACGTGAGGCCAAGCCGGTCGAGAATCGGCTTGTAGGCTTTCGTCATCGCGAGGGACGTCGAATAGAGCGCGAAGCAGAGCTGCTCGTCGAGCGTAACGGGAAAGGCGGTGCGCTGGGTCATGGACGTCCCCTGAAACGAAGCGTGCGAATGGATTGCGTGCAAACTATTGTGCCGCAAAAAAGCGGCGCGATGCCGATGCTTCACACGCGAGCGCGGAAAATCCGCGCCGCATGCGCGGCGCGGACCCGGAAAGCGGAACCGTTCAGGTAGACGACGAAGACGTGGGAGCGGGCGGCAACGGCTGGCCGGGCGATTGCACGCCGAAGCAGCCGCGATACGTGGCGTAGAACGAGCAGTAGAGCATCGTCGTGACGATGATCGACGCGGGCATCAGGATCACCAGCGCGAGTTCGCCCGCGCCAAGCGCCTGCAGCAGCGCGGACAGCCCGAACGAGACCGTCGTCGCGACCGCGAACCACAGCGCGCCATACACGATGAACGCGCCGCGATTACGCCAGCAACTGACGATACTGAAGAACATCGCCTTGATGGTCGGCACGTCGTGCCACGCGGCGAGCACGGGCGCGAACCAGAACAGCATCGCGACGGGCACGTAGAACGCGAGCGCCGTCAGCACGGCGAGGGGTATATCGCTATTGGCGACGGCTTCCGGCTGCATCGATTCGCCGCTGATCATCAGACGCAGCAGCATGCCGCCGTCCGCGAGCGCGGAACCCATCAGCACGATCGCCATCGCGATGATGTACAGCACGCCGAGCAGCAGCAGGCGCTTCGACACCTGGCCGCCGTACGAGCGGAAACCGTCGACAAGAATGGTGGGCAGCACTGGCTTGCCGGCGATCGTATCGCGGCATGCCGACATGAAGCCGACGGCAATGCCTGGAATCAACATGAGCGGCAGCACGCCGCCGATGATGGGAATCAGCGAGATCGCCGTCATCGCGAGCAGGTACGCGAAGAACAGCGTCAGAAATGCGAGCGGGTTCCTGCGAAACAGCCAGATGCCTTGCCGGAACCACACATAGCCGGTTTTCGCCGGAACTTCGATCAGTTGCATGAGGTATGGATGCCTAGGGTCTAGAGTGCGGCGCCCGCAAGGCGCTCGCGCAGGATGCGCTCGAAATGACCCGGATCGTGCGGCTTGAGCAGTTCGGCGGCGCGCGGCATATGGAAATCATACAGGCGCGACACCCAGAAACGGTACGCGCCCGCGCGCAACATGTCGCTCCAGTGCCGGTTTTCGGCGGGAGTGAACGGGCGCACGGTCTGATACGCGCGCAACAGCGCGTCGACGCGCGCGTCGTCGAGTTTGCCGGTCGCGAGGTCGACGCACCAGTCGTTGACGGTCACGGCGACGTCGAAGAGCCACTTGTCGCAGCCTGCGAAATAAAAGTCGAAGAAGCCGCCGAGTTCCACTTCATGATGCGTGCCGGGCGCGGCATGCGCGAACAGCACGTTGTCGCGGAACAGATCGCAATGGCACGGGCCTTCGGGCAGCGACGCATAATCCGCCGACGCGAAGAACGCCTGTTGATGCGCGAGTTCTTCCGTGATCAGCGTGCGCTGCGCGTCCGTCAAAAACGGCACGATGCCCGGCACCGTCTCCTGCCACCACGGCAGGCTGCGCAGATTCGGCTGGTGATGCGCGAAGTCGCGTCCCGCCAGATGCAGACGTGCGAGCATCTGCCCCACTTCGACGCAGTGCGCGACGCCGGGCGTGAGTTCCGGCGCGCCGTCGAGCTTCGTGACGATGGTCGCGGGCTTGCCGTTGAGCATGCCGAACAGCGCGCCGTCGTCGCGCGGCATCGGGTCCGGCACGGGCACGCGGTGCGACGCCAGATGGCGCATCAGATCGAGATAGAACGGCAGTTGCTGCGCCGTGAGCTTTTCGAAGATCGTGAGGACGTACTCGCCGCGCGTGGTCGTCAGAAAGAAATTGCTGTTCTCGATACCGGATGTAATGCCCCGAAACTCGACGACTTCGCCGAGATCGTAGTGGCGCATCCAATCTGCGAGTTGGGCTTCGGTGACAGCGGTGAATACGGCCATGCGTGGGGCGTCGGATCAGGTTGATCGGCTGGCGTTACGCCAGTACGAGGTCGGGGAAAGCGGGCTGAAAGCGTTGTTGCGATCCACGCTGGACTCGTTTGGGCCGGCGGATCGGCTTGAAGCAAGCCGGCGCGCACCCGCAAAGGCAGCGCGCCGGCTTGGGGCGATCAGTAATGCAGGTTCACGGACGGCAGGCGCGCGGGCGGCTTGCCGGATTCGTACACGCGCGGCGACGTATCGGTCGGCGCGCTCATCTGGTAGCGCGTGCCGAAGTTCGAGCGCACGTCGATTTCGACGGGCTTGCCCTTGTCGCGGTACTCGGTGATTTCGGTGCCGTTGCCGCTACGTTCGTGGAAGCTCGGCGTGCGCGGCTGGTTGATCTCGACTTTCGAGCTGACTTCGGCCGCAGGGCGGTTGATCGCTCTCAGATCCGGCAGGCCGGCCCGTTCGTTGGCGGCGGCTTGGGCGTCTGCGGCTGCCTTCGCCTCTTGCGCGGACGGGGCAGGCTGGGCAGCCATCGCGACGCCGCTGACGGCAAGCATCAGCGCAACGGCGACGGGGAAGAGCGGCTTCATGGTGTTTCTCCGATTAGGTGGCCCAATTCTAGCAAATCCACTGCTGCTCACGGACATGAACAACGGGCGATAGCCTTATTTTGCGCGCTTCCCGCGCGACCTGCAGAAAGGGCAACCCAGCGTGCGCGACAACACGCAAACCCGCGATGCGCGGGCGCGTCTTCATCGAAAAGCACGGGTTCCGTGGTAATGTCGTTGCATCAATCGAGGCGAACGAAGATGAACTACGAGACCAGTCAACGCGCGGTGCATATGCCCGCAAACGCGTTCCCGACCGAGGCCTTCGGCGATGCAGCCGACGCCGTCACGCGCCTCTCGGCCATCTATGAAGCGAACACGTCGTTCCTGCGCGATGCGTTCGCGCGCTATCGCCGCAACGAACCGTTCGACCGGCGCGTGCGCGCCTGCTATCCGTTCGTGCGCGTGCGCACGGAGACCAACACGCATGTCGACTCGCGCCGCTCGTATGGCTTCGTCGCGGGTCCGGGTGTGTTCGAAACCACGGTGACGCGGCCCGATCTCTTCGGCAATTACTATCGCGAGCAATTGCGGCTGCTGGTGAAGAACCATCATGTTTCGGTCGAAGTGGGTGTGTCCGACCAGCCAATTCCGATTCACTTCGCGTTCGCCGAAGGCATTCACCTCGAAGGCGATCTGGATCGCGAACGACTGCTGGCGATGCGCGATGTGTTCGACGCGCCCGATCTCGCGCTGCTCGACGACCGCATCGTCAACGGCACGTACGAGCCGCTGCCGGGCGAGCCGCATCCGCTCGCGCTCTTCACGGCGGCTCGGGTCGACTTTTCGCTGCACCGGCTCAAGCACTACACGGCGACTTCGCCGACGCATTGCCAGAACTACGTGCTGTACACGAACTATCAGTTCTATATCGACGAGTTCGTGAAGCTTGGCCGCACGATGATGACGAAGACCGACGACGCCGATCTGCGCGCGTACCGCAGCGAGTACACGTCGTTCGTCGAGCCAGGCGACGTGATCACGTACAACGCGAATCTCGGCGAGCAGGAAGACGAGGGCCATGCGCCGCCGCGCCTGCCGCAGATGCCCGCGTATCACCTGAAGCGCGCGGACGGCAGCGGCATCACGATGGTCAATATCGGCGTCGGCCCGTCGAATGCGAAGACGATCACCGATCACATCGCCGTGCTGCGTCCGCATGCGTGGATCATGCTTGGGCACTGCGCGGGGCTACGCAATACGCAGCGTCTTGGCGACTACGTGCTTGCGCACGGCTATGTGCGCGAGGATCACGTGCTCGACGACGATCTGCCGCTGTGGGTGCCGATTCCGGCTTTGGCCGAAGTGCAGGTTGCGCTCGAACGAGGGGTGGCGCAGGTCACGCAGCTCGACGGCGCCGAACTCAAACGCGTGATGCGCACGGGTACGGTGGCGAGCGTCGATAACCGGAACTGGGAATTGCGCGATCATCGCGAGCCGGTGCTGCGTCTGTCGCAAAGCCGGGCTATTGCGCTCGATATGGAAAGCGCGACTATCGCCGCGAATGGGTTCCGGTTTCGCGTGCCTTACGGCACCTTGCTGTGCGTGTCGGACAAGCCCTTGCACGGCGAACTGAAGCTGCCGGGCATGGCCGACCAGTTCTATCGCGCGCAGGTCGATCAGCACTTGCAGATTGGCGTGAAGGCCATGGAGATTCTGCGCACCAACGGCTTGCACAAGCTGCATAGCCGGAAGCTGCGGAGTTTTGCGGAAGTGGCGTTTCAGTAGGGGTTTGTGCGGGATCGGGGGCCTGGCACAACGTGAGCGGTCGTGCAGGGCTTTGACCATGTGCGCTGTCATCTGCGCCGGGTTGAAGTCGGCCTGCCGCTGCGGAGTTTGCTTGCGTTTGCGCTGGCATCCGCGTTACGGTGTTTGCCGTTCAAGCGTCGCCCCTGTGCGGGGCGGCACCTACTTTTCTTTGCCGCCGCAAAGAAAAGTAGGGGCGGTTTCAAAGGCTAAGTGCAACAGCGGGGTTGATCGCAATATCCTGTTCCGCGCATTTTTCCATAAAAGCTTCTGCAGGGGTCTTCCAGCCGAGCGTCTTGCGCGGACGGATGTTCATGCGCATCGCGATCAGGTCGAGCTGGCGCTGCGAGAACACGGAGAGGTCTGTGCCTTTGGGCAGGTACTGGCGCAGCAGACCATTGGTGTTCTCGCAGATACCGCGTTGCCAGGGGCTGTGCGGATCGCAGAAGTAGATACGGATACCGGTGGCCTCGGCAAGCTTTTTATGTTCTGCCATTTCCTTGCCCTGGTCGTACGTCAGGGTCTGGCGCAGTTCTGCCGGCAGCGGCGCGAACGCCGCACTGTAGGCATCAAGCGCCGCCTCGGCGGTGCTGCCATCAATCTTCACCAGCATCACGAACAGGGTGCTGCGATCAATCAGGGTCCCCACGGCCGAACGGTTGCCCGCACCCTTGATCAGATCGCCTTCCCAGTGTCCCGGAATCAACCGGTCGTTGGCCTCGGGCGGGCGCACATGAATGCTCACCATGTCGACGAGCTTCCCACGCCGGTCCTGCCCGCGTGTGCGCGGCTTGCGCGTGCTACGCCCCTGTCTGAGCAGCGCAACCAGTTCACGCCGCAATGCGCCACGTGGCGCAGCATAGATGGCGTGGTAGATCGTTTCGTGCGAGACGTTCAAGGCGGGTTCTTCGGGATGCACACGTTCGAGTTGGGCGCACACCTGCTCAGGCGAGAGGCCCGCCTCCAGGTATTGACGTACCTCGGGCCACAATGTTCCGTCAGGATGCAGCTTGCGCTCACAGCGCGGCTTGCGCCGCAGCCTTGCCGCCCGGCGGCCCGCATTCGCTGCATTGTAGCCGCCGGCGATGGTGGGACGTCCCATTGGACCTCGCTCATGATCCGGCTTCCAGCCATTGCGCCTGAGTTCACGGCTGATCGTGGCTGGCGAACGCCGTAACACACGTGCAATCTCCCGCGTACTCTTGTTCTCCTGCTTCATTGCAAAGATAGCACCGCGCTCCTCGGCACCAAGGTGTTCGTATTTTTGTCCCATGCAACACATCCTAAATGAAGTGTTGCACTTGATCCTTGAAACCGCCAGGCAAAAGAAAGCGGCTAACACCGCCAGTTCTAGTGTTTGCCTGAGGGCCCCCAACCGGTCCCACGCTTCGCACGGCGGCGAACCTGTTCGCGTGCGTTGCCAACGTTCTCTCTATACGCCTCACCCGCTTCATCTACCCGCGTCACAGCACGCCGTGCCAGATATTCCACCGCCGCCCAGGTGGCAAACTATGTGTAGGTTGTCGTACCGCACAGGTTAGCGCTCTTACCAGAAACACCGATCTGCTACCCAGTCCGGAGTGATGCGCGAATGGCACGAAAGCCTACACACAGTTTGCCACCTGGGCGGCGCAAACCATTCGCTGCCGCCAGCTCTGGTGCGGGTGTGCGAAGCGGGTGAGGCGTCAATTCAAAGCGTTGGCAACAAACATGAGTCACGTGGTTGCCGTGTGAAGTGTGGGACCGGTTGGGGGCCCTCAGGCAAGAAGAAATGTTGGCGGTGTTAGCCGCTTTCTTTTGCCTACTTTTCTTTGCGGCGGCAAAGAAAAGTAGGTGCCGCCCCGCACAGGGGCGACGCGTGAAGCACGAAGACATAACGCGGATGCCAGCGAAAACACAAGCAAACCAAACCAAAGCGTCAAGACATAACTCCCATGCCGATATAGCGCATTCACTTCACACGTACGCCAGCCCAACAAGCCCCACAACCGCCCCGCCTCCCAGCAACCACAACGGGTGAATACGCGTCTTGAACGCGAGCACCGTGCATGCGCCTGTAATGACCCATGCGAGCCACGACGTATCCGACGACTGCGCGATCAGCATCGCGCTCGCCGCGACCAGCCCCGCCGTCACGGGCAGCAGACCTTTCTGCGCGACGCGCCGCCACGGACGGTCCTTGAAGCGGTTCCACGCGTGCATCGCGAGAATCGTCACGATGGACGACGGCCCGAACTTCGCCACCGATGTCACCAGCATTCCCGCCCAGCCCGCTACGTGCCAGCCGACCAGCGTCACGACCATCATGTTCGGACCGGGCGCGGCCTGCGCGAGCGCGAACAGCGCGCTGAACTCGCTGGCGGGCATCCAGTGATGCACTTCGACGACCTGCCGCTGCATCTCCGGCAGGATCGTATTGCCGCCGCCGAAAGCGAGCAGCGACAGCTGGCTGAAGATGACGGCAAGAGCGATCAGCGTTTCCATCATTTCGACACCTCGTTCGGCTGTGACGACGCGGCAGCCGCTTCGGCTTTGGCCACGCGCGACGCGAGGAAGATGCTGAGCGGCGTCAGCACGAGCATCGTCGGCAGCAGCGGGAAGCGCAGCAGCGCAATCGCGACGAAGCCGAGCGCGGCGATCGCCGCGGCACGCGGATCGTGGCGCAACGGCATCAGGATCTTGACGGCCATCGCGACCAGCAATCCCGCCGCAGATGCCGCCAGTCCGGCGAACAGATGCTTGATGTGCGGATCGTTCTGCGTGTGCTCGTAGAGCACGCCGAGCGCGATCACGACCAGCGACGGCCCGGCGATCAGACCGAGAATGCCAGCGAGCGCGCCGCGCAAACCCCGAAAGCGCATGCCGAGCGCCACCGACAGATTGATCACATTACCGCCCGGCAGGAACTGGCACAGGCCGAGCAGATCGGTGAATTCGGCGGCCGTAAGCCAGCGGTGCCGGTCGACGATGGTCCGCCGCGCGAGCGGCAGCGCGCCGCCGAACGACGTCAGGCCGAGGCCCAGAAAGCCCATGAAGATTTCGCGCGTGGTCGGAGCGGGCGCGTGCTCCGGCGCGTCGGGGTGCTGATCCATGACGTTCACTATCCAGTACAAGCCGTGAAGGTTAACGCCGTTTGCCGATCGCTCAAAACGATTTCTTGGGCAAGTCTTTGTGATCTAGAATCACAAGGATGAACCGCAAGCTTCCCCCTTTTCCGGCGCTGCGCGCCTTCGAGGCCGCGGCCCGGCACAACAGCTTCACGGCAGCCGCCGATGAACTCCATGTGACGCACGGTGCAATCAGCCGGCAGGTGGCTGCGTTCGAGGCGTGGGTCGGTGTGCAGGTGTTTCATCGCAACGGCAAGCGCGTGCGGCTCACGGAAGATGGCCGGCGTTATCTGTCGAAGGTGCAGGACGCGTTCGACAGCATCGCTACCGCGACCGACCAGTTGCGCGACACGGGCGTCGTGCATGTGCTGCGCGTGAATGCGCTGCCCACGTTCGCGATGAAGTGGCTGTTGCCGCGTCTGTCGCAGTTTCAGCGGATGGCGCCGAACGTCGAGCTGAGGCTCGCGACATCGAACGAGCCTGTGGAGATGCTCGACAGTTTCGACGTCGCCGTGCGGCGCGGGCCCGCGCACTGGCCGAATTGCGCGAGCGGTCAGTTCCTCGACGAAAGCGAGATTCCCGTGTGCAGTCCGGCGCTGCTGCAACGCCTGCCCATCCACACCGCCGACGATCTCGCGCGCCATGTGCTGCTGCATTCGGATACGCGGCCGGACGCGTGGCATCACTGGTTGCAGGCAGCGGGCGTCAAGGCGAAGTGCCGCAAGAAACAGTCGTTCGACCATTTCTATCTGGCCTTGCAAGCGGCCGTCGATGGGCTGGGCGTCGCGCTCGGTCCAATGCCGCTGCTCGATGACGAACTCGCGTCAGGCCGGCTGGTCACGCCGCTGGAAGGACCGCGCATCGATGCGCGCGGTTACTGGTGGGTCGCGCGGCGCGAGGTGGCGAATGCGCCGCTCGTCGAGCAGTTCTGCCGTTGGCTCGAAGCGCAGGCGAAGGAAATGAAGCAAGACAACGCGCAAGACAAAGCACGAGGGAAGCCGCGCGTCGTGACGCGATAGCGCGCATCGCGGACGCGTCTTCTATACAGCACGCATCCGCGACGCAATCGCGTCAGAAGCTCACAGATAGAACATCCGGTCTTCGTCCGACTTCGGCTGTTGTTCGGGTTGTTCCTCGCGCTCTTCATAGAACGCGAGCACCGCTTCGAGCACCTGGTCGGGATCGTCGATCACCTGCATCAGGTTCATGTCGCCGGGATTGATGAGGCCCATCGGCACCAGTTGCGATTCGAACCAGCCCAGCAGTCCCTTCCAGAACTCCGCGCCGACAAGAATGATAGGCACGTGCCGCGACTTCTTGGTTTGAATCAGCGTGAGCACTTCGGCCAGTTCGTCGAGCGTGCCGAATCCACCCGGCATCACGATGACGGCATCCGAGTTCTTCACGAACGTGACCTTGCGCGTGAAGAAGTGACGGAAGCGCAGCGAGATGTCCTGCCACTGGTTGCCCGACTGCTCATGCGGCAACTCGATGTTCAGGCCGACCGACGGCGCCTTGCCCGCATGCGCGCCCTTGTTGGCCGCTTCCATGATGCCGGGGCCGCCGCCGGAGATCACGGCAAAGCCCGCGTCGGACAGTTTGCGCGCGATCTGCGTGGCCAGTTTGTAGTAAGGCGAGTTCGGTTTCAGACGCGCCGAACCATAGATGCTCACGGCCGGGCGGATCTCCGACAGGTACTCGGTCGCCTCGATAAACTCTGCCATAATCGTGAACATCTGCCACGATGCGCGGGCCTTCTTGGCTGTTGCGCGCTCTTGATCTGCGAGCGATCGCAGACTCGGAATCACTTTTCTCTTAGTCATAATGCCTGAAGAACAGAACCTGGAAGGTAAGACCCTGCTATTGGTTGACGGTTCGAGTTATCTGTACCGGGCCTACCATGCGATGCCTGATTTGCGCGGTCCCGATGGTGCGCCAACGGGAGCGCTCTACGGGATCATCAACATGCTCCGTCGTATGCGCAAGGAGGTTACGGCAGAGTATAGCGCGTGCGTGTTCGATGCCAAAGGCAAGACGTTTCGCGACGACTGGTATCCGCAATACAAGGCGAACCGTGCGTCGATGCCCGACGATCTCTCGAAGCAGATCGAACCGATTCACGTCGCTGTGCGTTCGCTCGGCTGGCCGCTCCTGATGATCGAAGGCGTCGAGGCCGACGACGTGATCGGCACGCTCGCGAAGCGGGCCGAGGCGCGCGGCATGAACGTGATCGTATCCACTGGGGACAAGGATCTGGCGCAGCTCGTGACGGATCATGTCACCCTCATCAATACGATGACGAACGAGAAGCTCGACCGCGAAGGCGTCGTGGGCAAGTTCGGCGTACCGCCCGAGCGCATCGTCGACTATCTGTCGCTGATCGGCGATACCGTCGACAACGTACCAGGCGTCGAAAAATGCGGCCCGAAAACCGCGATCAAATGGCTCACGCAATTTGAAACCCTCGATGGCATCGTCGCACACGCGGATGAAATCAAAGGTGCGGTAGGAGACAATCTGCGACGCGCGCTCGATTTCCTGCCGATGGCGCGCAAGCTCGTCACGGTGGATACGGATTGCGATCTGACGGAACAGATCAACTCGTTCGAAGAAACGCTTGCTACTCGCCCCGAATCGCGCGAAGAACTGCGCGACGTGTTCACACGCAGCGGCTTCAAGACGTGGCTGCGTGAAGTGGAAATTGCTGATGCCGTCGAAGGGCCCGAGACGGACGTGCCGCCCGCGCCGACTGTCGATGGCGAGCACGAGTACGACACCGTGCAGACGTGGGAGCAGTTCGACGCGTGGCTCGACAAGATCAACGCGGCTGACATTACTTCGTTCGATACCGAAACCACGTCGCTCGATCCGATGACGGCGCAGATCGTCGGCATCTCGATCTCGGTCGAAGCGGGCAAGGCCGCGTATATACCGCTTGCGCATCGCGGGCCGGATGCGCCCGTGCAATTGCCGCGCGACGAAGTGCTCGCGAAGCTCAAGCCCTGGCTCGAGAGCGCGGACAAAAAGAAGGTTGGCCAGCATCTGAAGTACGACGAGCAGGTGCTCGCGAACTACGGCATCGTGATGGACGGCATCGAGCACGACACGCTGCTGCAGTCGTACGTACTCGAATCGCATCGTCCGCATGACATGGACAACCTCGCGCTGCGTCACCTCGGACTGAAGACGATCAAGTACGAAGACGTCGCGGGCAGGGGCGCATCGCAGATCGGCTTCGACGAAGTCGCGCTCGACAAGGCCGCCGAATACGCCGCCGAAGACGCCGACATCACGTTGCGTTTGCATCAGACGCTGTATCCGCAGGTCGCCGCGGAAGCGCAGCTCGATCACGTGTACCGCGACATCGAAGTGCCGACCTCGCGCGTGCTGCGCAAGATGGAGCGCAACGGCGTCTTGATCGATGCCGAAAAGCTGCGCGTGCAAAGCAACGAGATCGCAACGCGTCTGGTCGAACTCGAAAAACAGGCGTACGAATTCGCAGGCGGCGAATTCAATCTCGGCTCGCCGAAACAGATCGGCCAGATCTTCTTCGAGAAGCTCGAATTGCCCGTCATCAAGAAAACGCCGAGCGGCGCGCCGTCTACTGACGAAGAGGTGCTGCAAAAACTCGCGGAAGACTATCCGCTGCCAAAGGTCCTGCTCGAACATCGCGGCCTGTCGAAGCTCAAGTCGACGTACACCGACAAGCTGCCGCGCATGGTCAACGCCGCCACGGGCCGCGTGCATACGAACTATGCACAAGCCGTTGCGGTGACGGGGCGCCTTGCATCGAACGATCCGAATCTGCAGAACATTCCCGTACGCACGGGCGAAGGCCGCCGGATTCGCGAGGCGTTCATCGCGCCGCCGGGACACAAGCTGGTGTCGGCGGACTATTCGCAGATCGAGCTGCGCATCATGGCGCATATCTCGGGCGACGAAGCGCTGCTGCGCGCGTTCAAGCAGGGCGAGGACATTCACCGCGCCACGGCATCCGAAGTGTTCAGCGTGACGCCGCTCGAAGTATCGAACGATCAGCGGCGTATCGCGAAGGTCATCAACTTCGGCCTGATCTACGGCATGAGCTCGTTCGGTCTCGCGTCGAATCTCGGCATCACGCGCGATGCGGCGAAGCTGTATATCGACCGCTATTTCGCGCGCTATCCTGGCGTCGCCGCGTATATGGAGAACACGCGGACGAGCGCCAAGATGAAGGGCTACGTCGAAACCGTGTTCGGCCGCCGGCTGTGGCTGCCCGAGATCAACGGCGGCAACGGCCCACGCCGTCAGGCGGCGGAGCGCGCCGCGATCAACGCGCCGATGCAAGGCACGGCCGCCGATCTGATCAAGATGTCGATGATCGCGGTGCAGAAGTGGATCGAGGAGTCGGGCATCGGCACGCGCATGATCATGCAGGTGCACGATGAACTGATTCTCGAAGTGCCGGACGACGAACTATCCGACGTACGTAAGCGCTTGCCGGAACTGATGTGCGGCGTCGCGCAACTGAAGGTGCCGCTCGTCGCCGACGTGGGCGCGGGCGCAAACTGGGAGGAAGCGCACTGAGCGCACATCGAGGCTTGGGAGGGCGCACTGACATGTCAGTCATGCTTTTCATGCCACACTGACACAACATTGTTGCTTCTTCAGGTCAATGGGATAACGTCGCTCGCATGTCACAGTTATGTTTTGACAGGCTTGTGACTTGTCCCATTGCTCGCCGACAATCGACACTACGCGATTACACAGCGGCCGCACGCGCGCCGCATCGACGCACGGCTTTATCGGTCAATACGGAGAGTTCTGATGCATCGTTTTGTCGTCGTAGGTGGAGGCGCGGGAGGCCTGGAGCTGGCGACACGGCTCGGCGATCGCTATGCGCGCAGAAAGCGCGGCGGTGAGCCGCGCGCGCAGGTGGCGCTGGTCGATCGTAATCCGACTCATATCTGGAAGCCGCTGCTGCACGAGGTGGCGGCGGGCAGCATGGACCCGTTCACGCAGGAACTCGAATATGCGGCGCAGGCGCGCTGGCATGGCTTCGAATTCCAGCAGGGCGAACTGGTGGCGCTCGACCGCACGGCGAAGTCCATCAGACTTGGCCGCGTGCTCGACGACGACGGCGCCGAACTGCTCCCCGAACGGGTTCTCGAATACGACACGCTGGTGATTGCGATCGGCAGTACGACGCATTTCTTCGGCGTCAAGGGCGCGCCTGAATATTCACTCGCGCTCGATACCGTTCACCAGGCCGAACGCTTCCGCAAGCGCCTGATCGCCGCCTGCATGCGCGCCGAGCATCAGGCGCACGAACCCGTCGAAACGAATCCCGGCACGACGTCGACGGAGCCGCGCATCCAGGTCGCGATTGTCGGCGGCGGCGCGACGGGCGTCGAATTGTCGGCGGAACTGCGCAATACGGCGCAGGTGCTGTCAGCCTATGGGCTGCACAAGCTCGATCCGCGCCACGATGTCGGCATCGTGCTGATCGAGGCCGGGCCGCGCATTCTGCCGGCGCTTCAGGAACGCGTATCGACGGCCACGTCCGAGCTGCTGCAAAAGCTCGGTGTGAAGCTGATGGTCGGCGAGACGGTGGCGGAAGTCGCGCCAGGCGTCGTGCGCACGGCAAGCGGCAAGACGGTGCGCGCCGATCTGACCGTGTGGGCGGCGGGCATCAAGGCGCCAGCCGTGCTGAGCCAGCTCGACGGCCTGCCCGTGAACCGGCTTGGCCAGCTCGAAGTGCGCCCCACGCTGCAGACCATGATCGATGACAACGTCTTCGCGCTCGGCGATTGTGCCGCGTGTGCGTGGCCTGGCAACGAACGCAACGTGCCGCCGCGCGCGCAGGCCGCGCACCAGCAGGCGAGCTTCCTGCTGCGGGCGCTTGGCAACCGGCTCGAAGGCCGGCCGCTGCCGGAGTTCACGTATCGCGACTTCGGCTCGCTGGTGTCGCTCGGGCACTTCAGCGCCGTGGGCAATCTGATGGGCGGCGTGATCGGCGGCAATATGCTGATCGAAGGGCTGTTTGCGCGCTTCATGTACATGTCGCTGTACCGGCTGCATATCGCCGCGCTGCACGGCTATGCGCGCATGGTGCTCGATACCTTCGCGCACTGGCTGCGGCGGACGACGCTGCCGCGCGTCAAGCTGCACTGAACCTTTATTGAACCTTCGCTGATCGATATCGATGCTTCTGCAACAGGATGCGCTTTGCGCGTATCCTGTTGGCTCCTTGCCGTCCACCCATTCCAAAAGAGGAGCACAGCATGTTGAAGCCAGAAGTCGACAGTCTCGTTCCCCATGTTCCCTTCGACCGGCGCACCTTCATCAAGGCGGCGCTCGGCACTGGTTTCGCAGCGTGCGTGCTGCCCGTGTCCGCGCAGACGATCCATACGGACAGCGAAGGCCTCGAGGCGGGCGAAGTCGGCATCAAGTCGGGCGATACGCTGGTGCCCGCTTATCGGGCGCAGCCGAAGGGCAAGACGCATCTGCCCGTGATCATCGTGGTTCACGAGGCGTTCGGCGTGCACGAACATATCGCCGATGTCTGCCGGCGCTTCGCCAAGCTTGGCTATCTTGCGATCGCGCCCAACCTCTTCGTGCGGCAGGGCGACCCGAACGCGTATCCGACGATCCAGCAATTGAACGAGCAGGTTCTCAGCAAGGTGCCCGATTCACAGGCGATGGCAGACCTCGACGCGACCTTCAAATGGGCGGGCGAGCATGGCGGCGACGTGAACAAGATCGGCATCAACGGTTTCTGCTGGGGCGGGCGCATCGCGTGGCTCTATGCGGAGCACAATCCGCGGTTGAAGGCGGGGGTGGCGTGGTATGGGCGGGTGGCCGGCAATCAGACGCCGATCACGCCTGCCAATCCGATCGACCGCGTGTCGGATCTGCAGGTGCCCGTGCTGGGGCTATATGGTCGGCAGGACCAGAGCATCCCGCAGGACTCGCTCGACAAGATGAAGCAGGCGATCGCGCAGGGGCCGCAGGCGGGGCGCGGCTCGGAGTTCGTCGTGTATGACGACGCGGGGCATGCGTTCTTTGCGGATTATCGGCCGAGTTACAAGCAAGCCGATGCCGAAGACGGCTGGCGCCGCACGCTTACGTGGTTCAAGGCGCACGGCGTCGGTTGAGTTTTGGCTCGCGTCTGCGCCGCCGGCGATCGTCGGCAGCGCAGACAAAAAGCGGTTACGGATTCGGTCCCGTCGCCACAGGCCGCGACGTATCCGAACTCCATTCGCTCCACGACCCGGCATACAGCGCCGCGCCATGCAGCCCGGCGATTTCCATGGCCAGCGCGTTGTGGCAAGCGGTGACACCCGAGCCGCATTGCAGCACCACATGCTCGGCGGACACGCCTGCGGGAATTACCGCGTTGAAGTCGTCGCGCAGCGTGTGCGCGGACTTGAAGCGGCCGTCCGCGGTCAGGTTGTCCTTGAAGAAGCGGTTGCGCGCGCCCGGAATGTGGCCGCCCACGCGATCCAGCGTTTCGTTCTCGCCGCGATAGCGGTCAGCGGCACGCGCGTCGATCACCACGCGTTCCTTCGTGCCGATGTTGCGTTCCACGGCCTGCGCATCGACGGTCACGGCCAGCGGCGCGCCCGCCTTGAAGTCGCCGCTCGTCTGGGGCGGCGCGTCCTGCGTCAGCGGGTGGCCGGCCGCTTCCCACGCCTGCAGCCCGCCGTCGAGCAGCGCGACGGAATCGTGACCCAGCCAGCGCAGCAGCCACCACAGACGCGCGGCGTACATGCCGCCTTGCGCGTCGTACGCGACCACTTGCTGGCCTTGCTTGAGGCCGAGTGCGCCCAGACGCTCGACCAGCTTCTGACGGTCCGGCAACGGATGACGTCCGTTGCTGCCCGTCTTCGGTCCGGACAGATCGCGGTCGAGGTGCAGATAGTGCGCTTGCGGCAGATGGGCCGCCGCGTAGGCTTTTTCGCCGGAGTCGGTATCGGCGAGATCGAAACGGCAATCGACGATGAACACGCTGCCCGGCGCGGCGGCCAGACGTTCGGCGAGATTGCCTGCGGAGATCAGCGTGGTGTAGTGAGTGTGTGGCATGACGGCTCCTGAGAGACTGACTTCGGCAGCGCCGAACGATATCTCTAGTCTAAACAAAAATGACGGGCCGAAGCCCGTCATTCCTTGTATGAAGCCGTAGATGCCGCTCGCGGCGGCTCGATCAGACCGTGCCGAGCTCGCGGCGCAGGAACTCGTGGAAGTGCTGCATGCCGTCTTCCATCGGGCTCTGATACGGACCGACCTGCGATTCGCCGCGATCCAGCAGCGCGCGGCGTCCGGCGTCCATGCGTTCGGCGATTTCGTCGTCTTCGCGCGCCGTTTCCATGTACGCGGCGCGCTCCGCTTCGACGAAGTCGCGCTCGAACAGCGCGATTTCCTCAGGGTAATAGAACTCGACGACGTTCGTCGTCTTCTGCGGTCCGCGCGGAATCAGCCATGACACGACGAGCACATGCGGATACCACTCGACCATGATGCCCGGGTAGTACACCATCCAGATCGCGCCGAACTCGGGCATCTTGCCGTCGCGGTAGCGCAGCACTTCATCGTGCCACTTACGATACGTCGGGCTGCCCGGACGTGCGAGCTGGTTGTGCACGCCGACCGTCTGCACGCTGTACCAGTCGCCGAACTCCCACTTCAGATCGTCGCAGTTGACGAAGCTGCCGAGGCCCGGGTGGAACGGCACGACGTGATAGTCCTCCAGATAGACCTCGATGAAGGTCTTCCAGTTGTAGTCGCACTCGTGCACTTCGACGTGATCGAACATGTAGTCCGTGAAGTCGAAGTGCTTCGCCGTGCCGAGACGTGACAGGTCTTTCGCGACGTCGCGGCCCTGCGTTTCGAACAGCAGGCCGTTCCAGCTTTGCAGCGGAGTGGCGCCGAGATTCAGGCAGGGGTTGTCGGCGAAATGCGGCGCGCCGAGCAACTGGCCGTTCAGGTCGTAGGTCCAGCGATGCAGGGGACAGACGATGTTCTCCGTCTGCCCGCGGCCGTTCAGCATGATCGCCTGACGGTGGCGGCACACGTTCGACAGCAGTTCGATCTGCGACTGCTGGTTGCGGACGAGCACGCGCCCCTCGCGTTCGCTAGGCAAGGCAAAATAGTTACCCGCTTCGGGAACCATGAGTTCGTGCCCGACGTAGCGAGGACCTTTCTTGAAAAGGGTTTCGAGTTCGCGCTCGTGGAGCGCCGGGTCAAAGTAAGCCGTGACTGGCAGCTGGCTGTGAATAGCCTTGAGCTGCAATGCATTGCTCAGATTGGACATTCCCACTCCCGATGAAGACGTGAAAGCAGTGAACAACCCAACCATCGAAGATTCGATTTAGGGAGCCCGCGATTATACCCGTTTCCCCCTCCTTGGGGCGCTTAAGTACCTGATTTGGGTTAAAAATGTCGGGGAAGCTCGCGATTTCGCCACGCAAACGTTGGATTTATTTCTATCGTCTAAAGTGTTGCGCAACGGCCGTGCCGATACCCATTGGTGGGCTCACAGGTCGAAAATCTCGCTTTTGCCGTAGAATGTCCGACTTGTTTTAATTTTGCGACGATTCATGGCGAAGACGGCTTCCACGGATACGGCTGGTTTGTCCCCCACCAGCACCGAAGGTTCCGACAATTCACCGCTGCCGGAGAGCTACGAGGCAGCGCTGGCGGAGCTGGAGGGGCTCGTTGGGCGCATGGAGGGCGGCAGCCTCAGTCTGGAAGAGTCGCTTGCGGCTTACCGGCGCGGCGCCGTGCTCGTGGCGTTCTGCCAGCAGCAACTCGAAAAGGTGGAGCAGCAGGTGCGCGTCCTCGATGGCGAAACGCTCAAGCCGCTTCCCGTGAACACAGCAGGTACAACCGCTGCCGACAGCGGAGACGATCTATGACCTTCGAACAATGGATGCGCTCGGTGCTGGACCGGGTAGAGGGCGCACTCGAGCAATATTTGCCGGCGGACTCGACCGAGCCCGCCCGGCTGCATGAAGCCATGCGCTACGCCGTGCTGGGCGGCGGCAAGCGGGTGCGCCCGCTGCTGTGCCACGCGGCGGGCGAGCTGACGGGCGCGAAGGCCGAGTGCCTCGACGCGGCATCGGCGGCGCTGGAGATGATCCACGTCTATTCGCTCGTGCACGATGACATGCCCTGCATGGACGACGACGAACTGCGCCGCGGCAAGCCCACGGTACACGTCAAATATGACGAAGCGACGGCACTGCTGGTCGGTGACGCGCTGCAGTCGCAAGCTTTCGTTGCGCTGACATCGGATGTGCTCGCACCCGCGCAGCAGGCCGCGCTGGTGCGCGAACTGGCGCTCGCGAGCGGCTCGATCGGCATGGCGGGCGGCCAGGCGATCGATCTGGCGAGCGTCGGTCACACGCTGACGCGCCCGCAGCTCGAAACGATGCACCGTCTGAAGACGGGCGCGTTGCTGCGCGCAGCCGTGCGGATGGGCGCATTGACAGGCCAGATCGAGAACGGCGGTCCCGACGCCAAGGCGCTGCAGTCACTGGACGCCTATTCGGCGGCTGTGGGTCTCGCGTTTCAGGTCGTCGACGATATTCTCGACGTCACGACCGATTCCGCGACGCTCGGCAAAACGGCTGGAAAGGACGCGAAGGACGGCAAGCCGACCTACGTGTCGATCATCGGGCTCGACGCTTCGCGCGCGCTGGCAGCGCAGCTGCGCAGCGACGCGCACCAGGCGCTTGCACCTTTTGGCGCCCGCGCGCAGCGGCTCGCCGAGTTGGCTGACCTCGTGGTGAACCGGGTCAGCTGATGTAGCTGTAACGCGAAAGCCCGCCGCCCGCACAAGACTTCTCGGGTGTGCGCGAACGAAGTGCGGGCGCGTAAGTTTTCCTACAATGGAACGACGATGTACGACTTGCTGAAAACCATTGACGACCCCGCGGACCTGCGCCGCCTTGATCGCCGCCAGTTGCAACCGCTTGCCGACGAGTTGCGTGCCTTCGTGCTCGACAGCGTGTCGCAGACGGGCGGCCACCTGTCGTCCAACCTCGGCACGGTCGAACTGACGATCGCGCTGCACTACGTGTTCGACACGCCGCGCGACCGCATCGTCTGGGACGTGGGTCATCAGACCTACCCCCACAAGATTCTGACGGGCCGCCGCGACCAGATGCACTCGCTGCGTCAGTTGGGCGGCATCTCGGGCTTTCCGAAGCGCGACGAGTCGCAGTACGACACGTTCGGCACCGCGCATTCGAGCACGTCGATCTCGGCGGCACTCGGCATGGCGATCGGCAGCAAGCTGCGCGGCGAAGACCGCTTTGCGATCGCAGTGATCGGCGACGGCGCGATGACGGCAGGCATGGCCTTCGAGGCGATGAACAATGCCGGCGTCGAAGACGACGTGCCGCTGCTCGTCATCCTCAACGACAACGACATGTCAATTTCGCCGCCCGTCGGCGCGCTGAATCGCCATCTCGCGCGCCTGATGTCGGGCCGCTTCTACGCGGCCGCGCGCGCCGGCGTCGAACGCGTGCTGCGCCACGCGCCGCCCGTGCTCGACCTCGCGCGCAAGCTCGAAGAGCACGCGAAGGGCATGATCGTTCCGGCTACGTTGTTCGAAGAGTTCGGCTTCAACTACATCGGCCCGATCGACGGTCACGATCTCGACTCGCTGATCCCGACGCTGCAGAACATCCGGGAACTGCGCGGTCCGCAATTCCTGCACGTCGTGACGAAGAAAGGCCAGGGCTACAAGCTGGCGGAAGCCGACCCGGTTCTGTATCACGGCCCCGGCAAGTTCAACCCGGCCGAAGGCATCAAGCCTTCGACGACGCCCGCCAAGAAGACCTACACGCAAGTGTTCGGCGAATGGCTGTGCGACGCGGCCGAGCTGGATTCGCGCGTGGTCGGCATTACGCCGGCGATGCGCGAAGGCTCGGGCATGGTCGAATTCGAGAAGCGTTTCCCGGATCGCTACTACGACGTCGGCATTGCCGAGCAGCATGCCGTGACGTTCGCGGGCGGCCTGGCGACGGAAGGGCTCAAGCCCGTCGTTGCGATCTACTCGACGTTCCTGCAACGCGGGTATGACCAGCTGATCCATGACGTCGCGTTGCAGAATCTGCCCGTTGTGTTCGCAATCGATCGCGCGGGCCTCGTCGGCGCGGACGGCGCGACGCACGCGGGCGCATACGATCTCGCGTTCCTGCGCTGCATCCCGAACATGACGGTGATGGCGGCGTCGGATGAGAACGAGTGTCGCCAGATGCTGTACACAGCGCTGCAGCAGCCGAACCCGACGGCCGTGCGCTATCCGCGCGGCGCGGGCACTGGCGTTGCGACGGTCAAGCAGATGGCCGCGCTTCCGCTCGGCAAGGGCGAAGTCCGCCGCCAATCGACGCAGCCGGCCGGCAAGCGCATCGCGATTCTCGCGTTCGGCACGATGGTTGCGCCTTCGCTCGCGGCAGCGGAGCAGCTGGACGCGACGGTCGCCAACATGCGCTTCGTGAAGCCTATCGACGCCGATCTGGTGCGCGAGCTGGCCGAGACGCACGACGCCATCGTCACCGTTGAAGAAGGCTGTGTGATGGGCGGCGCGGGTTCGGCGTGCGTGGAAGCCATGATGGAGAGTGGGGTTATCCGACCCGTACTACAATTGGGCCTTCCCGATCGCTTCATCGATCACGGAGATCCGGCGAAGCTGCTGGCGTCGTGTGGCCTGGATGCTGCGGGCATCGCGAAGTCCATCCGCGAGCGATTTGTGGAGCACGCGAGCGGCAAGTCGGTCAAACGCGTCGCTTAACATAGCGGGCCGCCGGAACAAAAAGGCGGCTCGTTGCATCTACTCCAATATGAATCGGCGGGTCGCGTACCCGCCGGGCTCCGCCGGCGCAAGCCGGCGGTTGTCATTTTGCGCGTCGATTCGCGCTGCCAGTTGAGGACAAGAACATGAACCAGATGAACCCCGCCTTCGTGATGCCTGACGTGCAGAGCACGGTTGACACCCGCCAGATTCCGATTCAGCGGGTCGGCGTGAAGGCGGTGCGTCATCCGTTGACGGTTCGCACGCCGGACGGCAGCGTGCAGCCGACTATCGGTACGTGGAATCTCGATGTTCATTTGCCCGCCGAGGTGAAGGGCACGCATATGTCGCGGTTCGTCGCGTTGCTTGAGGAGAACAAGACGCCGTTGGATTCTGCTGCGTTTCGCGCGATGCTTGCGGCGATGCTCGAGAAGCTTGAAGCGCCTGCGGGCCGTATCGAGGTGTCGTTTCCGTATTTCGTCAACAAGACGGCGCCTGTGTCGGGCGTGCAAAGTCTGCTGGACTACGAAGTGACGTTGACGGCCGATTCGCGCGATGGCGCCACGCGGTTGTTTCTTAAGGTTCTGGTGCCTGTCACCAGCCTGTGCCCGTGTTCGAAGAAGATCTCGCAGTATGGCGCGCATAATCAGCGCTCGCATGTGACGATTAACGCTGAGTTGATCGAGGACGTGCCCGTCGAGGATTTGATCCGTATCGCGGAAGAAGAGGCTTCGTGTGAGTTGTGGGGGTTGCTCAAGCGGCCTGATGAGAAGTTCGTTACCGAACGCGCTTACGAGAACCCGAAGTTCGTTGAAGACCTGGTGCGCGATGTCGCGCAGCGGTTGAATGCTGATAAGCGGATCGTTGCGTATGTGCTCGAAGCGGAGAACTTCGAGTCTATTCATAATCATTCGGCTTATGCTGTGATTGAGAAGAGGGCTTAAGGTTTTTTTTGTCTGCGACGGCTGTTGGGTTTGCTGGTGTTTTTGCTGGCATCCGCGTTTTGCCTTCGCGCTTCACGCGTTGCCCCTGTGCGGGGCGGCACCTACTTTTCTTTGCCGCCGCAAAGAAAAGTAGGCAAAAGAAAGCGGCTAACACCGCCAACATTTCTTCTTGCCTGAGGGCCCCCCAATGGTCCTATGCTTCACACGGCAACGTATCTGTCCGCCCGCGTTGCCAACGCTTTGTATGAGCGCCTCATCCGCTTCAAATACCCCTGCACGGGCAAGCGGCAGCGAATGGTATGTGCCGCCCAGGTGGCAAACTGTGTGTAGGTTGTCGCGTCGTATAGCTTGGCGCTCTTACAGGGCGGAACGCGTGCGCTATCAGTTCGAAGTGAGGCGTGTGAGTTGCTACGGCCTACACACAGTTTGCCACCTGGGCGGCCGTGGAATATCTGGCGCGGGGTGCTGCAACGCGGGTGCGTGAAGCGGGTGAGGCGCACCGCAAGAGCGCTGGCAACGAACGTGGGTCACGTGGTCGCCGCGTGAAGCGTAAGACCCTTTGGGAGCCCTCAGGCAGGAAGAAGAATTGGCGGTGTTAGCCGCTTTCTTTTGCCTACTTTTCTTTGCGGCGGCAAAGAAAAGTAGGTGCCGCCCCGCACAGGGGCGACGCTTGGAGCACGAAGGCGAAACGCGGATGCCAGCGGAAGGGCTAGAACAACCAAATTGGCCAATGCGAACGCATATGCCACCGGCAGACTAAAAAAACTCACCTCGCGAGAGAAGCCAAATCCCACCGTGGCTTCACGGTAAAAGCATAGTCATTACCAGCCTGCGCGGGCCAGCGTTCCAGCCGAAGCGCGCCGGCGAGCGCAATCATCGCGCCGTTATCAGTGCACAGCGAGAGGTCAGGATAGTGCACATGAAACCCGCGCATCTTCGCGGCAGCCGAGAGAGCCTCACGCAACTGCCGGTTCGCGCCAACACCACCCGCGACAACAAGCCGCTTGAGCTTGGTCTTCTTCAGCGCCGCGAGCGATTTCGCAGCCAGCACATCGACGGCCGCGTCGACAAAACCACGCGCCAGATCAGCCTTAGCCTGCTCGCACACATTGCTGCCAAGCTTCTTGACATGCGTCAGCACAGCCGTCTTCAGCCCGCTGAAACTGAAATCCAGGTCACCGGAATGCAGCATCGGACGCGGCAGCACGACAGCGCCCGGCGTGCCGAATTCAGCGAGACGCGACACTTCCGGCCCGCCCGGATAGCCGAGTCCAAGCAGCTTCGCGGTCTTATCGAAGGCTTCACCGGCGGCGTCGTCGAGCGTCTCGCCGAGCGTCTCGTAGACACCCACATCGGTGACGCGCATCAGTTGCGTATGACCGCCCGACACGAGCAACGCGACAAACGGAAACGGCGGCGGCTCGTCGACAAGCAGCGGCGACAGCAAATGCCCTTCCAGATGATGGATGCCGATAGTCGGCTTGTCCCACGCCATCGCCAGCGCATTGGCGATACTCGCGCCGACCAGCAGCGCGCCCGCGAGCCCCGGGCCCTGCGTGTAGGCGATCGCGTCGATGTCGCCGCGCGCGGCGCCCGAGCGCTCCAGCACCTCTTCGAGCAGCGGCAGCGCACGCCGGATATGGTCGCGCGAAGCCAGTTCCGGCACCACGCCGCCATATTCGCGATGCATCGCGATCTGCGAATGCAGCGCATGCGCGAGCAGCCCGCGCTCCGTGTCGTAGAGCGCGAGACCGGTTTCGTCGCAGGAGCTTTCTATGCCGAGAACGAGCATGATTCGACCGTCGATCGGGCGCCTGACGTGCCGCCCGAAACATCAGAAAAGGAACCTGAAAGTATAGCAGCGCAGGCAAGGTGCCGCCGGGCGCGCCCGGCGTGGCGGTTACAATGCAGCCCCATGGAATCCTTCGATATCGCCGTAATCGGCGCGGGCGCGGCGGGCATGATGTGCGCATCGGTGGCGGGGCAGCTCGGCCGGCGCGTCGTGCTGATCGACCACGCGACGCGGCTCGCCGAGAAAATCCGCATTTCGGGCGGCGGCCGCTGCAACTTCACGAATCTGTACGCCGGGCCGAACAATTATCTGTCGGCGAATCCGCATTTCTGTCGTTCCGCGCTGGCCCGCTACACGCCGCGCGATTTCATGGCGCTGCTCAAGCAGTACCGGGTGACGTGGCACGAGAAGCACAAGGGACAACTCTTCTGCGATCAGTCGAGCGATGCCGTCATCGACGTGCTCAAGAGCGAATGCGACGCGGGAAACATCGCGTGGCGCCGGCCGCTCGCCGTTGAGCAAGTGCGCCACGCCGATTCCGACGGCTTCACGCTGGACACACGCTCCGGCCCGATCCGCGCCCGCGCGCTGGTGATCGCGACGGGCGGTCTGTCGATTCCCAAAATCGGCGCAACCGATTTCGGCTACCGGATCGCGAAGCAGTTCGGTCACAAGCTGATCGACACGCGCCCGGCGCTCGTGCCTCTCACGTTCGCTCCCGCCGACTGGCAACCGTTTGCGGAGCTGTCGGGCGTGTCGCTGGAAGTGCATCTGGCGACGGGCGTGAAGAAAGCGGGCGGCGAGTTCGTCGAAGACCTGCTGCTCACGCATCGCGGGTTATCGGGCCCGGGCGTGCTGCAGATTTCCAGCTACTGGCAGCCCGGCGAGCCCGTGCACGTCAATCTGCTGCCCGAGCAGGACGCCGTCGCCGCGTTGCTCGACGCGAAAAGCGCGACCAAGCGCCAGATCGGCAACCTGCTTGCCGAATGGGTGCCCGCACGCCTCGCGCATGTCTGGTTGCAGACCCACGGCGTACCCGCCGATGCACGGCTCGCCGATCTGCCCGACAAGTCGCTGCGCCGGGTCGGCGAGGCGCTGTCGCGCTGGTCGCTCACGCCGAACGGCACCGAAGGCTACAAGAAGGCCGAGGTGACGCGCGGCGGCGTCGATACGCGCGAACTGTCGTCGGCGGGCATGATGAGCGCGCGCGTGCCAGGCCTCTATTTCATCGGCGAGGCAGTCGACGTGACGGGTTGGCTAGGCGGCTACAACTTCCAGTGGGCGTGGGCGTCGGGCGTGGCTGCCGGGCAGGCGGCAGCGGAATTCGCGGCTATCGGGTAGCCCGTAAAAACGGGCCCGGACGCCCGTCAAATCAGGGCTTGACACCTTTATACGATTGTGCGAAACAACTGCTATACTTTCCAATCTTTGCCAAGCTCCGTTATTGAAAGATGACGACGATCCGCTTAAAAGAAAACGAGCCTTTTGAAGTTGCGATGCGCCGCTTCAAACGCACGATAGAAAAGAACGGGCTGTTGACCGAACTTCGTGCTCGCGAGTTTTACGAGAAGCCGACATCCGAGCGAAAACGAAAGAAAGCAGCGGCAGTGAAGCGCCTTTTCAAGCGCCTGCGCAGCCAGCAACTGCCCAAGAAGTTTTACTGATTCAACGTGAAGTCGCGGCGCTCGTACGGTCTCTTGAGCGATAGCGAAAGCGGCGGCTCACACAAGGTGGCGGCGCGGGAGCATGCCGGCGCTTGCGGTAACCGGCCGCGCATGTGGCCGCTTGAGTGGCCGCTGACGCCGGGAGGCGCGGAAGGCCGCTTCGGTCCACGCTCCGCAAGGCCGTATCCAGGTGCACGGTTCACCGCGTATTTGGCACTAACCCGCTTGAGGAACGATCCCAAGCGGGTTTTTGCGCTCTGCGCCGCGTCTTCACCCGTATTTCAAACCCTCCACGCATTCAGGTGAACGATGAGTCTCAAAGTCCGAATCAGCGACGACATGAAAGCAGCGATGCGCGCGCGCGAAACCGAGCGTCTCGGCACGATCCGTCTGCTGCTCGCTGCCATCAAGCAGCGTGAAGTCGACGATCGCGTGGAACTGGACGACGCCGCCGTGACAGCCGTCGTCGACAAGATGATCAAGCAGCGCAAGGACTCGATCGCCCAGTTCGAAGCGGCTGGCCGCACCGATCTCGTCGACAAGGAAAAGGCCGAACTGGACGTGTTGGCCGCCTACATGCCCGCGCAGCTGTCGGACGCGGAAGTGGCAGCCGAAGTGCAGGCGGCCGTCGCGCAGGTCGGCGCCGCGGGTCCGCAGGACATGGGCAAGGTGATGGGCGTGCTCAAGCCGAAGCTCGCCGGCAAGGCCGACATGACGGCCGTGTCCGCGCAGGTCAAGGCCGCGCTGTCGACATAAGCCCCGTTTCGTTTGCCGCCGTGCGCGCGCCCCATTCCGGGACGGCGCGCATGGCCGGGTGTGTTGCGCACCCTTGCCTCATCCTTTTTAAGGCCGCGTCTGCATTGTGATCCCGCATTCCTTTCTGCAAGACCTGCTGAACCGCGTCGATATCGTCGACGTGGTCGGCCGGTATGTGCAGCTGAAAAAAGGCGGCGCGAACTTCATGGGACTCTGCCCGTTTCACAACGAGAAGAGCCCTTCGTTCACCGTTAGTCCGACTAAGCAGTTCTATCATTGTTTCGGCTGTGGCGCGCATGGCACGGCCATTGGTTTCCTGATGGAGCACGCGGCGCTTTCCTTTCCGGAAGCCGTCAACGAACTGGCGCAATCCGTCGGTCTGACCGTGCCGCAAGAGCCTTCGCCGATGCGCGGCGGCGTGGGAGCCGGCGGCGCGGGCGGTGGCGAAGGCTATGCGCCCGCCGTCTCGAAAGCTGTGACGACGGCCCTGTCCGACCTGATGACGACGGCCAGCGACTTTTATAAGACGCAGCTGCGCGGCGCGCCGAACGCGATCCAATATCTGAAGAAGCGCGGCCTGACGGGCGAGATCGCCAAGCGCTTCGGTCTCGGCTATGCGCCCGATGGCTGGCAGAACCTCGAAACGGCATTCCCCAACTATCGGGACGATGCGCTCGTCGAGGCGGGCCTCGTGATCGTCAGCGAGAAGTCCGACGCGCAGGGTCAGAACCGCCGCTACGACCGTTTCCGCGAGCGCGTGATGTTCCCGATCCGCAACGTGAAAGGCCAGGTAATCGGTTTTGGCGGACGCGTGCTGGACGGCGGCGAGCCCAAGTATTTGAATTCGCCCGAAACGCCTTTATTTAACAAAGGCAGCGAGCTGTACGGCCTGTTCGAGGCGCGGCTGGCGATCCGCGAACAGCGTTACGTGCTGGTCGTCGAAGGGTATATGGACGTGGTTGCGCTTGCCCAGCTGGGCTTCGAGAACGCCGTTGCGACGCTAGGCACTGCCTGCACGCCGATTCATGTGCAGAAACTGATGCGGCAGACGGATACGGTGGTGTTCAGCTTCGACGGCGATTCGGCCGGGCGGCGCGCGGCACGCCGCGCGCTCGACGCCTGCCTGCCGCATGCCGCCGACAACCGCACCATCCGCTTCCTGTTTCTGCCTGCCGAGCACGATCCCGACAGCTATGTCCGCGAATTCGGCACGGACGCCTTCGCGGAGCAGGTGCGCCGCGCGATGCCGCTGTCGCAGTTCCTGTTGAATGAAGTGCTGGCGGGCAAGGAGTTGGACCAGCCGGAAGGCCGCGCGCGGGCGCTGTTCGACGCCAAGCCGCTGTTGCAGATGCTGCCCGCCAACGCGTTGCGCGCCCAGATCATGCATATGTTCGCCGACCGGCTCGACGTGCCGTTCGAGGAAGTGGCCGCGCTATGCGAAGTCGACGCGCGGATCGCCGCCGTAGCACGCAGCGCGCCTGCCCGCAAAGACCGGCGCAGCGTCACGGGGATCGAGCAGCGGGCGCTGCGCAATCTGGTGATGCACCCGCGCATCGTCGCGGTGCTCGGCGAAGAGGAAGAGCAGGCGCTGCTGACGGTCACGCGGCACGGCGAACTGTTCGAGGAAGTGACGACGCATGCCCGTGGGTTGGGCGACACGGCCGAATTCCAGTTGCTGTCGGACCTGTTGCGAAACGGGGCTAACGCCCCCACCTTCGAGGAAATCTTCCGGGAAATTCTGGACTATGATGAAAACGTTCGGGATCTGCTGTTGAAGAATCCCGAAGACGCGACGGTCGCCGAGGAGCGCCGTGAACACGAGCGCCTCGCAGGGGAAGAATTGAAAGCGGCCATTCTGAAAATGCGTTACGACGCTTATAGCGAGCGGCTGGATCAATTGTCGCGTCAGTCGAGGCACACCCCGGAGGAGTTGCTGGAGTATCAGGAATTGAGCAGGACGTGCGCTGACATGAAGCGTCAGCGCGGGCAGTGAAAGGGAAGCGCTGAAAGGCCAAATGCTATAATTAAAAGATTTCAGCGGTTTTGTTTTTCTCCAGGCAAAGGCGATATAAGGCGATTGCAATGGTAAAGACTACAGGCGGAAAAAAGGCGACAGGCAGCGGCTCGGACGAGCCGAAAACGACCACCGGGGTCAGCGCAGCCGGGTCGGCTCCTTCCGTACCAAAAAAGTCTGCCGAAACCGCTGCTACGCCGGTTGCCCGGAAAAAAGCCTCGACCGTTTCGGCCGCGCGGGCGGCATCGGTGACATCGAAGTCGGTGGCGTCGGTCGCGAAGCGGCAGGGAGTCAGCAGCGAAAGGGAAGCGGATGTCGCGCAGGACGATGCGGCTCCCCGCGAGTCTTTGGTATCCACGGTTCAACCGGCTGTCGTCCAGCAGCCGGCAGTCGAGACTACAGCCGGTATGGCGAACTCCATGACGAAAAAGCTGAACGAAGTATCCGTCGATGACGACGCATCCCCGAGCGAAGAAGCAGCCGCCGCAACTCCCGCTACGGGCAAGGTCGAAAAGGTCAAGGCACGCGACCGCCGCGCAAAGGAGAAGGCGCTGCTCAAGGACGCGTTCGCGTCTTCGCAGCCTGGCACCGTCGAGGAGCTCGAAGAGCGCCGCTCGAAGCTGCGTGCGCTGATCAAGCTCGGCAAGGAGCGTGGCTTCCTGACCTACGGCGAAATCAACGACCACCTCCCGGACAACTTCACGGAAACCGAGGCGATCGAAGGCATCATCAGCACGTTCAACGACATGGGTGTCGCCGTCTACGAACAGGCGCCCGATGCCGAAACGCTGCTGCTGAACGACAACGCCCCCAACGCTTCGTCGGATGATGAAGTGGAAGAGGAAGCAGAAGTCGCGCTGTCCACCGTCGATTCCGAATTCGGCCGCACGACCGACCCGGTGCGTATGTACATGCGCGAAATGGGCACGGTCGAGCTGCTCACGCGCGAAGGCGAAATCGAAATCGCCAAGCGCATCGAAGACGGCCTGAAGCACATGGTGATGGCCATCTCCGCCTGCCCGACCACGATCGCCGACATTCTCGCGATGGCCGAGCGTGTCGCGAATGAAGAGATCCGCATCGACGAACTGGTCGACGGCCTGATCGACACGAACGCCGAGGACACAGACGGCTTCTCCGAACAGGAAGCCGAAGCGATCGAGAACGAGGAAGAAGAAGAGGCAGAGGCGGACGAGGAAGAAGAGGAAGACGACGACGGCGCCGCGCAAGCGACGGCCAACGCCGCCCAGCTCGAAGAACTGAAGCGGATGTCGCTCGAGAAATTCGCGATGATCAGCGAATGGTTCGACAAGATGCGCCGCGCGTTCGAAAAGGAAGGCTACAAGTCGAAGTCCTACCTGAAGGCGCAGGAAACCATTCAGGAAGAGCTGATGATGATCCGCTTCACCGCGCGTACGGTCGAGCGTCTGTGCGACACGCTGCGCGCGCAGGTGGACGAAGTGCGTCAGGTCGAGCGTCAGATCCTGCACACGGTGGTCGACAAGTGCGGCATGCCGCGTGCGGAGTTCATCGCGCGTTTCCCGGGCAGCGAGACGGACCTCGAATGGGCCGACAAGATCGTCACCGAGAATCACGCGTATAGCGCGATCCTGTCGCGTAACGTGCCGGCCATTCGCGAGCAGCAGCAGCGTCTGCTCGACTTGCAGGCGCGTGTCGTGCTGCCGCTGAAGGACCTGAAGGAAACCAATCGCCAGATGGCGGCGGGCGAACTGAAGGCGCGTCAGGCGAAGCGCGAAATGACCGAGGCGAACCTGCGTCTCGTGATCTCGATCGCGAAGAAGTACACGAACCGTGGTCTGCAGTTCCTGGATCTTATTCAGGAAGGCAACATCGGCCTGATGAAGGCCGTGGACAAGTTCGAATATCGCCGCGGCTACAAGTTCTCGACGTACGCAACGTGGTGGATCCGTCAGGCCATTACCCGTTCGATCGCGGACCAGGCGCGCACGATCCGTATCCCGGTTCACATGATCGAGACGATCAACAAGATGAACCGCATCTCGCGTCAGATTCTGCAGGAAACCGGTCTCGAGCCGGATCCGGCAACGCTGGCCGAGAAGATGGAGATGCCGGAAGACAAGATCCGCAAGATCATGAAGATCGCGAAGGAACCGATCTCGATGGAAACGCCGATCGGCGACGACGACGATTCGCATCTGGGCGACTTCATCGAGGACAACAACACGGTCGCGCCGGCCGACGCCGCGCTGCACGCCAGCATGCGCGATGTCGTGAAGGACGTGCTCGATTCGCTGACGCCGCGCGAGGCGAAGGTGCTGCGCATGCGTTTCGGTATCGAAATGAGCACGGACCATACGCTCGAAGAAGTCGGCAAGCAGTTCGACGTGACGCGTGAGCGTATCCGCCAGATCGAGGCGAAGGCGCTGCGCAAGCTGCGTCACCCGAGCCGCTCGGACAAGCTGAAGTCGTTCCTCGAAGGAAACTGACCGAACCTGTTTGCTGGCCGTAACACGTGGCACTACGTCAGGGCTTCCCGATGGCTTTGTTCAGCGAAGCGATCCCGGAAGCCCTGTTTTCGTGTAGTATGTCGGCCAATCGACAGACAGGCCCGGCCTTCAGACCGGGTCTTTTTGTTGGTTTTCTCCAGCTTCCGTTGCGAAGCATCGTTGGGCCGGACGCCGTGCTGGTTGCAGGCAGCGGACTCATAATCCGCCTCCGAAAGGACACCGTGGGTTCGACTCCCACCCGGCCCACCAACATTCCCCAAAATTTCGAAGTTCGCCGCTGTGTGTACCTGCCTGACAGGACACGGGGCGGGCTTGCGTCTTCATGCTGGCTGCCAGCAAAATTGCAACATAACAAGCAGCGGCTCCCGCTCCAATAAACGAAGCGGCTGTCCGAACCAACAGGGCCGCCTGTTATGCTTTCTGTCATCCCCATGCCGCTTTGCATCATGGGTCGGCCTATCTGAATTCGCCATTACGCCAGCTTTCCGATGTCTCAATCCGCGAACCTCGCAGAAGTCCTCACTTTGGCCGAAATTATGTCGCGCAGCGACGAGAAAACCTTCGCACGCGGCAAAGCCTATTTCCATGGCGGCAAGGTATCGCGCCTCGAGGAGAAAGACGGTGGCGTGCGCGCAATCGTGCGCGGCACTGAACCGTACAACGTCGAGCTGACCACTCGATATGGCGGACTTACGTGCTACTGCGATTGTCCCGTAAGCCGGGCCGCGAGCTTTTGCAAGCATGCGGTCGCCGTCGCGCTGTCCTGGCTAGAAAATTCCGGCACGGAGGTGTTCCAGCCCGATGAGGAGACACAACCGAAAAAGCCGCGCAAGAAGCGAAAGACCTACGCGGAACAGGTTCACGAATATGTGGCGTCACTGGATGCGGACGCGCTTCGAACCTGGTTGATGGAAGCGGTCGAGCGTGACGTGGCGCTTCGCGACAAGCTGTTGCTGGCTGCGCGTTCGGCTAATGCAAGCGATTTGCCGGGCATGAAATCCGCTGTCCGGCAGGCGACGCGCGTCAGGCGCGCGATGCACGACTGGCGGGAGGTCGCCGAATATTCAGAGGGTCTGTTTTCGTTGCGCGACGTACTGAGGGCGCGGCTCAACGGACCCAATGCGGCCGACGTCGTCGAACTCGCTGAACTCGCGATTGACGAGGCTGAGAGCAGCCTGGAGCGAATGGACGATTCGAACGGCTATGTGTTGCCAGCTATCAACGAACTCGCGGCCATCCACCTCGAAGCGTGCGAGCGGACCCGCCCCGAGCCGGAAAAGCTCGCGGAGCGGCTTTTCCGCTTTCAGCTGGAGGGCCAGTGGGGCACGTTTCACGACGTGTTTCCGGCTTACGCCGAGGCGTTAGGCGATGTGGGGTTGCGGATCTATCGGGAACTGCTCAACGAACAATGGAGCGAGCTTCCGGCGCTTGCTACAAGCAACAGCGCCTACGCGTACGACTCGCGGCGCTCGAAAGTCACTCACGCGATGGCCGCTCTCGCAGAGTTCGACGGAGACGTCGACGCACTGATTCGCATCAAATCGAAAGACTTGTCGACCTCGTATCAATTCCTGCAGGTGGCATCGCTTTGCCGGGACCATGGCCGCTTGGATGAAGGGCTCGCATGGGCAGAACGTGGCATCGAAGAATTAAAAAAGAATTTCGATCCAGAACTGTTGGCGTTCTGCATCGATGGCTATCTGAGTCGCGGTGATGTCGACAAGGCAGATGCATATGCATGGCGGCGTTTCGTATCCCACACCGGCGCCCTCGCGTTCAAAGCCCTGCTGAAGGTTGCGACCGCGACAGGCAAGCATGACGAGACGCGGCAGCGCGCGCTCGAACACATGTGGGATTGCGTCGGGAAGGAGGAGGCTGGGAAAGCGAAGCGCAGCATATGGGACACGACGACGCGTACCGAACTGGTCAAGGTCTATCTGGCCGAGCACGACAACGAGGCTGCATGGAACGCGTTTACCGGCGGTCCCGTCGCAACGCAGATAGTTCAACAGATGGCGGCCGTGCGTGCCGTGACGCATCCGCGCGATGCCCTTGTTATTTATCACAATCTGCTACCCGGCACTGTTGCAAGAGGTACGGGAGCGGCGCAATACAAAGACGCATTCGAAATCGTGCAGGCCATCGCCGCGCTGCGGGGCAAACTCGGTGAAGACGCGCAATTCGCTGCTGAACTTGACGAGATTCGCCGTACCTATCGTGCAAAGCGTAACTTCATGGTATTGCTCAACACGTTATCCTGACTGCGCTGGGAAAGCGTTCATCCGTACCAGGGCAGCCCCGAACCAACCGAAAGCATGCAAGCGCCCAGCGCCACCGTCCCCATCTCCCTCGTCAACGGCTTTCTCGCCGCCGCCGACGCGCAGCCCGACGTCATGCAGCGCTATCTCGAGCAAGCCGGGATCACGCCCGAACTGCGCAGCGCAGCCGGCGCACGGGTGACGGAAGAACAGTTTTCCATGCTCTACCGCACACTCGCGATCGAACTCGACGACGAAATGCCCGGCATCTTCAGTCGCCCGTTTCGCAGCGGCACGCTGAAGTTTCTTTGCCTCAGTCTGCTCGACGCACCCAACCTCGAAACCGCGCTGCATCGTTTCGGCCAGTTCTTTCATATCGTGCTCGACGATTTCCACATCGAGTCGCGCCGCGACGACCTGATGGCGCAGGTCGAACTGCGTCCTAACCCTGCGTATGGCAGCATCGGCCCGCTCGGCCAGGAACTGATGCTCAAACTCGCGCATGGTGTGTCTTCATGGCTGATCGGTCAGAAAATCCCGCTGCTGCAGGTCGATTTCGCGTGTCCGCAACCGCCGCATGCATTCGATCACCGCTACTTCTTCTCCGGCCCCGTGCGTTTCGGCTGCAACGCGACGCTGATGCGTTGCAGCGCGGCGTTTCTCGACATGCCGATCCGCCAGAGCAAACGCAATCTGCGCAAATTTCTCGCCCGTTCGCCTGGCGAGTGGATCTTCGAAACGTTCAGCGAGCAGCGAGTCAGCCATCGCGTGCGGCAGTATCTCGCGGGAGAACTGCCGGACCTGCCGACCATCGACCAGGCCGCCAAAAGCCTGCATTGCTCGGTACGCACGCTGTGCCGGCGTCTGTCGTCGGAGGAGACGACGTTTCAGCTGCTCAAGGACGAGCTGCGGCGCGATATCGCGATCCAGCGCCTCACGGACACGCAGGACACGATCGCCGTGATCGCCGGCGATATTGGATTCGACGATCCCAGCGCCTTCCACCGCGCATTTCGCCACTGGACGGGCAGCACGCCGGGCACGTATCGGCGGCCCTTACAGGCGGGGTAACCCACGGGTGGGTGGGATCTACCCCCCATTCGATGTGGCCAGGTTTGTCAGTACGCGGGCCGGTTTGGACAGCCGAATCGCCGGAGATACCGTTACGATCGGCAGGTATCGTCACCGCTTGGCCTTCGCTTCTATCGGGCGCCGTGGCAGTGATCCATTGAACGCCTGATTGGAAGATCGACCATGAGTTATATCGCCCCCGTAAAAGACATGCTTTTCGTGCTCGAGGAATTGAGCGGCATCGACGACATCGCGAAGCTGCCCGGCTTCGAGGAAGCGGGTCTCGAGACGGCACAAGCCGTGCTTGAAGAATCCGCGAAGCTGTGCGGCGAAGTGCTGGCGCCGCTGAACGTCGAAGGCGACAGGAATCCGAGCAGCTGGAAAGACGGCCACGTCACAGCGACGCCCGGTTTCGCCGATGCGTTCCGCCAGTTCGCCGCGGGCGGCTGGCAGGGCGTGCAGCATCCCGTCGAATACGAAGGCCAGGGCCTGCCGAAGCTGATCGCGACGGCGTGTATCGAGATGCTTAACGCGTCGAACCTGTCGTTCGCGCTGTGTCCGCTGCTGACCGATGGCGCGATCGAGGCGCTGCTCACGGCGGGCACTGAAGCGCAAAAGCAGACCTACGTGCCGAAGCTCATCTCGGGCGAATGGACTGGCACGATGAATCTCACCGAGCCGCAAGCCGGCTCCGATCTCGCGCTAGTGCGCACGCGCGCCGAGCCGCAGGGCGATGGTTCTTTCAAGCTGTTCGGCACGAAGATTTTCATCACGTGGGGCGAGCACGACATGGCGGACAACATCGTCCACCTCGTGCTCGCACGCACGCCGGATGCGCCTGAAGGCGTGAAGGGCATTTCGCTGTTCGTCGTGCCGAAGTTCCTCGTCAATGAGGATGGATCGCTGGGTGAGCGCAACGACGTGCACTGCGTGTCGATCGAACACAAGCTCGGGATCAAGGCGAGTCCGACGGCCGTTCTTCAGTTCGGGGATCATGGGGGAGCCATCGGTCACCTGATCGGTGAAGAGAATCGCGGCCTCGAATACATGTTCATCATGATGAACGCGGCGCGGTTTGCGGTCGGCATGCAGGGCGTGGCCATATCGGATCGTGCGTACCAGAAGGCCGTCGCGTACGCGAAGGACCGCGTGCAGAGCCGGCCAGTGGACGGTTCCGCCAAGGAGGCCGTATCGATCATTCAGCATCCCGACGTGCGTCGCATGCTGTCGACGATGCGCGCGCTCACGGAAGGCTCGCGCGCATTGGCGTACGTCGCGGCGTCGCACAGCGATCTCGCGCATCGCCATCCCGACGAAGCGAAGCGTGCGGAACATCAGGCGATCTATGAATACCTGGTGCCGATCGTGAAGGGCTGGAGCACGGAGCTATCGGTGGATGTCGCGAGCCTTGGCGTGCAGGTGCATGGCGGCATGGGCTTCATCGAGGAAACGGGCGCGGCACAGTACTATCGCGACGCTCGCATCCTGCCGATTTACGAAGGCACGACGGCCATTCAGGCGAACGATCTCGTCGGGCGCAAGACAGTGCGCGACGGCGGCGCAGTTGCAAAAGTACTGCTTGCGCAGATTGCGCAGACGGTCGAAGCACTGAAGCAGCATAAGGGCGCAGCGTTCGATTCGATGCAAAAGCACTTGTCACTTGGACATGATGCGTTGCAGTCGGTCGTGGCGTATGTCGTCGCGAATACGAAGAGCGATCCGAATGCAGTGTTCGCAGGCAGCGTGCCGTATCTGAAGCTTGCGGGCATTGTGCTGGGCGGCTGGCAGATGGCGCGCGCAATGCTCGCAGCGCAAGAGAAACACGCGCAGGATCCGTCGTTCTACGGCGCGAAGATCGCGACCGCGCAGTTCTTCGCGGAACATCTGCTGCCGCAGGCGGTGGCGCTAGAAGCGTCGATCACGAGCGCGAAGGGCGGCGAGGGCTTCCTCGCGCTGTCCGAAGACCAGTTCTAAACCCGCAAACCACCCGCAATCCATCGACGGGCTTCGACTGAACGCGAAGCCCGTCCGCTTCAAACCCGCCCCAAACCCTCCGCAAACCCCCGCGAGCGCACCGCTCACTCCACCTTCGCGCTCAACCCCTTCAAGCCCTTTATCACCACAAGCAACGCGCGGCCGTGCTCTTCCGAGCCGTCCCACGCGTCGACGATCGCGTTGCGCAGCAACTCGTTGTAGCCCGTCGCCCGCCCGCCGACATGGCGCGCTTCCACGCCATAGAAACTGCATAGCTTATTGAATGACACGCTCTTGCGCACACGGCGCCCTTTCGACAGCCGAAGCCGCGACACCGTAGGCTGGCTAACCCCGGAAAGCCGTGCAATTTCACTGGACGAGCGCATGTCCGCCATCAACCGGCGCAACAGGTCCTGTACGGGAAAATCGCTCTTCGGGGCTTCCATTCCATGCATTATATCTATACATTAACGCTTGTTGAATGGCTGACTATTTCGCCAATGGCCCGCAAGTCGGCGAGCCGAGTGGCAGTCCCGAGGAAGTTGATGACACTGAAGCACCTACCGCCCACGTTCTGCTGGACCAAGACAGGCACCGAATCCAGCGAGGAACTCCCCAGCATCGTTCTCCAGAAGGAATGGGAACGGAGGCTGGGCGGCGGGCGTTTTCTGTGGGGTGTCGGTCAGTCGCTCGGCAATAGCGCGCAGATTGCGGCGCATCGCACCGGCTCGCTGCTCGCGCTCTTTTCGCCGGCGTCGAGCAAGCCGCGGCAAGGCGGGCGCAAGCGCGAAGACATGCTGCTGTGGAATGCGTGGATCGACAGTACGGGCCAGGTGCGGCAGCTGCCGCCACATGCGTTCATCGTCAGCCGCACGGTGTTGCCTTCGGGGCGGCGCAGAGAGCAGCACTACGCGCTGGTGTGTTCGTCGCCCACCGAACTGAGCATGGGGACGCGGCTGCACATCTACCCGGAGCACCTGCGCAGCGTCAGCACCGGCAAGGCGCTCGGTCCCGCGCAAGGCACGGCCGTCGTCGATTGCACATCGCGCGCGAGCGAACTGAGCGGCAAGCGCTATCCCGTCGCACTCGCCGTCGAGCTGGAAGCGCCGTATTTCGTGCGGCTTGCGCAACCTGTCGTGCTCAAGGCGCGTGACTTCGCGGAGGTCAACAAGGCCACGCGCGACGGCGACTTTGCGGCCTTCATCGATCTGGTCGGGCGTTTGCGCACCCGGCCGCCGCAGGAGCGCATGCGCGGCTTCACGCGCGATCTGTTCGACATGCCGCCCGTCGAGGCCATGGCGGCCTTCAACGCGGCGCACGCGCAGGCCAGCTTCGCCCTATAAACAGACGGGGATCAGAAACAGGCGTCCGGCGCATAAAACCTGGGAACACTGAATGTCGGGTGTTTGTGTACTAAACCGCACGCTGTTGCAAATCAGACCTGGCGCTTCGCACCGAGCGGAGAGAAAATCGGCAGCATGCCGCAGTCAATCCATTTTGTAGCGCTGGCTCGTATCGACAGCCATCGGCGCGAACCGCAAATGGGCGCGCCCCACGCATCGCACGCTGAATATCCGAACCGAATCCAGATGGAGGAATGCTTATGTCGGCAATGATGCAATCGAGGCAGGCTCAGGCCGCACAGCGTTTTGTCGAAGCGACACGCAATGTCGATCTGGCTTTTCGCGCCGTGCGCGCCGACCCGGAAGATGCCGCGTCAACGGCCGGGCATGCCGCCGCCGTCGCGCAACTGGACCGTGCGCTCGACGAACTGGCACGAGCCCAGGAGCTGTTCGACTCAGTGGTTCGCATCGATGCGCGGCGGCGCAATTGAGTCCGTCAGTCCTGGTTTCGCCCGTACGAATGGATTGCTGATCTCTCCACACTACGAATCGCACTTCGAATCGCACGAGCAATGTCTACTTCAATCGCAAAACTCGACGGCCAGGCGCGGGAGCGCCTGATCGCGTGGATCCAGAATCGAATGAGCGAATTCGGCATCACGTTCGACGCGCTGGAACGCTCGTTCGCCGAAGACGAAAAAAATGCACGCGCCATCCGCTATCAGGATGCGTCAGGCCATGTCTGGGATGGCCGGGGCGATTTGCCCGAATGGCTGCGCCGCGCAGTCGCATCGGGCCAGAACATCGATTTCTTCCGCTGCGAAGGCTAGGCGAAAAGATCCATCAACCTGGATCGCCATCGTCGCGGCACTCGGGCGGCACGACGTCCAGCCGATAACCTACGCCATAAATCGAACGGATCATGTCGTGATCCGGGCGGACATTCTGAAGCTTGCGGCGCAAGTTCTTCACATGCGAGTCGACCGTCCGGTCGGCGACGACCCGATGATCGTCATACAGTTGCCGCAGCAGATGATCGCGCGAATAGATGCGGCCGGGCGTCGAGTGCAACAGCGCGAGCAGCCTGATTTCAATCGGCGTGAGATTGAGGTCTTTTCCATCGAGCGATGCGACATGCCTGTCGAGATCGATCGCCAGTCCGCTCGAAACAGATTCCGCGCCGGCGCGCGCCACGCCCGATAGCGACTCGATGCGGCGCAGGATCGCCTTCACGCGCGCCACGACTTCACGCGGGCTGAACGGCTTGCACACGTAATCGTCGGCGCCGAGTTCGAGACCGAGCAAGCGGTCGATTTCATCGACACGCGCGGTCAGGATGATCACGGGCACATCCGAAAACGTCCGCAACTCGCGGCAGATCTCCAGCCCGCCGCGTCCCGGCAGCATCAGATCGAGCAGAATCAGCGAAGGCGGATGCGCACGTACCGAGGCGATCACCTCGCGGCCATCTTCGATCACCTGGGTGTGGAAGTTCTCTGCGCGCAGATAGTCGGTGAGCAGTGCCGACAGCTTCGGCTCGTCTTCGACGATCAGCACGGAAGCAGGCGAACGGGCAAGTGAAGAGTCAGTCATCTTTGGTTTCTAACGTAGCGAACCGGACCGCGATCCACAGTCCTCCCAGCGGCGAACGCAATGCGTCGATGGTGCCGCCATGCTGGCCGACGATATGTTTGCACAGCGCAAGCCCGAGGCCCGCGCCGCCGCTTTGACGGCTGCGCGACGCATCGACGCGAAACAGCCGGTCGAACAGATGCGGCAGCAAAGGCTCTGGCACGGCGGGGTGCGTATCCTGCACATCGATCCGTATCTCATGCTCGTGCTTCGCGACGGCCACGCGGACCTTGCCGCCGGAATCGGTATAGCGCAACGCGTTTTCGAGCAGGTTCTTCATCAACTGCGTCAGCCGATACGGGTCGCCGAGCATGATGACGCTCGCGGCGCCGATATCCGTTTCCAGCGCGATCTTCTTGTCGGCGAGCCTGTCCTTGAACGATTCGGCGGCGGCTTCGACGATAGGCGCGACGTCGAGCCGTACTTTCTCGAAAGACAGTTCGCCGATGTCCGCGAGCGACAGCTCGTAGAGATCGTCGATCAACTGGCTCAGCAGCGCGACTTCCGCCTGCAGCGACGCGAGCGTCGCGCGGTCGGGCTTGCGCACGCCGTCTTCGATTGCTTCGAGTTCGCCGCGCAGCACGGCAAGCGGCGTACGCAACTCATGCGAAATATCCGCGATCAGATTGCGGCGCGAACGTTCGGCGTTGCCGAGCGAGATCGCGAGCCGGTTGAAGTCGGCGGCGAGATTGTGCAGTTCATCGCTGCCCGCATCGGGGACGCGAATCGAATAGTCGCCGCTCGCGAGCCGATGCGTCGCCAGCACGAGGCGCCGCACGGGCGCGAGCAGCAAACGCGAAAGCACTATGGCGACACCAGCGGCCAGCAACGCGGCGAAGCCGGCGATGATCCACGTCGCGCGAACCTGCTGCGCCTGAAATTGCCGGTCGGCGGAATGAAACATCACTTCGGGCCCGGCGACGACCAGCCAGCCTATCACCTTGCCGTCGACGGTCAGCGGCAGGCGCGGGGCATCGGGCGGCGGTGGCGGTCCCTTTTGTAGCACGCTATGCATGTCCGTGTCGTAGACACGGAACGGCGGATGGCGGTTGCCCAGCGGTCCCGGGCTTCGCATGTCGCGCATGTCGAGAGGCGTGCCCGCGTCGCCAGGCGGCGGCCCCGGTTCCCCGCCGTTGCCGCCCGGCGCGCCGTCGGGCGGCGGCCCATCGTGCGGCGCGTTCATGTCGAGCGGGCCGGACGGACCGGGAGGCGGCACGCCTGCGTCGATCACCTCGGGAATCGCGGCCGCTGCCGTCACCGGGTCCTTGATGAAATCCCAGCTCCGATGCTTCGCCCACGCAGCTTCGAGTTCCTGCTGCAAGCGCAAGGAATGTGTTTGCGACTGGCGCTGCAGATAGCCGAGAAAGCCTTGTTCGAAACTCCAGCGCACGGCAACGCCCATCGTGACGGCCACGAGTATGCACGCCGCCGAAATCGCGACGAAGAGCTTCGACGTAATGCCGATTCTCATGGCGAGACCCCACGGTCGCCACTTTTCATGCTTGCCACCCTGTGTTTCCCTGTCGGCATGCTTTGGCCAGCGCTCGAGCGCCGCACGCATGCCAGTTGCTATCGATATGCCGCCACGGCGCTATTTTGACGCGACGCGCGCGGCGACGGACGACCGTTCGGCGATCTCCACACAATCTCCTTAATTTTCACCGTCTTGCCTGCACAGTTGCTCTCTATCATGGTCCTCCATTCAAATGGGAGAAGGACGGATACTTCATGACCATCCATCTGCTCGTCGTCGAGCCTGATCAGGCAAGCCGCGACATGCTTCGGGCACATGTGCAGCAGCACAAGATCGAGATGTCCGTCCTGTACAACACCGACTCGCTGGAACGGCGCCTGGAGGTCGAAGTGCCGTCGCTGATCGTCATGCGTCACGGCTTGCCTGAAGTCGACGGCCTGGCTGCATTGCGGCGTATCCGTTCGCTTGGCTACGACCTGCCTGTGATTATCGTCAGCCGGTCCGACGACGTCGTCGACAAGGTGCTCTCGTTCGAGCTCGGCGCGAACGACTATGTCGTCGATCCACACGATCCGCGCGAGATGATCGCACGGGTGCGCAACGCATTGCGTTCGGGACCGCCGTCGCATGTGCCGATGCATATCGAGCGCGCGCCGATCGCATTCGACGATTTCGAAGTCGACGTTGCCGACCGCGTGCTCAGTCGTGGAGGCGTGGAAGTGCCGTTGCGCAGCACGGAATTCGCGCTGCTCGTGGTGCTCGCGTCGAACCCGATGAAGGTGCTGTCGCGCGTGCGTATCCTCAACATGCTGAGACGGCATTGCAGCGTGACGGAACGCGGACTCGACGTCGTCGTATTCAGGCTGCGCGCCGCGTTGAAACTGTCGCCGACGGGCCGGCAATACATCAAGACCTTGCGCGGCGAAGGCTATATGTTCGCGCCCGACGACGCGCTGCCGCGCCATGGCGCCGCGGACGATCGGGATGAAGCGCGGGCGCCGATGCTCGATGTTGCAGTGCCCATCGTGGCCGAAGAGCGCATGCGTTTCGACAATACGGCGCGAAGAATCCAGTAGCGCATGCATTGCGCGGTATTAGAACCGCCACGTCGAAAGCAAAAGAGCCCGCTTCAAAGCGGGCTCTTTTTTCGTCGGTCCATTTAGAAAGACGTACCGATCTGAAACTGGAACACCTGGTACTTGTCGTCCGCGTGCCTGACGATCGGGAAGCCGACCGAGAGCTTCAGCGGACCGATCGGCGAAATCCATTCGAGGCCCGCGCCATAGCTGTATCTCAAACCGTTCGCACCCGTGCTGTTGCCTTCGTTGCCCCACACGTTGCCCGCGTCGACGAAGGTAAAGACGCGCAATGTGCGATCCCAGCCGCTGCCCGGAAGCGGGAATGTCATCTCGACGTTTGCGACCACCATCCTCGAGCCGCCGATCGAGTCGCCCGTCGACGAATCGCGCGGCCCAAGCGAACTCGACTCATAGCCGCGCACCGAGCCGATACCGCCCGCGTAGTAGTTCTTGAAGATCGGATACGCCTTGCCCGCGAAGCCATTGCCATAGCCCGCCTGCAGGTTCATGCCCAGAATGAAGCCGCGCGCGAACGAGTAGTAATACTGGCTCTGAACGTCGGTCTTGTAGTACTCGGTTTCGCCCGCGGGCGTGCCGACCTCGCCGTTGACCTGCAGCATATAGCCCCGGCTCGGCACGAGCGCACTGTCGCGGGCATCGCGCGACCAGGCCGCCGTCAGCGGCACGTTGTTGACGACGCGGCCGAACTCGCTCACATAGTCGAGATAGGCTTGCGGCGTCGATGAGTCGGTATTGAAGCGGTCCTGTTCGATACCGAGGCCGAAGTAGACCGTATCGACTTCCGAAAACGGAATACCGAACTTCAGGTCCGCGCCGAGCGAGACGATACGAAAGCTCTCGTCGTTGCTGTAGTACAGCGGATAGCTGGTGCGATAGTAGACATCCGAAATACGCTTGATGCCATCGACGGTGAAATACGGGTCCGTCTGCGTGACCGACAGCGTGCGATACGTCTTCGCCGTATTCACATTGACGCCGAGGCTCGTGCCCGAGCCGAACACGTTGTCCTGCGTGACGCCCGCCGACAGCACGACCTTGTCCGACGAAGAAAAGCCCGCGCCGAGCGTAATCGCGCCCGTTGGCTTTTCCGTGACCTTGACGTCGACATCGACCTGATCGTTTGAACCCGCAACGGGCACTGTCGTCACGTCGACGTCGGTGAAATAGCCGAGCCGATTCACCCGTTCCTTCGAAAGCGAAAGCCGGTTCGAATCGAACCACGCGCTTTCAAGCTGGCGCATTTCTCGCCGTATCACTTCATCGCGGGTACGCGTGTTGCCTTCCACGTTCACCTGGCGCACGTACACGCGTCGTCCCGGATCGACTTGCAGCGTGAGATCGACAGTGTGCTTGTCCTGATCGATCTGCGGCACCGCATTGACGGCAGCGAACGCGTAGCCGTACTCGCCGAGCCGGTCCACGATCGCTTTCGTCGTTGCCTTGAGCTTGTCTTCGGAGAACGTTTCACCGGGCTTGATACCGATGAGCGGCTTCAGTTCCGCTTCGCGATCGAGCAGATTGCCCGCGAGCCGGATGCCTGTGATCGTATAGGGCTCGCCTTCGTGCAGGTTGAGCGTCAGATACATCTCCTTCTTGTCGGGCGTCAGCGACACCTGAGTCGAATCGATCCTGAACTCCAGATAGCCGCGGTTCAGGTAGTACGAGCGCAGGCGATCCAGATCGGCGCCGAGCTTCTCTTTCGAATAGAGATCGTTCTTCGTGTACCAGGAAAACCAGTTCGGCGTCGACAGTTCCATTTCGTCGCGCAGCGTGCTTTCCGAAAACACGTGATTGCCGATGAAATTGATCTGCCTGATCTTCGCATTCGGACCTTCGATGACGGAGAACAGAACCGACACGCGTCCGCTGTCGACGGGCGTCGTCGTGGTTTCTACTTGCGCGGCGTAGTAGCCGCGCGTGAGGTATTGGCGCTTCAGTTCCTGTTCGGCTTTGTCGATGAGTGCCTTATCGAAAGGGCGGCCGCGCGACAGACCGACGGCGCGCAGCGCCTTCGTCAGATTGTCCTTCTCGAACTCGTGAATGCCGGAGAAGTCGATCTCCGCAATCGCGGGCCGCTCGACGACATGCACCACCACGACATCGCCTTCGAGCGACACGTTGACGTCGCTGAAGAGGCCCGTGTCGTAGATCGCGCGCACGGCCTGCGATGCCTTGTCGTCCGTGAAAGTATCGCCGCGTTTGATGGGCAGGTTGGCGAGCAGCGTTCCCGCTTCAATGCGCTTCAAGCCGTCGAGCCGGATGTCCGTGACGACCACGGAGTCGCCGGCATGCGCGGTCGATGGCGTCAGTGACGTGGCGCACACCGTGATCGCACTGGCGAGACAGATAGTTGATGCACTTTGTTTCATCGAGGATCTTGTTGAGAGCGGGACGCGACTCACTATGGAAAGCCGCGAGTATAGGAATGGGCTTCTTGCGCAGGGTTACGCCAAACTTTCTGTTTATTTGTTGCGTGCGGTAAGGAATAGCGCAGCGATGAATAGCGGCGCGCGCTGCACGGTCGATGTCGTGCAAAGGCGGAAAGGTGCAGCAAAGAATCGGTAGGGTCGTGGTAACGCGTTGAGAGCGAAGGTGGCGGTATCGTGCCGACTCCACCCACCTCTGGTTCTTCGCCATGCTCGAACATATCGATCCCGTCGTACTGGTTGCTGTGTTACGCGCCAGCTCCACGCCGCTTTTCTCCGCCTGGCTGGCCCGGGCCTCTTCTTATGAACCGTGGGTCGAAGACACGCGCACACATCGCGAGCGCGAAGCCGATGTGCAAACAGGCGCGAGCGGGCTGCGCCATGTCTGAGCGCGAGACACACGTTGTCGATTCGATTGCCGATCTGCAGATGACGGAAGACGGTCTCCACCTGCTGCTTCACGGCAATCAGGCGACCACGGCGATCCACCGCTCCGTGCTCGACCAGTTGCTGGTCGCACTGCCGAACGCGATCGAGCATTCGGACAGAATCATCAACAACAACGAGCACATGGCCTTTGCGTTTCAGAGCTACGGCTGGGAAATAGGGCGTCTGAACGGCACGCAGACAGCCGTCATTCGCTTCAGGCTCGCGGGCAACATGGGCATTTCGTTTTCATTGCCGTGCGAGCAGATCGCTCCGTTGATCGAGGCGCTGAGCGGCGTCGCTGCGTCCGTTGGCGCCACCATCGCTCAGGTCAACAGCGACGCCGTGACGTTGCAGTAAGACGCTCGGGACGCATCTTCATTCGGGCCGGCGTCCGCCCGTCAATCAGACGCCACGATTCCGCTTTGATATTCCGCCGAGAAGTCCAGGGCCTCGCTATCAGGCCCATTGCCGCATTGGTGCTCTGCCTGCTCGCGCCGATGCAAGTTCACGCGCAACTTGCCGGCGACGCGGCTAATGCCGAACGTCTTGCCGATGCGTGGAGCTTGCGCATCGCGCCGCAACTCACCGAAGCATCCAGTCCACCCGATGCAAAACCGGCAACGATCGCATTGGGCGACTCCGTCACAGGCACCGTCGATAGCGACATTTCGCTAAAGGGCGCCGCCGAACTGCGCCGCTATGGTTTCGTCGTGAAAGGCGACGCGCTGCACTACGATCCCGATCACGACATGGCCGATGCATATGGCAGCGTCCGCATTGTTTCGAAGGGCGACGTGTTCGATGGACCGTTCAGCCAGTTGCGCGTGAACGCCAGCGAAGGCTTCATTGCACAGCCCAGATACCACTTCTATCTGAACGGCGGATGGGGCAGCGGCAAGCGCGCCGATCTGCTCGACAACGAGCGTTCGAAGATCGAAGACGGCACGTACAGCACCTGTGCGTGCGAGACGAATCCCGCGTGGTACATCCGCGCGTCTCAATTCACGATGGACCGTGGCGCCGACGAAGGCGTCGCGCACAACGGCGTGCTGTTCTTTCAGAACATTCCATTGCTCGCGAGCCCGTGGCTATCGTTCCCGCTCGACGGCGCGCGCCGCAGCGGCCTGCTGTCGCCGACATGGTCGATGAGTTCGAAGAACGGCGTGGACATCACTGTCCCTTACTACTTCAACATCGCGCCGAACTACGACCTGACCATTGCGCCGCGTTACATGTCGAAGCGCGGCGAAATGCTGAGCGCGGACTACCGGTATCTGACGAGCGCATCGTCCGGCTCGCTGGCGATTGCCTACTTGCCCAACGACATCACGACGCACGAGCGCCGTTACTCGATTGACCTGAATCATGTCTGGAATATCGGCTCCGGCTTCGGCGCTTACGTCAATTACAACCGTGTGTCGGATGCAAATGTGTCGACCGATCTCGGCTCGGGCAGCGCGTTTCCGACCACTTCGACGACGCTGTATCAGCAGGAAGCCGGTCTTACGTACAACACCGGACCGTGGTCGGTGCTCGCGCGCGAGCAGCACTGGCAGTCGTTTTCCAGCGACACGACCTACAACCGCGAGCCACAGCTCAACGTACACTACAACCGTTACGACGTTGGTGGCTTCGATTATGGTTTCGAGGCGGACGCGACGCGATTCACGCTGTCATCGGACGATGCAACGCAAGGCACGCGTTTCGTGTTCAATCCTTTCGTCAGCTATCCGATCGTGCGGCCCGGCTGGTTTTTCACGCCGAAGATCAAATGGCATTTCGCTTCGTACGATCTGACTTCGATCGCGTCCGACGCGCCAGCAGGGCAGCCGCGCAATGTGAACGTGAACATCCCGACCTTGAGTCTGGACTCGGGCATGACGTTCGAGCGCACGGTGCGCATCTGGGGAAGCTCGTATATCCAGACGCTGGAGCCGCGGCTCTTTTACGTCTATACGCCTTATCGCAATCAGACATACGTGCCGCTTTTCGACACGACGGAAGCGGACTTCGGACTGGGCGAACTCTTCAGCGACAACGCGTTTGCCGGCAATGATCGCGTGTCCGATGAAAGCCGCGTGACGGCTGCGCTGACGTCGCGCCTGATCGACGCCGCAACAGGCGACGAACGCGCGCGCTTCGTGATCGCGCAGCGCTACGATTTCCGTCAGCCACGCGTGACGCTATACGACACGGAAAGCACGGCGAACGTCGCGCGGACCAGCTTGATCGCTGGCAGTTCAATCAAGGTTGGCGCGGGCATCAATGTAGAGAACGCGTTGCAGTACAGCCAGGCGAACAACTATCTGACGCAAGGATCGGTCGGCCTTGCGTGGTCGCCGGCGACGGCACATGTGCTCAATATCGCTTACCGGTACACGCGCGCCAACACGACGCTGGACTTTCAGCCCGTGAACCAGTTCATCGTGTCGGGGCAATGGCCGCTCGCAAAGAACCTGGCGAGCGTCGCGCGCGTCAATTACGACATGAGCACGCACCGTCTGATCGCGGGCCTTCTCGGATTGCAGTACGACGCGCAATGCTGGTCGCTCGCGTTCGCGCTGGAAAAGTACACGAACGCGACGAGCAGCACGTCGTCGCCGAGCACGGGCACGCGCGTGCTGATGCAGCTTCAGTTGAAGGGCCTGTCGCGGACCGATCGCGGTCTGCTCGATCAGTTCAAGGCGGACGTGCCCGGCTATTCGTCCGCGCCTGCCGACGAAGCGCCTGTTTCGCGCTTTAGCGAATATCAATGACGGTGCGTAGCGGCGGAAATATTATGTAAGACACGCGCGACGAACCGGCGCGAAATTCCGTACGAATCTGATGCAGTATGTGACGCTTCGTGAAGATGCTATTCCAACATGCAAGTCGTCGTTTGCCTGACCTCGTTCAATCGCACGGATTGTGCGCGCATTTCGATGGAGATCATCAAGCTGAACTGGCCGCGCAAGTGGCCCGTCGTGCATGCGTGCGCAGATGCGAGCTATACGCGCTACATCGAGGACATTCTGGTCATGCGCGAGCCGAAGCCGCTGACGCGCGGCGCGCACGATCTGCTCGTCGCGTCGATTGAGACGGCCGTCACGAAGTTGAAAGCGGATTACGTCATTCACCTCGAAGCCGATACATGGATCTTCGATCAGAACGTGATCGTGCGTTATCTGGAGAGGCTCGAAACATCGCCGCACGCGCTTGTCGCGGCATCGTCATGGAGCACCGATCGCGTGCCTGAATGGAGCCGTTCGGATGACATACGAAGAAGGCTGCGCGCGCGCCTCGCGCTGTGGTTGAGACGGTGCGGATCGCGTTACGGCATACGCGACCGCAAATCCCTGTCGACCCAGTTCTTCATCGCGAAGAGCACGCCCGCGATGCTCGATGTCATCCGTTCATTGCATCCCGGCGATCGAGACATCCTCGAAAAGCGGCTTTACGAAGGCGTGATTCAACGCTTCGGGCGACGCGCCGTGCTCGGCATGGATGAACGCGAACCCGTGCACCCCGGTTTCAGGGATGTTTGCGAGCCGTTGAGTCTCGTCTGTCATCACTGGCCGAGTGCGGCCGACGCGCCCCGTCACGACGCATTTGACCGCTTGCGCGGCAAAAAGGAATGGCTGCAAGCCGCCAACCTGCGCACGCACGGACCGCACATGAAGCGTCTTCTGTCGGACACGGACCTGAGCTACTATAACGGCGATGCAAAGCGGACCGGCTGAACATGGATGCCGCTCTCACACGTCGCTCAGGCTTTCAGATTCTTTATCGCGTAAGGCATGTGTGTGCCCGGCGCGATTCGATTGCGCGCCGCAAGGGCTGTAGCGACATGCGGTGCTTCCCGCGTAATAGTTGGAAAGATTGCACAAATCCTGCGTGACAGGCCCAAACCTATAATGCGTTGCGGTCGGATACGTCGACGCGCGATGCCAGGTCCACGTCATTCACCGAGAGCAACAACCATGCAGCACGCCAACGATTCGGCTTTGAACGTAGCGGTGACCACGTCGCCGGCGTTGGGCGACTCGCTGCTGCTGATGACGGTCGCGCGCAATCTGCAATTGAGCGGCAAGACAGTCACCGTGTTCAGCCAGCACATGCGGGCGTTGCGCGACTGGTTTCCCGGCATCGATATCCAGCCCGCCTTGCGCGACGACGATGCCGACGCGCTGCTGCGCCCGTTCGATACCGTCATCCAGCTTCACGCCAACCGCCCAGTGCCGCGCCTCGAGCAGCGCCATCCGGACGCGCTCGTGCTGGAGCATCTGTGCCGCGCACCTTCGACGGAACCGATGGCGGGACGCCTCGCGCAATTTTGCCGCGAGTCGCTGCGTCTGCATCACGCGGAGCCGGGCAATGGCCTCGCGGTTCCGGCAGGGCTGATTCATCGCAAGCATCGTTTGCGCGTGGCAATCCATCCGACGGCCAGCACGCCGGACAAGCGCTGGCTCGCGCCGCGCTTCGTGCGCCTTGCGCTGGAGCTGAAAGCAAAGGGCTTCGAGCCGCATTTCATCGTGACCGACGAAGAGCGCGCCGATTGGGAACACGTGCAACAGCACGGCATCGGCTTGCCGCGCCTCGGTACGCTCGATAACGTCGCCGCGTGGCTCGTGGAGAGCGGCTGGTTTATCGGCAACGATTCGGGCATTGGTCATCTTGCGTCGTGCCTTCGGGTGCCGACGCTGTCGCTTTTCATGCGCAACGGTATCGCGCGCACATGGCGTCCGGGCTGGGGCGCGGGCAAAGTGCTGGTCGGCGGCGCGTGGCTGCCGACGGGCCGGCTCAAGGAGCGCTGCTGGAAGTACGCGTTGTCGGTGAATCAGGTGCTGCGCGCATTCCAGCAATTGCAACGCGAGGCGGCCTGACGTGGACGCGACATTGCCGCAGAGCGTGCGCCTCGCTTCGATCAGGCGAGTCGCGTTCGTGATGTCGAATGCAATCGGCGATTCGCTGGTTTCGATGGTGATCGTGCAGAACCTGCGCGCAAGCGGTATCGAGGTCTGCGTGTTCGGCACGCCTGTTTTTGCGCTGCGACACTGGTTTCCTCATGTCGAGATTCATCCGCTGCCACACGAGGCGGATTGCGCAACACGCCTCGAAGCATTCGACGCCGTCTTGCAGATGCATCGGCATCAGCCGTTTGCGCATCTTGCGGGCGCGCATCCTCATGTGATCGATCTGCACGATATCGAGTATGCCAATGCGCCCGGCTGCATGGCGGAGCGCTTCGCGCACTTTTGCCGTACGCGCTTCGGTATCGTCACCGGGACGACAGAGAACGGCATCACGGCGCCCGCGACGTTGAAGCATCGGCGGTATCGGCATCGCGTCGTGATTCACCCCGAAGCGAGCACCGACGACAAGCGCTGGTCGCGGGCGCGTTTCATCGCGCTGGCGAGGCGCCTGCAGGCGCTCGGTTACGAAGTGTGCTTCGTGATTGCGCCCAACGAGCGGGCACGCTGGAGCGAACTCGAAAGGCTCGGCATCGCCGCGCCCGTATTCGACGATCTGCATGCGCTCGCTTGCTGGCTTTATGAGTCGGGCTGGTTCATCGGCAACGATTCGGGCATCGGCCATCTGGCGTCGAATCTGTCCGTCCCGACCATCAGCCTGTTCCGCCGCAGAGCCGTGGCCGAGCGCTGGCGGCCGGCGTGGGGCACCGTGCGCGTCGTATTGCCGTGGCAATGGCTGCCGACGGCGCGGCTGAAGGAAAAGTTCTGGCGCGAGGCGCTGACGTGTCGACGCGTTGTTGCTGTGTTCAGGCAATTGGCGGAGCAGGGCTAAAGAACGCGCGATGTATCCTGACATCGGAAGCGCGATGACTTGCCAGTGCCGTTTGGTAATCGAACAAAAAGCATGAAAATCGGATTGTCGTGCAATGCACTGAAGTACAGCGGGGGCCTCGAACGCTATGCGATCGAGGTGACACGGGGACTCGTCGCGGCCGGGATCAAGCTGGCCGTGTTCGGCCGCGCGTTCGATCCGAAGTTGCCGGAAAGCCGCCTCGTCGAGCCGCACCGGATCAACGTGTCGTTCCTGCCCGGGAAGTGGCGGGACGAATGGTTTTCGCGGCGTCTGAGCGCGATGCGGCGCGATGCGAAAGTGGATGTGCTGATCGGCTGCAATCGCGTCGAAGCGTCGGAGATCGCGATTTGCGGCGGCACGCATCTGGGTTTTCTCAGCGCGACAGGCCGCGCGCCGTCGTTCTTCGATCGCCGGCAGATTGCGCTCGAGCGCCGTCAATACCGGCGCGCGCGCTTTGTTGTCGCGCATTCGCCGCAGATGCGCGACGAATTGCGGCTGCTGTACGGCGTCGACGATGCGAAGATCCGCGTGCTGTATCCGCCCGTCGACAACGGCCGCTTCTCGCCCGTCGCCGACGATGAGCGTCGCGCATTGCGCAAACGTCTTGGTTTCGCCGACGACGAAATCGTGCTGCTGTTTCCGTCGAGCAGTCACGCACGCAAGGGACTGCCGTTGATCGAAGCCGCATTGCGCGATCTCGATCTGCCCGTCGTCGTCGCGGTGGCGGGGCGTCCGCCCGAACGCACGTCGCAGCGGCTGCGCTATATCGGCTACGTGAACGCGATCGAAGACGGCTACCGCGCAGCCGACTATACGATCCTCGCGTCGAGCTATGAGCCGTTCGGTCTCGTCGGTGTGGAATCGGCGATGTGCGGGACGCCCGTGATCCTGTCGTCGAATATTGGCTGCCACGATGTGATCGCGCCGCAGGCCAAGCTCGTATTCGCGCCGAACGATGTCGACAGCTTGCGCCGCGTGCTCATGCACGCCGTGCGCAGCGCGCGGGAAGAGCCGCGTTTGCGGCGGACGTTTTCAAGCGATGCGGTGCTGTACGACGCGTGCATCGCGCGGCATGTGTCGGATCTGCTTGCGCTGGCGGATCAGGTGGGAATGGCGGCGGCTTAAGGCGCAGGTACTGGCTGGGCTACAAGGGCAAAAGATCCGTGAGCGCGCCGCGCGTTGCGCATGTGTCGACAATGCGGATGAAGCGAAGCCTAACGCGCGTCGGCAACGCGCCGCGCCGGCGCCTTCGTGCGTAGGTTACGCAGCGTCAGCAGCGCGAGCAGGCCCATCACGAGGGCTGTGAAAAGATAGAGGCCGGCCGGCCCGGCGATCGCCATCATCGCCGACGAGAGCGTGGGTCCGCCGCTCGCGCCGAGCGAGAAGATCAGCAGCAGACCGGCGCTGACGGCGATCCGCTCGTCGGCGGGAACGCAGTCGTTCACATAGGACGTGACGACGCCATACATCGAGAATGCGACGGCGACATACAGATAACCGAGTGCTTCGATCAGCACGCCGGCGCGCAGCATGAACAGCACGACGCTCAGCGACCCGGCGAGCGCGGCGAGGCACAGCAGCACCTTGCGCCGGTCGAACAGGTCGGCGAGCCGCGCGACGGGCCATTGCGGCACGAGCGCCGCGAGCAGCGCGAAGCCCATGAAGTGCGACACGTCCGGCACCGAATAGCCAACGCGCCGCATGAACACCGGCTGCATCGTGTAGAACGCGCTGTTGAGCAGGCCCGCCGCGAGACATGCGACGACGCCGAGCGGCGCCCATCGGTAGATGGTCTGCAAGCCCGACAGGCCGCGCGCGAGCCGCGCGCCGCAGGAGGCGCCCGCATGGGTGTCGTGCGCGGCGATCGGGCCGGGCGCCGTGCCCGCCAGGGCAACGGGAATCAGCGACGCGGTGAACAACGCGGCGACGGCGCTGAACAGTTCGAAGCCCGCCGGGTCCGCGAGGCCGATCAGAAACTGGCCGATGCCGACGCCGAGATAGTTCGTGATCAGATAGGCCGAGAACACGCGACCGCGCTGCGCGTTGCTCGCAACCTGATGCAGCCAGCTTTCGACCACGGTGAAAATGCCGACGAGGCAAAAGCCCGTGATGAAGCGCAGCGCCACCCAGACCGCGTCCGCGTCCCACACCGCGTAGCCGAGCGCGCAACAGGCGGACGCCGCCGCGAAGGTGACGAACGCACGATGATGGCCGACGCGCCCGATCAATGAGCCGCCGTACAAGGCGCCCATCATGAAGCCGACGTAGTACGCGGACTGCACGACGCCGACCACGATCGACGGCGCCTGCTGCTGGATGAGCCGCAGCGAGATCAACGTGCCGAGCAGGCCGTTGCCCGTGATGAGAATCGCGTAGCCGAGCAGCAGGATCGCAGTGGCGCGCAGGCTGCCAGCGGGCGGCGGCGCGGAAACGGGCGCGACAGGCTTGCCCAGAGCTGGGCCGCTATCGACGAAATCGGCGAGGGGCTGCGTGTTGTGCAGAGGGAATGCGCCGCACGGCTGGGTCGCCGGATCGTGTGCCTGTTTCATGCTTGCTCGGTCTGGTTCGTCTCTCGCGGCACCCGGATAGCGACGGTTTGCGGGCGTCGTCTGATCGAATGTAGCGGGCCGCCGAACGGCTGGCATGGCAAGAATACGACATCGGTTTGCGGTAAACCGACTTTCTTTCGCGCGAGGCAAGCGGGCAGCGCGATTCGTGCGGCGGCGCTACCATGAACGCTCGCTGCGCCCCGAACGTCGTCTGTAGATCGCCTGAAAAGGAGCCGCCGGTCATGCCGAAGCACGTGAGCACCGAACTGCTGGATATCGCCTATGAGGAGTCCGGCCATCCCGAAGGCTGGCCCGTCTTGTTGCTGCACGGTTTTCCCTACGACATTCACGCCTACGACGAAGTCGCGCCTTTGCTCGCCGCGCAGGGCGCGCGCGTGATCGTGCCGTATCTGCGTGGCTACGGGCCGACGCGCTTCCTTTCCGCCGCTACGCCGCGCTCCGGCCAGCAGGCAGCGCTCGCCGCCGATCTGCTCGCGTTGCTCGACGCGCTGCAGATCGAACGCGCGTTGCTCGGCGGCTACGACTGGGGCGGGCGCGCCGCATGCATCGTCGCCGCCCTTTATCCGGAGCGCGTGCAGGGGCTCGTCACGGTCAACGGCTACAACATCCAGGACATCGCAGCGTCGGGCAAGCCAGCGTTGCCGGAAAACGAGTTGCGCCACTGGTATCAATACTATTTTCACGGCGAGCGCGGACGCGCCGGCCTCACCGAAAATCGCCGCGCGCTGTGCCGTCTGCTATGGACACTCTGGTCGCCGACCTGGCGTTTCGACGACGCGTGCTACGCGCGCACAGCGGCATCGTTCGATCACCCGGATTTCGTCGATGTCGTGATTCATTCGTACCGGCATCGCTATGCGCTGGTGGCAGGCGATCCGCGCTACGACGCAATGGAGCGGCAGCTCGCCGCGCAGCCGCCCATCTCCGTGCCGGCGATCTCGCTCGACGGCAGCACCGACGGCGTGATGGGAATCGGCGGGACCGCGCATCATGCGCCGCATTTCACGGGGCCGTACGAGCACCGCGTGATCGACGACGCGGGACACAATCTGCCGCAAGAGGCGCCCGCCGCATTCGCCGACGCGCTGCTCGCCGTGCGCACGCGCGCCTGACAAAAACGCGCCTCTTTACTGCCGCGTTCGACACGTCCGCGCGCAGCGTGTGGTAACTTTTGACGCTTCAATTCCCTACACAAGAGCGTTGATATGAAAGTCGCCGTAATGGGCGCGGGCGCGGTGGGCTGCTACTACGGCGGCATGCTGGCGCGCGCGGGACATGAAGTGGTATTGATCGGACGCCGTCAACACGTCGAGGCGATCGAGCGCAGCGGCCTGCGTCTCGAAGCGCAATCGTTCGACGAGCGCATTCCCCTCGCCGCAAGCACGCAGGCGAGTGCGGTGCAGGGTGCGAAGCTAGTGTTGTTCTGCGTGAAATCGACGGATACACAAAGCGCGGCGCTGGAAATCAAGCCATTTCTCGCGCCTGACACGCTCGTGCTGTCGCTGCAGAACGGCGTCGAAAACGCGGACGAAGTGCGCAAGGTCATTGCGCAGCCAGTGGCGGCCGCCGTCGTCTATGTCGCGACGGAAATGGCCGGACCGGGGCACGTGCGGCATCACGGACGCGGCGAGCTGGTGATCGAGCCGTCCAGTGCGAGCGCGGAAGTCGCACAGGCGCTGATCGCGGCAGGCGTACCCACCGAAATCTCGGACAACGTGCGCGGCGCTTTGTGGGCGAAGCTGATCCTCAACTGCGCTTACAACGCGTTGTCGGCGATCACGCAGTTGCCTTATGGGCGGCTCGTGAAAGGCGAGGGCGTGACAACCGTGATGCGCGATATCGTCGACGAGTGTCTCGCCGTCGCGAAGGCCGATGGGGTCACGATTCCCGGCGACATCAACAAGGCCGTGCGCATGATCGCCGAGACGATGCCTGGGCAGTATTCATCGACGGCACAAGATCTGTCGCGCGGCAAGCGCAGCGAGATCGATCATCTGAACGGACTGATCGTGCGGCGGGGCGACGCGCTTGGCGTTGCGACGCCGTCGAATCGCCTGCTGCATACGCTCGTCAAGCTGATCGAAAGCAAATAGCGAACGGCGCGTGCCGCGCATGCGCCGCATGCCATGTTGCTACTCGGCGTTCGCCAGATAGTCGAACGCGACCTCACCGATATCGAGCGTGAGATTGGCGACGACCTGGCGCGCGCCGACCACGCGCCGCACGGGCAGATCCGCAACGGGCGCGAGCGCATGGGGCCGCAATTCGAGCGCGGCCGGGGACGTTCTCCCGGTAGGCAGCGCACACTGCGCGCGTCAATAGTAAAGCGATTGCGCGCGCAACGGTGTGTCCGTTCGATGGCAATTTTCCGGAATGCCTGCCGCTGCCCTAAGGCCGTGCGAATGCCCGCGTGCTAGCGGTGCGCGAGAATGTTGACGAGCTTGCCGAACGGGTCGCGCACATAAAAGCGCCGTACGCCCCACGGCTCGTCGACGGGACCGTATTCGATCGCAAAGCCGGCGGCCTGCATCGCTTCACAGGCGGCGTCCACGTCGTCGACTTCGATCGACAGGTCAGGCACGGGTGTGTCCGAGCCGCCTTGCTGCGCGAAGCTGATTTGCACCGTCATCGGCTGGTCCGAACCGTAGGTGCGAATCCAGCCGTGATCCATCAGCAGGTCGAGGCCGAGAATCTTCTGATAGAAGCGCTGTGCGCGCGCCGCGTCCTGCACTTCGATGTTCGAGACGATGCGGTTGACCTTCATCGGCAATCCTCGCGTGATCCGTTATTGAAGCGCCTGTTCTTCACGATACAACGCAATCTCTTCGGCCAATGCTTTCGCCACATGCGGACGCTGCACGATGCGATGGTAATACGCATCGACGGCGGGCCACTGCGCGAGATCGACGTCGCAATACTTTGCCCAGTTCAACACGGTCGTCAAATAGGCATCCGCGACCGTGAAGCGGTCGAGGAGATAGTCGTGCGTCGACAGATGCGTCTGCAAATAGTCGAGCCGCCGCGTAACTTTTTGACGCGCGTAATCATGCGGCGCGGCGGGATCGAGCAACGGCACGAAAATGCCTTTGTGCAGTTCGGTGCTGATAAAGCCGAGCCATTGCTGAAACTGCGCGCGTTGTGGGGTGCCTGGCAAAGGCGCCAACTGCGCTTCGGGAAACTGGTCCGCGACGTACGGCAGGATAGCTGTGTTCTCCGTCAATAGCCAGCCTTCGTCCGTGCGCAACACGGGCACCTGGCCGAGTGCGTTGACTGGATAAAAATCGGAGCCGTCGCGCAGCTTCTTCTGTTTCGTATCCACCTGAATGAAGCCAGCCTGCGCGCCAGCTTCGTACAACGTGATGCGTGTAGCGAGCGAACACGCGAGCGGCGAAAAGTACAGATCCATAACGACGTCTCCTCCCGACTAATAGATGGTTTTTGTACTATAGTGGACAAAAATCGGAGATGCCAATATTTATATGCGAGATAGTACAAAAAGTGAGAAACGCGCACGCGGACGGCCTCGCGCCTACGATGCGGACGATGCGCTCGGCAACGCCACCGATGCATTCTGGCTCGGCGGCTATTCGGGCACGTCGCTTGATACGCTGAGCGATGCGACGGGCATGAATCGCCCCAGCCTGTATGCCGCGTTCGGCGACAAGCATTCGCTTTATCTGAGCACGCTGGACCGTTACGTCGAAGCTGGCGTGCAGGCGATGCATCTTGCGTTGCGCGACGACATCCCATTGGCGCAGGCGTTGCAACGGGTCTACGACAGCGCGCTCGCGCTTTATCTGCCCACTGGCGGCGAGCCGCGCGGATGCTTTCTGATCGGCACGGCCGTGGTCGAATCGAAAGTCGATAAAGCCGTGCGCACCAGATTGGCGCAAGGCCTCAAATCGTTCGATCGCGCATTCGAGAAGCGCATCCGCCGTGCGCAAACAGACGGCGAGCTTTCAGTCAACGCGGATGCCGCGGTGCTCGCGCGCGTCGCGTCAGCGATTCTGCACAGTCTTGCATTGCGTTCGCGCGCGGGTGACTCGCGCGCCTCGTTGCGAGCGACGGCTGCCGAAGGTGTCATGCTGATTTGTGGTGCGCGAAAACGGTTAGAGAAATAGTCGACCTGGCTTTGCATGGAACGCTACGCTGCACGCGACGAAAAAAAAGCCCGCTCGAAAGCGGGCTGAAAATGCGCCTGACGCGGGGATCGCGTCCGGTTTCCTACAAAACTGCATGTCGCGCGTCGCCCGTTCAGGCGGCGTGCGAACCACTCGTCGCGCTGCGTGTCATCACGTTCACATTGCTCTCGGCCGTTTGGACCGCCTGCTGAGCCGTTTTCCAGACACTTTCATAGAATGCGTTCGCTGCCGTGATCGCCGAGTTCATCGCCGTCACCGCGACCTCTGCGCCTGCGGGCGCGCGCTGCGCAGCGTCGCCAAACTCGACTTGCACCGTGCTCATCTGCTTTTCGTATTGCGCCGTTGCATGCCTGACGATGGCGGCCTGCGTTCCGGCGATGATGTCGAACACCTGGCGGTTATAGAGCGCGGCACGTTCGATAACCGACAAATCGCCGCGGCTGGCGGCAGCGATGCCCGGCGCCTCGCCGTTGGCGAGCGCGTTCGTCGCGCGCTGCGTGCCCTCGCGCAAGACGCGGAGGTTCAACTGAACGAGCTTCTCGAAGCCGCTCACCGCCTCGTTCGTCATATTGAAGAACGTCTGAACCCCGGCTTTCTGTGCAGCAGTCAGTTCGTCGATGGTCGTGAGCATCGGATGGCCTCGCAAGGTTGAATGCACGAAATAACCGGCTGGCGTCGATGCGATCGTAGATCGACGCGCCCGCTGGTCAAAGGAAAGTTGCCGCTGGCTGCCTGTCGCTTGTCTGAGCGTGACCCGGCAGCGTCATAGGGGCGCGCCGCCCAGACGAGCCAGCAGCGCATGTCCACGGTCCGTGAGACGGGGCGTCACACTGGCCTCGGGCAGTTCAATGGTGATGAACTCGCGGTCGGCCAGCGCGAGCAGATCGGCCTGATCGAAATCGGACTGGGAGGTCGCGTTCTTGATCAGCATGAGCGTTGAAAATTCGTGTGGGCTCAGCACGGGTATCTCCTGAAAGGCGCAGCGCCTGCGCTTGCTGACATTAGTGATCTGCAAATGCCTTTGCAGCCAGCAAATATGTTTGGAAGTTTTTTAGCCCGAACCATGCTTATGGCATCGACGGGGTTCTCATCCTAATGCGGCGGTTTTTAAATTTCAATCGGAATTAACAGTATGCCGCAAAGTACTTTTGTCGGATTGATGTGCGGCAAGTATTTCGTGTGTAAATCAGGCGTCCAGGAAAATACTGCTGACTTGCCTTCGCGAAAGTGGCGGTTAGGCGCTAGCCCTTTACCGACAAGGTCAGACGGGATACTCGCGGCGCATTGATACGTACGATCATGCTTTAAAAACGTTTTCCAGGCACCCTGCGGGGAACGCTAATCATAGATAAAATCCAGCTTTAAAGATGAATGACCTGGGCGTGCTTCGAATAAATAATATTAATCATACGTGGCTGCTTAATGATTGATCGAATTGGTTAATCACCACGCGTTTGTCGAGCCGTCTTCGACGTCGGGATTTTTACTGGAGCGCGCCCCTCGCATCGCTCGATAGACCGCGCAGCGACCCCTAAAGCCCCGCCGTTCGCGCCCTTTCTCGTACGTGGCGATATTCTCCGTGCTATTTTTCTACCCGTCAGGCTGCGCGCGAGATGCAGCCGGCAGTCGGAACGCGCTGACGCCGTTCCGTTCGATTGGGCAACGTCTGTCGCAGCAGAGGGTGTTGCCGCCAAACAATGACAGGGCACAGGAAATGGATCGCTTTGAGGCAATGGAGATCTTCACTCGCGTGGTGGACGCGAACAGCTTTTCGAAGGTATCGGAAATGCTCGATTTGCCGCGCGCAAAGGTGAGCAGGACGATTCAGGCGCTCGAAGAGCATGTCGGCGTGCGCCTGCTGAACCGTTCGACGCGGCAGGTGAGCGTGACGGAAGACGGCGCGCTGTTCTACGATCGGTGCGTGCGCATCCTCGCCGAAGTGGCGGACGCCGAATCGTCGCTGTCGAACAAGCGGGAAAGTCCGGCGGGCACGATTCGCGTCGATACGTCGGGCACGCTTGCGCGCGCACTGCTACTGCCTTCGCTCGACGACTTTTATCAACGCTTTCCGGAAATCGACGTGCGCCTCGGTCTCGCGGATCGCAATATCGATCTGATCCAGGACGGCGTGGATTGCGTGATCCGCATGGGCATGCTCGAAGAATCGAGCCTGGTTGCCAAGCGCATCGGCAGCGCGCGCATCGTCACGTGCGCGTCACCCGCCTATCTGGAACGGCACGGCACGCCGAAGACGCTCGAAGAACTCAGCGAGCATCAGGCCGTGAACTACGTATCAGCGCGCTCGGGCAGAACGTTTCCGTTCGAGTACAACGTCGGCGGCGAAGTCGTGAAGGTACAGATGAAGAGCGTGCTCGCCGTGAACGACGGCTCCGTCTATATCAACGCGGCCGCACTGGGCCACGGCATCATCCAGCCGTCGCGCTTCATGGTGTCCGAGTTGATCCGGCAGGGCGCGCTGACCGAAATCCTCACCGACTACGACAGCCCGACGACGCCGCTCTCCGTCGTCTACCCGCATCGCCGCAATCTCAGTTCGCGGCTGCGCGCGTTTGTCGACTGGGTATCGGAGATCGCGCACAAGAACCCCGATCTGGCTAGCAAGCACGACTGACCCGGGTGTTTGCCTGCTGCGTTCGCAGCGACCGCAGCAGGCAGGTCGATTCAAACGTTCTTCATGGGCTCGGCGGGATGCGGCGCATCTTCATACGCGCCCCAGATCGACTGATCGAAGTTGACGATCGAGCCCGTCATCAAGCCCGATTCGCTGCTGGCCAGAAATGCGACGGCGCGCGCTGCTTCGGCAGGGTCGATCAGACGGCCGAATGGTTGCGCGGCGGCGGCCTGTTTTAACCAGTCGTCGGCGGCGCCATGAAATTCCCGTTGAATGCGGTCTTCGCCGTCCGACGCCATCCAGCCCAGATTCAATCCATTCACGCGGATGCGATTGCGCAACAGCGCATATGCGGTGTTTTGCGTGAGCGTCGCGAGCGCGGCTTTCGATGCGCAATACGCGGAGATGAAGGGCTGCCCGGCCATCGCCGACATCGAGCCGATGTTGACGATCGTGCCTTCGATCCGCTCGCGCAGCATCACGCGTATCGTCTCCTGCATCAGAAAGAACGGCGCGCGCACATTGGTCGCGAACATGCGGTCGAATAGCGCGGGATCGGTATCGAGTATCGTGCCGCGATCGGTGAGCGCCGCTGCATTGACGAGTACATCGACACGGCCGAAGTGCTGATCGGCGGCAGCGACGACCTTGCGGCAATCATCGACATTCGCGAGATCCGCCTGCACGAACACGACTTTTGCACCGCGCGCCTCACCAAGCCGGCTCAGCTCGTGCGCTTTCGCTTCGCCTTTTTCTTTCGCGCGTCCGCAAATGACGACGCCACGTGCACCGCGTTCGATGAACAATGCGGCGATTGCGGCGCCCAGGCCTTGCGATCCGCCCGTGACAATCGCGACCTTCGAATCGAATTGCTCCATGCACTGTCTCCTTCAACGTTGTACTGCGATGGATAGTGAATATCTCGGCTTGCTGCGCGCGCGGCGTCGATGCGATCATGGCGCGTATGCCGACTACAACGAAGCCAGCCATGTCCGATACGCGCCGCCGCAAGACGAGCATGACTGACATTGCCCGTGCAGCGGGTGTCAGCGAGGCGACAGTCGATCGGGTATTGAACGGGCGCGGCGGCGTCTCGCGCGACAAGGAAACGCGCGTGCTCGAATGGGCGCGCAAGCTGAAGATCGATCGCGCGCTCGAAGCGGTGTCGGTGCGCTGGCTGCGCATCGCGATCCTGTTGCAGCAGCCCGTCGCGCAGTATTACGTGCATCTGAAGCAGGGCTTCGAACTCGCGCAAAAGACCTTCGAAACGCAGCGCGTGATTTGCGCCGTGACGTACTTCGACAGCCTCGAGCCGCAGGCCGTCGTCGAGACGATCGAGCGCGCGACGCGCAAGGCCGATGCGCTCGTGATCGTTGCGTATGAGCACCCGGATATCACGGCGGCGCTGCGTCACGTGAGCCACAGAATGCCTGTCGTGACGCTCGCGAGCGATCTGCCCGGCACGGGCAGGCTCGCTTATGTGGGCATCGACAATCGCTGTGCGGGGCGCGTCGCTGGCGAGCTGATGGGCCGCTTTCTCGGCGACGCGGGCGGCAAGGTGCTGGTGATGACGGGCATGCATGACTTTCTTGGCCATGAAGAACGTGAAAGCGGTTTTCGTTCTGTGCTGCGTCGGCGCTTTCCGAGTTGCGACATCGTCGAGACCGTGGAGAGCCGCGAGCAATCGTCGATCACCGAAAGTCTCGCGCGCGACGCGTTTCGCCGCTATCCGGATCTGCGCGGCATCTACAACATCTCGGTTGGCGACGAAGGCATCGGCAACGTGTTGCGCACGCTCGACCGTGTGCACAAGACGGTGCTGATCGGGCACGAACTCAACGACACGTCGCGGCGTCTTCTGATCGAAGGCGTGCTCGATGCGGTGCTCGACCAGAACCCCGTGGGCGAAGCGCTGCATTCGATCGAAGTGATCCTGCGTCACTATCATCGCGATCCCGGCGTGACGTTGGCGCAGCAGATTCCCGTAACGGTGCTGCTGCGCGAGAACCTGCCGCTTACGGACTAGCGTCGAGCGCAACCGCTTCCTGCTGCGTCACTTCGTTCCACAACTCGCGTATCCAGTCGCGCATCAATAGCGATTCGGCCCAGCGGTCTGTCGTGTCGTTGCCGTCGCGACCGATGATCGCGTAAGGCTTCGGCCCGAGTTCGCAGGTGAAGACGAGCGTGTCGTCAGGTCCGGCGCGCTTGCGCCACGACACGAAACCGTCGCGCCACCAGCGCAGGAACAGATCGACCCACATGCGGTGCGGCTCGAAAGAAATTTCGATCTGCACCTGCTCGCGGCTCGCGACGCGTCCATGAAACGCCCACGAATGATCGATGATTCGTTGCATCGCCGCTTCGTTTGCTTCGTTCACGGGCCACGCGAATTCACGGCCGACGAGGTAATGCGACAGATCGCCAAGCAGACGCAGATCGGGCCGAGCGTCGAGCAGATCGAGCGTGAAGTGCAGGTCGGTCGTCATGCGGTCGCGATGCGTTTCGATGTAGACGGGAATGTCCACCTGTTCCGCGAGCCGCTGCCAGCCGTCGATCAGTTCGAGCGCATCGGCGACACGGCGCGGCCGCACGTCCGGTTGCAAGTCGATATGATGCGCGCCGAACTCGACAGCATGTTCGAGTATCGGGCACAGGTCTTCGACGGTGCGCGGAAAGCATTGCGCCTCTGCTTGCAGGCCATATTGCGCAAGCACTTGCGAAAGACGCCGCACGTCTTCGCGCGAGCCATACGATGTGCTCACGCCTTCGAATCCCGCTTGCGCGATCATCGCGACGTTCTCTTCGAGCGTGCGCTCGAAGTCGTCGGTATGCCGCCGCTCCATCGCCCACAGCGACTGATACACGGCGAGCCGTTGCGTCATAGCGCCTCCGCGGCGACGAGTCCCTTCAGTTTGACGCTGCGATCTTCGAGCAATGCCGGCTCGATGCAGGCGCGCTGCCCGATCAGGGTCTGTGCGACGCGCACATCGCGCGCGATCTCGCTGACCTTGCCGACACCGCTTGCGCCGACCAGCACGCCGTCGCGATCGAGCGCGAAGAAAATGCGCGACGTGTCGCCCGTTTCGCGCACCACGCTCTCTACACCGAACGCGGGCAGGCCGGCAATCTGGATCGTCATGTCGTACTGATTCGACCAGAACCACGGCACTTCCGAATACGTCTCGCCGCGCTCCAGCATGTTGCGCGCGACGATGCGCGCGTGATCTTCGGCGTTCTTCCAGCATTCGAGCCGGATGCGCCGCCTGAACAGACGGTGCGGAAACGAGCACACGTCGCCCGCTGCGAAGATATGCGGGTCGTTCGTGCGCAAAGTGTCGTCGACGGCGATGCCGTCCGCGACATCGATGCCTGCCGCTTCCGCGAGTTCCGTGCGCGGCTTTACGCCAATGCCGACCACGACGCAATCGCAGTCGATCTGCGTGCCGTCCTTGAGCTTGACGCCCGACACGCGCGTGCTGCCAAGCAGGCGATCGATCTGCGCGGCGAAATGGATCTGCACGCCCATCTGGCGATGCCTGTCGATCAGATAGCCCGCCACGACTTCCGGCACCGCGCGCATCAACGCGCGCGCGCCGGCTTCGATGACGACCACTTCACAGCCGCGCGCCACAGCGGATGCGGCAACTTCAAGGCCGATGAAGCCCGCGCCGACAATCGCAATGCGCCGTGCGGGCTGCAATACTTCGGCGAGCGCGTTGGCATCGCTTGCAGTGCGCAGCAGATGCACGCCATCGAGATTCGCGCCCGGCACGTCGAGCCGCCGCGGCTCGGCGCCCGTCGCGATCAGCAGACGCTGATAGTCGATCGTGCGTGCGTCGCGCAACACGACCTTGCGCGCGCCGCGATCGATCTGCTGCACGCAGGCATCGACGCGTAAGTCGATGCGCTGGTCGCGATAGAACGCGTCGTCGTAGAACGCGCATTGCGCGGTGCTGCGTTCGCCGAGCAGCACGGCTTTCGACAGCGGCGGCCGGTCGTACGGTGCCGAGCCTTCGTTGCCGAGCAGTGTTATTTCGCCCTCCCAGCCGTTCTCGCGCAGCGCGGCTGCGGTGCGCACGCCGCATTGGCCTGCGCCGACAATCACCATCGCGGGTTGCGCGCTCATGATGCGTCCTGTACGGGAAGGCCGAGCAGAACTTCGCCCTCTTCGACGCGCACCGGATAGGTCTTCAGATGCACGCAAACGGGCGCGCTCTTCGCCTTGCCGCTCGGAATGTCAAAGCGCCCTTGATGCAGCGGACATTCGATCTCGCGATTGACGACGAAGCCATCGGCGAGATGCGCCTGCTCATGCGTGCACCAGCCATCCGATGCGTAGTAGCCTTCCGCGATGCGATAGACCGCGTAGCTCGCGCCATCGTGATCGAAGCGCATCACGTCTTCCTCGTCGATATCGTCGGGCGCGCAAGCGGCAATCCAGTGGACCTTTGCATTCGTTTCGACGCTCATGGCTATCTCCTCCAATGTTCTTTGTGCGTTGGTCGCGGCGATCACGCTGCGGGAAGGGTCCGCTCGATCACGTGCGTCGGGTCGGTGCGCTGCTTCCACAACGCGGGCAGCATCTCGCGATACGCGGCATACACGCTTGGGTACGCGGGTGGCAACTGCTCCTTGATCGCTTCGTGAAGGCGCGGCAGCGCATGGAACGGCACCATCGGCAGCAAATGATGTTCGAGGTGATAGTTCATGTTCAGATAGAGAAAGCGGAACACGAAGTTGGTCTGCACGGTGCGCGTGTTCAGCCGGTGATCCTTCACGTTGACAGCGAGCCCCGCATGCTGCGTGAGGCCGAGCAGTTGATGCAGCCAGCCGCCGTAAAAGCGCGGCGTCCATACGAACATCAGCGGCAGGAAGCTGTGCATTGCGACCGCGAGTGCAATCGTGCCGATCACGACGGCCAGATAGATACGGCACGACCAGATCATTTTCGGCTTTTCGCTCGCGGGCAGAAACGCGTCGGTGGCGGCATCGACGCGGCCGAACGCATGACGCACGATCTTGCCGATTTCGAGTGTGCAGCCGACCAGCCCCACGAAATCCACGACGATGGGCAGCACTTTGGTCGGGCGCGTGACCTGGATCTCGGGGTCGCGCATCTGAAAGTACGTGTGCGTGTGATGGCGCGCATGGCTCCAGCGCCACCAGTAGCCTTCGCGGATCGTCATGAACGACGACAGGTGATAGAACGCGTCGTTGATCCAGCGCGTCTTGAACGGTGTGCCGTGCGACAGCTCATGCCAGCGCGCGTCGCTCGACGAATAGATCGTGCCGTACACGAAGAATGCAGGGATGGCCCACCATGTTCCCCATGTGAAGGCCGCGACCGCGCCGGACGCGACGAGCAACGCGAACCACGGAATGAAATTGCGCAGGCCCGCCGCATCGTCGCGCTTCATCAGTTCCTTGAGCACCGCGCGCGGAATGCGCGGCTGATACCACTGCTCGGCGATGCGTGCGTCGAAGGAGGGATCGGTGGGACTGGGCGTGGCGGTGCTGCCGCCGTCGACGGCAGAGCTCGAGGACATGAGTCGTCTCCTTCTTTGTGATTTGCGGGAATCCCATCAGCGCAGCGCTTCAGGGACACATTCCGTTTGCACAAAGATAGTTGAAGGAGAGCGAAGCCTCACGCCGAAAAATGATGGCTTTCCATCAAGTGGCGGCGAGCGCGCGACGGCGCGCGGCGGAACAGGGACTTAGGGGCGCAGCAGATCGTATCCGCCGAACACGACGACTCCGCTCAATGCGATGAGCGCAACCGAGTGCTGGCCAAAATAAAGGAGCGCGGCGGCGGACCACGTCGTCAGACAAAAGGCGGCAATGCGTTTCATGCTGGTACTACTCTACAAGAAGGAACAACTGCAATTTACGGGTTTTCCCTATATATCACAGTTGTGCCGGACGCATCTGCATACCGCCCACTAGAGACTTGTAGGTCTGCGTGCACGTGACCCCATGCAGGCCGGCGGACTTTCATCACATCAATTTCGGCTACGCCGCGAACACGACAAGAGTTTTGCATTCACGCCGAAAGTACACGGCGTTACTTTGCAAACAACGAAACAGGGCGGCCAGAAGGCCGCCCTGCTGACAACTCATAAAGCCGCTTGCGTCGTTTATGCGCGATCGATCGAGTACTTGCCCGGACCCGTCACGAACAACAGCAGCAAGCCGCCAATGATGCTGATGTTCTTGTAGAAGTTGATCATGTTGACGTACTGCTCCATGCCCGTCTGCGTCCAGAAGTGGTGGCCGATGAACGCGGTGCCAAGCGTATAGACCGCGAGCAGCAGTGCAAGCACGCGCGTCTTGAAGCCCACGGCAATGACGATACCAACGGCCAGTTCCATTACGATCGCGATCACGGCAGCCAATGCCGGGACGGGCGCGCCCGTCGACGCCATGTATTGCTCTGTGCCTGAGAAGCCGGTGAGCTTGCTCCAGCCAAACAGCACGAAAAGTACTACCAGCAGCACGCGTGCGACGAGCAGCAGTGCATCCTTGCGTTGTTCGATAAAGGTGTTCATGTTCAATCCTCTTTCAATGTAGTCGGGTCTTTGGCGTTCGCCGCTCAGGACCACAATTCCGATACTTCGTTATTGCGCAGGTCGAATACGAGTACTTCCGCATCCTGGCCTTCAGTGAATTCGAGGCGACGCTCGTTGCGAATACGCGCGCCGTCGCCTTCGTTCAACTCGACGCCGTTCAGTTTCACGCTGCCGCGCGCCACGTGTACGTAGGCAAAGCGGTCGGCGGCGATATCGACTCCGGCCGTTTCATTGCCGTCGAAAAGGCCTGCATACACACGCGCGTCCTGGCGCAATTCGAGCGAGCCATCCGTGCCTTCAGGCGACAACACGAGACGCAACTTGCCGCGCTTGTCTTGCGCCGAAAAGTTCTGCTGCAGGTAACGCGGCGTCGCGCCCTTGACCGACGGTGCGATCCAGATCTGCAGGAAGTGCACGGAGTCGCTTGCCGAGTGATTGAACTCGCTGTGCGCGACGCCCGTGCCCGCGCTCATCAGTTGCACGTCGCCGGGGACGATGACGGAACCCGTGCCCATCGAATCCTTGTGCTCGAGCGCGCCTTCCAGCACGTACGAGAAGATTTCCATGTCGCGGTGCGGATGCTTGCCGAAGCCGCGGCCGGGAGCCACGCGGTCGTCGTTGATCACGAGCAGGTCGGAGAAGCCGATCTGCTTCGGATCGTAGTAGTTCGCGAAAGAAAACGTATGACGCGAGCTAAGCCAGCCGTGTTCGGCGCGTCCGCGTTCGTTGGCGTGTCTGATGTCGATCATTTCTCTTCTCCGTTATTGAATGGCTTTTGCTTCTCGTGACATCGGCGGTGCCGTTGTCTGAAGCAGTGATTGAAGTGTAGGTCAATCAGAGTGGCTATAATCGACGTCAAAAGAGAATCACTGTCACATTGAAGTGGACAATTAACGCGTAACGCAAGGGCAAAGCCATGCAGCTGGACGATCTGAAGATCTTCGTCGCCACCGTCGACGCGCGCAATTTCACCGCGGCCGCGGTCCGCATGCAACTGTCGAAGCAGTTCGTCAGCCGCCGCGTGATGGCGCTGGAGGAGAGCCTCGGCGTGCGGCTGCTGGTGCGCAACACGCGCAAGCTCGCGGTGACGGACCTCGGCTACGAGTTCTATCAGCGCGCGACGCGCATCCTCGGCGACGTGGAGGACGCCGAGCAGGCGATGTCGTCGGGGCGCTCGGACCCGCGCGGACTGCTGCGCGTCAGCGCGCCGATGTCGTTCGGGATGATTCATCTGTCGCCGCTGGTCGCCGCGTTTCTGCGCGCGAATGCCGACGTGCGTATCGACCTGGAGTTGAGCGACCGCGTCGTCGATGTGGTCGGCGAAGGTTTCGACATGGCACTGCGTATCGGCACGCTTGCGGATTCGACGCTGATCGCGCAAAAGCTCGCTGAAATCCGCATGGTCGCGTGTTGCAGCCCCGCGTATCGCAAGACGCGGCGTCCGCCGGCGACGCCCGACGATCTCGCGCGCCATGCGTGCCTGCTATATGGGCAGGAAGCGCGCAGCGGCTGGGAATACATAGTGGATGGCGCGAGCCGGACGGTCGAGGTGCATGGCCCGCTGCGTGTGAACAACGGCGAAGTGATCCGCGATGCCGCGATTGCGGGGCTCGGCATTGCGCGTCTGCCGGAATTCATCGTGGCCGATGCGCTGGCGAGCGGCAAGCTGGTCGAAGTGCTCGGTGAGTACGTCTCGCCGCCGTTGACACTGTACGCCGTGTACCCGCAGCACCGGCAGGCTTCCGTGACGATACGCGCGTTCACGCAGTTCTTGCGCGACCGTTTTGTCAAAGCCGTTTTGCCAAAGCCCGTTTTGCCAAAGCGTTAGACAGCAAATAGCGCAGCGTTCCAGACAATCAATTGAAAGCTTCGGCGGGCATTGGATAACGGCTGGTTACAGTGCGAGCAGCAATAAAGCTTTTCGCAGATAATGCGCGTGCCTTTGCGGGCGCGTGCAACGGGCGCGTGCAACGAGCGCCTGCGTGAATATGCACGTTCACGCCTGTTTGCCACGCGCATCAGCAAAGCGGATTCAATCAGATAGACCAAAGAGGGACAAACGTGGAACCTACCGAACCGGCCGGCCGTTCATGGCTCTGGCTCATCTTGCTGATCCCCTATATCGCGCTGCTGTGGCTGCCTTTCTATAACGATACGCGCCCGTCATTCGCCGGCTTTCCTTTCTTTTACTGGTATCAGTTTCTGTGGGTTCCGCTCACGTCGCTGCTGATCTACGTCGTGTACCGGGGCATTAAATGAGTGATCTGAACCCTGTGAACCCGGTCGCGATGACCGTCTTCGTCGCATTCTTTCTTCTCGTCACCGTATTGGGTTTCGTTGCCGCGCGCTGGAAAGCGGGCGATCTCACGCAACTGCACGAGTGGGGTCTTGGTGGCCGGCAATTCGGCACGGTCATTTCGTGGTTTCTGGTAGGCGGCGATTTCTATACGGCCTATACGGTGATCGCGGTGCCGGCACTGGTCTATTCGGTTGGCGCTTATGGCTTCTTTGCGCTGCCTTATACGATCATCGTCTATCCGTTCGTGTTCGCGGTGATGCCGAAGCTGTGGAAGATCGCGCACGCGAAGAACCACATCACGGCAGCCGACTACGTGCAAGGCGAGTACGGCGGCAAGTGGTTCCCGGCGGCCGTCGCGCTGACGGGCATCGTCGCGACGATGCCGTATATCGCGCTGCAGCTGGTCGGCATGCAGGTTGTCATCAAGGGACTTGGCATCTCGGGTGAAGCACCGCTCGTGATCGCGTTCATCATCCTCGCGCTCTATACGTATACGAGCGGCCTGCGTGCGCCGGCGATGATCGCGTTCGTCAAGGACATCATGATCTATATCGTCGTGATCGCGGCGGTGTGGCTGATTCCGTCGAAGCTCGGCGGCTATGGCCATGTGTTTGATGCAGCGGACACCTACTTCAAGGCCAAGGGCGGCGCGACGGGCATCATCCTCAAGCCGACGCAATTCACCGCGTATGCGTCGCTTGCGCTCGGCTCGGCGCTCGCGGCCTTCATGTATCCGCACACGATGACAGCCGTGCTGTCGTCTTCGTCGATGCAGACCGTGCGCAAGAACGCGATCTTCCTGCCCGCGTACACGCTGCTGCTCGGCCTGATCGCGCTGCTCGGCTATATGGCGATTGCCGCGGGCATTCACGTGAAATCGCCGTCCGACATCGTGCCGACGCTGTTCGGCACGCTGTTCCCGTCGTGGTTCGTCGGCTTTGCGGCGGCGGCCATTGCGATCAGCGCGCTGGTGCCCGCCGCCATCATGTCCATCGGCGCGGCGAACCTGTTCACGCGCAATCTGTGGCGTCCGCTGGTGTCGCCGAACATGGCGCCTGCTCAGGAAGCATCGACGGCGAAGATCGTGTCACTCGTCGTCAAGTTCGGCGCGCTGCTGTTCATCGTGTTCCTGCCCACGCAATACGCGATCGACCTGCAACTGCTCGGCGGCGTGTGGATTCTGCAGATCTTCCCGGCCATCGTGTTCTCGTTGTATACGCGCCGTCTGAACACGCCGGGCCTGTTCTTCGGCTGGCTGGTCGGCATCGTGCTCGGCACGGGACTCGCGGTTTCGCAGGGCCTCAAGCCCGTGTTCGCGCTGCATGTCGGCGATTCGACCTGGCCGCTTTATATCGGCCTGATCGCGCTGGTCGTGAACGTGGTGGTGACGTTCGTCGTTTCGATGGTCACGCCGAAGCGCGCTCACGTCTGATCGCGCTGTAGCTGTATCGTTCGGCCGAATCCGCCCGCGCAAGCGGCGCGGATTCGGCCGATGTCATTTCCGGCGTAGCATTACGATGCCGAATCTTGCAAAACGCCTGGACGTTCGCGCTGTTTTGGTAGGATGCAGCCTTTTCTGCCGATGGTGCGTTAGCGTGAGACAGTCGATACTGTCGTTCCTCCGGGAAATCTCCGTCTGGGCCTGGGCCCATGCAAAGCCGCCGCTCATGCGCGCGGTGCAACGTTTGCGCCGTCCGACATGGCGCGGCGTGGCGTTGTCGGTCGCCTCGATTCCCGCGCTTGTCCTGCTCTATGTGCTGATCCTGGTGCCGTTCACGCCGGGCATCGGGGACATACGCAAGGCGAAGATCGAGCAGCCCGCGCAGATCTATTCGGCGGACGGCAAGCTGCTCGCCGAATTCAAGCCGACTAACCGCGTGTGGATGAAGCTCTCCGACATCTCGCCGCATGTCGTCGACGCATTGATCTCCACGGAAGACCATCGCTTCTACGAGCATCACGGCATCGACTTTCGACGCACGGCGGGCGCGGCGCTGCATACGTTTTCTGGCGACCGCCAGGGCGGGTCGACGATCACGCAACAGCTCGCGCGCAATCTTTATCCCGATGACATCGGCCGCGCGCCGACGCTCACGCGCAAGATCAAGGAAGCGCTGACGGCCTTCAAGATCGAAGCGGTCTATACGAAAAGCGAGATTCTCGAAACGTACCTGAACACGGTGCCGTTTCTCTATAACGCGTACGGCATCGAAATGGCGGCGCGCACTTACTTCGACAAGTCCGCCGGCAGTCTGACCGTGCTCGAAAGCGCGACGCTGATCGGCATGTTGAAGGGCAATAGCTATTACAACCCGGTGATCAATCCCGAGCGCGCGCTGGACCGGCGCAATATCGTGCTCGGGCAGATGGTGAAATACGGGCGCCTGTCGCCGGCGCAATTCAATTCGCTCAAAGGAAAGCCTCTGCGCGTCGACTTCGAGCGCCAGATGGAGCCGCCCGGTCCCGCGCCGCATTTCGCGCAGCAATTGAAGAAGTGGCTGATCGCGTGGGCCGATGCGAACGACTACAACATCTACTCCGATGGACTCGTCGTGCGCACGACGATCGACGCGCGTCTGCAAACCATGGCGACCCAGGCGCTGACGTTCCAGGGCAACCAGTTGCAATCGATTGCGAATGCGGCGTGGAATGCGCGTAGCGCGTGCATCGGGCATAAGGATGTGTTCGACGCGTTCATCCGCGAGACGCCCGAATACCACAGTGCAAAAGATTCAGGCATGAGCGACGAAGATGCGCTCAAGCATCTGTCGGCGGATCGCGGGTTCATGAAGGCGCTGTGCGACAGCAAGACGCGCGTGCAGGCCGCATTCGTCGCGATGGACCCGCGCACTGGCGAGATCAAGGCGTGGGTCGGCAGTCGCGACTTTACGCAGGACCCGTTCGATCACGTGTCCCAGGCGCGCCGTCAGCCCGGTTCGACGTTCAAGCCGTTCGTCTATGGCGCGGCATTCGAGCAAGGCGCAAAACCGGACGATACCCTCCCCGATCAGGCCGTCGAAATCCCGCTGGCAGGCGGAGAAATCTGGCGTCCGAGCGACGAAGACGCGCCGAGCGGCCGACCGATCACGCTGCGCGATGGCCTCGCGTATTCGCGCAACCGCATTACGGCACAACTGATGGAGTCGGTTGGTCCCGCGAAGGTCGCGCGGCTCGCGCGCGCGATGGGCGTGCGCGACAGTCAGCTCGACGCGGTGCCTTCGCTGGCGCTGGGCACGAGCCCGGTGACGCTGAAAGAGATGGTGTCGTCGTACGGCACGATCGCGAACGAAGGCGCGTATGTCGCGCCGATGCTCGTCACGCGGATCGAAGACCGCAAGGGCGAAGTGCTCGCCGAGTTCCAGCCGTCGCGCGCCGACCGCGTGATGCCGATTGCCAGCGCGCAGACCCTGCTCGACGTGATGCGCTCGGTCGTCAACAAGGGAACGGGCTCGGCCATTCGCACGCGCTTCGGCATCCGCGCCGATGTCGCGGGCAAGACGGGCACGACGCAGGACAACGCGGACGGCTGGTTCATCCTGATGCATCCGCAACTCGTCGCGGGCGCATGGATCGGCTTCAACGACAGCCGTGTGACGTTGCGCAGCGACTACTGGGGGCAGGGCGCGCATAGCGCGTTGCCGATCGTCGGCGATTTCTTCCAGCGTTCGCTGCGCTCGCGTCTGGTCGATCCGCGCGCGAAGTTCGCGGAAGAGCCGCCGCCCGGCATGTTCGACACGTTGCGCATGAAGCTGCGCGCGTGGATGCAGTACCTGTTCTCGTCGTCCGCGAAGACGGAAGCACCTGCGCCGCGACCGAAGCCGCGTCCGGCACCCGCGACGCCTACCGCACCCGTGGTGCAGAATGCGTCGCCCGTTGCCGAGGCTTCCGCGCCGACGGATATCGAGCCGCCGCAAATCATTTCGCCCGCCGCATCGCAGCCGCCGATTCTGCCTTCGCCGGGTGAGGCGAGCGCAGTGGCGGCGGCGAGCGCGCCCGCCGCCGTCAACAGCGAAGCGCCCGCGTTTGCATCGACGCCTGCTGCAAACACGCCCGCGTCACAGCCTTGATCTGAAGCTCACTTCTTCGCTTTGCGTTTGGGCGCAGGAGAGGGCGCAGGCGCAGCGGACGGCTCGACGATCGGATAGGTATGCGGCGTGTAATAGCGCCCAATCGGCTCTCGTCCGTTGAACTTTTCGAAGTACTCATGCCAGTAATTCGCTGCGGCCCAGATCGCTTCAGGACATGATGCTCGCGATTCGAGCCCCGGCGTCAGGTCAAAATTTGCGGCGGCGCACACGGTTTCGATCATGCAGGTAGACGGCAAACCATAGTTGTCGTGCAGCGGATTCGGCGTGCGTGCCGCGCCCCATGCATAGGCGAGCCAGCGCAACACATGCTCGAGCGCGTCGAGCGTCGCGCGCGACTGCTCGAAGCTCGCCACTTTGTCGACAACCTTGTCCTGCGCAACGGGCAATGCGATCACGGCGATATTCGGAAAGCGCGACGTATCGTCGAAATCCGTCAACGGACGCGCGACCACGCCATTCACGCGCGCCGCAAACGCAGGCCCTTCCGGCTGATGCAAAGGCACGTGCAACGCTTCGGCGTTCTTGAGCGTCGCGCTTGCGAGCCGCACGAGAATCGACTCGGACCAGAACGACGGCAGCATATCGTGCCGCAGATGCGATTGCGCGACGCGTACGCGAAACGCCAGCGTATCGCTGCCGCCCAGCAGCACGACATAGGTCCATTCATCGGGGCCGCCCGCTTTCATATCGAGTACCGCGCGCTCGCCCCATGCGGTATTGCTCTCGCCGTCCTGGCGCTCGAATGGCGTGAACTGCGGATTCGATTGTGTCGTCGTCGATCGTACGATCTTCAGCATGACCTTGCCTCGTCTTTTTTGATTAACGCGCGCGCAGTTCGAAGCGCGTCGTGGATTCCGATTGTGAAAGCGCTTTATCGCTGGAAATGCCGTAGTACATGACCTGCATATCGACGCCGCTGCCCACGCGCGTGAACGACAGGATCGCAACCTGATCGCCGCGTCGCCCGAATTCCTGCTTAAGTGTGAAGCGATGATTCACGCCGAAGCGGTCCGGCACATTCTCGGGATCGGAATGACGCGGCCACGCATTGCCGCCGCCGAAAATTCCTTTGACCGAATTGGCCGCTTCTTTCGCGGTGTCGAGCAACGGCGTGCGAATCAGCCGCGACGGCGAGGCAATGACTTCGTAAAGCGCCGTGCTCGTCTGCAGATCGTGACCCGATGCGACGCGTCCCCAATGCACGTCGCCCGTCATGTAGACGATGGGAATGCCGTTGTCCGCGAGCCGGCCCAAGGTCGCTTGCAGCACGTCGAATTGCGCGTAGTTCGGCATTTCGGCGTCGAAGGTCTTTTTGCGCCAGTTGCTTTCGGGCGGATCGATGAAGAGCGCCTGGCCTGAAGCGAGCAGGCCGACAACCGGTTGCCCTGCGGCGTGCGTATCGACGAGATCTTTTTCCCAGGCCTGCATCGCCGCAACGGCTTTAGGGCCCATCAACGATTTGAACGTGCTGTCGCGGTCACAGCGCATATCGACGAACAGCATCTTCAACGGCTCGACGTCGAGCCGGATCGCGCCGCCCGCGCCGCCTGGCGCGCCGCCGATCTGGTAGTCCTCGTAAAGCGCGCGCGCCGTGTCACCGAGCAACTGGCGCGATCCATCCGTCCACGTATCGGGCAACTGCTTTTGTGCAAACGGATAGTTGTTCCAGAACTCGTGATCGTCGGGAATGCACACGACGGGCGCGCGCTCCAGCACCGATTGCAACCCCGGCACGCGCAACGCGCCGGAGAGCCAGTTGAGGTAGTACTTGTTGGCGAGCAGACGCGCGCGGTCAGGGTTCTGGTCGGGCACGCGCTGCGTGAGCGGCAGGTCGAGGTACACCTGATCGCCCGCGAGCACGGTCAGATGCGGTTGCACCTTGATCTGCGAGACGATCGTGCCGAGTAGTCCATCGATATCTTCCGGCTGCGAATAGCACGACGACAACAGGATATTGAAGCTGCCGTCCATCAGCGTCGGCACTTCTTTCGGCAATGAAGTACTGGCGAATTCGAACTGTTCGCCACCAGCGTCGACAAGGATCTGACGTGGCCGCGAGTCGTCCGGCACGTTGAAGCGCAGCACGCATTGATGATTGATGGCCTGGCCGTTGTCGTCGACGCTGAAATCGCGAATCGGAAAGAACGCGGGCGGCTCGAGCGGCACGGCCGCTTGCCGGTCGATGGAAACCTGCGGCACGGGCGGCGCGGCCACGCCGAACATGCCGATCCATAGCTGCAACAGGCCCGGCTGGCTGGCCTGTACGTAAGCCGTCAGTAGCATCGGTGCACCTTTGTCTTTTTCGTCTTATGAAAGCTATTTGTCTGGTTCGAATAAGACGAGGCTAGTCGATGCAAACTGAATTGCAACCGGAAAACGCTTTAATGCATTGCATATTCAAAGATGCGCGCCGCGATGGCTGTTACGCAAAGCGCTCTTGCTGAAGGATGCGAATCATCGAATGCGCGTTCCGTTGCGCAGCGTCTTCAAAGCAGTTGTTGAACACGACATGCGTGCGCCCCGCGCGTTTCGCGATCTCCCGCACGGGCACCGCGATCTCTTCGAGTTCACCCTCGGTATAGTCGTAATTGAAGCGGCCGGCTGCCGTCGTGCTGCCGCTCCAGGTCTCCGCATTGCGGCCGTGCAATCGCACGATCACCAGTTCCGGCGACGTCGCTTCCCACACGGTATGCGCGCGATTCGGCACGCCTTCGGGCGCATCCATCACCACATGCACGAGGCCGTGCTCGCGCTCGAATGCGAGCGTCGATTCGCGATTCCGGTCGTCGAGCCAGCTGGCATTGCGGAATTCGAATGCCGTCAGATAGGGCGTCATCCGGTCCGCGCAGTGCCGCACGTGTGATTTATCGCGCGGCGCGGTGGAGATCCACGGCGCGAACTGGAACAGCACGGCGCCGAGCTTGCCCGCTGTGCGCAGCGGTTCGAGCGCTTCGAAAAAGCGCCGCCACATCTCGTCGACGACGTCGGGCGGTACGTCGCGGTAGTAGAGGTTTGTTTTATCGCTTTGCGGCAGCAGCGGCTGAATGTCCGGTGGGAAGAACTTGCGCTCCGTCTGATGCCCGGTGAAAAGCCGGAATGCCTTGACGTTGAACGTAAAGTGCTCAGGCGTGCGTTCGGCCCACAACGCGCTGGTCGCCGCGCTGGGCATTGCGTAGTACGACGCATCGACTTCGACCATTGGAAACTGGCTCGAATAGAACCGCAGGCGTGCCTCGGCGCTCGTGCAGCCCTTCGGATAGAAGCGGCCGGATTTGATGAGCGTGGCGTCCGTCCACGACGCCGTCCCGACTTCGATCGACATGGCTCGTCTTCCGTGCAGGTCAGTGCGGCCATCGTACTGCATGTGCGCGTGGATCATAAGCACGCTGAGTACTCGGCGCGGACCGATATGTGCGCCGCGCCGCATTGGTGCAAACCCCGGCTTCAGAACAGTTTACGCACGATCGTTATAGAAAGTGGAAGCCATTCGAAGATGCAGTCATTCCCTGCACTGACGCTGTCACGCGGCGGTTGGCGCCGCAGAGTACATCCGGACCGTGGCCGTGCAACGCAGCGGTGCGCTTCGAATGGGTCCATCTGCATGGGTCGATATGTGCCTGCTTCGTCTAACCAGACATAAGTGCTACGATGCCTGGGTGATGACGATGGAGGTGGAAATGGCGACCTATGCTATCGATGCGGTACGCATTAACCCTATGACTGACCGCGTCACCCACGTCCGTTGGGCTCTCGTCAATCCAAAAACGAATGAATGGCTCTCGCCGCACGAAATCGTCGAAGTCGCGGACGTCGTGACGGCCATTCATTCGGGCAATGCCGTGTGGTCGTTCTTCACGCTGGGCGGCCTGAATCTGCTGGGCCCCAAGATCAAAACGGTCTCGCACGCCGATGGCAACGACGGGATCGATACCGAAGTACCGGACGGTCACGTCGAGAAATTCATCGACGATCTGCCACGCGTCTGACTTTTCAGGCGCGCGATGTTCTAAGGGCGAAGGCCCGATTTCCGGTTTGTGCGCGCGGGCCGCGTTCGACGCGGCTGCCGCGCGTTCGGCGCTGCATTGCGGCTTCGCACAAAATCCTGCGCTCGGGAATTTTGCAGCGCTGATCTATGCGATGCTTTTGCACGTGCGCTTTTGCATGTGCGGTTTTCCACGTGTATTACGCATCCACAATGCGTAATGCACCGTGTTTCGAACCCGAAATCCATTGCCACAAAACAACTGAATCGACGGGGCCGCACGCTTCGGAGGAGACACAGCCATGACGCATATGTTCGAAGCGGGACTCGCACGCCGCGATGCCAATCATGTTCCGCTGACGCCAATCGATTTCATCGCGCGGGCCGCCGAAGTCTATGGCGACCGGCTGGCCGTCGTACATGGCGACGTGCGCCGCACGTGGCGCGAGACGTATGAGCGCGCGCGGCGTCTTGCGAGCGCGCTGCAACGCGCGAGCGTCGCGCGCGGCGAGACCGTGGCGGCGCTACTGCCCAACATTCCGCCGATGATCGAAGCGCATTTCGGCGTGCCGATGGCGGGCGCCGTGCTCAATACGCTGAATACCCGGCTCGATGCCGCGTCGATCCTGTACATGTTGCGGCACGGCGAGGCGAAAGCGCTGATCGTCGATAGCGAATACGGAGAGCTTGCGCTGCGCGCCGCGCGCGAGTTTCCGCAATTGCGCATTATCAGTGTCAGCGATGCGCAGCCCGCCGATACTCGTCATTTTCCAAATGCGACCGACTACGAAGCTTTCCTGCAAGCGGGCGATCCGCAGTTCGCATGGACGCCGCCCGCCGACGAATGGGACGCCATCGCGCTCAACTACACGTCGGGCACGACGGGCGAGCCGAAGGGCGTCGTCTATCACCATCGCGGCGCCTATTTGAATGCGCTCAGCAATATCCTCGAATGGGATATGCCGAAGCATGCGGTGTATCTGTGGACGCTACCGCTCTTTCACTGCAACGGCTGGTGTTTTCCATGGACGGTCGCGGCGCGCGCGGGCGTCAACGTGTGCCTGCGCAAATTCGATCCAAAGCTCGTATTCGATCTGATTCGCCGCGAGCGCATCACGCACTATTGCGGCGCACCCATCGTGCAAAGCGCGCTAGCGAATGCGCCTGCCGAATGGCGCGACGGGATTGCGCACCGCGTGTCGACGATGGTTGCGGGCGCGGCGCCGTCGCCTGCTGTGATAGCGCGCATGAAGTCGATCGGTTTCGATCTGACGCACGTGTACGGCTTGACGGAAGTGTATGGCCCCGCCTCCGTCTGCGCGAAGCAGGACGCATGGGACGCGCTCGACGACGACGAACGCGCGCGGCTCAACGCGCGCCAGGGCGTGCGCTACCACTTGCAGGCGGCCGTCGACGTGCTCGACCCCGATACGCTCGAACCCGTGCCGCGCGACGGCGAGACGATCGGCGAACTGATGTTTCGCGGCAATATCTGCATGAAGGGCTATCTGAAGAACGAGCGCGCAACTGAGGCCGCATTCCGCGGCGGCTGGTTCCATACGGGCGATCTCGGCGTGATTACCGCAGACGGCTATGTGCGCATCAAGGACCGCAGCAAGGACATCATCATTTCCGGCGGCGAGAACGTTTCGAGCATCGAGATCGAGGATGCGTTGTACCGTCATCCGGCCGTGTCGGTGGCCGCCGTGGTCGCGATGCCGGACGCAAAATGGGGCGAGGTGCCGTGCGCATTCGTCGAACTGAAGGATGGTGCGGACGCGAGCGCCGAGGAAATCATTTCGCATTGCCGTCAATTGCTCGCCGGATTCAAATTGCCTAAAGCGGTCTTCTTCGGCGAATTGCCAAAAACCTCGACGGGCAAGATCCAGAAATTTGAATTGCGCGCGCGCGTGAAGTCGTCGAGCGCGATCGATCAGGAGCCGGGGAAAAAGTAGCATGCTTATGGTCCGACCATCGCAAACGTAGAGCCCATGCCGCTTTCCGCAGCTATCAAAGCACCGCGTCTGACGCGCACGCGCGGGAATGAATGCTAGAATCCCGAGAAATCAGGGAAGCGACCTTGGTCTTCAAGGTTCATGGCGAATTCCAGTACGCACCATGCGGGTTTTTCGCCGCCATTCAATCTGTCGGAACGCGCTGACAACTTCATTCGGCAGAAGTTGGTGGATCCGTATTAAGGCTTCGCTGCAAGTGCGAAGCCAATAATCTATTTAACGCGTGCTTATTGGCCGCGTAATTCGATACGTTATCGGCACGTTATGAAAGAGCGAGAGGAACATCGGACGCTCGACCTCGACGGTCAAGCTCGTGAGCGGCTGGTCTTGTGGATCCGTCGCCGCATGGATGAATTTGGCATTACGCTTGAAGCGCTCGAAGAGGCGCTGATCGCCGATGCCGCCGTGCCGAAATACCGCGACGCGTTCGGGCACGAATGGGACGGCAAGGGCGACCGCCCCGACTGGCTCACGCGCGCAATCAACGCTGGTCAGGACATCGAGCATTTCCGCGTCTGAGCGCCGCATTCGCGGGCGCTTCTATTGTTTTTTGCCTTCTCGTTTCCGCTTTCCTGCGCAGCGCCGCGCGACTGTTTTCATGGAGACACCGCTATGTCCGACATGACCCCACAACAGGCTGGATATAGCAGCGAAGAATGGGCGACGCGGTGTGAGCTTGCCGCGCTGTATCGGCTGATCGCGCATTTCCGCATGACCGATCTGATCGACACGCACATCACCGCGCGCGTGCCCGGTCCCGAGCATCACTTTCTGATCAACCGCTATGGCGTGCTCTTTCACGAGATGCGCGCGTCGGATCTCGTGAAAATCGATCGCGACGGACGCGTCGTTGAAGCGGCGGACAAGGTCGCTGCCGATCCGAAGCGGTATCGCGTGAATGCGGCGGGCTTCACGATCCATTCGGCTGTGCATACTGCGCGTCCCGACATGCACTTCGTGATTCACACGCATACGTCGGCCGGCTCGGCCGTGTCGGCGCAAAAGCACGGCTTGCTGCCGATCAGCCAGCACGCGCTGAAGTTCTACGGCGCGCTCGCGTATCACGACTACGAAGGCATTGCGCTCGATCTCGGAGAGCGGGAGCGCCTCGTCGCCGATCTCGGATCGTGCAACGCAATGATCCTGCGCAATCACGGCCTGCTGGCGGGTGGCAAGTCGGCGGCAACGGCGTTTCAGGAGATTTACTTCCTCGAACGCGCGTGTCAGATCCAGATCGACGCACTCGCGGGCAATGCGGAATTGACGCTGCCGCCCGAGCATGTGCGCAAGCTCACGGCCAGCCAGTTCGCACGCGACGACGAAGAAGGCATCGCGGAACTGGCGTGGGAATCGGCTTTGCGGTTGATCGATAATTCGGTTTCTGATTACCGCAGTTGACCCACGGCGCAGCGCCACGAAACGCAGACGAAAAAAAGCCCGCGTCAAAGCGGGCATCCAAAAATTGCTCGGAGTTTCGTTGCGCGATTTGACTCGCGCAACGCATCCTAACGTTCATTTGTGAACAGGCGATGAACCCTTGCATCGAATGCATGCGGGGTTCGCACGCCGTGCATCGCATCACAGGTCGAAGAACACCGTTTCCTTCGGGCCTTGCATGTGGATGTCGAAGCGATAGACCGCTTTGCCGCCATTCGTTTCGCGCTTTGCGACAAGCGTTGCGCGGCGCTCGGCGGGCACGCTCGCGAGCACGGGGTCCTTGTCGTTCGCGGCGGCTTCGTCGTCGAAGTAGACGCGTGTGAACGTGTGCAGCAGCATGCCGCGCATCGTCACGATCACGTTCAGATGCGGCGCTTCGTCAGGCGACGCGCGCCCCGGTTTCACTGTCTCGATGATGAAGCGCTTCTGCGGGTCCGTGCCCGTGCCGAAGCGCGCAAAGCCGCGAAAGCCCGTCTTCGCCACTTCTTCGCGCGACTGCGGATAGCGTCCGTCGCTGTCCACCTGCTGCACTTCGATCATCGCGTCGCCGATCACCGCGCCGTCGGCGTCGAACACCTGGCCGACCAGCGTGATGTGCTCGCCCGCTGCCTCGCGGTCGGCGAGAACGTTCGTGAACAGGCTCTTCAGATCGAAATTGTATTGCTCGGGGCACAGGCCGTATGCGAAGTACGGTCCGACCGTCTGCGAAGGGGTTTGCTTAAGCGTCGTCATGATCAGCGCTCCATCGGAGTTTCGTTCGGGCCGCGCAGCACGATGTCGAATTCATAGCCGAGCGCGTAGTTTTCCTGGGTCACGTCCAGCGTGAAGCGCGAGATCAGACGGTCGCGCGCGCCTTCCGGCGTGCCCTGGAAGATCGGGTCGTACTGGAGCAGCGGATCGCCGGGGAAATACATCTGCGTGACGAGACGCGAGCCGAAGTAGTCGCCGAACAGCGAGAAGTGGATGTGGTTCGGACGCCACGCGTTCGGGTGATTGCCCCACGGATACGCACCGGGCTTGATCGTCATGAAGCGGTAGCGGCCTTCGTTGTCGGTCAGGCAGCGGCCCGCGCCGAGGAAGTTCGGATCGAGCGGCGCGTCGTGCTGGTCGTTCTTGTGCACATAACGGCCGGCAGCATTCGCCTGCCACACTTCGACCAGCGTATTGCGCACCGGGCGGCCGCCTTCGTCGAGCACGCGGCCCGTCACGATGATCCGTTCGCCGAGCGGCTCGCCGTTTTTCGCGGCATTGCGCGTCAGGTCGTTGTCGAGCGCGCCGAGATCTTCCGCGCCGTAGACGGGCACGCGCTGGTCGCGCAGGCGCTCTTTCAGCGGAATCAGCGGGCGCGTCGGGCCGCGCTTGACGGACGATCCATACGGCGAATGGACATAGGCGGGATGCGAGGGGAAGTCGCGCGGACTCAGAATGGAATCGTCCATCAGGTGTCTCCTTGGGGGATTCGATTTTGGCTAGTGGATGACGTGACTTTATAGAAGCCGAGAAGTTATGCAAAATGACGTTTTTTCCCATCTCGTATAACGATCCGTTATGCAACGCAGCCTCGCGGACAGTCGTGTCAAATTCCGGCATTTGCAGTGCTTTCTTGCCGTCGCGCAGTTTGGCGGCGTGCAGAAGGCGGCGGAGAGCCTGTCGATCACGCAGCCTGCCGTGTCGAAGACGGTGGCCGAACTGGAAGAGATTCTCGGCGTGCGCCTGTTCGAGCGCGGCCGGCACGGCGCCGTGCCGACGCGCGAAGGCCAGCTCTTCATGCCGCACGCCAGCGCCTGCGTGAGCGCGCTGCGGCAGGGCGTCGATCTGCTCGCGCGCGTGGAAGGCGAGGCTGCCGCGACGCTCGATATCGGCGTGCTGCCGACCGTCGCGACGTCGCTCGTGCCGCCCGTGATGCGCCTGTTCGGCGAGCAGTGGCCGAACGCGATCGTGCGGCTCAAGACGGGTTCGAACACTGAACTGCTGGAGCGTCTGAAGGCGGGCGCGATCGAGTTCGCCGTGGGCAGGCTGGCCGACCCCGAGCGCATGGTGGGGCTGACGTTCGAGCAGCTGTATAGCGAGCCCCTCATCGCCGTGGTGCGCGCGGGGCATGCGCTGGCGTCGGGCGCGCTGTCGTCCCCCACGCGCCTGCTGGAGTTTTCCGTCGTCGTGCCGCCGTATGGGACGCTGATCCGGCAGTCGGCGGAAAGTCTGCTGCGCGCGTGGGCCGTGCCGCCGCTGTCGTCGTTCATCGAGGTGCTGTCGGTGTCGGTGGGGCGTGCACTCGCGCTCGAGAACGACGCCGTGTGGTTCGTGCCGCGCAGCGCAATCGAGTACGAACTGGCGCACGGCTTGCTGGTCCCATTGCCGTTGCCCGTCGCGGGCACGGAGGAACCCGTCGGTCTGATCCTGCGCTCGGACACGCAGCCAACGCCCGTCGGCCGCGCGCTGATCGATGCCGTACGCAAGGTCGCGCGCGAGCGGCTCGCGCGCCATGTGCAGGCGCGTGCGGAAGAGGGGCGGGGTAAGACCTCGGCGAGGAGCCGCGCGAAGCGCGACGCCGGGAGTGACGCCAAAGTGGACGTCGGTGTTGACGCGGGTGTTGACGTAAAGCGCGACGCGAGCCATGGTGCAACAAAGCGCGCCGCGAAGCCACAAGGGGACAAAGCCTCGGGAACGTCACGCAGGAAGGTGCACCTTTGAACCGATTAGTACAAAATCGAGGTTGCACGAGTGGCGCTGCACGGTGTAAAACACGGTGCGCGGCGCCCCGATCCGCGCGCTTGCCGAGTTGAAACAGCACGATTCATGGAGATGCACATGCCCAGCGACCTGCCGACCCCTGCCGACGCGCTCAAGGCCGTTGCGGACCCGGAGCACAATCCGCTCGGCACGGCCGGCATCGAGTTCGTCGAGTTTGCCGCGCGCCATCCGCATACGCTCGCCGACACCTTCGTGAAGCTCGGCTTCAAGCCGATCGCGCGCCACATCAGCAAGGACGTGACGCTGTTCCGTCAGGCCGATATGAATTTCCTGCTGAATGCCGAGCCGGATTCGTTTGCCGAGCGTTATGCGGAAGAATATGGCGTGGGCATTTGCGCGATCGGCATTCGCGTCGCCGATGCGCAGCGTGCTTATGACCGCGCGACCGAACTCGGCGCGTGGTCGTTCGAAGGTGAGCGGATCGGCAAAGGCGAGCTCACGATTCCCGCCATTCAGGGCATCGGCGATTCACATATCTATTTCGTCGACCGCTGGCGCGGACGCGGCGGCCAGAAGGGCGGCCTCGGCGACATCTCGATCTTCGATATCGACTTTCGCCCCATCGAGCCGAGCACCGCGCAGGCCGACCTGAGCCACGCAGGCACGGGCCTCATCGCCGTCGATCATCTGACGCAAACGGTCGGCGCGGGGCGCATGCAGGAATGGATCGACTTCTATCGCGAGCTGCTCAACTTCCGTGAGATTCACGAGCTGCATGCGAACTGGCATGTGTCGGGGGAATCGCGCGTGATGGTGTCGCCGTGCGGTGCGATCCGCATTCCGCTGTACGAGGAAGGCACGCGCCGCACGAGCCTGATGCATGAATATCTGCCCGATCATCCGGGCGAAGGCGTGCAGCACATCGCGCTCGCTACCGAGGATATCTTTGCCTGCGTCGACCAACTGCTCGCTAACGGCATCGAGCTGGTCGAGCCGCCGCCCGCCTATTACGAGCAGATCGATACGCGTCTGCCGGGGCATGGGGTCGATATCGAGCGCCTGAGGCGCGGCCGGATTCTGGTCGATGGGGAGATTGGCGCGGATGGTGTGCCGTTGTTGTTCTTTCAGACGTTCGTGCGGCGGCGCGAAGGCGATATCTTCTTCGAAATCGTGCAGCGCAAAGGGCATCATGGTTTCGGTGAAGGGAATCTCAGTGCGCTTGCGCAGGCGCGGTCGGTGGGTTGAATTGGCGTTTTTGGTTTTTGGTTTTTGGTTTTTGGTTTTGGGTTTTTGCTGCGCAGCGGTTTGGTTTGCTTGTGTTTGCGCTGGCGTCCGCGTTTTGTTATTGGTTGTTCAAGCGTTGCCCCTGTGCGGGGCGGCACCTACTTTTCTTTGCCGCCGCAAAGAAAAGTAGGCAAAAGAAAGCGGCTCACACCGCCAGCTCTTCTTCCTGCCTGAGGGCCCCCAACGGGTCTTACGCTTCACACGGCAATCACGTGACCCACGTTCGTTGCCAGCGCTCTGAATTGGCGCCTCACCCGCTTCACGTACCCGCGTCGCCGCACGCCGTACCAGATAGTCCGCCGCCGCCCAGGCGGCAAACTGTGTGTAGGTTGTCGCACCGCACAGCTTAGTGCTCTTACCACAAACACCAACCCTGCTTTCCAGTCCGGAGTGATGCGCGTAGGGCGCGAAAGCCTACACACAGTTTGCCACCTGGGCGGCACAAACCATTCGCTGCCCCCCAGCCCTTGTACGGTTGTCTGAAGCAGGGGAGGCATTCATTCTAAGCGTTGGCAACGCACGCGAACTAGAACGCTGCCGTGTGGAGTGTGGGGACGTTGGGGGCCCGTGGATAAGAACATGGGCTGGCGGTGTTAGCCGCTTTCTTTTGCCTACTTTTCTTTGCGGCGGCAAAGAAAAGTAGGTGCCGCCCCGCACAGGGGCAACGCGTGAAGCACGCTAACAAAACGCGGATGCCAGCGCAGAGGCAAACCGCAGATGCCAGCGCAAAGCCAACCCATAACCGCGAGCGCAAAACAAATGCGCGCTATTTCTTCGACGCGCTGCCGCCACCAGCAACCGGCAGATCAGCACTAGTCGCCATCCACAACACTTCCGCGTCCTCTTCGCTCGTCGAGACGGCGGCATGCCCCGTACGGCTGTCGAAATAGAGACTGTCGCCCGCATTCAGATGCGTCGGCGCATACAGCTCCGAATACAGGCACACGCTGCCGCTGATCACATACAGAAATTCTTCGCCTTCGTGGCGGCCCCAATCGTCGAATGCGTCGAGCGTGTGCGCGGTGATGCGGATCCGAAACGGCAGCATCACCTTGTGCGCGAGGTCCGTCGCCAGCAGTTCCATCTGGTAGCCGCGATACGCGTGACGCTGGCCCGCGTCCTTGCGCGTGAGCGCGCGCCGGCCGCTCGCGTTGACTTTCGGCGTCGAGCCGAACAGTTCGCCCAGATCGATCTTCAGACCTACGACGATTTTTTGCAGCACGTCGAAGGTCGGCGACATCAGGCCGTTTTCGATCTTCGACAGCGTGGAGCGCGATACGCCGCACAGGCGGCTGGCCGTTTCGAGCGTCAGGTCGTGCGCGAGCCGCGCGGCGCGCACGCGGCGGCCGAGGTCCGACGTCGAGCTTTCCGGCGACTTGGTGAGCGAGGTATCCATGGGCGTAAATGACTATGCAGCGTGATGCTTTCAGTGTTTCCGATCATAACATCGGCCTGTTTGCGGACCGCCGCGCGGGCGGGGCGGCGGGTTATGCAAGCAAGCGGATTTCCGATCTGAAACGCACCCGCAGAGTGTGCACGATGATGTATCACGCTGAAAAGCGCCACGCGTACAAACTCGGGAAAACCCTAATTTTCCCCTCTTTTCGGCGTTTTACCGGTTCGCGCAAGTTCATGTCGCAACGCCGCTTGTCGTCATAATTGACGGCGTGTATAGTTTCCGAACTTACTTTTGTTTCGTATCGGAAATCAAGGGAATCCAGATGAACGCATCGAGCATCCTTGCCGATCTCGGCATTGCAGACGCAGCGCAAGCGGGCGACATCGCCGTCCATTCGCCCATCACGGGCGAACTCATTGGCCGCGTGGCCAGCCAGTCGACGGCGCAAGTCGATACGGTGCTGGCCAACGCGAAACAGGCATTCGAGCAATGGCGCAACGTGCCCGCGCCGCGCCGCGGCGAACTCGTACGCCTGCTTGGTCAGCGTCTGCGCGAGAAGAAGCAGGCGCTCGGCAGCATCATCACGCTGGAGACGGGCAAGATCCTGCAGGAAGGCCTTGGCGAAGTGCAGGAAATGATCGACATCTGCGATTTCGCGGTCGGCCTGTCGCGCCAGCTGTACGGCCTCACGATCGCTTCGGAGCGCCCCGGCCACCGGATGGCCGAATCGTGGCACCCGATGGGCACCTGCGTCGTGATCTCGGCGTTCAATTTCCCGGCAGCCGTGTGGTCGTGGAATGCGGCACTCGCGCTCGTGTGCGGCAATGCCGTGGTCTGGAAGCCGTCGGAGAAAACGCCGCTGACGGCGCTCGCCGTCAACCAGATTCTCAACGAAGCGCTGAAGGAATTCGGCGATGCGCCGGCAGGCCTCACGGCCGTCGTCAACGGCGGGCGCGATGTCGGCGCGAAGCTGGTCGCGGACCCGCGTGCGTCGATCGTCAGCGCGACGGGCAGCACGGAAATGGGCCGCACCGTTGGCGTCGAAGTGGCGAAGCGCTTCGGCCGGTCGCTGCTCGAACTCGGGGGCAACAACGCGGGCATCGTCGCGCAGACGGCTGACCAGGAACTGGCGCTGCGCGGCATCCTGTTCTCGGCGGTCGGCACTGCGGGGCAGCGCTGCACCTCGCTGCGGCGTCTGTTCGTGCACGACAGCGTGTACGAGCAAACGGTCGAGCGTCTGAAGCAGCTCTATGCAAAGGTGCCGATCGGCAATCCGCTCGAAAAGGGCACGCTGATGGGACCGCTGATCGACAAGCAGTCGTTCGCGCGCATGCAGGAATCGCTGCAACAGGCGGCGGCGGAAGGCGGCAAGGTGTTCGGTGGCGAACGCGTCGAAGTGAAGGGCTATGAAAACGGCTACTACGTGCGCCCCGCGCTGGTCGAAATGCCGTCGCAAACGGGCGTCGTACTGAAGGAAACCTTCGCGCCGATTCTCTACGTGCTGCGTTACTCGGATTTCAACGACGCAATCGCGGCGAACAACGCTGCGCATCACGGCCTGTCGTCGTGCGTGTTCACGACCGACCTGCGCGAAGCGGAGCGCTTCACCTCGGATTCGGGCAGTGATTGCGGCATCGCGAATGTGAACATCGGGCCGAGCGGCGCGGAAATCGGCGGCGCGTTCGGCGGCGAGAAGGAAACGGGCGGTGGTCGCGAGTCTGGCTCGGACGCGTGGAAGGCGTACATGCGGCGTGCGACGAACACCGTCAACTATTCGTCGGCGCTGCCGCTGGCGCAAGGCATCGACTTTAATATCGGCTGATGCTTCGGCGCGGCGTGCTCGGGCTTTGCAGTTCGTGACGCGCCGCGCTTTCTACGATCAACCCGCTTAACGTTTCCAACCTGTCGCGGGCATTCGTTGCCCGCCGACCCGCTTCGTCTGGAGTGGCCTGTGAGTTCGAAAGTCGTCGTTGTCGGTGGAGGCGTGATCGGCAGTTCGATCGCGTATTTCTTGCGTTTGTCGGACCCGACGGTCAGCGTCACCGTGATCGAGCGCGATCCGACTTATGCGCGCTCGTCGTCGGCGTTGTCGGCGGCGTCGATCCGGCAGCAGTTCTCCACGCCGCTCTCCATCCAGATGTCGCTGTTCGGCATCGAGTTTCTGCGAACCATTGGCGAGCGTCTGGAGATCGACGGCGCGAAGCCTTCCATCGATCTGCACGAAGGCGGTTATCTGTTTCTCGCGACGCCTTCGGGCGAAGCGACGCTGCGCGAGAATCATGCGCTGCAAAAGCGTCTCGGCGCCGACATCACGTTGCTCGACAAGACGACATTGGCCGCGCGGTTTCCGTGGCTCAACACCGACGATCTGAGCGCGGGCGCATTCGGTGAGACGGGCGAGGGCTGGTTCGACGGCTACGGGCTCGTGCAGGCGTTGCGCAAGAAAGCGCAGGCGCTCGGCGCGCGCTATGTTGCCGATGACGTGACGGCGCTGCATCGCGAAGGGCGGCGCGTCACGCATGTCGTGACTTCACGCGGCGAGACTTTTCCGTGCGATGTCGTCGTGAATGCGGCGGGCGCGTGGGCGCGGCGAGTGGCGTCGATGGCGGGTATCGAGCTGCCTGTGTTCGCGCGACGCCGCAGCATTTTCAACGTCAGCTCGCCGGCGAAACTTGAACGCGCTCCGTTGCTGATCGATCCGACGGGGGTGTACTTTCGTCCCGAGGGCACGTCGTATATCTGCGGCACGTCGCCGTCGCCCAGCAACGATCCCGACGACCTGCCGCTCGACGAAGTCGATCACGCATTGTTCGACGACGTGATCTGGCCGACGCTCGCACATCGCGTGCCGCAATTCGAGGCGCTGCGCGTCGAGCATTGCTGGTCCGGCTACTACGAATACAACGTGCTGGATCAGAACGCGATCATTGGTCATCACCCGGATGTCGACAATTGCATCTTCGCCAACGGGTTCAGCGGCCACGGATTGCAACAAGGACCCGCGACGGGGCGCGGTGTCAGCGAACTCATCTTGCACGAGCAGTATGTGACGCTCGATCTCTCCTCACTCGGCTTTGCGCGCGTGCTGGAGAACCGGCCGATCGTCGAGAAAAACGTCGTGTGAGCGAAGCCGCCAGTTAGCTGCCGACGCGTTCCTTTTGTGCATCCACATGCTGGCCAATGCCGTTGCGTTGATCGGCCGTCCAGTATTCAGTGCGCACGCCGATCTGTTCCGACACGAACGGGCCGCCGCGCGTCGCGCGATAGTGCGCGAGCGCCTTGTAGACGAGGCGTTGCCCGACCAGCACGATCGGCACGTTGAGCAGCACCATCACGATGTTCATCAGATCGGACAGCGCCCAGAGATTGGGCAGTTCGAGTCCGGCCAGCACGGTCAGCGCGCCGAACGGCACGAACACCAGCGAGCCCATCACACGAATCCCCGTGATGAAAGCGCGGCTGCGCGAAATGAAGTTCGCCGAGATCTCCGCGAACGAAATCATCCCTAGCAGCGTGGTAAAGGCGAACAGGCCGTAACACACGCACATCACGATCTTGACGGCCTGCGCGACCGACGCGGGCACGAGCGTTTGCACTGAAGCCAGATAAACCGTGATCTTCGACGCGCGCACCGATTCCCATGCCTGACCGTCGACGGTGCCCGTCCACACATGCGCCATCACGACGATAAAGCCCGTCATCGTGCAGATGACCATCGTGTCGAAAAACACGCCAAGACTTTGCACGAAGCCCTGTTCGCACGGGTGATCGTTATCGGCGATCGCGGCTGCCATCGTGATCGTCCCTTGTCCCGCTTCGTTCGACATCAGCCCGCGCTTGACGCCTTGCGCAAGCGCAGTGCCGATCGCGCCGCCGAACAGCGCATGCGGCGCGAATGCACCGACGATCACCTCGTGAAAGAAGTATGGAATCAGCGGCAGGTTGATCGCGATGATGACCAGCGACATCAGGCAGAACAGCGCGGCCTTGATGGGGACGAGCACGTCGGTGTACGCGGTCACGCGGCGGATGCCGCCCATGATGATGAACGAACACGCGACGATCAGGCATGCCGCGATCGCGTAGTACACCGTCGACTGGCGGGCGAGATGCGTGCCCGTGACGGTATCGGCGATCGTGCCGATCGCGGTGAAGACGTTGAAGGTTTGTGGCGGCACATTGAACAGCGCATACACGATAAACACCAGCGACAGAAACGTGCCGACGATGCGCCGGTCGCCGAGTACGCGCCGTCCATAGAACGGCAGCCCGCCGACGAACTCGTCGTGCTTTTTTTCCTTGAAAAGCTGCGCGAGCGTGGATTCCATGAAGGCCGTCGCCATGCCGAAGAACGCGGCGACCCACATCCAGAACAACGCGCCAGGCCCGCCGACGGAAATCGCGCCCGTGATGCCGACGATATTGCCCGGCCCCGCGCGCATCGCCAGTCCGAGCATGAACGACGCGAGCGCGCTGACGCCCGTATTCGACGACTGCCGGCGCAACATGATGCGCACGATCTTGCCGACGTTCATCGTCTGGATGAAGCGTGTGCGGATCGAGAAGTGGATGCCCACGCCGACCAGCAGAAGAATCGCGAACGGGAATTGCCCGAGCACGGGAATTTGCGACCAGGCTTTGAAGTTGGTGGGAAAGTCCCAGAGGAAATCCGAGATGGGTGCAATGAAGGCAAAGAATGCGTTCACAGATTGGAAAAGATTTTCCACGCGGCTTTCCTCTCAGGCGTCGACCTGTCTTGAGCAGGCGTTTTGAATTCGGGATATGCAGGGGCGGACGGCAGGCATCGAGTGCGTGCTGCTGCCGTCGCGGGTCGCCATTATACGGATCTGTTGCACGCCTATCGACGCGCTGGCGATGAGTTAACGGACGTGCTTCTGATGAGCGATCTGTCGCGGATCGGATGGCTAGAGCAGTTGTCTTAACAACGTCAATGGGGCGGCGGCCGGCATCCAGACATGCGAGACGACAAACCACGCTCCTACCCAGGACGCGGCGACGACGATCAGATCGCAATGCCCGCTGTTCCAGAGCTTCAACGAGTGACGACCAAGAATCCACGGCACACCGAGCGGATTCGGCCAGTCGGCTAGCAAATGCATCACGCCACCGCATGCAAAGCCAAACGCGACAGCGGCTGCGGGATGATGCGGCATCATGTGCCATGAGACGAACAGCGCCGCGAGCCAGCCGATTCCCCAATGCGTGGCCGTGCGATGCGTGATCCACAGACGCTTGTGGCGCGACCACCATGCCACTTCGAGCCAGTCGGGCGCAGTCGCGCCCGCGACGCCCGCCACGAACGCGAGCCACGCCCATACGTGAAATGGACCTTGCCATCCATGACGCGCGGCGAGTGCCGCCGCGATGACGCCGGCCGCCCAGCCTGTCGCGTGATGTGCCTTGCTCGATGCCATTGAAGTCGCGCGACGATGAAGGTCGCGGTAAAACGCGGGCGGCCATTCTTGCAGAAGCCCAGGCAAAAAAATAGCCCGCGACATGCGCGGGCCATGACAACAGGTCGTGCCGTTACGAAGACTTACACATCAGGTCGTGCAACGTGCGATCGCAAAGCGCATTTCCTCTTCGGGCGGATCGTCGCCCGAGCCGCGTATGACCTTGATGACGGAGCCGCCGTTCGAAGGCGTCAGCGTGATGAAGTACGAACCGTTCGACGATGAGCCAACGGTCAGATCGGTCACGCCGTTGTTCTTCGATACATGCACGCGCGACAGACGGCTGTCGAGGCAACGTGCGATGTCCGACGCGGGCCGCGCTGACGATGCATAGACCATCGGTTCGGCAGAGGCGCTGGCGTCGGGGCCGCGCGACGAGCCACACGCGGCGAGGATGGCGATGGGAGCAAGAAGGATGAGTCGTTTCATGATTGTGTCGTCGGCGTCTCCGTGCTGCGGGGTACGTGGGCGCAAGCGAAGCGCAAGGCTTCGCGACGAAACCGCTTGCGCCGCCACGCTCATTCGGTGACTGAACTTCGAATGAAATGTTAACGACTGCAAAAACGGCTCCGGCCGAAGTATACCGACGCAAGCGGGATGCGCATGGACATCGTGTTAGAAATTAATTCGAAGCGGATCGCGGATCGTGGGGAGCGCCGTCTAGAAGCGATTCCTGTACGCGAGTCCGAGCGTCGTGCCGCGCGCCGTGCGCTGGTACATGATCGCCCAGTGCGTCAGCGCCGCGCCCGTCAGCGCACCGAGCGCGTCGGCTGCAAGGTCCTTGTAGGAGAAGCCATCGGTGCGGCAGGTGCCGTCGAACACTTCTTTCGCGAGGCCCGGCACGGTGCCGATCAGCGTCCCGTAGACGACGGGATGTTGCGTGTCGCGCGCGAGGTACGCGCCCAGCGCGCCGAATGGCGCCGATACGGCGAAGTGCTTGAGCTTGTCACTGCCTGTCCAGCTATCCGAAGACTGCACTCGCCAGCCGCCACGCGAGCCGCTGCAATCGAGTCCCGCGTGCGCGGCCGAACTGGCCGCCAGCATCAGGGCGAGCACGCTCGCCTGTCTGATCGTCGTCATATGCTCTCCAATTTTGTTTTTGAATCGCGCTCGTTCTGTCAGAAATCTCTGGCGCGTTTAAGCATTTAACGACAGACAGAATCAAATCATTAGTAAACCGAAATAAAAGTGTCAACAAGTGTGTCAAGGCGTTCGCGTGTGCGTGCACGTGCCCGCATCGAGCATAAAAAAACGCGCGCGTCAGACAGCACGCGCGCGTTTTTCACGGAAGACACCGGCAGCCGGTGCGGATCGTCATCCGATCCGGCCGCCTGTGGCGTCGTCGATAGGCAGCTTAGAAGCGGTGACGCAGGCCGACAGCCACAGCCGTCTGGTTTTGCGTCGACGACGGCGTCAGCGTGTTGATCGCTGCGACGTTCGCGCCGAAGTTGCCGAGTTCGCCCGAAGCGTGCTGGTACACGCCTTCCAGGTACACGTCGGTGCGCTTGCTCAGCGAGTAGTCGCCTTGCAGCGAAACCGTGTGCCACTTCGGCGAGCCGTCGCCGTTCGAACCCGAAACCTTGCCGTCCGTGAACGTGTACGCAGCTGCCAGGCTCAGCGCCGGCGTCAGCGCGTAGCGGCCGTTGACTTCATAGTTGTCCAGGTGCAGGTTCGTGCCCGAGATACCGTTGATGAACGTGCCGCCGACATTCGCGCTCTGCAGGTTGTCCAGCTGCGAGTGCGTGTACACGAGGCCGACGGTCGCCGGGCCGTACGTGTAGTTCGCGCCGACGCCGTACGTGCGTTGCGTTTGCGCGGCCAGTTGCGCTGCGCCGCCCGCACCTGCCGAGATCGCGCCGTTCGTGTTGTTGCTGCCCGAGTTGTTCAGTTGCAGGTAAGCGGCTGCGACGTTCAGCGGACCGTTCTTGTACGAAGCGCCTGCGCTCCATGCCCGGTTGTCCGCGAAGCCGTTAGCTTCGTTCGAGAAGCCATACAGGCCGCCGAACTGCAGGCCTGCGTAGTTCGGGCTCGCGTACTTGACCGAGTTCTTGATCGAGAACGAGTTGTCGAGGTTGTCGTTGTCGAACGGGTGGCCGGCCAGGTTGTTGCCGAAGCCCGAGCCCGCTGCCGACAGCGGCGCGAGGTAGTCGACCATCGAGTCATACTGACGGCCGAGGGTCACCGTGCCGTACTGGTTGCTTTGCAGACCGACGTACGCCTGACGGTTGAACAGCGTGTTGTTTTCCTTGAGGCTGCCGTTGTTCAGGTTGAAGCCGCTTTCCAACGTGAAGATGGCGTGCAGGCCGTTACCGAGGTCTTCGCTGCCGCGCAGGCCGAAGTACGTGTCCGAAACCGAGCCGCTGCCTTGTTGCCAGTTGCTGTGGCCAGCCTGGTTGTTCGTGTAGATGAGGCCTGCGTCCAGCGTGCCGTACAGGGTAACGCTGCTTTGCGCGTGGGCCGTTGCTGCGAAGGCGCCGAGAATGCCCGCGACGATAAGGGTTTTTTTCATGCTTTATTACTCCGAGACTTTGCGTGGAGACCGTAATACGGAACACGCACTGCAATGCGTGCCGTCGATCCGGAGCGAAGTGTATTACCGATACTCCCGAGCTTACTTTCGTCTGGCGCAACAATGCTTTCCGAAAAACGGAATAGACGGATTAACGTCGCTAAGTATTTTGGTTTTAAAGGCTTTTTTGAATTCGACGTGTGCCGGATGAGGTGCTGTCAATTGTCGCATTGTTGCAGTAGCGCGACGGTGACAGCCAGAAGTCAGCCGGGTTAACCCGTTGAAAACCGTTTCCGTGGGCTTTTGCAAGCCTTGATTAGTGCGATTTTTGGAAAGGTACTCTTCCATCCAGTGGTCTCGTCGCCACCGGATGCTGCTTATACAATTCGGCTTACCCCTTGACCAAGGGTTGTCTTTTTCATCTGTTTTTATGCGGCCTTCGGGCCGCTTTTTTTTGCCTTTAGTCAAATGGAAATCGTTCGGCTGAATAATGGTCAATGGATTATTTCGTAAATCGATATCTAGTTAGATTGAACTTTTTCATATTCGCACGATAAGGCATCTTTTGTTGTCCATTGGTTATAGGCGTGCGTCTACCCGATTTTGCGGCGGCGCGCCTGGGTAAAATGGGGGTTTCGCGCCGCAGACTCGATGCGGCGCCCGACGAACCCGAACCCTCTCTGCAATGACCGATACGCCTCTCACCGAACCCGACGCCGGCAACGCGTCCGAAGCCCTGCATGAAGACCGTCTGTGGCGCGACAACGGCTGGACCGCACGCGTCAAAAAGAACGAAGACGACGACGGCTGGGCTGTCGAGATGATCAAGGACGGCGAGGCCGAGCCTGCGCTGGTCGGGCCGTGGACGATGGGCCGCGACAAGAAGAATCCGAAGCCGCTGGACACCAACGCATTCAACACGCTCGTGAAGACGGCTTCGGAAGTCTTGCGCCGGCATGAACAGCAACTGCACGCGCAGTTGCACAAGCGGATGGCGGTGGAGTCCGGCGACGCCACTATCGAAGTCACGCTCGATATCGTCCCCGACGAGGACGATCCCTATGCATTGCTCACCGCGTTCGATTCCTTCGGCGAGCAACTCGCGCAAGTGAAGGTCGCGCCGAACTTCAAGCTCAGCAGGGCGAGCGCAGCGTCGTGGGTCGAGAACGAGTTTCGTCGGCCGGGCTGACGCGGCTTATACCTATACAGTTAGCGGCTCAGGCGGACGCGGGCTTGTCCAGTTCTGCCTTGATGCGCCTGGCCAGCACGCGCAGCTCGTCGAGATCGGCGCGCTCGGCCGCGTGAATCTTCAACGGAATGCCGTCGTGACGCGGAATCACGTGAAAGTGCACGTGCGGCACGGTCTGGCCGGACGCTGCGCCGTTCAGTTGCGCGATCATCATTCCCGGCGGGTTGAGTGCGGCTTTCACGGCAATCGCGACCTTGCGCGCGGTGCGGATCGCGGCGGCCGCCGCGTCTTCCGACAGTTCGAACAGCTCGGCGGCGGGCTCTTTCGGCAGAACCAGCACGTGGCCTTCGGCCTGCGGCATGATGTCCATCATCGCAACGGTGTGCTCGTCCTCATAGATGCGGATAGACGGCAATTCGTCGCGCAGGATGCGGGCAAACGGGTTCTGCTGATCGTAGGGCATGTGAGGCTCCGGTGGTCAGGCGCATTGGCCTTGCGTCGAAGGCCGTGCATGAATGGTCCGGGGATTTTAGCCGACGCGCTTTCAAGCGATGTGCCGGGCGCGCGCGAGTGTCGGTGCATCGATCGGCAACGCGAGTCGAACTTCCTTTCGTGGCAAGCACTTGCGTGTGGTGTGCTCAGCTTGTCCACATCCTTGTGAACAAAATCTGTGGACAAGCGGGATGCTGTTCGCCGGGCTCGCGCGTTTGCCTGTTGCATGCAACGCGTTTAAGTCCAGTCGCATCAAGCACTTGCCGATCTCGTGCGCAGGATACTCACAGGCTTGTCACCAAAAACTGTGGACAACCTCGGGCGGTGTCCGCGCGTCGGAGAAGCGTGGGCAAGCGACGCGGCGTAGATGCATCGAGTGCAATCTGAGTTGCGTCAATGACTTGCGTCGGTCTTGCTCAGGTTACTCACAGGCTTACCCACGAAAAGTGTTGATAACTATCGTGCGCGCGTCGCCCTTAACGAATGCGCTCAACTGCGCTTGCAGAAAATCGCTGTCACGTGCGGCGCGACACGATGAACGATGGCGGTGCTCCCCGCAGCGGTGACGGCCGTCTGAACCTTCTCGTCGCTGCCCCAGACGACTGCGCCATACGCCGACTTCGCGAGCGGCTCGCCGCTGCCGGCGCGAAAGATGGGATCGTCCTGTTCATAGCCGACCACAGCGAAGACGCTGAAGCCATACGCATCCAGACTCGCGCCGCGCACCGGGCGGAACGCATTGATCGAATTGCTTTCGACGCGCATCGGTTTCGGATCGATCAGTTGTTGCGCGGCGAGATCGGCGATGAACTTGTGCGCCGATTGGTCGCACGCAAGCGCGGAATCGAGCGATGCGGCGCGTGCGGCGAGCGGCAGCGCCGAAAGCAGCATGGCGATGAGGGCAGGGTGGACAAAAAGCTGTTTCATGTTTTTGAAGAACATCCGCTGGAGCGCGGACGGACAGAGAAGCGAAAAAAGCGCGGAGTACCGCGACGATCGACGACAAACGGGCCGCGAAAAGGGTTCGAAAGACCCGGTAACATTGGCGCGACCGGCGTGCACTCTACCTGCGTTCGGAAAAACGTGCTGTCAGGGCGAGCACGAGTAGGTCTTTGAAAAGCAACAGAATTGTGCGCGACTAAGGCAAGAAAACGCGATCCCGTATATATTTCCGGGTTATGACTTCGCAATCACACCCTCCCCGGGACGTTCCGCCGCCCAGAATGTGGGACGCCCGGCTTGCCCGGCGGCTCATCATGCCGCTCGTGGATACACCCGTTACGCCCAATCACCTGACGACCGTGCGCCTGTTGATCGGTCTCGCAGGCGGCCTGGCGTTGGCGCGCGGCGGATTCGCGTGGACCAACGTCGGCGCGTTTCTGATCGTGCTGTCCAACTTCGTCGATCACACCGACGGTGAGCTCGCACGCGTCAGCGGCAAGACGAGCCGCATCGGTCATTTTTACGACCTCGCATGCGACGCGCTCGTGACGGTGCTGCTGTTCGGCGGCATGGGCTACGGCATGACGTCGGCGCAGGTCGGCAATCTGATCGGGCTGGCCGTGCCGCCGTTCCTGCTTGGTACTATCGCGGGCATCGCGGTCGCGCTGATTTTCTTCCTGCGCATGCGCATCGAGGAAATGGCGGGCAAGATGGGCACGAAGCAGGCGTCCGTCGGCGGCTTCGAAACCGAGGATGTGCTTTATCTGCTGCCGCTCGTCACGCTGACGGGCGGCGTCGCACCGTTTCTCGTGGCTGCGTCGATCGGCGCGCCGTTATTTGCTGTGTACGTGGTGATCGATTACCGGCGCGTCTTGCGCCGCGCTCGCCCGGCGCAAAAAGACAGTCAAGCGTTGGTGAGTTGATGAGTGTGCCCGCAGAAGAAAACGTGATTGCAACGAACCCGATGGAACCCGCTGCCGGCCTTGCGCCGGCTTCTGCCGTTTCTGGGGCTGCTGCTTCGAGCGGTGTGCCCGATGCGGATCGCGCTGTCGCGAGCCGCGTCCGCACGTTCGACAATGCGCAACTGCGCAAGGACTTCGACGACCAGAGCGCGTTTCTGTACCTCGAAGATTTCCTCGCACCCGAAGTCACGGCGCAACTGATTGCTGCCGCGCGCGGGCTGCTGCCCGAAGTGAACCGCAACTATCTGCCGGGCCACAAGCAGGGTGGCAGCGTCAGCCGCCATACGATCGATCGCCTGGCGCCGTTCATCGCGCAGCTGTATCGCTCGAAAGAGCTGATCGGCTTCCTCGAGCAACTGACGGGCGACAAGCTGCTGCTGTCGCCGGCTGACGATCCGCACGCGTACGCGCTCTACTACTACACGAAGCCGGGCGATCATATCGGCTGGCACTACGACACGTCTTACTACGACGGTCGCCGCTATACGCTGCTGCTCGGTGTGATCGACGAATCGTCGTGCCGTCTCGACTACGAACTGCACACGCGCGACCCCAACAAGGCGGACCTGCCGGGCTCGGTGCAGATTCCGCCGGGCGGTCTCGTGTTCTTCGACGGCGACAAGCTGCGTCACCGCATCACCCCCGCGCTGGACAACGAAATGCGCGTCTCGCTGACGTTCGAGTACGTCACCGATCCGAACATGCGCCCGTGGCGCCGCGTGATTTCGAATCTGAAGGACGCGATTGCGTACTTCGGTTTCCGTCAGGTGTTCAGCCAGTTCTCGCGCCGTAACGCCAAAGGAGAAGGCGCGTGACGCGTGCCGCCGTGATCCTGCTGACGATCGGCGGCGGGCTGTTCGTCGCGTTGCTCGCATGGCAGGGCTTCGGCTCGGTCGTCTCGACGCTGATGGCAGCCGGCTGGGGTCTCGCCGTCGTCGCGGCGTTCCATTTGCTGCCGCTCGTGCTCGATGCGGGCGCGATCTCCGTGATGCTCGACAGGCGCCGCAAGGAAGTCACCGAACTCGATGCGGTGTTCGCGCGCTGGATCGGCGAATCGGTGAACAGCCTGTTGCCGGCTGGCCAGATCGGCGGACCTGTGATGATGGTGCGCCAGTTGTCGCAACGCGGGCTGCGCATGCGCGACGCCGCGGCCGCGATCACCGTCAGCACCACTTTGCAGGCGCTTGCGCAGATCGTTTTCGCGATGCTCGGCCTGCTGCTGTTCGGCGCGTCGGCTGCGCATGGCGCGATGCATGACTTGCAGACGGCGGCGCTGATCGCCACGGGCGTGCTGGCGGCGATGATCATCGGCTTCTATATGGCGCAGCGGCGCGGCCTGTTCGGCAAGGCGCTGCGCGTCATGTCGAAGGTATTCGGCAAGCGCGACTGGTCGGCGTTGACCACGCGCGCCGATGCCGTCGATGTCGCCGTGCGCGAACTGTACGACCAGCGCGGCAAGGTTGCGGCGAGCTTCGCTCTGAGCCTTGCGGGCTGGATCATCGGCACGGTGGAAGTGTGGCTGGCGCTGCGCTTCCTCGGTCATCCCGTTGGTTGGGTCGATGCGCTGCTGCTCGAAAGTCTCGGCCAGGCGATACGCGGCGCGGCTTTCGCGATTCCCGGCTCGCTCGGCATCCAGGAAGGCGGCTATCTGCTGCTCGCGCCGCTGGTCGGCCTGCCGCCCGAGGCGGCGCTGGCGTTGTCGCTGGTGAAGCGCGCGCGCGAGTTGCTGCTGGGTTTGCCGGGCCTGCTTTATCTGCATTTCAGCGAACGTAGCTGGCAGCGGCGGCGCGATTCGCGTCTGCCTGCTGTCGATTGATTTTTTTAGAAAGGACCGCGAATGCGCGCCATCATTCTTGCTGCAGGTCTTGGCCTGCGTCTCCAGCAACCTGTTGGAGAACAGTTTCCCAAATGCCTGCTGCGTTTCGACGGCGTGACCTTGCTCGAGCGTCATTTGCAGATGCTCGATGCGGCGGGCGTCACGGACGTCGTGCTGGCGCTTGGCTTTCAGCCGGAACTGGTCGAAGCCGAACTGGAGCGGATCGAGTGGCCGCACAAGGTCGAGATCAGGCTGAACCCGCGTTTTGACCTTGGCAGTGTGTTGACGGTGCATACCGTTGCGGATGCGATGACGAGCGGCGGCGACGTGCTGCTGATGGATGCTGATGTGCTTTATGACGAGCGCATTCTGAGCGCTCTGGTTGCGGGCGAGCATGCTAATCGCTTGTTGATCGATCGTGATTTCGAGGCTGGCGATGAGCCCGTCAAGTTGTGTCTGAAGGATGGCGTGCCGGTTGAGTTGCGCAAGCAACTGGCTGTTGGGCTTGAGTACGACACGATTGGTGAGTCGGTTGGGTTCTTCCGTCTGCGTGAAGAGACGGCAAAGCGATTTGCCGAGATCGTTGCTGGGTATGTTGATAGCGGGCGCGCGAATATGCCTCATGAAGAGGCGGTTCGGGATTTGCTGCTTGAGCGGAGTCATGTGTTTGATACCGCCGATGTCACCGGCGCGCCGTGGATCGAGATCGATTTTCCGAATGATGTTAAGCGGGCGGCGGCCGAAATTCTTCCTATGCTGCAGCCGATGGTGGGGGCTGGGCGGTAAGGGTTTGGGTTTTTTGATGTCTGCGACGCTGGGTGGTTTGCTTGTGGTTTCGCTGGCATCCGCGGTTTGTTAGCGTGCTTCAAGCGTCGCCCCTGTGCGGGGCGGCACCTACTTTTCTTTGCCGCCGCAAAGAAAAGTAGGCAAAAGAAAGCGGCTAACACCGCCAATCTTTCTTCTTGCCTGAGGGCCCCCAAAGGGTCTTACGCTTCAAACGGCAGCGATTTTGTTAGCGTGCGTTGCCAACGCTTCGAATGAACGCCTCACCCACTTCAAACACCCGTACACGGGCCAGCGGCAGCGAATGGTTTGCGCCGCCCAGGTGGCAAACTGTGTGTAGGTTGTCGCGACGTACACGTTAGCGCTCTTACATGGTGGGTCGCGTGCGCTATCGGTCCGGAGTGAGGCATGTGGAGCACCTAGGGCCTACACACAGTTTGCCACCTGGGCGGCCGTGGAATATCTGGCACGGCATGCTGTAACGCGGGGGTGTAAAGCGGGTGATGAGCATTGCAAGAGCGCTGGCAACTAACATGAGTCACGTGATTGTCGTGTGAAGTGAGGGACCGGTCGGGGTCCCTCAGGCAGGAAGAAATGTTGGCGGTGTTAGCCGCTTTCTTTTGCCTACTTTTCTTTGCGGCGGCAAAGAAAAGTAGGTGCCGCCCCGCACAGGGGCGACGCCTGAACGGCAAACACCGTAACGCGGATGCCAGCGAAAGCCCAAGCAAACGACCCCCGCCCGCGCAGCGCAAAAACCCAAATCAACCCTCAACAGCGTCGCAGACAAAAACCAAACACCTACACCATGCCTCTGGCAATAGGCACCTTCATCGTTCCACTGATAGTCGCCTGCGCGATGTTCATGGAAAACGTCGACTCGACGGTCCTCGTCACATCCCTACCCGTACTGGCCCGGGACTTGGGCCACGACCCAATCACCCTAAAGCTCGCTATCACGGCCTACGTGATCGGCCTCGGCGTGTTCATCCCCGTCTGCGGCTGGGTAGCCGACCGCTACGGTCCACGCTCCGTATTCCGCACTGCAATCGGCATCTTCATGGCCGGCTCCCTGATGGCCGCCGCATCGACGACGCTGCCGCTCTTCGTCGCCGCGCGCTTCGTGCAAGGCATCGGCGGCGCAATGATGGTGCCCGTCGGGCGCATCATCATTTTCCGGTCCGTACCGAAGTCGGACTTCATCCGCGCCGTCAACTATCTGACCGTGCCCGCGCTGCTCGGGCCCGTCGTCGGGCCGCCGCTCGGCGGCTTCATCACGACCTATCTGCATTGGCGTCTGATCTTCGTCGTCAACATTCCGATCGGTCTGTTCGGAATCTGGCTCACGAACAAACACATCGCCAACATGCGCGAAGCGCATCCCGGACCGCTCGACTGGACCGGTTTCGCCCTGTCGGCGGGCGGCGCGTCGCTGTTCATGCTCGGCTTGTCGCTGGTCGGCGGCGAACTGGTATCGGACCGCGTATCGGTGACGATGTGCGTGCTCGGCGCCGCGCTGCTGCTCGTCTACTGGCGCTACGCGAGTCGTGTCGAACGGCCTGTGCTCGATCTGAGGCTGCTGCGTATCCCGAGTTTTCACGCGAGCGTCGTCGCTGGCTCGCTGTTTCGGATAGGGCTTGGCGCCGTTCCGTTCCTGTTGCCGCTCGCGTTGCAGGAAGGACTCGGCATGACGCCGTTCGCGGCGGGCACGATCACCTGCGCATCGGCGTTCGGCTCGATCTTCATGAAGACGATCGCGTCGTCGGTGCTCGCACGCTTCGGCTTCCGGCGCGTGCTGATGTTCAACGCAGTGCTGGCTGGCTGCGCGATCGCGAGTTATGGACTGTTCGGTCCCGGAACGCCGCACGCTGTGATCTGGTTTGTCGTGCTGTTCGGCGGCGTGTTTCCGTCGTTGCAATTCACGTCGCTGAACTCGCTCGCGTATGCGGACATTCCGAGCCGCGACGTGGGTCGCGCGACGAGCGTCGCGAGCGTGGTTCAACAGATTTCGCTGGGTCTCGGTGTGACGATCGCGGGCATCGTGCTGCAGATCTCGCACAATGTGCAAGGGCATCCGACTATCGTGTGGACCGACTTCTGGCCCGCGTTTCTGGTGGTTGGTCTGTTCTCGCTCGCGTCGATTCCCGTGACGGCGAAGCTGCCGCACAACAGCGGCGAAGAACTCGCGCGTGGCGGAAGAGGGGAAGCGTGACGCGTGTCTTCACGAACGTCACGCCTTGACACCAGGAGCTTTAAGCCGCTCGAGAACTGTGCGCACGAACTGCTGTGTGCGTTCATGCTGCGGCGGTCCACGCTCGATGATCTTGCCTTGCGAGAAGAAGCACACGCAGTCTGCAAATTCACGCGCAAAAAACCATCTGATGCGTAACGGTTAGCATCGTCAGATTGTGCTCTTCGCTGCATAGATCACGATCGAGCACGGACGTCACTTCATCGAACGGCATCACCTTAGGACGCTTTGCTAATGCGCGCGCAAAGTGATTGCACTTATCCGCGTGACCCAACATCGAAAGCAACTCCCGCGATCGATCCGTCGCTTCGTTGCGCGACAGGCCGAGTACCTGCATCGGCGCTTCGATCGTATTGGCGAGTGCCGTCATGTGCGGGAGATGCTGAATGAATCACCGGCTGCTTAGCAGCGTCGCAGTCGTATTGCAATTGGAGTAATCGAACGAAGCAATTTGCTGCGCCTGCAGCATGTCGGGTTGCTTCGCAAATGTACTCGTCGCGTGTTATAAGCCCAAAGACAGGCTTTAGGTTCCGTCACTGGATGATTGTCTTTGGAGGCACGCATTGAAACTAATAGATAAAGCGAAATTCTCCGCAACAGCACTGGCCGTCGCAGGGCTCTTCACGACTACCGCGGGCTTTCTCGAGTCCGCACCTGCTTACGCGAAGGCGCCCCCGCCGCAGCAACCCGTACTGACCGCATCGGCCGTCGCCGTCGCCGACAAGTACAGCGCTGATGCTGCCGAGCAGATCTTCAAGGAAGGCGGCAATGCCGTCGACGCCGCTGTCGCCATCGCCTTCACGCTGGCCGTCACCTACCCTGAGGCAGGCAACATCGGCGGTGGCGGCTTCATGACGCTATACGTGAACGGCAAGCCGTATTTCATCGACTATCGCGAGCGTGCGCCGCTGGCTGCGACGCGCAACATGTTTCTCGACGATCAGGGCAATGTCATCAAGGGCAAGAGCCTTTTCGGCTATTACGCAGCGGGTGTGCCAGGAACAGTGGCAGGCATGTGGGAAGCACAGCACCGTTTCGGCAAACTGAAATGGAAGCAGGTTCTGGCGCCCGCCATCAAATATGCGCGTGACGGCTTCGAAGTCGACGAGCAGCTTGCAAAGCGCCGCGAAGATGCCGAGAAGGACTTCGAAGGCAAGACGAATTTCGACACCTATTTCGGCAATCTGAAACAGGGCGTCAATTTCAAGCAGCCGGATCTCGCCGCCGTGCTCACGCGCATCGCGAATCAGGGCGCGCGCGAGTTCTATAACGGCAAGACGGCCGATCTGATCGCCGCGTCGATGAAGGGGCACGGCCTCATCACGAAGCGCGATCTGCAGGACTACCGCGCTGTGTGGCGTCAGCCCATTCAGGCGAACTGGAACGGCTATCACGTGATCACCGCGCCGCCGCCGAGCTCGGGCGGCATTGGCCTCGTGCAATTGCTGAAGATGAAGGCGGACCTGAAGAGCGACTTCACCAATGTCGATCTCAACTCGCCGCAGTACATTCACCTGATATCGGAAATCGAAAAGCGCGTCTTTGCCGATCGCGCGCAGTACCTGGGCGACCCGGACTTCTATAAGGTACCCGTCGCACAACTGACGGACGACGCCTACATCGCGAAGCGCGCGGCCGAAGTGAATCCGAACACGCCGTCGGACACGAAGAGCGTGCAGCCGGGCCTCGGCACGTCGATGCCCGAGAAAGCGGAGACCACGCATTTCTCGGTGGTCGACAAGTGGGGCAATGCCGTGTCGAATACGTACACGATCAACGGCTATTTCGGTTCCGGTGTCGTTGCGGAAGGCACGGGCATCGTGCTGAACGACGAGATGGACGACTTCGCATCGAAGCCTGGCGTGCCGAACATGTTCGGCGTGGTGGGCAGCGACGCGAACTCGATCGAGCCGAAGAAGCGCCCGTTGTCGTCGATGTCGCCGACCATTCTGACGAAGGACGGCAAGGTGTCGCTGGTGATCGGCACGCCGGGCGGATCGCGCATCTTCACGTCGATTTTCCAGGTGGTCAACAACGTGTACGACTTCAATATGCCGCTGAAGGAAGCCGTTGGCGCGATGCGTTTCCATCATCAACTGTTGCCGCCGAACACGATCTTCTGGGAGCCGTATGCGCCTATCGAAGGCGAACTCGCGAAGCAGGTCGAAGCTAAGGGTTATACGCTGAAGGCGCAGGACTTCAATGGCGACATTCAGGCGATCAAGATCAACGGCGAGCGGCCGGAGGCCGTATCCGATCCACGCGGACGCGGCGTGTCGCGTGTGATACCGTAATCTCGCGGCATGCGCTGGCGTCGCAGCCAATCACGCGGCGCCTCGTCGATTCGCTTTGCAGCGGACATCGCCGGTGGGCGGTGTCCGCTGTTTTCACTTTCTGGAGCGGGGAGTCAGCGATGAATCAGCCGGAATCACAGAGCCATACGCAAGAGCCGCGATTCGAAGGGCTCAGTGCTGTCACGCTCGCCACGCACGACATGGAGCGCGCTGTTGCGTTTTATCTGGCGCTTGGCTTTCCACTTGCCTATGGGGGGCCATTCGAGGCGTTCACGTCGTTTGCGTTCGGCGGCACCTATCTGAACGTGATTCTCGACACGAGAGGACCGGTGCTATGGTGGGGGCGTGTGATCGTTCACGTGTCCGACGTGGACGCCGTTTATCACAAGGCGCTGGCAGCGGGATACCAGCCCGAGGCCGCACCCGCCGATGCTTCATGGGGCGAACGATATTTCCATATCACCGATCCAGACGGCCACGAGATCAGCATCGCCAAGAGGCTTTGAACAGGCTTTGAAGAGGCGTCGGAAAGGTACTTTGAAGAGCCGCACCCGTTGCACAAGAGTAATATGACTGACACCGAGAAAGCTGACAATCACACGAGCCCACGCGCCGCGTACACCCTTTTCCGCGCTACGGAAAAAACAGGAGCCACTGTGATGAAGGAATCCGAACAGGAACTTGACGCCGAGTCGCTCGCCGCACGGCAGCGCCGCTTCGAAGAGGACCTCGTCGATGCGTACGACGAGGAACTCGAAATGGAAGTCGACGACCGCATCCTCGACGGCGGCGAAGGCTTTACGCCCGAAGCGCGCGAATTGCGCAAGCAATATTTCCGCGAGCTGTTCCGTCTGCAAGGCGAGCTCGTCAAGCTGCAGGACTGGATCGTCAAGACAGGGCATCGCCTTGTCGTGATCTTCGAAGGCCGCGACGCGGCTGGCAAGGGCGGTGCGATCAAGCGCATCACGCAACGGCTGAATCCGCGCGTATGCCGGGTCGCGGCACTGCCCGCGCCGAACAACCGCGAACGCACGCAATGGTACTTCCAGCGTTATGTCAGCCACCTGCCTGCAGGCGGCGAAATGGTGCTGTTCGATCGCAGCTGGTACAACCGCGCGGGCGTCGAGCGCGTGATGGGCTTCTGCACCGACGACGAATACGACGAGTTCTTCCGCTCGGTGCCCGAGTTCGAGAAGATGCTCGTGCGCAGCGGCGTTCAGATTATCAAGTACTGGTTCTCGATCACCGACGAAGAGCAGGAAATCCGCTTCCAGGCGCGTATCCACGATCCGCTCAAGCAATGGAAGCTCAGCCCGATGGACCTCGAAAGCCGTCGCCGCTGGGAGCGTTATACGCAGGCGAAGGAAGTGATGTTGCAGCGCTCGCATATCGCCGAGGCGCCGTGGTGGGTCGTGCAGGCCGTCGACAAGAAGCGCGCGCGGCTGAACTGCATTCATCATCTGCTGAGCCAGGTGCCGTATCACGAGATCGAACATCCGTCCATCGTGTTGCCGGAACGCGTCTTTCACGAGGACTACAGCCGTCATCCTGTGCCGGACAAGATGATCGTACCCGACGTGTTTTGATCCCTGTTTGAAGGGCTGAAATGAAAGGCGCGGCATAAAAATGCCGCGCTTTTTCTTTTGCCGTTTTGCCGCCACCTGATCGAATCAGCGCGGCGGCGAGGTACGAGTCGTCAGAACAGGTGACGGAACAACCAGTACAGTCCCCCGGACAGCGCGATCGATGCGGGCAGCGTCAGCACCCACGCCAGCACCAGGCTGCGCACGGTGCCCCATTGCAGGCCTGAGCCATTGGCGGCCATCGTGCCTGCCACACCCGAGGACAGCACGTGCGTCGTCGACACGGGCAGGCCGTACATGTCGGCGGCGCCGATCGTGACCATCGCGACGAGTTCGGCCGATGCGCCCTGTCCATAGGTCAGATGCTGCTTGCCGATCTTCTCGCCGACTGTCACGACGATGCGCTTCCAGCCCACCATCGTGCCGAGACCCAGTGCGATTGCCACGGCGACTTTCACCCACGTCGGGATGAACTTGGTCGCGTGGTCCATCTGCTTCCTGAAGTTGTCGATGGCCTTGGCGTCGTCCGCTGCAAACGCGGGCTGCTTCGCCTTTTCCATCAGACGGATCGCTTCCGACGCGACGTACATGTTGTTGCGCACGTTATCGACCTTGTCTTGCGGCACGTTCGCCATCGTGCCGGACGAGCTGACCTGCTGGCCGATCTGCTCCATCAGCTTCTGCAGCGCGGGCACTGTGGCGGGCGTGAGCTGCCGCGTGCGGACGTAGTTCTCTACCTCGCTGCGCGGCGCGACGACGGGCGGCACGCCTTGCGTCGCATACTTGCCGAGCGCAGCCGAAGCCTGCTGCGAGACGGCGAGGAAGGTTTGCGTTTCGTTGGCCGTGACCGCCTTGTTCAGTGCATAGGCGGTCGGCACGGTGCCGATCAGGATCAGCATGATGAGGCCCATGCCTTTCTGGCCGTCGTTGGAACCATGCGCGAACGACACACCCGTGCAGGTCAGAATCAGCAGCCCGCGAATCCAGAACGGCGGCGGTGCTTTGCCTTTCGGCTCCGCGTACAGCGCGGGCACGCGCACGAGCGCCTTGAGGACCAGCAGCAGAAGGCCCGCGAGCAGGAAGCCGATCAGCGGCGAGAACAGCAGCGACTTGCCGACGCCGGCGGCTTGCCCCCAATCGACGCCGCTCGTGCCGTCCGCGCCATGCAGCAGCTGGTTCATCAGGCCGACGCCAATGATCGAGCCGATCAGCGTATGCGAGCTCGAAGACGGCAGGCCGAACCACCACGTACCCAGATTCCAGATGATCGCGGCGATCAGCAGCGCGAACACCATCGCAAAGCCTGCGCTGCTGCCCACTTGCAGAATCAGTTCGACGGGCAGCAACTGAAGAATGCCGAATGCGACTGCGCCGCTCGAGGTCAGCACGCCGAGGAAATTCCACGTGCCAGACCACACGACCGCGACGTTAGGCGAGAGCGAGTGCGTATAGATCACGGTCGCGACGGCGTTTGCCGTGTCGTGAAAGCCATTGACGAACTCGAAGCCGAGCGCGATCAGAAGGGCCACGCCGAGCAGCAGATAAGCGACGATCGAACCGGTGCGAACGGATTCGAGGTCGCCGACCAACTGAAACGCGCAATAGATCGCGCCAGCGACCAGCGCAATCACAAAGACGGCGAGTCCTAAGTTGCGGTTTTTGGCACTCGCGGTGCCTGTCTGCGGATATGAGAGTTCCGGCATGGCCTGGGCCTCGGGGGATGGTCGGGGGGATCCCCGATCCTGCAAGCCCAGCATGTCGATACGATGACAAAGGCATGACGGATATGCCCCTTAACATTTGTGCGCCGCGTCACGCCGGTTTAGATGCCGCGCGTTGCCCGTTAAATGGGCCGCGTCAGAAGAAGGTCCTCACGGCCCAGACGCTAAAATGAGCGCATGGCGCCAGAGCGCCGATCCGGAATCGAGACCTCCTTGAAAAGAAAAATGCCAGCGCTCAATGCGCTCAAAGCCTTCGAAGTCGCCGGGCGCACGGGCAGCTTCACGCGCGCGGCGGAATTGCTCAACGTCACCCAAAGCGCGGTGAGCCGCCAGGTGCGGCAACTCGAAGAGCAACTCGGCGAAACGCTATTGCAGCGTAGGCATCATCATCTGGATCTGACGGCATCGGGCCGCGTGCTGCTGCAGGCGTTGCAGCATTCGTTCGACAAGATCGAATGGACCGTGCGCTCGATTCAGGAAAAGACGCATCTGAATCGCTTGCGGGTCAATGCGCCGCCGACTTTCGCCAGCCGCTGGTTTCTGCCGCGCCTCGGGCGCTTGCACACTGAGCACCCCGAACTGGAATTGAGCCTGTCGACGCGGCTAGAGGACAATCTTGCCGAGTCGAGCGTGCTCGATTGCGCGATCCGCTTCGGCAATGGCGAATGGGAAGGATTCGATAATCTGCTGCTGATGAATGAGCGGCACATCGCCGTGTGCTCGCCCGCGTTGCTCGCACGCCAGGCGGGCAATGAGGTCATCGATCTCAATCAATTCACTTTGCTGCATGTTTTAGCGGGCGACAACCAGCGTTATCTGACCTGGCAGCATTGGCTGAAGGCGGCGGGCATCGAAGGTGTGGATACGTCGGGCGGTTTCGAATTCGATCTGCTCGATCACGCGATACGCGCTGCCGTCGACGGCCTAGGCATCACGATCGCCGATCGTCATATGATTGCGCACGAGCTCGCCAATGGACAGCTCGTGCAGGTGCTGAACGTGCATGTCGATGGGCACCAGTCATATTGGCTCGTGACGCGTCCCGAACAGGGCGACCTGCCGCATGTGACGGTGTTTCGCGACTGGCTGCAACAGGAAGTGTGGCTGACGCAGCGCAGCGTCGAAACATCGGCGGCTGCGCGGGTGCCTTTGATCAGCGGCCATTGATCCTCCTGTCGCTTGCGCCGCTTTTGACTCACTTAAGCTGATTCATTTGCTTCACATTGCTCTCTTAGAGCAAGCCGAAGCGCTAGCGTCATTGACGTTCACTACTGTGCGACGCAAACGTTAAACGTCCATCGCGGCTTGTGCGCAAACACCGAAAAACCACAGAAGCGCTTCCACCGCGTAAATGGACTAATTGCCCACTGCGGATACTGGTATCATTTTTTTATACCAATCCACGATGTTGCGTCCGCATCGAAACGCGCAACGTCTGTATCAAAGCTTGGTGCAAACAGGGACCCTGCGGCACGCGGCGCACGAACGCGCGCGGCCTCATTCTCGCAGTCACTTGCTCGGGGATCGATAAAGTTGGCAACGAAAAGCAGGGCCGGGCAAGGGAAGAGCTTTGTCGAGCGCATTTACCGCTTGCGCATTGCCGGGCTGGGGCTTGGCTTCTTCTGCGTCGCTTCCGTTTTCGCGCTACAGCATCGCGGCTTCGTGCTCTGGTCGCTGCTGGTGTTTCATGGTTTCGTCTGGCCACATGTCGCGCGGCGCGCTGCGCTTGCCTGTGAAGTGCCGTTTCGCGGCGAACGCCTGAACCTGATGGCCGATTCGATGCTCGGCGGCTTCTGGGTCGTGGCGATGCAGTTCAACGTGCTGCCCAGCGTGCTGATTCTCGCGATGCTCAGCATGGACAACATCGCCGCGGGCGGCCTGCGGCTCTTTGCACGCGGCGTGGTCGCACATGTGCTCGGCGTGCTGGCGGGCCTCGTCACGGTCGGCTTCGTGTTTTCGCCGATGTCGCAAATGCCGACCATTCTCGCGTGTCTGCCGTTCCTCATTATTTATCCGCTTGCGTTGGGCTTTACGAGCTACCGGCTGTCGCTCAAGCTCGCCCAGCGCACGCGCGAACTCGAGCACCTGAGCCGCACGGACGGGCTGACCCGCCTTTGGAACCGCCGGCACTGGGAAGGACTGCTCGCCGGGGAATTCGAGCGTTGCCGCGCGAACCGCTACGCGTCGTGCCTGCTGCTGATCGACCTCGATCACTTCAAGCGGATCAACGACACGCTGGGTCATCCTGCTGGCGACTCGGTATTACAGGCGTTCGCCGATCTTTTGCGCAGCCATTTCCGCGCGGGCGACAGCATTGGCCGTTATGGCGGCGAGGAGTTCGGCGTCGTCTTGCCGGGCGCGACATTGCGCGAGGCGCATACGGTCGCGAAGGTGCTGGTACAGCGCGTGAGGGAGAAGACGAAAGAGGCATCGGCGGAATGCCCGTGCACGATCAGCGTCGGCATTGCCCAGTTGACCGACGACTTGCCCGACTATCACACGTGGTTGCAGGAAGTCGACCGCAGCCTTTATCAGGCGAAGGCGACGGGGCGTGACCGGATCGTCGTCGGCGGTCTTGCGCCCGTTCACGAAGTGGCGCGCGGCTAAGCGTACCAGGCGCGCCAAAGCGCGAAGCGTCACGCTTTATAGCGCGTATGCGATCCCAGCGAAAATCGAACCGAACAGCACCCATTTGACGGCATAGTAAGTTGGCCGATGCCACGCCTTTAGGTGCTTGCCGACGCGGCGAATCGCGTACACATATTTGAATGCGCGGTTCAGGAAACCGGTGCGGTCGCCTTCTTGATCGGATAGTTGACGTCCGAAGGTGAAGCGGGCATTGCCGCGCCTTGCTACATACGCGACGCTTAAGATGAACCAGACAATAAATAGCCCGCGCATACCCTGATCCCCAGGTTTTACCTGAACAATCGGTCTTTAGTATCCGGATCTTAGAAAAGGCATCTTAGCGAGAACCGCGCCAGCTTTCTCTCAAGGGATATGCAATTGAATGCAGTCCGCCGATACGCTAAAGCCTTAGTCTTAACGGCGCCGAAGCGCGGCTGTTCTTTAGCGTTTGGGTGCTTCGTAATGGGGCAAACAGGCGCGTGAGAACGCGCGCTATTTAACTGGAGACGGCGCCTCTTGGTGCAATACCGCGCAAGGTAATGCCGCGTTCCTGCGGCAGAGCACGCGTTTTCTCGCGCCCGGGCTGCGCGGCGCTTATGTTCTGTTCAGTCAAAGGCTCGACGGAGTAGCCGCGCCGTTCCCACGCGTCCAGTCCGCCTCTTAGCGCGCGAATCCGTGTAAAGCCTTTGTCGCGCATCTGCTGCGACAGCGTTCTTGCCGTGACATCGTCGGCGCAGACGCAATAGACGACGACATCACGCGCGAGCAAAGCGGCGTCGACTGTGCCGGGCGCATGGACGTCGAGCGGCAGCGCGCCGGGAATGGGCTGCGGCGTCTGTCGTTTCATGTGCTCGGGGCGGGCGTCGAGCACGATGGGTGGCTTGTCGGGACGCATCATTGCGTCGACCTGCTCCTGCGAGATTGCCGCAAGCGAGAGCGGCCGCTGCAGACGCCAGCGCTGCACGAAGCGGAACACCAGATAACTCGCGGCGATGGCGGTCAGCACATCGATGATCGTCCAGCCGTGTGCCCGCACTTCGTGAATCAGCAGGCTCAGCTGCCGCTCGAAAATCGCGCCACCGAGCAGCCAGAACGTTGCCCACGCGAAGATACCGACGGCGTCCCACGCGAAGAAGATGACGATGCCGACGCGCGTCGTGCCCATCAGCGGCGGCGTAATGATGGCAAGTCCCGGTATGAACTTCGAGACCGAGACGATTGCCGGTCCAAAGCGCATGAAGAGGGCACGCGCCTTGCGCACTCGCGTTTCGACGGCGGCCGACAGCCGCGCGAGCGCATGGATCAGCCGGCGTCCGAGCATCCGGCCCGCCGTAAACCATATCCCGTCGCCAATCAGCGCGGCGGCGAGCGCGGCAGTCAGCACGTGCCAGAAGGACAGATGGCCATTGGCGATCGCCGTGCCCGCGAGCAGTAGTACGGGGACGGCAGGCACGGGAATGCCGAGGCGCGTGAGCAGCACGTTCAGGAAGACAATGGCTGCGCCCCATGTAGAAATTGCCGACGGATTCAAATCGACCAATTGCAATAGCTCCTTGCGCATTGCATTGCTTCGACGCGCGCTGGCTGCCGTTCATTGTTGCACGGCTGAAGGTGCCGCGTGCTTCGCAAGCGGCCGCAGAACCAATACAAGCGGTCTAAACGCCTTAACGTTCGGTGGATGCGATCAGCGTGACGGGAATGTCGGTGCATCCCATGCTGCTCGACAGTTCGAGTTCTCGCCATTCGCCGTTAACCGATTTTGGGGAAATGAGCGGATCGAGCTGCCTGTCGGTGCGCAGCACATTGAAGGGCCACGAAGGGCGCAGCAGACGCTCATGCACGAGGGAGCCGAGCCAGATCGGCGTAGGCGCCGTGCCGTCGCGACGCGCAACGGCATAGCCCGTGCGCCAGAAGCGCAGCACGTCGCGTTCGTCGGTGCGCGCGCGCTGACGGCTGAAAACGAGGCTCGACGGTTCGCCGTCGTTGAGCTTGGGCAGCACGGGCAGATCCATCACGGGCACGTCGGGCGACACGAGCGAGAACAGGCTGCGCGCATTGAAACGCGTGCCTTCGAGCCAACCTCTGCTGCGCAATTGCGCGACGATCTGTTGCCGGTCGGCCGTCCATTGCACGGTAATCGGCTCGCGCCGATCGCCCTTCATATCGGAGCGATAGCAGGGAAACTGCTTCCACAGCGAATCCGTCCATTGCGCCTGCGTGACGACCACGGGCGGCCGCTGACGCACCTGCGGCTCCGCGTCCGGCTGATGTCCCAAGGCGATCTGCAGGCCGACGCTCGCGCACAGCACGACCAGCAGAACGGCGGGCATGTACTCTCGCGAAGGCGGCGCTTCCGGATGCCGCCATACGGCCGTCAGCGCGACGACAGCGACCCACATGGCCGCGAATGCTGCGCCGCCCACGGCATCGGAGAACGCGAAGCGCCCGGAAGACAGGCCCGCGAATGCGACGGTGATCACGATCAGGCTCGCGAGCGCAGTGACGGCGATACCCGTCACCAGGCCGACGCGGCGCGCCACGACGAACGCGAGAAAACCGTACACCGTGACGCTCGCGGCGACGTGATTGCTGGGAAAGGCATAGAGGTCGGATGGCGCGGCGGCGGGCGGCGCGTGCGGCACGATCGCCTGAATCGCGAAGATTAGCACCTGCGAGAAGATCACTGCGATGAGCCAATAGATAAGCATGCGCCAGCGTTTCTCGAAGGCGATCATGATGGTCGACGCAATGACCAGCGCGGCGAGCGTCGGAATGCTGCCGAGCGTCGAGGCGCGCGCAAGCGCTTCGCCGATCCACGGCGCCTGTGCGGATTGCAGGAAGCGATAGAACGACATGTCGACCTGAACGAGCGGATCGCCCGACACGACGTCCTGCATGACGCCAAAGAAGATGCCCGCGCACACCAGCACGAAAACCGAAATGCCGACCAGCAGGCCGATAGCCGCGCGCTCGGGATCGACGATCCGATAGACCATCTTTCCATACGGCGCTTCGTGATCGCGCGCCCACTTCACGAGGCCGCTGCGCGATGCACCGGCCCATGCGCGTGCGTGCGAGACGACTACGCGCATCACCCAGAAGCACAGCCATACGATTGCCGCGACGATCGCCAGTGCCGCGACGAGACGGAAGGACACCGCGCCCGCCAACTGGATCGATGCGCCGAATACGACGCCGGGAAGAATATGCGCGGGCGCCCACAGCAACGCGGACAGCACGTTCATTGCGTAGAAACGTATGGGCGGCATTTCGAGCATGCCCGCGACGACGGGGACGATCGCGCGTAGCGGTGCTGCGAAGCGCGCAAACACGACGCTCTTCGCGCCATGCTTGTCGAAATACTTCTGGCCGCTTTCGAGCAGCCCCGGATGCGTGCTGAACGGCCAGAGCCTGCTGATTTTGTCTTTATAACGACGGCCGAACCAGTAGCTCATGCCGTCGCCCGCCACGGCGCCCACAATCGCGCTCGCAAAGAGCCAGCCTAGATTTAACGTGCCCGTGCCGACCAGCGCGCCTGCGATGAACATTGCCGTGCTGCCCGGCACGAAGGTGCCGATGATCGCAACGGCTTCGAGAAACGCAGCAAGAAAAACCACGACCAGCGTCCACGCAGTGTGGCCTCCAAGCAGGTGCAGCAGCTGGACGTACGCGTGCTCCATCAATATCTCCAAATGTCGAAGCGGCCATCAAAGAGCACGGCGACGCGCATGCGAGCCCAAAGGAAAGGGACGCTGAAAGTTTATCAGTGTCCTCCTGTTGGGCGCAGGCGTGCGGCCATGCAGCAATTGGCAGTCGAAGGAATTAACGTTTGAGAGCGGGTCATTATTCTCGCGAGATGCAATGCAATGGCAAAAATCCGCTTCAGCAATTGCGTGTGACGAGCCTTATGCGAGGCTTAAGAGAAATGGCGTAACGATGGGCAACGGTTTTCTTACTCAAGCTTTAAAACGATAGCGCTTCTAAGCAATTCCGTGGCATAGTCCGCGTATGTAATTCAAAGGGAGGCAATAATGGCTACATTGGAAATCATCCAGGCACGTATAAAGAAACTGCAGACGCAGGCCGAAACGCTCCTGGCTAAACGCGCGCAAGGTGCGTTGGACCAGATCCGGGAACTGATGATCAAACACGGTCTCACAACGGAAGATATCGAGCGTCGCGCAAAAGCACGGCGCGAACGCGAGCGCAAAGTGCGTCTTGGCGTCAGCAGCGTCAAGGCCGGAATCGCATCGGCCGTGAAAGGGAAATTGCCGCCCAAGTATCGCGATCCTAAGACGGGTGCAACGTGGAGCGGTCACGCTCGACCGCCGGCATGGATCAAGGATGTGAAAGACCGTAGCAAGTTTCTGATCGATGCAGCCGCGGCTGCAGCAGAACCTGCGGTGACTGCAAAGGCAGCGACTAAGAAAACGGCGGCGAAGAAAGCCGTCGCGAAGAAAGCTGTAACGGCGAAGTCGGCGGGTCGCAAGGTTGCGAAAAAGGCATCGGCAGGCGCAAAAGCTGCTGTAAAGAAAGCTGCTGTAAAGAAAGTCGCTGCGAAGAAAGCCGCCGGCAAGAAGACAGCCGCTAAGAAGGTTGCTGCGAAGTCTGCCGCGCCGACTGCCGGCAAGCGCGTAATTGCGAAGAAAGCTGCCGCAAAGAAAACCAGCGCAAGCAAGGCGCCGGCGAAAAAGGCAGCAGCAAAGAAGGCACCCGTGAAAAGCGTTGCGCCCGTGGCCGAAACGCCCGTAACGGTGCAGACGCCTACGCCATCGACGGGCGAGGCTTGATCCGCTTCGAAGCGGCTTTTATGTAATTCCGGTTCGGCGGCATCCTGCCGGACCGTTCCCACGCGCGGCGCTCAGGTTGCCGCGCCATTCACTCGCAGCCGGTGCAATGCCGGCTCGCGCAAAGGCGGATTTGCTGCCTCGGCGCTCGCTTCGCGCTTCCTTAAAAGACGCATTTCCACATATCCGCTGCATCCTCTGGCGATTCGTGCGCGTGCCCGTCATATCGCCCTACAAACATGAGTTTTATGAATGTTTGATGGTCGAAATACTCGCTTGCGCGTCATAAGGCCGCAGAGAAGAATCCGGGTCATGCGCCGGCTGCATGTTTCGCATCGCTCTGACTTGCCGCCGGTAATGTGCTTCGCGCACGCGTCACCAGGTAAAACACCATGCGACTCGACCGGAATTTCGTTGGCGGCCAGTTCGTCGAACCCGCAACGGACGAACTCATCTCCGTCTATAACCCCGCTACCGAGGCGCAGATCGCCCAGGTATCGGGCGCGTCCCGCGAAGAGGCCGTAGCAGCAGTCGCTGCTGCCGCCGCCGCGCAAAAGAGCTGGCGCAAGCTGCCTGCGGCGGAGCGCGCAACGTATCTGCACAAGCTCGCCGACGCATTGACCGACTGCGCGCCCGCCATCGGCGCGGCCCTCGCGCTGGAGTCCGGCAAGAGCGTCGCCGATGCGACCAACGAAGCCATCTACGCCGGCCAGATCACGCGCTATCACGCCGAGTGGGCGCGCCGTATCGAAGGCGAAGTGATTCCCAGCGACACGCCCGACGAGAACCTCGTGATGCATCGCGAGCCGATTGGGGTCGTCGCGTGCCTGATCCCGTTCAATTACCCCGTCTATACGTTCATGCGCAAAATCGCGCCGGCGTTGATCGCGGGTAATACGGTGGTCGTGCGGCCGAGCAATAACACGCCCACTTCCGCATTCGAAATCGCCAAGGCCGTGATTCGCGCCGAATTGCCGGCGGGCGTCGTCAACATTCTCGCGATGAGCCACGCAACGGCCGAGGCCGTCTGCACGCATCCCGCTGTCGGCATGATTACGCTGACGGGCAGCGTCGGCGCCGGTCGCAAGGTGCTCGACTATTGCAAAGAGAATATTGCGAAGCCGTCGCTCGAACTGGGTGGCAAGACGCCTGCCATCATCGAGCCGGATGCCGATCTGGAAAAGGCCGCGCGTGAACTCGTCGGCTCGAAGACGACGCACTGCGGCCAGCTGTGCACGGCAATCGAGCGCGTCTACGTCCACGAGAGCGTGCACGACCAGTTCGTCGCGCTGCTGAAAAAGCACATGAGCGCAGTGAAGAGCGGCGACCGCAGCACGGATGCTTCGTTGATGGGCCCGCTCGTCAACGAAGCTTCGCGCCAGTCGATTCACGCGATGGTTCAGCGCGCGGTGGCCGATGGCGCAACGCTCGAAACGGGCGGCGCGATTCCCGAAGGCAAGGGCTTCTTCTATCCGGCCACGTTGCTGACGAACTGCCGTCAGGACATGGAGATCATCCAGGAAGAAACGTTCGGCCCGATCATGCCCGTCGTGCGCTACAGCACGCTCGACGAAGCGTTGCAGATGGCCAACGACCATCAGTTTGGTTTGTCGTCGGTGCTCTACACCGAGAACTACCGCACGACGATGAAAGTCGCGAACAACATCGAAGCGGGTGAACTCTACGTGAACCGCACGCCTGCCGACCCGTATCAGGGCTTTCACGCAGGCTGGAAACGCTCGGGTCTCGGCGGCGACGACGGCAAGCACGGCATGCTCGAATTCACGCAGACGCGTCTGGTCGTCATGAAGTACTGATCCTGTCAGGGCGCATTGCGCGTGCGAAAAGCAACGTGGGATGCGCTCTCTTTTTTTAACCATAAAAAGCACACGCTGCATTCATAACAAAGTACTGGAGACACGATGGCCACGGCGCATGCTGTGCTCCTCGCGCGTCTCTTAGGAGCATTTCAGTGGCAAGCCAACCTCTTCAAACGGACGCTTCGGCGCGCCGTTCCGCCAGCGCAACCGACCAATCCGCTAACAAGGCACAGCGCTATATGCAGCTGTTGCTGCTCGTCATTGCGGCCGGCGCGATTTATCCGATTCTCTATCTGCGCCAGGTCTATCAGCCGACGATGCTGGAAGTTTTCCACATCAGCGAAAGTCAGCTTGGCTATCTGTATTCGATGCTCGGCACGATCTTCCTGCTGAGCTACCTGCCGAGCGGCTGGCTCGCGGACCGCATCGCGCCGCGCCTGCTGATCAGCTTCTCGCTCGTCGCGACTGGCCTGCTCGGCCTGGTGTATTCGACGGCGCCGTCGTTCAATCTGCTGCTGATGATCTTCGGCGGCTGGGGCCTGTCGACGGGTCTGACGTTCTGGGCGGCCGTCATCAAGCGCGTGTCGATGATTGCGGGCGCTGACGAACAGGGCCGCTTCTTCGGCTTTCTCGACGGCGGGCGCGGGTTGATCGAAGCCATGCTCGCGACGATCGCCATCACGCTGTTCGCATGGCTCACGCAGACGAAGGGCGAACCGGCCGCTGTCGGCTTCAAGGTCGTGGTGTATATGTACGCGTTCCTGTGCATTGGCCTCGGCGTAGTGCTCGCGCTGGTGAAAGATCCGTCGTCGAAAGCGGAGCAATCGAGCCGCGCGCAAGCGGCCAAACGCAGCAACGTGATCGCCGATCTGATCACGCTCGCGAAGATTCCCGAACTGTGGCTCGTCGCGGCGATCGTGTTCTGCGGCTATCAGGTGTTCTGGGCGACCTACAGCTTCTCCGCGTATCTGCATGAAGGCGAGATTGGCTTGTCGGTGGTGATGGCGGGCACGATCACGACGCTCAAGCTGTGGATGCGTCCCATCGGCGGCATTGGCGGCGGCTTTCTCGGCGACCGTTTTTCGAAAGTGACCGTGCTGATCATCGCGCTCTTTCTCGCGTCGCTTTCGCTGGTCGGCCTGATCGCAGCGCCGCAGATCAGCAGCCATGTGTTGCTGGTGTTTCTCGTGCTCTTCATCGGCGTGCTGACGTATGCGATTCGCGGCTTGTACTGGTCGCTGCTCGATCGCTGCAATGTGCCCGTCGAAACCATGGGTCTCGCGATTGGCCTGATTTCGGTACTCGGCTATTCGCCCGATGTTTTCCTGCCGCTCATCAACGGATATCTGACCCAGAACTATCCGGGCGTGCATGGCTATCAAATGTACTTCGGCTATGTGGCCGCCGTGTCCGCCGTCGGCGGTTTCGCGGGCCTCGTGCTGCGCAATATGCTTAACAGGAAGGAAGCGTAAATGAAAGTCGTCTCGCTCGAAACGCATATCGTCGCCGTGCCGCCGCCGCATATCGGCGGCATGTACTGGATCTTCGTCAAGCTGAAGACGGATTGCGGCATTGAAGGCGTCGGCGAAATCTATTCGGCCACGTTTCATCCGAATGCGATGGCACCCATCATCGACGACGTGTTCTCGCGCTATCTGCTCGACAAGGACCCGCACCACGTCGAACGTCTGTGGCGCGAAGCGTATTCGAGCGGCTTCACGCAGCGCCCCGATCTGACGATGATGGGCGTCGTGAGCGGCCTCGAAATGGCGTGCTGGGACATCATCGGCAAGGCGGCGAACAAGCCCGTGTACGAGCTGCTCGGCGGCCGCGTGCATGAGCGCCTGCGTTCGTACACGTATCTGTATCCGAAGAACCGCCGCGGCGAATACGACTACGACGATCCCGATCTCGCGGCCGAATGCGCGGCGGAAAACGTCAAGCGCGGCTTTACGGCGGTGAAGTTCGATCCTGCTGGTCCTTATACGGCTTACTCGGGTCATCATCTGTCGCTCGAAGTGATGGACCGCTGCGAAACCTTCTGCCGCAAGGTGCGTGAAGCCGTGGGCAGCAAGGCTGACCTGCTGTTCGGCACGCATGGGCAAATGGTGCCGGCGTCGGCGATCCGTCTTGCGAAGCGCCTCGAAAAATACGACCCGCTGTGGTTCGAAGAACCTGTGCCGCCGGGACAGCATGACGCAATGGCCGAAGTTGCACGGCACACGAGCATTCCGATTTCGGCCGGCGAACGCCTCACCACGAAGTACGAGTTCCACAAGCTGCTGGAAGCGGGCGGCGCGTCAATCCTGCAACTGAACGTGGCGCGCGTCGGCGGCCTGCTCGAAGCGAAGAAAGTCGCGACGCTCGCCGAGGTGTATTACGCGCAGATCGCGCCGCACCTCTACAACGGTCCGGTCGGCGCCGCCGCGAGCATTCAGCTTGCAACGTGCACGCCGAACTTCCTGATTCAGGAAAGCATCGGCACGTGGGGCGGTTTCCATGCCGAAGTGCTGAAGTCGCCGATTCGCTGGGAAGACGGCTACATCATTCCGTCGACGGAACCGGGCCTCGGCGTCGAGCTGAACATGGAAGTCGTCAATCAGCACACGCCGTATAAGGGCGAGCGCCTGCATCTGCAGATGGCGTCGAAGCCCGCCGACGTGAAGGATCTCGCGCCCGCCAAAGGCTGAGTGCGCGAACAGGCCTAACGTATTCCACGTATTGGACGCCTGCGGGCGAATAGAACATGAATTACGACTACATCATCGTCGGAGCGGGATCTGCGGGCTGCATTCTCGCCAACCGTCTGTCGGCATCGGGCCAGTACTCGGTGCTGCTGCTCGAGGCGGGGCGCGCCGACGATTCGTTCTGGTTCAAGATTCCAGTCGGTTTCACGAAGACGTACTACAACGAAACCTACAACTGGATGTACTACAGCGAGCCGGAGAAGGAACTCGACAACCGCTCGCTGTATTGCCCGCGCGGCAAGGTGCAAGGCGGCTCCGGTTCGATCAACGCAATGATCTACGTGCGTGGCCAGGCGCAGGATTACGACGACTGGGCGGAAGCGGGCAACAAGGGCTGGTCGTATCGCGACGTGCTGCCGTATTTCCGCAAGCTCGAATCGCATCCGCTCGGCAACACCGAGTATCACGGCGCGAATGGCCCGATCGGCATTTCGCCGATGAAGGATGATGCGCACCCCATTTGTCACGTGTTCATCAAGGGCTGCGAGCAGGCGGGCTACAAGCGCACTGACGACTTCAATGGTGCGCAATTCGAAGGCGCGGGCATTTACGACGTGAACACGCGCAATGGCCAGCGTTCGTCGAGTAGCTTCGAGTACCTGCACCCGGTGCTCAATCGCAAGAACCTGACGGTCGAGCGTGAAGTGCTCGTCACGCAGGTGCTGTTCGACGCGAACCGGCGCGCGACGGGCGTCGTCGTCAAGCAGAACGGCAGTGCGCGTCATTTCACCGCGAAGCGGGAAGTGATTCTTTCGGCGGGCGCCGTCGATACGCCCAAGCTGCTGCAACTATCGGGTGTCGGCGATAGCGCCCTGCTTGCAGAACATCGAGTTCCCCTCGTGCATCATCTGCCTGCTGTCGGCCAGAACCTGCAGGATCATCTTTGCGTGAGCTTCTACTACCGCTCGAACGTGAAGACGCTGAACGACGAAATGCGCCCGTTGCTGGGCAAGCTCAAGCTCGGCTTGCAATACCTGCTGACGCGCAAAGGCCCGCTTGCGATGAGCGTGAATCAGGCCGGCGGATTCTTCAGAAGCAGCGAGAAAGAGGCATTGCCGAATCTGCAGCTCTATTTCAATCCGCTGTCGTATCGCATTCCGAAGAGCAACAAGGCGAGTCTCGAACCGGAACCGTATTCGGGCTTTCTGCTGTGCTTCAATCCGTGCCGCCCGAGCAGCCGCGGCTCGATCCAGATCGCGTCCGATCGCGCGGAAGATGCCGCGAAGATTCGCATCAACGCCCTGACGACGCAAAAGGATATCGACGAAGCCATTGAAGGCTGCGAGCTGGTGCGCAAGATCATGTCGACGGCGGCGCTCAAGGACATCACTGTCGAAGAGATTTCGCCCGGCCCGCAGGTGAGCGATCGCGACGCCTTCCTGCAGTACTTCCGCGAGCAGTCGGGTTCGATCTATCACCTGTGCGGTTCATGTGCGATGGGGCCGGACGACGGCAGCTCGGTCGTCGACGAGCGTCTGCGCGTGCATGGCATGTCGGGCTTGCGGATCGTCGATGCGTCGATCTTCCCGAACATCACGTCAGGCAATATCAACGCACCGACGATGATGGTCGCGGAGAAGGGCGCCGAGATGATTCTCGAAGACGCGCTGGCAGCGGCAGGTTCGCAAGCGAAGGAATCGGCGAAGGCGTTTGCTGCGGCGCATTGATCGCCGACAAGTTGTAGGTCTGCCAGGGCGGCCGCGTGCACGGACTACTTCTCCGGCAAGCGGCCGCTTTCTTTTGTTTTGCTCAGACGCTTTCGGGGAAAACTGCGCGGCCTTGCGTCATGTCGCGCAAGGCTTCGCGTGCGGCGTCGATGGCCGTGACGGGCAGGCGGATCGTCAGTTGCACGTTCATGTCGTACGCACTCGCTTCGAGCGCGTAGTTTTCCTGTTCGATCCAGCGTCGCACCCGGGCTTCGTCGGGATAGCCGATTTCGACCTGCAAGGACGCAAGCGCGATCCGCTCGACGCGCGGCGCGTCCTGCAGCGCGGTGGCGATCGCGTCGGTATAGGCACGCACGAGGCCGCCCGCGCCGAGCTTCACGCCGCCGTAATAGCGCACGACAGCGGCCAGCACACCGTCGAGATCGTGATGACGCAGCACTTCGAGTATCGGGCGTCCCGCCGTGCCCGACGGCTCGCCGTCGTCGGACATGCCCGATTGCCCACCCGCCAGCAGCGCCCAGCAGACATGCGTGGCCGTGGGATGTGCTTCGCGCAGGCGGCGCAGTTCTTCCATTGCGGCGTCGCGGTCGGCGACGGGAATCGCGTAGGCGATGAAGCGGCTTTTGCGGATGTCGAGTTCCGCCTGCAGCGCTGAGGGGAGAGTGAAGGTCGGCAAGGCGGCAGGCGTCGGTTGGTTCGGGTGCGGTCAGGGTCCCTATCTTAGCGGATGTGCCTGAGCGGTCGGGTTGCCGCTATTTTGACGCATCCGGAAAGAGTCTCTTGTTAACTTGTGTGATGACGCGCTCGCCGCGCGAGCCGATAATGCAACGCATGGCGGATCTAGCTCTGGCTGGGGCGATGCCGGACTCCTCATCCGGCGCGATCCGTCTCCCTTATCCCAGATTCAGCACCCGGAAACTTGCTGAATCCCTTGCTGCGTAAGACTCCTACCTGACTGCCCGCACAAACTGGCGTATCACTGAGCTTCTGGTCGGCGCGGAATATGTGTGCACAAAGGGAACCTCAAATGAGTGCTGCCTTTGGCAAACGCTAACGTTCCCCATGCCGGCAAGTCGATTACGGCATGCCCTTCCCGCGACCACTTGCCTGTCTCCCGGTCAAGCCAAATAATCGCGTAGGCGGAATCTTGACAATCGAACGTGTCGAGATGAACGGTGATTCTCATCGCTGCCTCCGTGAGTGAATAGCAGTGTCATTTCAAGTTGGCCAACCGTTACTGCGTCATCACCCATTGAATCAGCTTATGAGCGTCCTCCGCGGATATGGGCCCGCCGCGTTCCGGGGGCATCGGCATGGGGGTGTCACCCCAATGCGCGCGTCCCCCTTTTCTGAGTTTGATCTCGAGCATCGCTGTTGCGTTCGGTACGTTGCGGTATCGATCTGCAATCTGACGAAACGATGGTGCAAGAAAGGGGGCATCTGACGTATGACAGAACATGCAGTGCTGCTGGTCGACCAGTTCGGTCGGTTCATTGGGCTGAGCACGGGCCGAACTCATTCCTGCGAGGAACACGATCGACGCGAAGACGAGGATTTTGGTTAGGCGAGCATGGATCACGGCAACGTCTCCTTCGATTTAACTGCGATTGGTCTTGTATGGTCACCGATGTGAGGCCGTCAGCGTCAGTCGACGACGTCCGACAAAGGTCGCCTCGGCGAATGATTCACGTAGGGGCCGCGGCCGACGCGTAGCAGCAATTGAGGCATGGCTTCGACTTTCAGCATGGTTTTGAGCTGATCGCGCAGCGTGCCGACTTCGATCGGCTGATTCAGATACGACGCAGTGAATCCTTCGGAAGCCGCGACAAGCAACATTCGTTGGAGCGCCTGTCCTGCAGCCAGCCATGCCTCCCGGTCGTCGCGTATCGTCGCAATTCCCACGAGAAGGGGCGAACCTTCGACGAGTCGTTGATGTGTGGCAGGTGTACCGGCGCCGACATCAAACACACGGACCACCGATGTGACCAGCGGCGCCGCGAGATCGAGCAGCCCAGCAACTGCCGCCCCGTATGCCGGCATGCCGTCACCGAGCCGACGCGGATGAATCCAGCTTGCGAGTTCACGGCGAAAGCGCGGGTCGGCGAACTGGATGCGGTCGGCCTCCGCGATCAAATCGGCGATGGCCTGACGGGACGATCGCTCATCTACGCAAATTGCGATCGCACCTTCTATATCACACGCGTCGGAGACCTCTTTCTTGAAGGATTCGGCAATGAGCTCGCTGGCGAAGGGCGCGCGAGTCGTCACGCGCCTTGTCACGGCACTGAAAAGGTCCGCCAAGGCTGGGTCGCGGTGACCGTCGGGCGTCACCTTCAGGCGAGCGACAATGTCAGGATCAAAGTCCGATGGGAAAAGAGTGATCGAATACGCTACTCCGAAATGGCTCAGCGCTACGCGTAGATTGAGTAGTGCGGCGCCACAGCTGATGAGCATCTCGCGATCGAATGGATCAACAACCGGCAACGCACGCGTGCGATCAGCACAGAGTTGCACGGTATCCCCGTCGACGATGAATCGCCAGGGTTGCGCGTTGTGATTCGACGGCGCAAGTACCGCATACTGCAACGCGAACCGGAGTTGTCGCTCCAGTGATGTCGAAGCGCTGAATAGCTGCTCGTCGAGCTCCCACGCTGATGGTGACACTGGCGTGCTCATAGGAACCTTCCTTTATTCCATATGGAACTGTTCATCCATCGTGGCACGCGACATTGCGGAGTGCTTGAGGCAAGTCAAGCTTCTCGCGGACAGTTGAGATCGAATCGGCACGTGGTATAGATGATTGAAGTGATCCATCCGGTGGAGCGTGGAGGGAGTATGCGAGCAATGCGTGCAGCCATTCGGCGCGTTTCCATCGAAGGGGCCAATCCGTTCAGCATGAGCGCGTGAGATGCGAGGGAGCGTTGACCTGAGTCAATCACAAAGAAATGAAGCGGGCCACACTTTCATCTGGCATCTGTCATCGCCTTTGCCAGGCGGCGACAAGTCCAGACGGAGGTTGACCATGTATGAACGAATCGTCGTCGCGCTCGATGACAGCGCGTGCGCGCAGCGTGCGCTCGGAGAGGCCGTGCGGCTGGCCAAAGAGTCGGGTGGGGTAGTGGAAGTACTGTCCGTTGTGGATCGAGGCAAGTGGCCGGTAGAAGGCGATTCGGGATACGGGCTCGACCCTGAGGTGCGCATCGCCGCGAGCGTTGCCAGCCACGTCTTCGAAGCCGCGCAGAAACTCCTGCAGGAAGCAGGCGTGCGCGGGACGGTGCGGGCAATCGACGCATATGGCGAAAACGTTCCCACAGTACTGGCGCGGGCCGCCGACGAATGTGACGCAGACATCATCGTCATTGGCACGCATGGAAGGCGTGGCACGCGGCGGTTTTTTCTCGGCAGTGTCGCTGAGTCGCTCGTGCGTTCAACACAGAAGCCGGTGCTGATCGTGCGGCACGATTCCAATCACCTTGCGTGATATCTGTCGGGCCACGCTTGCGCACGAGTGCAAGGGCCGCCTGACTTCAGTCTGCTTCCTACGCAAACAGACCAGCGCGGCAGATGCCCCGGGCGTGGGCCTGTCACCGCCGCGCTCCCTGTCCATTTAGTGCGACATCAGCACGGGTACGGTCATCGATTCGAGCATCGTCCGGGTGACCCCGCCGAACACCCGTTCTCGCGCTCGGGAATGCCCATACGCACCCATGACGAGCAGATCGAAGTGCCCGTCCGACGCCCGATTGAGCAGGGTTGATCCCGTCCCGGCGCCGAAATGACCGGGGGCCGCCGAGAACGAGGCATTGACGCCATGCATATCAAGCCAGGCCGCGACGTCGATTCCGATGGGGGCATCCGCATGCGGCTCAGTTCGGCGCTCGATGTCGACCGACACGTAGCGCGCAGCCTTGAGTAGTGGAAGCGCGTCCGCTACGGCGCGCGCCGCTTCGCGGCTGCCGTCCCAGGCGATCAGGATATTTTCTCCCGGCGATTTCACGGTGCCGGCATGAGGAATGACCAAGGCGGGGCGGCCCGCATCGAGGACCAGGCTGCCGACGAAATTTGGGGCTACGTACGCAGCGGCGTCCTGTGGATCGTCCTGACCGAGTATTAGCAGATCTGCGTGGCGAGCATGGAGCGTGGCCACCTCCAATGCAGGTCCGCGCGGCGCCCGCCATTCGGCACTGCGGTGGCCCGCGCGCTCCGTCGCGGCGAGAAACGCGTCGTGCGCAGTTTGCTGGCGCTGGGCCTGCTGCGCTACGAGTTGTGCGAACGGGGCGCTATCGTCCCGCCGGAACGGCGGCCTGAACAGATCACTGGAGACAACATACAATCCGATCAGGTGGGCATCCCAGCGCCGCGCGAGATCGAGCGACAGTGCAATCCGGGCGTGGCTGCGAAGGCTATCGTCGATATGGACGAGCAGGGTCTTGTAGCTCATGTCAGTGCCTTTTCATCGGAAGCGGAGGCTGTGGATCCGGCGGGCATGTCAGCCGCCTGCGCCGGAATCATCAGGACCGGGCAGGACGCGCTTCGTAAAACGCGTTCGGCGACACTTCCCAGCACGAGACGCCGGAACCCACGTCGACCGTGCGTGCCCATGACGATCAGATCGGCATGCCATTCGGTGGCCATCGCATTGATGCGATGTGCGACGTCCTCGCCGGGCGGCGAGACTTCGACCACACGCGGCGTGCCCGTTACTCTCCGCTTCTCGAGGCGGGTCTTTGCATCGGACGTAATCCGCTTGCCTTCTTCCCCGAAGGCGTCCCGGATGATGGATGGATCGAATCCGGGTACGTCGTAGGCGATCACGGGCACGTCGATCACATACAGTGGCAAGAGCTGTGCGCCGTGTTCGGCAGCGAGCTTCAATGCTGTATCGAGCGCGCGCGAAGCCGTGTCGCTACCGTCGAGCGCAATGAGTATGCGGTTATACATCGTGTCTCTCCCCAGGCTAATGCGAAAACAGAACGGGGACCGTCATCGACCGGAGGATCGTACGCGTGGCGCCGCCCATCACCAGTTCGCGCAGACGGGTATGCGCGTAAGCGCCCATCACGATCATGTCGCAGCCAAGAGCGGACGTCTGAGACAACAGCACGTCGCCGACAGGCGTGTTGCGTTCAATGGTGACTTCACGAACCTCCACCTTCACGTCATGACGTGCCAGCGTCAGCGCTATGTCGGCGCCAGGCATGCGTACGCTATCCGGCGCATCCTGTTCCGCGTTGACCGTTAGTACCGTGACCTTCGCCGCGTGCGAGAGGAAAGGCAGCGCATCGTGAATCGCGCGCGTCGCTTCGCGGCTTCCGTCCCATGCGATCAGCACGTGCTTGCCGCATTCTGTGAACGAGCCACTTGATGGCAACACCAGCACAGGACGTCCCGCCGCCATCACCAGATTCTCGACGAACTGTTCTGCGATGAATGAATCGGGATCCTTCAGATCGATCTGGCCCGCGACGATCAGGTCAGCCAGGCGTGCATACGGCGGTATGACATCGTTCGCGTAGCCGGTGATCGCGATCCACTGTCCATCCACTTTGGCACGTGCGAGCGCTGCGTGAAAGACACGCTTAAGGTCGGCGCACCGCTCCTGTCGTTGCTGCTCGTGCTCGATGTAGTAACTGGCCGTGCCGCCCATGACGAAAAGCTCATGCTTGTCCGGGGTGTATGTGGACAGGACGCCCGTCAGTTTCGCGTGGAAGCGCTGCGCGAGCTGCAACGCCAGTTCGAGACGCGACTGCGCATGCGTGCCCGTATCCAGGTGAACGAGGATGCTTTGGTAGCTCATCGCCATGGCTCCAGATGGTGGAACGGAGGAGCGGGCGCATACCCGCAGTGCAATGGAGTCTATGAGGTGAGCCGCCGCGACGGTTGATTCAGATCAACGCTCCGGATGTCGGACGGCGGCTTGATGCAGGTCAATCCATACGGGTGACGCGCGATTAGATTGTGTAGGGAAGCATTTGCGAATCACCGCCTACGGAGCATTGATCATGAAGCGTGAACCCGATGCCGTTGCGCCGTTTGAACTTTGCCGTACTGAACTGGCAGCACCTTTACACGTGACCCGGGTCGCCGAAGACTGGTGTCGCGATCTCAACGCATTGGAAAGCCGGGTGATTGCGCGCGATCGCGACGCCCTGTGCCGTGTCGAAGCAGCGCTCTCACAGTCGGGCGACTGGTACGGACTGGTCAACACGATCCAGTCAGCGACACGGAACTACGCGAACGAAAGTCTCTCGATATGGGGAGATGCCTGTATGCAGACGGCGCGGCGTCAAGCGGAACTCATGGAGGCTTTCACGTCTGCTTCCAGCGCATGGCGTGCGCTCTGCTTTGCCCCGCTGCAAAAACTGCCAGGTATCGACGCGCCGATGGGAAGCTTTAGCGCGTGGCTGCGCGCATGTCAGGACGCAATCGTGCACGGCGTCGAGTCGGCGCACGATGAGTGTGTCGCTCATTCGCCTGCCGGTCAGGCCACTGGTACGGGAGGTTGACATGAAAGCTGAACGTGTGGCTTTTGTTACGGGCGGCATGGGCGGCCTTGGGGCGGCGATCAGCAGGACACTCCATGACGCGGGCATCACGGTGGCGATGTCGCACTCGATACGCAACGATCACATTTCGACGTGGTTGGTGAAGGAGCGCGATTTGGGGCGCATTTTTCACGCGTACGAAGCCGATGTCACTGATTTCGACTCGTGCGAGCGGTGCGCGAAACGTGTGCTCGATGAACTGAAGAGGGTCGATATCCTGATCAACAACGCAGGCATCACTCGCGACGCGACGTTTGCCAATATGAGCAAAGCCGATTGGGACGCTGTGTTGCGCACCGATCTGGATGGTCTATTCAACATGACCAAGCCATTTCTGCCAGGCATGGTTGAGCGCGGGTACGGCCGTATCGTCAATATCGGTTCGGTGAATGGATCCCGCGGTGCGTTCGGACAGGCCAACTATTCGGCGGCAAAGTCCGGCGTGCATGGTTTCACGAAAGCCGTGGCGCTGGAAGTTGCGAAACACGGCGTGACGGTGAACACAGTGTCGCCGGGTTACCTCGCAACGGCGATGGTTCAGGCCCTGCCGCACGACATCATGGAAACGAAGATCTTGCCGCAGATCCCCGTCGGCCGGCTCGGACGCCCCGAAGAGGTGGCCGCGCTGATTGCATTTCTCTGCTCCGATGAAGCGGCCTTCATGACGGGCGCCAATCTGGCCATCAACGGCGGAATGCACATGGAGTGAATCCGGCGTCGCCGTTATCGCCGGATCACCGCCAACTCAGATGGAGAGTGATGTGTCCGAATCTCGCAGCACGATACTCGTGGTGTATTACTCACGCAGTGGCACGACGCGTCGAATCGCGGAGATGCTGGCGGCAGAACTCGGCGCCGATATCGAAGCCGTCCGTGAGCAGGGCTCAAACGTGTCGCGCGCCGGTGCGCGTGGCTATCTGCGTTCGCTGATCGACGCGTTGTGTCGGCGCCAGGTGAGGATCATGCCCGCGCTGCACGATCCGTCGCGCTACGAACTGGTCGTGATGGGCTCGCCCGTATGGGCGGGTCATGCTTCGGCGCCCGCGTTGGCATGGCTCACGGAGCATGGCGGACAGATCCGGCACCTTGCGCTGTTCTGCTGTCTGGGCGGCCGCGGTGCAAAGCCGGCATTGGAGCAGATGGCGGGCTCGGCGCACAAAACCCCTGTTGCAATGTGTTGGATCACTGCGCACGACGTGCGCCAGAGAGTCGATGGCGAACGGCGTCAGGGTTTCGCTCGAAAAATCAGGCACAAGCTGGCGACTCGACTGGAGGCGGAGTGGGGCGTGTGAAGGACGGCAAGGACGGCACGCATCGAGCCGTAACGGACCCGTAACGGACCCGTAACGGGGACCCGTAACGGACAGGCGTCGTTGAGTCATTGACTGCGCCGCCTGTCCTCGCGCGCTGGCGCGCTAGTCGAGCGTCACCACGACGCGCCCGTCGACGGTTCCCTCACGCAACCCCGCAAACACCGTATTAATGTTCTCGATCCGGTCGCGATGGATATGGGCGCGCACGCTGCCTTGCGCAGCGAAATCGAGCGACTCCTGCAGATCACGTCGCGTGCCGACGATCGATCCACGCACCGTGATGCCATTGAGCACAGTCGAGAAGATCGGCAATGGGAAGTCGCCGGGAGGCAGGCCATTCAACGCAACCGTTCCACCACGTCGCAACATGCCGAGTGCCTGGGCAAAAGCGCTGCGCGACACGGCCGTGACCAGCACGCCGTGTGCTCCCCCGATTTCCTTCTGGATCGCGGCCGCGGGGTCCGTCGTGTTCGCATTGATGGTGAGTTTCGCGCCCAGTTTGCGCGCGAGCGCCAGCTTCTCGTCGGAGATGTCTACGGCGACGACATGCAGGCCCATCGCGATTGCGTACTGCACGGCGACGTGACCAAGGCCGCCGATGCCTGATATTGCCAGCCACTGCCCCGGGCGCGTGTCTGTCACGCGGATGCCTTTATAGACGGTGACGCCGGCGCAAAGAATCGGCGCGATTTCGTCGAAAGCGACGTTATCTGGCAGGTGTCCAACGTAGTTCGGATCGGCGAGCACGTATTCGGCATATCCGCCGTTGACCGAGTAGCCGGTGTTTTGCTGGTCATGACAAAGCGTTTCCCAGCCGCTCAGGCAATGCTCGCAGTGGCCGCAGGCGGTGTATAGCCACGGCACGCCCACGCGGTCGCCTTCCTTCACGTTCCTGACGCCGTTGCCGACGGCGGTGACATATCCAACGCCTTCATGACCAGGAATGAAGGGCAAGGAAGGCTTGACGGGCCAATCTCCGTCCGCGGCATGCAGATCGGTATGGCACACGCCCGACGCTTTGATGTTGACCAGAATCTGGCCCGGCCCGACTTCGGGGACGGGGACTTCCTCAATGCTCAGTGGCGCACCGAATTGATGAACGACGGCTGCCTTCATGTGACGCGTCATAAGATGCTCCTTCGAGAAATCACTGCTGCAACATGGGCGGGGGCTCGACAGTAGCGTGTGGAGACGGGGTGCTGCACCAGGCGCGAGCCGTACGCCTCGCTCGCGCTATACACGTAGCGATCCGCGTAATGCGCCGAAGTCCGTGCGGGGCTGACGGTGCACGGGCGAACCGTCGCGGACCGAGAACGTGGGTTTGTCTGCATCGGCATGAACGGCTTGCGCAAGGTTGAATGGAAAGCGGCGCAAGGACGCGTTGTAGCGTCGCGCCGTGCTGTCATAGCGATCGCGCGCTACCGCGATACGTCGTGCCGACGCCGCGAGACGCGTCTGCAGCAGAGCAAAGCGGGGCGTCGCGCTCAACCGGTGCACGGATTCGCACACGACCATCAGTTGCGACATCGCCTCCGTCAACTGACGTTGAGCGACATCGAAGCGCTCGAACGATGCAGGCGCATCGACAAACTCCGGTGTTGCATGCAGCGCGGTGACAGTCGAGCGGGCGTTGGCGACGTCCGCGAGCGCCGATGAACCCGGCGGCAGGTAAGGGCGCGCGAGCGCTGTCGCTTCGTCGGCCAATGAAAGGCGCTCGTTGTACAGATCGAGGACCTCCGAGAACGCCGCCTGCGCGTCGTCATCGCGTACATGCGGGCGCTCGATGCCGCAGCCCGCGAGCGCGCAGAACACGAAGAGGAGAGGAATGAGCAGAATGGACTTCGTCATCGGCATCGCTCGTGTGAGACCAGTCCTGTCGAGCGTAGATCGGCTGGCGCACCGTCCATTGATCCCCGTCAATCCGACCTCGAATAGGACGGGTCACTGACGGCGTCCGAGGGATTCCGACACTCTTTGATCAGGATCAGTTTTGACACGCGGCAGGCCGATATCTTGAAGGGGTTCATGAATTCGGGGCGGAGCCGATAACGTGTCGATCCAGTATAGTCAAACTGACGGACAGTCCGGGCAGGCTGTCGCGAGCGGCTGGGTGATCATGGTACGCGGTGCCGTCATCGATGCCGATTTCACGGGGCAAATGCTGCCCGCCGTCGACACGGCCATGTTGGTATCGATTGAAGCCGGACGGCAGGTTCTGGTCGAAGTACAGGCGCACGTCAGCGATACCGTCGTGCGGGCACTTGCGTTGCATGCGATGGCGGGTATTGCGCGCGGCATGTCTGTGCATTCTACGGGCCGTCCCATGACGGTTCCCGTCGGCACGTGCGTGCCTGGCCGGCTTCTGGATGGTTGCAAGCGACCATGTGGCGGCGAGACTCGAGACGCTCGTGCGGGAGTCGCGCATCGTGCGTCAGGATGAGATTACTTCCGAGATCGTCGAACTCGCTACGACAGCAGCACGGGCGCCATTGCAGTCGAGCACGCAGGGGGCGTCATGGCACGGATGAACATCGCGTTGTGCCTCGCCCTCGTCGGTCTGGCATTGCTCGCCGCGTGTGCAACGGCGTCCAGGGAAGCGGCGTTCCGTGCTGAAGAAGTCGAGCTCTTTCGGGCCCGACAGGAAACGAGTATCGCGTGCACCACAGCGCCCGCTTGCGACGATGCATGGGCACGCACGCGAGCATTCATCCAGGCGCATTCGGCCACGCGGATCGTGCAGGCAGACGATGCCGTCATCCAGACTGCGTTTCCCCATGCGTTCGGTTTTGTCTACCTGGCTGCATCGAAAGATGCAGACGGCAATGGCGGCGCTGCCATCCGGCTCAAGGCGATGTGCCGCGGCATGTACGACAGCGACGGCAATGCGGGACCGCTGTATTCGACGTGCGCGAAATCGATCATTTCGGTGGAGGCGCGCTTCAGGGCTTGGTTGCAGCGCCCGGGTAATTGATCCCGGCCCGGCGGAAACAGATGTTTTGCGAACGCGCGTGCCACTCGGAGGCTTCGCCCGCGATGGGCACGCGGCTTTTCGCGTGCTGAGCGCACGAGAGATCGTGATCTGAGTCAAGCGTTGCGCCGAGTCATGGGATAGCCTGATAAGCAGCGGTCGGAATGATCCTGCCACGTCAATCGTCGGACGGCGACTGAAGTCAGAAAGAGAAATCTCCATCTCTCCTTGCGCAATGGTTAACAGTCTCGGATTTTTCACGATCGGCGGCACGGATTCGCATGATGGTATGCGTGCAGTTCGCGCCTGGCGTGTCATTCGCTGGTTCCTGTGCGGATGGAGCCTGCTCGCCATCCCCACCTTTTATGGCGAACTCACAGCGACTTCTCAAGGTACGCTAACGATCGCGCGGAGCGTGTATCTGAGTATGTTCGTGGTCTTCGCGCTCTGCTTGCTGTGGATGCTCCATGCGAGCAAAAAGCCGAAGACCTGGCTTGCGCACAATCGCCTCGATGTGACGATCATGATCGGCGCGGCATTCAGCGCGGGATGGGGCGCGCCGCCTTGGCAAACCGTCGAATGGGTGTTGCGATTGCTCTTCGTGAGCCTCGTCGCGATCCGCATCGTCCTGTCGCTAAAGGGCTTTTTCGCGCCCAACCGGCTCATCGGGCTGTTGATCGCAGGTGCTGGTGTGCTGGCGATGGCCGGCGCGGGATTCCTCTGGCTCGAACCGAGGGTGCACAGCTATGCCGACGGTCTGTGGCTCGCGTTTGAAAGCAGCGCGACGGTCGGTTATGGAGACATCGCGCCGACCACGCCCGCTTCGCGCGTGTTTGCCGTGTTCGTTGTGTTGCTGGGTTACGGCATGCTGTCACTGGTCTTTGCGAGCATTGCGGCTGCGTTCATCGGCAAGGAGGAAAAAGCGCTGCGCCACGAAATGCACCGCGACATCAAACATCTGAACGATGAGATAGGCCAGCTACGCGCGGAGCTTCGGGCGTTGGGCGAAAGCATGATCCCGTCATCCGATGCGGTCGCTGAGGCGCACCGTCCGGCGCCGCGTGATCAACACTGATCGCGCGGCGCCACAACGATCGTCATTTCGGACGGGCGGCTCACTCGCCGCGAAACTGTGAAACGGAGTTCGCCTGCCTGCCGGTCCGTTTTGCGCGCGGTCGCGCATCATTCGCCGCGTTGTTGTCCCTAGGCGGATTCGACACCGGGGCCGCCTTCGTCTGCGCGCCGGTCGTCACAACCGAAGCTGATGGATGCGGGATCGTCGTGCTGCCGTTTGCATTGAAGCATGCACCTGTGACCATGTCGTACAGGCGTTTGCAATACAGCATTGCCTGAGACGTGTAGGCGGGCCACATCAAGGTACCCGCCGCGGCATAGTCAAGCGGGCTTTTGGCGGACGCTGCGCGCATACACATCTCATTCCAGAGCGCCATCCCGTTCGTGAGCGCTTCGGTCTGTGCAGGAACGAGCGCCTCCCACGCCGCTCCAGACGGCAAGTGGGATGCCGGCACATTTCCCCACCATGATGGCGATGTCGTGCTCTGCATATCGGCGCGAGCGATGTCCATGCCTGTCTCCTTGATTCCCCTGAATCGTCGGTCCCCGACGCGTATTGCCATGCGTACAGCGCCATGGCAACAACGATGCCAACAACCTCACCATCGACTTTAGACCCCGCTTCAACCTGTCCTTTGAGACACATCAAGGCTCTCGTTCCGCGCGCCCGCTTCCGGGCGGCGCACCCCGGGGGCGTACACCTCGAAGACCGTTGATTCAGGTCAACCCGGCAACCTTGCGAGGATCGAACATAGGAGCATGCCTGGCACACACGCCAGCAACGGTACGAGGCACGGCGATGAACAGCAAAATAGCAAGCGATACGGCATCGGCGGCATTCGAACGGGTGCTGGTTGCCTCCGAAGGAGGCGCGGGCCTCATTCCTTTGACGCGGTTTGCGTTGCGATTTGCCCGTCCCAGCGCCCTGGTGCGTCTTGTCGATGTGATCTGCAATCCCGCCGCGCTCGTTCCAACACTCCTCCTGTCGTACCCGGACTGGAGCGAAGCCCATCGCGCGATGCTGCATGCGGCACAGATACGTCTCGCTCACGCCGCGCATGACGCGGCAGCATTTGTCACGAGGCCGGAAACGGACCTTATCGACCTCGTCGAGCTGCATCGGCATGCGACCGATGCGTTGAGCGATGCCGCGCAGACGTGGCACGCAGACCTGATCGCCGTCGCCTCGCATCCACGCAGTCATCGCTGGGCGTGCAGGCTCGATCCCGAGGAACTCGTCGCAGCAACCCATTGCCCTGTACTGCATGTACCAACTGCATGGCTCGGCGGCCAGGACGCAGCCGTGGCGCGTGTACTCGTGGCTATCGACGGGTCCGCAGCTTCCATCATGGCGCTGCGTTTCGCGTCGCGCATTGTGCCCAGGGGCGCTACGTTCAACGTGATCTACGTGACGGACGGCCGTTCCGGACTGAGGGATCTGCTGCCGCACAGTTTCTTCCGTCATGACGGGGAGCGCGCGCTGGCCGACGCCGAATCGGTGATGAAGAGCATGTCGATCCCGACAGAAACCGCGATGGTCGAAACAGACCGCGAGTATGACGACGTAGCCAGCGTCATCCTGCGCGAGACGAGACAGTGGCAGGCCGACCTCGTGGTGATGTCATCCAGCAGTCGACCAATGCTCAAGCATCCACTGCCGGGGCATGTCGTGGCGCACACGCTGCACAATGCCGAGTGTCCCGTGCTCGTCTGTCCGCCGTCGATTGAGCGCTTTACGCGCATCGACCCGGAGAGCGATAGCCAGCAGCAGGCCGCATCGGAGGGCACCATTTCGCCGCCGCCCGTGTTTCTTTGAATTGTCGTTCCTGTCTTCCTTGAGGAGGAGTTCACCATGTACAAGCGGATTATGGTTGCGCTGGACGGCAGCAAGTCGTCTGCGCGCGTGCTGGAAGAGGCCGTGAAGATGGCGAGCCTGACGCGTGGAACCGTTCACGCCGTCTATGTCGTCGACAAGACGCCGCTGTTCAGCTATGGCGGATACTACGACCCGATTGCGCTCGTCGATGCCTTGCGCAAGGATGGCCACGAGGCCCTCAAGAACGCGGAGGCAGCGTGCAAGGAGGCCGGCGTTGCATGCGAGGCGGAATTGATCGAAACCGAACGGCTGTCCGAGGACGTGGCCGAGACGCTTCGACGCTACGCCGGACGTACGGACACAGAGTTGGCCGTGCTCGGCACGCATGGCCGCCGGGGCGTGCGCCGGGTCGTACTCGGCAGCGTGGCCGAGCGCTTCGTTCGCTTTGCCGACTGTCCCGTGTTGCTCGTACGTGGCGCCGAGTCTGAGCACGAGGCCGGAACGGAGGCCTGACACGCGCGGCTGGCATGTTGCGCCAGCCATACCGGCTCGTGCTCGCGTTGACGGGCGTATTCGTGTCTTTGGGTGCATTCGTCCGGACGATTCGCGACGCTGCTCGATCTCACGCTACCCGTCCGATGGGATGATAGTCATGAACATTTCATTTCCCTCATGCTCGCCGGAGTACTGCGCACCTGATCTCGCGCTGGGCTTCACCTCGCTCGTCGACGATCGTCCGGTGCGGTGCTCCATCACAGCAGAAGCGCTTGAAGATCATTTCGGCGCGCGGTCCCCGCGAGAGGAGGACCTGGTGGATGCGTTCGTTGCGCACCGCGTGGAAATCGAGCTTGCCGCGCAACGCCTGCTGAATGAGGTCGGCGGCAAACCCGTGGTGCTCCATAGCGGCTATTTCCGCTTTTGCACCTGAGCAGCCTGCACAAAATGTCGCGAGCGGCACGGCTGTGTCGAACGGGAACGTAAGCAGCCTTTCTTCGTAGGTCAGCAGGTCGGCTGATGCAAGCTGCAGCCGGAAAGTCGAAAGGTCGGCATCGGAAGCATCGCGGGGGCCGTGGCTGCGCGCTTCAATGCGTGCTGCGAGGACAGACGGCGCGGCGCGAAAGTCAAGCATGCGAGCGGGTACACCAAACCGGCTCGCCATGGCGAAAAACGCGCTGCGGTGAGCATGCCCGAGAAAGGTCGCATCGACGATTACGCTGTTGCCCGTCTGCAGAATGCGGCGAAGATGCGCGCGATTGATCTGAATCAGTCCGCTCACCCGATTGCGGGTCGAAGCTTTGTTCTTGTGGCCCACGCCACGATTCATTTTCAGGAGTTGCGCGATGAAATCAGACCGGCAGTTGAAGAAAGACGTCGAGGAGGAACTCGAATGGGATCCAGCCGTTACTGCGACGGACATCGGAGTTGAGGTGACGGATCGCGTCGTCACGCTCTCCGGACATCCGCCGAGCTACGCGGAAAAACTCGCGGCGGAAAAGGCGGCGCATCGCGTGGCCGGCGTGCGGGCCGTCGTCGTGGAGATGCAGGTGCGGCTGCCCCAAAAGGACGAGCGCACCGATGAAGACATTGGCAGTGCGGTTCACGATATTGTGCACTGGACCGTCGGCCTGCCCGACGATTCGGTCAAGGTTCAGGTCGAGAAAGGTTGGGTGACGTTGACGGGCGTGGTGGACTGGGCGTACCAGAGTCACGTGGTCGCGCGCGCAATCAGTCACATGCGTGGCGTGCGTGGTGTCGCCAACCGGATCGAGGTCCGCGGCAACGTCGCGTCGGAGGACATCGCCACAAAAATCGCACAGGCCATGCAGCGGCACGCGGAGCGGGAAGTCCGACACATCAGCATCGACGTCAAGGATGGAACGGTGACATTGACGGGCAAGGTCGGTTCTTATGCGGAACGCTCCGTAGCCAGAGGGGCCGCGTGGAGTGCGCCCGGTGTGCGCGCCGTGGTCGACGATATCGTTGTCGAATGACCTGACGCCTGTCGCAGCCGCGACTTCCGCGCGGAGGGCGGCTGCACATAGAAAATGGAGCATGGGATGACTTTGTCGGGAAACGTGCAGGAAGGTGCATGGTCTGTTAACGTGCAGACGGAGCCCGCTGAAGACGGCGGATACCGCTCAAAAATCCAGGTCAGGCATTCGTCGCCGGAAGGTGACTTTGAACATGCCTTTCGCCAGGGAAAAAAATTCAACACCGAACGCGATGCCGTGCTCGACGGCCTGCGCGAAGGGATGACGTGGATCGGGCTCAAGATGGCGCGAACCATCAAGATGTGAAGGCTGGGCGGTCTATGCGCAGTTTTGAGCGGGTCGCGCGGACGGGGTATTTGTGGTGCTGACGAAACCCAGCGTCGGGCACCTATGTATTCGAGCGATAGCGGCAAGGGCGGCGGCCCGAGCTTGCCACTGTCTCTCTTTCTACAGCCCATCGAGTTCAACCGATTGCTGATAGATGGGCACCTCGCAAGCCCACCCGAGTGTCTCTGAGATGCGTCGCCGCATCGCATCTGCGGCCGCCGGCTCGCCATGTGTTACGAAGGTGCGCGTGGGCGGGTCCCGCAGACTCGATAGCCATTGCAGCATTTCACGGTAGTCCGCATGCGCCGACAGCGAAGTGATCGATACGACATTGGCGCGCACGCGAACGTATTCGCCATGCAGCTTGATCGAGCTTTCGTGTGCGGCGAGCGCTGCGCCACGCGTGCCCGCCGCCTGGAATCCGACCAGCGCAATGGTATTGCGCGGATCGGATGCATAGAGGCGCAGGTGATGCAGCACCCGGCCGCCCGTCGCCATTCCGCTACCCGCGATGATCACCATCGGGCCGTTGTGAGATGCAATCGCCTTTGACTGTTCGACGGTTCGGGTCATGATCGCCACCTTGTCCATTGCATTCGCATCGGACAGGGTCAGTCGATGTTCGTCGAGGTGCTTCCGGTAGACATCCGTGACGCTTGTCGCCATCGGGCTGTCGAGGTACACGGGCACATTTGCCATGCGACCCTCCTCTTTCAGCTTCGAAATGTAATAGAGGATTTCCTGAGTGCGTCCGACCGCGAAGCATGGCATCACGACTACACCGCCGTTCGCAAAGGTCTTGCTGAACAGCTGCGCAAGCTCGTCTTCGGGCTCCGTGTCTGGGTGCAGGCGGTCGCCGTACGTCGATTCGACGACGAGATAGTCCGCGTGCGCCAGCGGTGTGGGTGCGCGCATGATCGGATCTTCTGGGCGTCCCACGTCCCCTGAGAACGCAAGCACCTTGTGATTGCGGCACACGACAACGCTTCCCGCGCCGAGGATGTGGCCCACGGGCAGAAACCGGAACGAGATGCCATGCCGCAACTCGATGGGGGTGTCGAAAGGGCGCGGCACGAAGAGATGCAGCGCACGTTCCGCGTCTTCCAGCGTATACAGCGGCAGCGCCGGGCGATGTTTCGAGAACCCATGCCGGTTCGCGAAATCCGCTTCTTCTTCCTGCAGCCTCGCGCTGTCGCGCAGCATGATTTCGCACAGCGCAGCTGTCCCCGGCGTGCAGTACACGTGACCCCGAAAGCCGTTGCGCACGAGCAATGGCAGATAGCCGCTGTGATCGATATGTGCGTGGGTCAGTATCACGGCGTCGATCGAGTCCGCCGGGACAGGCAGCGGCACCCAGTTGCGCATCCGCAGATTCTTGACGCCCTGAAAAAGCCCGCAATCGACGAGAATCCGCACGCCGGATTCTTCCAGCAGATACTTCGAGCCGGTCACGGTTTCGCTCGCACCGAGAAAGGTCAGCTTCATCGCTCCTCCACGGACAGATACATGTTCACAAGCTCAATTGCATCCGATGTGGCTGTGATGCCATTGATCCAGGTCATCGACGGGCCACGCAAGTGGCTCAATGGAAAACGCTGGCGCATGCGAGTGCCGGCTTGACTTGCGTCAATCGCGGGCCTGTCGCGGGTGTTAGCTTGGTGTAACCGATAGATGTGCTGGAGACGGCAATGGTCAGGTTGCTCGCGCTCGGATGTGGATTCATTGCGCTGGTCGGCGTGGTTGCGCTTGCCGTGATGTACTACATCATCTGGAAAAACGCCGACTGATCGGCCACTGCGCGCACTTTTCAGGCAGTCGCTGCCGGAGGCAGTCAGCACGAATGATGTGCGCCTGCTGGCGAGAGGCACCGTGCCGCGTCATCTGCGGTATGCGAATCCATACGGGTGGGCCGTCGCGGGTTTTGCGCTGGTCGCGCTTTGCGTGCTGCTGATGGTGCCCGCGATAGCGCGTGTCTTTGGTCTGCACGCGGTTCTGGCATGGCCGGACTGATCGCAGCCGAAGGGATATGGGTGAGGCGACTGACGTGAAGTATCTGTTGTTCCTGTTCGCCGCGGTGTTCGTGTTGAACGTGATTCCCGCGTTTGCGCCGCCGACCTGGCTCGCGATGTCCTGGATCGGGTTCCAGCGTCCCGAAGCCAATCCCTTCCTGATCGCGCTCGTCGCGGCCTGCGCGGCGACTTGTGCGCGTCTGGTGCTCGCGCGCAGCGCGGGACGGTTGGTGCGCAGCGGATGGCTGCGCGAGGCGGACCGCGAGAATATCGACATACTGAAGTCACGTCTAAGCCGGCACAGGGCCGCGACGGCGGGCGCCATTCTGCTGTACGCGTTCAGTCCACTACCGTCGAATTACCTCTTCATCGCGTATGGGCTGATGCGCGCGAATCTCTGGCTAATAGGCGTGCCTTTCTTCGTCGGGCGTGTGGCGAGTTATGCGGCATGGGCCAGTCTCGCGCAGTGGGTGCACGGTTTTATTGATCCAGAGTCTGAGTTCGAGGGCACGTTTTTCAGCCTTTATTTCATAGCCTCACAACTCGCTACGATCGGACTGGTTGTGCTCTTCGTCCGCCTGGACTGGAGCTTGCTGCTTCACAAGCGCAGATTGCGGCTGCGGCCTTCCCGTTGGCGAAGGGAAGGCGTAGAGGAGCGCGCGAGCAAAGACCGGCCGTCAGCGCGAAAGAAGGCGCCGTAGAAACGGCGCCAGCCGTCATGTTCCGGCTAAGCCGACGTTGCTTCGCCGCTACGCGCAAGCAGAACCGGCGTATCCACGAGCCGCGCGGTGCGGGCGGCCACGCTGCCGAGAAGCCACCGCGCGATACCGCGTCTGCCATGCGTGCCGAGAACGAGCAGATCGCCATTCCACTCCGCTGTGTCCCGTACGATCGCGTGCGGAACATCGTCGTGGGTGGTAAGCGTCTTGATCAGGGCAGTCTCCGCGGTGCGGCCCTGATCGGCGCAGATGCGCGCCGCGCGCTCGAGGGCAGTGCAACCCTGCTCCAGATACGCACTTTCCAACGTCTCGGCGGCACGGCCATCGAACAGGTGGACTGCCCGGTCCACGACGTAGACCGTGCGCAGCAGGGTATCTGGGGTAGCTATCTGGAGACCCGTCTGCAAACCGGCGAGTGAGCAGGCGCTGCCATCCAGTGCAAAGACCATACGCGCGGGTGGCCGGTCCGTAGGAACACGGCAATCCTCTGGCACGAGCAGCAAAGAGCAGGTCGCGCGCCGCGCCACCGGCTCCGATACGGTGCCTTCGATCCAGCGCAACAGTCCATGATGATGCCGCATGCCCATCACGAGCAGGTCCGCATTCCATTGCGATGCGGTAGCGAGCAATGCATCGGCCGTATCGCCGCTATGCACGGAGAGATCGACCAGTCCAAACTCCAACTCTATCCCGGCGAACATCGCTTCGATTTTCGCAAGGGCGGCGCGAGCATCGCCGACGATCTCATCTCTCGCCGCGGCAAGAAAGCCTTGAGTCGTCGCGCCGAGAGGAAACAGCGTGTGCGGGTTCTGGGCAACCGTCACCAGCCTGATTTGTGCACGGCCGGCGAACAATGCTTTTGCATATTCGGCTGCGCGCAGTGTCGCCTCCGAATCATCCACGGCCAGCATGACGCGCTGAAACGCGCTTTGGGGGGCCGAACCAGCATTCGATGTTTGCGCCATGGTGCTTCTCCGTTCAGGCTGCACTTGATGTATAGATTCTCCATTCGGCAAAACGTGCCCGATTGATCCTGGTCAAGCTCTCGTGCACCACACCGCGCCCGTGCTTTCGTCAGATGAGTTCACCGCTACGCGGTGAGATTGATATCGATCTATTCCACCCGACTTGCGCACGCTACGCTGAAAGCTTGGAGTATTCGGCCTGACGCAGCTCACGCTCGGCGTCGACCGCGATTCGGCCGAACTTTTGGCTAGAGAAGTCAGCTGGTATGGAGGGCGGGGCAAGGGATTTTGCGCAGATCAACTCAGTCCGAAACGTCTGATGAACACCGTTTTCATCAAATGTGTGAGCATCGTATAACCGAGAAGAATCAACATCAGAGCCGGCCAATACGCCCACGGCAAGGGGGTAAACCCGAGTACGCGGCCAATCGATGTGAACGGCAGTACGACGCCTGCCGCGGCAACGAGCAGGGTCGTTCCGAGCAGCGCTGGACTGGCGCTGCTTTCGATAAACGGCACCTTGGCAGTGCGGATGATGTGAATGATGAGTGTCTGCGTAATCACCGATTCGACAAACCAGCCAGTCTGAAACAGAGCCGGGTTGTCCCACGCGTCGAAGATGCGCAGCATCATGAAATAGGTGGCGTAGTCGAACAGCGAACTCACCGGACCCATCAATAGCATGAACTTCATGATATTGCCGAGATCCCAACGTCGCGGCGCGCTCAGATACTCCGGGTCGACGTTGTCGGTTGGTATGGCCGTCTGCGAGAAGTCGTAGAGCAGATTGTTCGTGAGTACCTGAATGGGTGCCATCGGAAGGAATGGCAACATGATGCTGGCGCCGATTACGCTGAACATATTGCCGAAGTTCGAACTCGCACCCATCTTGATGTATTTGGTGATATTGCCGAATACCTTCCGTCCTTCCAGAACCCCTTCACCGAGTACTGCAAGGCTCTTCTCGAGCAGGATGATGTCTGCCGACTCCTTTGCGATGTCGACGGCGCTGTCGACCGACACGCCCACATCGGACGCCTTGAGCGCGGGACCGTCGTTGATGCCATCACCGAGGAAGCCCACAACGTGCCCCTTGCTGTGGAGTGCGTCGACGATCGCTGCCTTCTGCGAAGGCGAGACCTTTGCAAAAACAGACACCTGTTCTGCCAGTTCCGCCAGTTCAGCGGGGGAGAGCGACTCGATCTCTCTGCCGAGCACGATCCTGTCGACAGTGATGCCGACCTCATGACAGATCTTGCGAGTTACACGGTCGTTGTCCCCGGTGAGTATCTTGACCTGCACGCCGCTGGCCTTCAATGCCGCGAGCGCCGCCGCGGCGGTCTCCTTCGGTGGATCGAGAAACGCAATGAAGCCAAGCAGCGTCAACCCGGACTCATCGGCGACGGAATAAGTGGTCTGATCGGGCGGCATTTCCTTATATGCGACTGCCACGACGCGAAAGCCATCGGCGTTGAGCGCGTCGGTAATGTTCTTCGTAGCGGCGTAGTGGCTTTCATCGAGCACGCCCGTGTCGCCATCTATTGCGAAGCGTGTGCAAACAGAGAACATCTCTTCGACCGCGCCCTTCGCGATCACGATATGAGCGCCATCGTCCCGCGCGAGGACGACGGACATTCGCCTGCGCTCGAAATCGAAGGGCATCTCGTCGATCTTGATGTAGTTCTCGTGTGCCTTTAGCTGCTCATGAAGTTCGACGTGCTTCAACACGGCCACATCGAGCAGATTTTTTAGACCCGATTGATGTGCGCTATTCAGATAGGCATATTCGAGCACACGATCCGATTCATTGCCATGAATGTCGAGATGCCGTTTGAGGATGATCTTGTCCTGAGTGAGCGTTCCCGTCTTGTCGGTGCATAACACATCCAGCGCGCCGAAATTCTGGATCGCGTTCAGGCGCTTCACGATTACCTTCTTGCGAGACATGTCCATTGCGCCTTTGGCGAGATTGACTGTCACGATCATCGGTAGCATTTCGGGCGTGAGTCCCACGGCGACTGCGACGGCGAAAAGCAGCGCGTCAAACCAGTTTCCTTTCGTCACACCATTGATGACGAGAACGAGGGGAGCCATGACGAGAATGAAGCGAATCATCAGCCACGTGAACCGCGTGACACCTTTGTCGAAACTGGTTTGCACGCGCTGCTCCGCCACTACGTCGGCGATATGGCCGAATATTGTTGTCTTGCCGGTCGATATGACGACTCCGCAACCCACGCCACTGATGATCGCAGTGCCCATGAAACAGACATTCGACAACTCAAACTCGGAATCCACAGGTGTCGGGCAAGGCTGTGCAGACTTTTCAAACGGCATCGACTCTCCTGTCAACGCCGACTGGTTCACGAACAGGTCGCGTGCGGAGATCAGTCGCAGATCAGCGGGTACCATGTCCCCCGCTGACAGCAAAACGACGTCACCGGGAACAATCTGCTCGATGGGTATTTCGGTTTGAATCGATCCGTGTTCTTTCGTTTGCCGCATCACCGTTGCAGTCGTGCGCACCATCTTGCGGAGCGCGTCTGCGGCCTTATTCGACCGATGTTCCTGGATGAAACTGAGTGACGTGCTGAGAACAACCATAACGCCAATCATGATCGCAGCACGCGGATCGCCGAGCGCGTAAGACGCGATCGCGAGCGCGAGAAGCAGCAGGTTCAGCGGATTGATGGTCCTTGCCGTGAGTTCGCCGATGAGTGTGTGGTGTGCTTCATGAAGCACGCGATTGGGACCTGAGAGGCGAAAGCGACGGTTGGCTTCCTCGTCTTCGAGACCGGTCTTCAGGCTGTGCAGTCGATCCAAAGCTTCCTCTGGGGGAAGACGCGCGAGTTCGACGAGCGCACCCGTGCCTGCATGCGCCTGGTGAGCCACACTGTGCGACGTACATCGCAAGCGTGCCAACAACGATAGGGCTCCTCGGGTGCTGTGTTTGCTGGCTGTTTGCATCTGGGCACGTTGTCCCTGAATGAGCATCGACCGTTTCAATCGGAAAAGATCACGTTCACCGTTTTTCAAGCTCGTGACCGGTACGGTCAAAGCTTGAGGTCGACATATCAGGATCCGGTTGACTTACGTCAATCGTGGCGCTGTATTGCCATCTCGCTATCAACGTCACATCGGCGCGAGACACCCGGCGCAGCGTAGTCAGACAGCGTCGATGCCCGCAGAGAAGCGCGATTCTTCGTGTAAACCCGGGCGCAAGAAATCGTTTGCCGTAAGAACCGGGTAAGCGGGGTCTCTTAATGTACTCCTGAGCGCATTTGAAGAACGACGCATCGAACCCCATGCGCGAATGCATTGCACCACATCCCTATCAGGACACGAGGTGCGTATAGATGCCCCTCGTCACGACCACGGCCGGAAGAGGGCGCTTGTCAGTCGGCGAAAGCTGCCCATGCAGGAGACAAAGATGGATCTGAAACTCGCAGAGAAGATCAAATCGAGCACGGCATACCGTGAACTGGTGCAAAAACGCTCAAGACTTGGGTGGACGCTGACCGCCCTCGTGCTGGTCGTCTATTACGGCTATGTTCTGTTGATCGCCTTCGATAAACAGTTTCTTGCTGCAAAGATGGGCGCGGGCGTGATGACGTGGGGAATGCCGATCGGACTGTTCGTCATCGTGTTCACGGTGGTCGTCACGGGGTTCTACGTGCGTCGCGCCAACAGCACATACGACCAACTTACCGAGCAGATCAAGCGGGAGGCCGCATGAACGCACGACGTCTTCTCGCACTCGCGGCGCTTTCTGTCATCTCATCGCGTTGTTTCGCCGCTGGCGCAGACATGGGGCAGACGGTCAAACAGGCGACCAACTGGACCGCAATCACGATGTTCGTCGTATTCGTGGTCGCGACACTCTTCATCACCAAATGGGCGGCAAAAAGGACGCGCTCCGCTGCTGAGTTTTACACAGCGGGTGGTGGCATCACCGGCTTTCAAAACGGACTTGCGATCGCCGGCGACTTCATGTCGGCTGCTTCGTTCCTGGGCATCTCGGCGGCTGTCTACGCAAACGGCTATGACGGTCTGATCTATTCGATCGGCTTTCTGGTGGGCTGGCCGATCATCACTTTCCTGATGGCCGAAAGGCTGCGCAATCTCGGCAGGTTCACGTTCGCCGACGTGGCGGCATATCGCTTCAAGCAGGCCCCGGTCCGCGCGTTTGCCGCTTCGGGCACGCTCGTTGTCGTGGCGTTTTATCTGATCGCGCAGATGGTGGGTGCAGGCCAGTTGATCAAATTGCTATTTGGTCTCGAGTACTGGATCGCCGTGGTGATCGTGGGCGCGCTCATGATGGTTTACGTTCTCTTCGGTGGCATGACGGCAACTACCTGGGTGCAAATCATCAAGGCATGCTTGCTGCTTGCGGGTGCTTCGTTCATGGCGTTCATGGTGCTGTGGCAGTTTCATTTCAGCCCCGAAGCGCTGTTCGCGAAGGCCGTCGAGGTGCACGAGAAGAAGGCGTCCATCATGGGCCCCGGCAATTTCATCAAGGATCCGATATCGGCGATTTCGTTCGGAATCGCGCTGATGTTCGGCACGGCGGGGCTGCCGCATATCCTGATGCGCTTCTTTACCGTGCCGAATGCGAAAGAAGCGCGCAAGTCCGTGTTTTGGGCGACGACATGGATCGGCTACTTCTATATTCTGACCTTCATCATTGGCTTCGGCGCGATCGTGCTGGTGAGCACGAATCCCGTCTTCAAGGACGCTGCGGGCAAACTGCTGGGCGGGACAAACATGGCTGCTGTGCATCTCGCGAGTGCTGTGGGCGGCAACGTGTTTCTTGGTTTTATTTCGGCTGTTGCGTTTGCGACGATCCTTGCCGTCGTCGCGGGTCTCACCCTCGCCGGCGCATCCGCTGTGTCGCACGATCTGTATGCGACCGTCTTCAAGCACGGTAAGGCATCGAGTGTGAACGAGCTGTTTGTTTCGCGTGTCACGACGGTCGTGCTGGGTATTGTCGCTGTCGTGCTTGGGATCGTCTTCGAGAAGCAGAACATCGCTTTCATGGTTTCACTGGCTTTCGCCGTTGCGGCGTCGGCCAACTTCCCTGTGCTGTTCATGTCCGTCCTTTGGCGCGGCTGTACGACGCGAGGCGCGACGATAGGCGGCTTTCTCGGGCTGATTTCGGCCGTGTTGTTGACGGTCCTCTCGAAAGCAGTATGGGTGGACGTGTTCCATTTTGCGAACGCGCCTTTTCCTTACGCGTCGCCAGCACTCTTTTCGATGGCGATGGGCTTCGGCGGCATCTGGCTCTTCTCGGTGACGGACAAGTCCGCTCGCGGGCGCATTGATCAGGCCGGATTCGAGGCGCAGTCGATACGCTCGGAGACCGGCATAGGAGCGGTGGAGGGCGCGAGTCACTAAACCGTAACTTGCGAGCGTTTTTGAGGTGAGGTGGATGCGTGGTTATCAGATGTGAAACGACTCTCGCGAAACTCTGATCAAGTGAGCTGTCCTCCGCGTCGTCGAAAGCTACACTATTCGCGACCTTCGCAGGCGGCAGCGCCACGCATCCCCTTGGAGTGCACGGGTCGCCGGCGTTGCCGTATCCGGTGGGGCGGATAGTGAGTGCGTTTGCCTAGCCGGAATGGCACCGGAGAATCTACGGAATTTTGCTCGAAAGCTAGATGCGGAAACTGTGCCTCCGCAGTTGGTGGCGAGACCTGAAACCATTGAATCGGATCGAGGACGCTTGCGTACCCGAAGATGGTTCAAGGCTCTTCTGCGCCCTTGAACTCGACATGGTGCCGATGCCCATCGGTTCGATACCGTTCGAATGCGGCGGATATATACCAGCCCGAGTGTCGTTCTGATCACCGGGGCGGCGAAACTACTGCGTCGTTATTCTGCGGGCCGCCTTGCACGTACGGGCAGCCGGATCACGTCGACGTGACCTGGCAAGTCCCCTGCCAATTCGTTTTCCGTGTAGCTGACATACAGTACGGTCAGGCGGTTCGGGTCCAGAATCCGGAATATGTGCAGGAAGCGGAAAATCGGGTCCACCGTTGCGTCGAAGACCTGGGCTTGGCGAGGAACCTTGTTCGGCGTGTCCAGCGTGCGCACTTGATGGCAGGAGACTTCAACGTCAGGCGTAGGCGTTGGCGGAGCGCTACCGCCCAGACCGTTCTCGTCGTGCGATCTCGAAACGTAACAGGTAACGCCTTTCAGGAGCGGATCGTCATACGCGGATACTCTGATCTGCCCGCCGTAACGATGCGAGTGAGTTGCGATTTTCGCCAATTCCTCGCCTTGAACAGGGAGCGTTACGTACGACACCAGTATTGTCAAAATCCAGGGAATCGAAAAGTGGCGTCTCATGACGTGTCTCCTACGCCTGCATGGAATGCCAGACGCGAATCTCTTGATTGATTGGTGAGTTGTTTGAACCAGATTACGAGCACACGTCTAGCCGTCATTGACCGAAGTCAACGGGAGGTCGATTGCACCACGTCATAACTTCGTCGAAACGGATCCAGTTGGGTTTTGCGATGAGGCAGATTTCCATGCCGCCCCCGGCGGACAATCTCGGCGACATTCTTCGCGTCCCCGGATTCTGCATATGCATGCCATTGGCCACGCTAGCCGTGCCGTGGTTGCGGATCCCGTCCTCGTAAGAATCCTGTATCCAGAGAAAAGCTCAGCCCACGCCCGTTGCATTGACGCATGTCAAACACACTATTGAGCCGCATCGTCGGCCGTCAACGGGCCCGCTAACTCCGTCGCCCACGTTTGCCCTACCTTCGTTTGTTCCACTGCGGTCTTTCGATCGCCATCCAGCTACTTGATTCAGGTCAACCCTGGCAGTCCGGACGGCCGTACATTCATCGGTAATAGCATGTGAGTGGACTGCATCAACGCGTTCCGCTGTTCGCGTCTTCATGCTGCAAACGCGTTGCAGAAGTGAGGAAAGAAGTTCTGGAGGTGCCTGCTGCGTTCTGTCGTGACCGGCTTTGTTCCGAATTGACTTCAGCTAACTTCGTTTCACCCAAACTTCACCCGTAGAGGAAATGATGAATGCAACATCCCCGTCAGAAGTCCCCGTCGCGGCGACGGCCGACGATATCCGGAAGATCATCGGGCCTTTCGAAGACGATGTCGTGGTGAAGATCATGAAAAATGAGCCCACGGTTGACGATGTCAGGCACGCCTATTCCTGGCTCCGATCAGACGAGTACCTCCAGCGACACCTAAAGCATAATCTAGGCGCGGGGGCCGCCAACGTCTTTGAAATCCTTGCTGACGAATATCCGGAACTGGGCGATCCTGTGTTGTGACTGGCTGCCGTGCCGCCGAGCGCTATTTCGCGAAAGTTTTGGCGACGAGGTGATTTCCTTGCGTCGAGTGCTCGAAGTAGCGTCGCTGCAGAGTGCACGGGTCGAAACGGAAGGATTGGATGGGGTGGAGCCAGTGGAACGGGGCGCGCAGAGTTCGGCCCGAACAGTTCAGATTCATTGGCTAGCCGTTACCTCGACGAACATGGCGACCTGATGGTTGAAGACCACGTGCAAGTTCACATGAACATGCTGTTTGGGGCCATCCCGACGGGAACAGCAAAGCATTACTCGATCTATAGATTTAAACGCGTATCGAACTGACCGGCGCAATTTGCGACTACCAATGCGACGGATAGTCGGATGGAGATACGGGGAATTTTTTGCGTTCGTTTGTCTCGTGAATCATTCGACCCCGATTCGTTTATTTTCGTCAGAGGTTCGTCGCGTGAATGAGAAGTCACGATGGAAAAATATTTTTCCGATTCCTCTTGACGTTGCGTGTCGGGTGGCTCAAAATTCGCCTCCCTCGTTGCTGAGGACGCGAAAAAGCAAGGCGCTTCTCGCGGATGTTCTTTAACAATCAACAGCCGATAAGTGTGGGTGCTCGATGGCGGCGCGCGGTGATCTTCGGGTCACTGAACAAGCGAAAGTAATCGAGTCTCACACAGAAGTAATTGAGGAAGGTTCAACGGATTGAGAAATTCGACCGAATCATTCGTCAGTGATTTTGAGTGAGCGACCGGTTGGTAAAACAACCGAAAAACAGTAACAGGTTTGAACTGAAGAGTTTGATCCTGGCTCAGATTGAACGCTGGCGGCATGCCTTACACATGCAAGTCGAACGGCAGCACGGGGGCAACCCTGGTGGCGAGTGGCGAACGGGTGAGTAATACATCGGAACGTGTCCTGGAGTGGGGGATAGCCCGGCGAAAGCCGGATTAATACCGCATACGATCTCTGGATGAAAGCGGGGGACCGAAAGGCCTCGCGCTCAAGGGGCGGCCGATGGCAGATTAGCTAGTTGGTGGGGTAAAGGCCTACCAAGGCGACGATCTGTAGCTGGTCTGAGAGGACGACCAGCCACACTGGGACTGAGACACGGCCCAGACTCCTACGGGAGGCAGCAGTGGGGAATTTTGGACAATGGGGGCAACCCTGATCCAGCAATGCCGCGTGTGTGAAGAAGGCCTTCGGGTTGTAAAGCACTTTTGTCCGGAAAGAAAACCGCTTCTCTAATACAGAGGTGGGATGACGGTACCGGAAGAATAAGCACCGGCTAACTACGTGCCAGCAGCCGCGGTAATACGTAGGGTGCGAGCGTTAATCGGAATTACTGGGCGTAAAGCGTGCGCAGGCGGTTCGCTAAGACCGATGTGAAATCCCCGGGCTTAACCTGGGAACTGCATTGGTGACTGGCGGGCTAGAGTATGGCAGAGGGGGGTAGAATTCCACGTGTAGCAGTGAAATGCGTAGAGATGTGGAGGAATACCGATGGCGAAGGCAGCCCCCTGGGCCAATACTGACGCTCATGCACGAAAGCGTGGGGAGCAAACAGGATTAGATACCCTGGTAGTCCACGCCCTAAACGATGTCAACTAGTTGTCGGGTCTTCATTGACTTGGTAACGAAGCTAACGCGTGAAGTTGACCGCCTGGGGAGTACGGTCGCAAGATTAAAACTCAAAGGAATTGACGGGGACCCGCACAAGCGGTGGATGATGTGGATTAATTCGATGCAACGCGAAAAACCTTACCTACCCTTGACATGTACGGAACCTTGCCGAGAGGTGAGGGTGCCCGAAAGGGAGCCGTAACACAGGTGCTGCATGGCTGTCGTCAGCTCGTGTCGTGAGATGTTGGGTTAAGTCCCGCAACGAGCGCAACCCTTGTCCCTAGTTGCTACGCAAGAGCACTCTAGGGAGACTGCCGGTGACAAACCGGAGGAAGGTGGGGATGACGTCAAGTCCTCATGGCCCTTATGGGTAGGGCTTCACACGTCATACAATGGTCGGAACAGAGGGTTGCCAAGCCGCGAGGTGGAGCCAATCCCAGAAAACCGATCGTAGTCCGGATCGCAGTCTGCAACTCGACTGCGTGAAGCTGGAATCGCTAGTAATCGCGGATCAGCATGCCGCGGTGAATACGTTCCCGGGTCTTGTACACACCGCCCGTCACACCATGGGAGTGGGTTTTACCAGAAGTGGCTAGTCTAACCGCAAGGAGGACGGTCACCACGGTAGGATTCATGACTGGGGTGAAGTCGTAACAAGGTAGCCGTATCGGAAGGTGCGGCTGGATCACCTCCTTTCCAGAGCTTCGCGTCTCAAAGTTGAGCGCTCACACTTGTCGGCTGTTAATTGAAGACAGGCTCAGGGGTCTGTAGCTCAGTCGGTTAGAGCACCGTCTTGATAAGGCGGGGGTCGATGGTTCGAATCCATCCAGACCCACCAGCGTCTTGTCTGCGGTGGCTGACCGATGATTCCCCTGTGTACTGTATGACTGGGGGATTAGCTCAGCTGGGAGAGCACCTGCTTTGCAAGCAGGGGGTCGTCGGTTCGATCCCGTCATCCTCCACCAATTCCCAATGCACAGTGTTCTGCAGAACGCAGAAGACTTCGCATTGGCAATTGAGCCAGTCAGTGAAGATATGCGGTTATAGCAATCGCGATATCGGCTGTCGTTCTTTAACAATCAGGAAGAAGTAGTAAAGAGATTCGCGAAAGCGTGCTTAGAGATGGGCGCGTGAGTAGGTGAATCAGGGTTGTGATTGTATCAATGTATTTTTAAGGGTTGTCGAAAGACAGCCTTGGAATACGGCACAACGCTAAAACTCAACCTGTAGCGAGTGGGTCTGACGTGGCAACACGGAGAGACACACCCGTTATAGGGTCAAGCGAACAAGTGCATGTGGTGGATGCCTTGGCGATCACAGGCGATGAAGGACGCGGTAGCCTGCGAAAAGCTTCGGGGAGCTGGCAAACGAGCAATGATCCGAAGATGTCCGAATGGGGAAACCCACTCCGAATGGAGTATCCGTAGCTGAATACATAGGCTACGTGAAGCGAACGCGGTGAACTGAAACATCTAAGTAACCGCAGGAAAAGAAATCAACCGAGATTCCCAAAGTAGTGGCGAGCGAAATGGGACCAGCCTGTACTCTTTATCTTTGCTGTTAGCCAAACGCTCTGGAAAGTGCGGCCATAGTGGGTGATAGCCCCGTAGGCGAAAACAGCGAGGAAGAACTAGGTGTACGACAAGTAGGGCGGGACACGTGAAATCCTGTCTGAAGATGGGGGGACCATCCTCCAAGGCTAAATACTCGTGATCGACCGATAGTGAACCAGTACCGTGAGGGAAAGGCGAAAAGAACCCCGGGAGGGGAGTGAAATAGATCCTGAAACCGCATGCATACAAACAGTCGGAGCCTCGCAAGGGGTGACGGCGTACCTTTTGTATAATGGGTCAGCGACTTACATTCAGTGGCGAGCTTAACCGATTAGGGCAGGCGTAGCGAAAGCGAGTCCGAACAGGGCGATTCAGTCGCTGGGTGTAGACCCGAAACCAGGTGATCTATCCATGGCCAGGATGAAGGTGCGGTAACACGTACTGGAGGTCCGAACCCACTAACGTTGAAAAGTTAGGGGATGAGCTGTGGATAGGGGTGAAAGGCTAAACAAACCTGGAAATAGCTGGTTCTCTCCGAAAACTATTTAGGTAGTGCCTCGTGTATCACCTTCGGGGGTAGAGCACTGTCATGGTTGAAGGGTCCATTGCGGATTACTTCGCCATAGCAAACTCCGAATACCGAAGAGTGCAATCACGGGAGACAGACATCGGGTGCTAACGTCCGGTGTCAAGAGGGAAACAACCCAGACCGCCAGCTAAGGTCCCCAAATATGACTAAGTGGGAAACGAAGTGGGAAGGCTAAAACAGTCAGGAGGTTGGCTTAGAAGCAGCCATCCTTTAAAGAAAGCGTAATAGCTCACTGATCGAGTCGTCCTGCGCGGAAGATGTAACGGGGCTAAGTCATATACCGAAGCTGCGGATGCACATTTATGTGCATGGTAGGAGAGCGTTCCGTAAGCCTGCGAAGGTGCACTGGAAAGTGTGCTGGAGGTATCGGAAGTGCGAATGCTGACATGAGTAGCGATAAAGGGGGTGAAAGGCCCCCTCGCCGTAAGCCCAAGGTTTCCTACGCAACGTTCATCGGCGTAGGGTGAGTCGGCCCCTAAGGCGAGGCAGAAATGCGTAGCTGATGGGAAGCAGGTCAATATTCCTGCACCAGTGTGAAATGCGATGGGGGGACGGATCGCGGAAGGTTGTCCGGGTGTTGGAAGTCCCGGTCGCTGCGTTGGAGAAGGTGCTCTGGCAAATCCGGGCACGGAATTCAAGGGCGTGGCGCGAGCTCCTTCGGGAGCGAAGCAATCGGAAGGGGTTCCAGGAAAAGCCTCTAAGCTTCAGTTTCACATTGACCGTACCGCAAACCGACACAGGTGGGCGAGATGAGTATTCTAAGGCGCTTGAGAGAACTCGGGAGAAGGAACTCGGCAAATTGGTACCGTAACTTCGGGATAAGGTACGCCCCTGTAGCTTGATGCCCCTGCGGGCAAAGGGTGAAGGGGTTGCAATAAACTGGTGGCTGCGACTGTTTAATAAAAACACAGCACTCTGCAAACACGAAAGTGGACGTATAGGGTGTGACGCCTGCCCGGTGCCGGAAGATTAAATGATGGGGTGCAAGCTCTTGATTGAAGTCCCGGTAAACGGCGGCCGTAACTATAACGGTCCTAAGGTAGCGAAATTCCTTGTCGGGTAAGTTCCGACCTGCACGAATGGCGTAACGATGGCCACACTGTCTCCTCCCGAGACTCAGCGAAGTTGAAGTGTTTGTGATGATGCAATCTCCCCGCGGCTAGACGGAAAGACCCCATGAACCTTTACTGTAGCTTTGCATTGGACTTTGAACCGATCTGTGTAGGATAGGTGGGAGGCTATGAAGCTGGGACGCTAGTCTCAGTGGAGCCGTCCTTGAAATACCACCCTGGTTTGTTTGAGGTTCTAACCTTGGCCCGTGATCCGGGTCGGGGACAGTGCATGGTGGGCAGTTTGACTGGGGCGGTCTCCTCCCAAAGTGTAACGGAGGAGTACGAAGGTACGCTAGGTACGGTCGGAAATCGTGCTGATAGTGCAATGGCATAAGCGTGCTTAACTGCGAGACCGACAAGTCGAGCAGGTGCGAAAGCAGGTCATAGTGATCCGGTGGTTCTGTATGGAAGGGCCATCGCTCAACGGATAAAAGGTACTCTGGGGATAACAGGCTGATACCGCCCAAGAGTTCATATCGACGGCGGTGTTTGGCACCTCGATGTCGGCTCATCTCATCCTGGGGCTGTAGCCGGTCCCAAGGGTATGGCTGTTCGCCATTTAAAGAGGTACGTGAGCTGGGTTTAAAACGTCGTGAGACAGTTTGGTCCCTATCTGCCGTGGGCGCTGGATATTTGAAGGGGGCTGCTCCTAGTACGAGAGGACCGGAGTGGACGAACCTCTGGTGTACCGGTTGTCACGCCAGTGGCATCGCCGGGTAGCTATGTTCGGAAGAGATAACCGCTGAAAGCATCTAAGCGGGAAACTCGCCTTGAGATGAGATATCCCCGGGGCTTCGAGCCCCTTGAAGGGTCGTTCAAGACCAGGACGTTGATAGGTCAGGTGTGGAAGCGCAGTAATGCGTTAAGCTAACTGATACTAATTGCCCGTAAGGCTTGATCCTATAACAGGTGTGTCTTACCCCAACGGGGTGAGCAGGACACACAGGTTGAGATCGGTGTTGTGCCAGAAACAACACAACCCCCCTCTTTACGCTTCTTCCAGATTGGCTGTGGCGCACCTCAAATGCGACGCAGCAACCCGTCATGCCTGATGACCATAGCGAGTCGGTACCACCCCTTCCCATCCCGAACAGGACCGTGAAACGACTCCACGCCGATGATAGTGCGGATTGCCCGTGTGAAAGTAGGTAATCGTCAGGCTCCTTACCCAAGACCAAGACCCCGCCCTCAAAAGCGGGGTCTTGGCGTTTCTGCGGCCCTTGCAAGAGCGCCCCCGACTCTGGGGTGATGCCGATGTAGGCATGGAAGGCATGGTATTTCATTGATGGAACTCCCACTTTCGCGCAAATTATCGCAAAGCGGAAGTTGGCACAGCGCGAAGGTTTCAACGAGCGGCCTACAGTCAGTTCTTGAGCGAGTACAGTCGGGCTATTGATGCCGCTCGCTTATCGCACGGAACCGTCACTCGAACGGCTGGTTCACTCCGAAACCTGCCCGATGCTCAATGCGAGCATATCGGTCACAGCCGGCGTTCGGCGATAGGGAGCAGTGCGTCGGTTGCACGTTGGTTTCCATCCGAGCGCCGCTGCGGCTCCAGCTAGCGTGTCGACTTTCGTCACGTGCCTGAGGTCAACGATTCGATTTACGGCCTGCGGGGTCGTGCCGAGTCGAAGTGCGAAGATGGTGTTACCTTCTGCTGGATCATCTCATTCAGAAGCGCGACTTTCGTAGAGACGGTAACGGGGGCTGGACGACCATTCCTTCGCATTTTTTTGTTTCGAAGGGGCACTGTGCGCCAATCGTCGAAATAACAACCCATAGCCGTGCGCAACGCGTCTGCCTCCATTGCACGCGCTTCTTCCATCGTATCGCCGCTAGACAGGGCTTTAGGGGAGTCCCGAAAGGACCCGGAAATTCGTCGCCATTCGGTTCAAACACGGCACGATAACGCGACATATGAAGGCTGCTCGTCGTCCGATACTGTCTCGGACCCAGAACACACAGTCGCGGTCCCAGTCTGCTTGCACTCTTACGTTGCGGTCTCAAGGAGCAGCGGCATGATTCGTCCCGTTCACGAGACTGTCGTAATGTTCGCATTCGCTACAAGGGTACGTCGTGTTGGTGTGTCTAAATTGTGCCCGCAACATGCTGAACGCAGAATAAATCCATCGAAAACTGTGACAATCCCAGTGCTGACCGGCGCGAGACTGTTGTTGAAAAATCAATACGTTAGCGAATCTTGTCAAAAAATCTCCCGGACTCCTCATCCGGCGCGATCCGTCAGCTTCTCATTTGGACTGAGCGCCAACTAACGTCGCTTGATCCGTTGCTGCATAAGACTTCTACCCGATCGCCAAAGCGGCCGCTCTCCCTTGGTTGCACCCTCTGAGTTCGAGGACAGGTCGAGGCGCACCACGCAGCGGTATGACCGGCGCCATGCTGACATCAGCCTCGACGAGGTCGAGCGGATTCACCTGTAGACCGGGGCGGATGGGCATGTTGATCCCACACATGGGCGACCAACGCCCCACAAACAAGGAGGCCCGCCAGCGGGGAACGGACTGGCGGGCCTGAAGCCGGCAAGGGACAAGACCTGACGGCATTCCTCTCAGAAGGAACTTCTAGAGCACATCTTCTCTTAACGCTTACCCCGTGCTGTGGTGCTGTCTTGAACTGTTCGAAGGGGTCTGGCGAACCCGACAAACGTTTTTATATGGGAACGGCCGTTTCATGCCCGGGACTTACAGCAGTCCCTTGAGAAACTGCAGTCCGCCGAAATTCTGCAGCGTCGGAATATCGATCTTCATGTCGGTCTGGATGACCGGCGCCACCACGATAGCCGGGCTGGCGAAACCACCGCCGAACGCTGCGTTCACGTTGCCAAAATTGTAGTTACTGCCGCCGCGCACTGCAGACAGCGCGTCGTTGGACAGTGCCTGATGATGCGAAAGATCCGTGATCGTCAGCGAGGCCATGGTGAAGCTCCTGGTGTGGCGTGTAGCGGGACGGGAGAGCATGCACTGTCTGCGACCAGGCAGACGCGGTGCGGCTCTCCCGTGTGTGGCTTTACTTGACCAGCTGCAGGCCGCCGAAGTTCTGGATCGTCGGGATGATGACCTGCGTGTCGGTCTGCGTGACGGGCGCCACCACGATGGACGGGCTGGCGAAGCCGCCACCGAACGCGGCATTCGTGTTGTAGGCGTTGTAGTTGCTGCCGCCGCGCACCGAAGCGAGTGCTTCGACGGAAAGTTCTTCGTTATGCGAGAGGTCTTTGATGGTCAGCGAGGTCATGATCAATCTCCTGGATACGGTATGGGAAGAGGACGACGTGTTTGCGATTTACAGCAGCACAGCCTGCAGGCCGCCGAAGTTCTGGATCGTCGGAATGACGACCTTCGTGTCGGTCTGGGTGACGGGTGCGACCACCACGCCCGGGCTGGCGAAGCCGCCACCGAATGCGGCGTTCACGTTACCGACGTTGTAGTTGCTGCCGCCGCGCACGGAGGCGAGTGCTTCGACGGAAAGTTCTTCGTTATGCGAGAGGTCTTTGATGGTCAGCGAGGTCATGATCAATCTCCTGGATACGGTATGGGAAGAGGTGATGTGTTTGCGATTTACAGCACAGCCTGCAGGCCGCCGAAGTTCTGGATCGTCGGGATGACGACCTTCGTGTCGGTCTGTGTGACGGGCGCCACCACGATAGCCGGGCTGGCGAAGCCGCCACCGAATGCGGCGTTCACGTTACCGACGTTGTAGTTGCTGCCGCCGCGCACGGAGGCGAGTGCTTCGACGGAAAGTTCTTCGTTATGCGAAAGGTCTTTGATGGTCAGCGAGCTCATGGTCAATCTCCTGGATGGGGTATGGTAAGAAGGTGATGTGTTTGCGATTTACAGCAGCACGCCCTGCAGGCCGCCGAAGTTCTGGATCGTCGGGATGACGACCTTCGTGTCGGTCTGTGTGACGGGCGCCACCACGATGGCCGGGCTGGCGAAGCCACCACCGAATGCGGCATTCGTGTTGTAGGCGTTGTAGTTGCTGCCGCCGCGCACCGAAGCGAGTGCTTCGACGGAAAGTTCTTCGTTATGCGAGAGGTCTTTGATGGTCAGCGAGGTCATGATCAATCTCCTGGATACGGTATGGGAAGAGGACGATGTGTTTGCGATTTACAGCAGCACAGCCTGCAGGCCGCCGAAGTTCTGGATCGTCGGGATGACGACCTTCGTGTCGGTCTGGGTGACGGGTGCAACCACCACGCCCGGGCTGGCGAAGCCACCACCGAATGCGGCGTTCACGTTGCCGACGTTGTAGTTGCTGCCGCCGCGCACCGAGGCGAGCGCTTCGACGGAAAGTTCTTCGTTATGCGAGAGGTCTTTGATGGTCAGCGAGGTCATGATCAATCTCCTGGATACGGTATGGGAAGAGGACGACGTGTTTGCGATTTACAGCAGCACAGCCTGCAGGCCGCCGAAGTTCTGGATCGTCGGGATGACGACCTTCGTGTCGGTCTGTGTGACGGGCGCCACCACGATGGCCGGGCTGGCGAAGCCGCCACCGAATGCGGCGTTCACGTTGCCGACGTTGTAGTTGCTGCCGCCGCGCACCGAGGCGAGTGCTTCGACGGACAGTTCTTCGTTATGCGAGAGGTCTTTGATGGTCAGCGTAGCCATGGTCAATCTCCTGGATCAGTTGTTTCGGGTTGGAAGAGCACGATTTGTTTGCTCTTGCTGCTATATATGCACAGGATGTGCCAGTCGTGTGCAGAACTCCGAAATCACACGATAACCATATGAAATTAAAGGAGATTCTCTCATGGAGATTTTTTGAAGGCGGCTTTTCAAGCGACCAGGCGACAAATGAACGTCTGCTCCCAGCAAACAGATAATCGCGCAGCTGTCCGCTTTAGCCGAACAGCACGCAATGCCGCCGTCTCAATGACGAATGCGCTTCGCGCGACGGATTACACCGTCCCGCAGTGCGTGAGCGCGGGCATACATCGCAATGCAAGTGCTGGAAAGAAGCAGCAACTGAAAAAAGCAGCGCGCGCCCGCCGACAATGTTGTGCTCTTGCGCACCGCAAAATCGGCATTACTCTATCTGCCCCTTTAGCTCATCGTCGGTGCGCGGCTCCAGCCACACCACGAAAAAGGGAAAAACCCCGGTGCTCGATGACCGAGGCGCGGCTGCTGCTCGACCGCATCGATGTGATGACGCCGATCGGCCTCAGGGGGCGCGCGTTGATCGCACTGGTGTTTTCGTTCGTGCGGGTCGGTGCGGCGCTCACGATGCGGGTGGAGGATGTCGGCGTGCAGCAGCGGCGCCTGTGCGTGCGGCTGCGCGAGAAAGGTGGCAAGGCGCACGAGATGCCGCGTCACCATACGCTTGAGGCAGACCTGCACGCGTACCTCGACGGCACCGGCATCGGCACGGACACAAAGGGGCCGCTGTTCCGCACGATCGCGCGTGGCACCGGGAGGCTCAGCACGACGCCACTACCGAAGGCGAACGCGTACGGGATGGTGCACCGGTGGGCGCCAGCCGCCGGCATTGGCACGGCGATCGATCGGCAACCACACGTTCCGCGCCACGGGCATCACCGCCTATCTGAAAAGCGATGGCACGCTCGAGAACGCCGCGGCAATGGCCAATCACGCGTCGAGGCGCACCACGCAGCGGTATGACCGGCGCCATGCTGACATCAGCCTCGACGAGGTCGAGCGGATTCACCTGTAGACCGGGGCGGATGGGCATGTTGATCCCACACATGGGCGACCAACGCCCCACAAACAAGGAGGCCCGCCAGCGGGGAACGGACTGGCGGGCCTGAAGCCGGCAAGGGACAAGACCTGACGGCATTCCTCTCAGAAGGAACTTCTAGAGCACATCTTCTCTTAACGCTTACCCCGTGCTGTGGTGCTGTCTTGAACTGTTCGAAGGGGTCTGGCGAACCCGACAAACGTTTTTATATGGGAACGGCCGTTTCATGCCCGGGACTTACAGCAGTCCCTTGAGAAACTGCAGTCCGCCGAAATTCTGCAGCGTCGGAATATCGATCTTCATGTCGGTCTGGATGACCGGCGCCACCACGATAGCCGGGCTGGCGAAACCACCGCCGAACGCTGCGTTCACGTTGCCAAAATTGTAGTTACTGCCGCCGCGCACTGCAGACAGCGCGTCGTTGGACAGTGCCTGATGATGCGAAAGATCCGTGATCGTCAGCGAGGCCATGGTGAAGCTCCTGGTGTGGCGTGTAGCGGGACGGGAGAGCATGCACTGTCTGCGACCAGGCAGACGCGGTGCGGCTCTCCCGTGTGTGGCTTTACTTGACCAGCTGCAGGCCGCCGAAGTTCTGGATCGTCGGGATGATGACCTGCGTGTCGGTCTGCGTGACGGGCGCCACCACGATGGACGGGCTGGCGAAGCCGCCACCGAACGCGGCATTCGTGTTGTAGGCGTTGTAGTTGCTGCCGCCGCGCACCGAAGCGAGTGCTTCGACGGAAAGTTCTCCGTTATGCGAGAGGTCTTTGATGGTCAGCGAGGTCATGATCAATCTCCTGGATACGGTATGGGAAGAGGACGACGTGTTTGCGATTTACAGCAGCACAGCCTGCAGGCCGCCGAAGTTCTGGATCGTCGGAATGACGACCTTCGTGTCGGTCTGGGTGACGGGTGCGACCACCACGCCCGGGCTGGCGAAGCCGCCACCGAATGCGGCGTTCACGTTACCGACGTTGTAGTTGCTGCCGCCGCGCACGGAGGCGAGTGCTTCGACGGAAAGTTCTTCGTTATGCGAAAGGTCTTTGATGGTCAACGAGGTCATGATCAATCTCCTGGATACGGTATGGGAAGAGGTGATGTGTTTGCGATTTACAGCACAGCCTGCAGGCCGCCGAAGTTCTGGATCGTCGGGATGACGACCTTCGTGTCGGTCTGTGTGACGGGCGCCACCACGATAGCCGGGCTGGCGAAGCCGCCACCGAATGCGGCGTTCACGTTACCGACGTTGTAGTTGCTGCCGCCGCGCACGGAGGCGAGTGCTTCGACGGAAAGTTCTTCGTTATGCGAAAGGTCTTTGATGGTCAGCGAGCTCATGGTCAATCTCCTGGATGGGGTATGGTAAGAAGGTGATGTGTTTGCGATTTACAGCAGCACGCCCTGCAGGCCGCCGAAGTTCTGGATCGTCGGGATGACGACCTTCGTGTCGGTCTGGGTGACGGGCGCCACCACGATAGCCGGGCTGGCGAAGCCACCACCGAACGCGGCGTTCGTGTTGTAGGCGTTGTAGTTGCTGCCGCCGCGCACGGAGGCGAGTGCTTCGACGGAAAGTTCTTCGTTATGCGAGAGGTCTTTGATGGTCAGCGTAGCCATGGTCAATCTCCTGGATCAGTTGCTTCGGGTTGGAAGAGCACGATTTGTTTGCGCTCGCTGCTACATATGCACAGGGTGTGCCAGTCGTGCGCAGAACTCCGAAATAACACGATAACCATATGAAAATAAAGGAGAATGTATATCGGAGAGTTTTTGAAAACGGCTTTTCAAGCGATCAGGCGACAAATGAACGTCTGCTCCCGGCAAACAGATAATCGCGCGGCTGTCCGCCTTAACCGAACAGCACGCAATGCGCCCATCTCAATGAGTTCCGCGACCGGCGCACCGAGGCGCACTTGAGCAGATCAGCTCGGCCGTAAGCGATGCACGACGCTTTCGAATCTCTCAGTGATCTCAGCGAGTTCGACTTCCTTGAAATGCGTCAATTCTCCGGAATTGACCAGTCGCTGCCGAGGATGGAGGATGAGTGCCATGGCTTGGGACGACGAAAATCCGAAGCGCGAAATTCCGGAGCGGTACAAAGCCGGGCTGCCGGGACTATCGAGAGAATCCGGTCAGTCCGTTGCAAGCCTGTACCTGATCGCCCGCTGGTGGGTTTAACGATACCCGGTCTCGGATGTTTCCCGAGGGAGTAACAGATGGACCAGACTTCCACTACACGTCGCCAGCGTTCAGTCCCTCTGCGTCTGACCACCGAGCTGGTGGCACTGGTTGCGCGCAAGATGGAAGACAGCGGACCGGCCCCCGGCGTCGTCGTCCACACCGATGAAGATTACGAGGCGTCACTGCAGGCGGTACTCCATGCGGGTGCCTGGCAAGGAGAGGACATCTGGCTGTTCGCTTATGGTTCGTTGCTGTGGAATCGGCCCTTCGAAGTTGAAGAGCAAGTTGCAGCGGTATTACACGGCTGGCACCGTGCGTTCTGCATTCGGCTAACGCGCTTTCGCGGCACTCCCGACCAACCGGGATTGATGATGTCGCTCGTTCCAGGTGGCAGTTGCCGTGGCGCTCTATATCGGGTTGCTGGGCACCGGGTCCTCGCGGATCTGCGCAAGCTGTGGCGACGGGAAATGACCGTCAAGCCGCCGACCAGTCCGCCACGATGGATTACCGCGAAAGCGGGGCAAGCCGCCGTGCGCGCCATTGCTTTTACCGCCGATCGTAAGGGGCGCAACTTTGTGGCCGGGTTGACCGACGAGGAGATCGCATCTGTGCTGTACAAGGCGGTCGGCCACTGGGGGTCGGGGGCGGAATACCTCATGCAGACGGTTGACCACCTTGAATGTCTTGGCATCCGGGACGCCAACCTATGGCGCTTGCAGCGGCTCGTTGCGCAGCGACTGTTTGAGCTGAAAGCCGCTGGCAGGTAGCAGATTGACCGATTGAACAACTGCCTGGTATGCAAGGCAGCCGCCTCGCACAGAGGGCCGATCAGCAGGTAGCGTTGCCCCGCGCCCTGCGGCACCTCTGGGGGCCTGTGCGGCTTGTCGCGCTCGCCAGGCATGTTTGGGAATCAGGGACCAACGCAGACGTGTTCCTGGATTCGCCTCATACCGATCTGGATGGATATGGTTCCCTCGAGGCTGCGACGTCGCACCGTACATTGCTGGAAAGCACCGTCCCGCAAGGGAATAACCAGTGACGTTGGCGCGTATACGACCGGTTGACCATCAGCCATACCGTCAAGCACGGAAAGTTGGCGGAATAAAACAGACGGCCAGAGGGCAACAGGCAAACAGACGAGCGCGCGCAAACGCGTACCGCAAGCCATCGGGCAAGCGGCACGTCAAGAGAAAGAAGCGACTGGCGAATGCCTTAAAGGCAAGCGCTATTTGCGCAAAAGGCTCTGCGGGGGTATGCGTTCGTCGACAGGTTGGCGCGCAGCCGTCGGGAATCCCACGGGATAGTCGACGACGCGCGTCGCCGCCGGCAAGGCCTGCGCGGTGACGCCGAAGAAGCGTCCGCCCGTTCGCGTGCCGCCGACGATGGCGGTCATCGCTGCGCGATCGAGTTCGACGCTTTCGGGAAGATCTTTGATGAGTAGCTTGGGCATGGTTGTTCCAGAAGAAATGTCGCGTGGCGCCGTCGCGATGGGTGTGTGCTTCGGTCGATGACGGCAACGCGTATGTCTCGAACAACCAGTATAGGTAATTCAGGCTCGATGCGGTGTGCGCTGGCGAGCATTGCGGACGCTTTGCGGAGGAGGCCCCCGATCCCCCACGACAGCCTGCCCCTACACCACAGCCGTCGTCCCGGCCCAGAGCTTCGGGCTGACGTTGATGTTCGGCAGCTTGACGCCAGGCCCGACGATGCGTCGAGACGCTGAACAACAGCGTGGTCGGCAGATTCGAAACGAACGCGTTGTCGTTGCTCGCGGTGCTGATGTTCAGGCTTGATTTACAAGCTGCTGGGCATCGACCGTCTTGCTGTTGTCGAAGTCGAGCTTGATCATGTAGGCGCAGCGGTAAAAAACGCCGAGGCCTTCATGTACAGGGCTTCGCGCCAAAATGGGGTGAACGGCGGGGCTGAACGGCGAGACGCTGTTGGGCCGGACAAAGCGGCCAGGAGCCACACGACGCCCGTCGTGTCGCGGGCCAATCCTGGTTTGCGAAAGGGATACGTGCGGGCTACTATCGAACGAGCACATGTAATTGGTTACGACAGGGAAATCCTCAGACCATCGGGAGCTGCATCGCTTTGAACACATGGCTAGCCTTGCGCACGTGATTCGGGACTTTCAGAGCGGCGCGCTTACGCAGGACGCGTTCGTCGCTCAACTCGACAGCACGCTCACAACGGAAGGCGTCGGGTCGGCACGTCTGCTCGAAATACTCGGCGAAGCGCACATCAGGAAGCCGCTGCCTCCTGCCCTCTACGCGGAAGTGCGCCGCCGCATCGAACAGATGCCCGTTTCGAACCTTGCCGCGGCGGGCGGCGAGGAAACGCGCATGCAAACGGTGGCCGAGCCGCCACCCCCGCCGCCGCCCGCGCGTAGCAGCGACGCAGGTGCATCCGGACTCGATCAGGTGAAGGGTACGGGCGACACGTTGAACAACCGCTTCGTGCTCGAAGAGTGTCTTGGAGTAGGCGGTATGGGCACCGTCTACAAGGCGCTCGATATGCGCAAGCTCGAAGCGTCGGACCGCAAGCCGTATCTCGCGATCAAGGTACTGAACACGCAGTTCCGCGGCAACCCGAAGTCGCTGATCGCGTTGCAGCGCGAAGCGCGCAAGGCGCAGGTACTCGCGCACCGCAATATCGTCACCGTCTACGATTTCGACCGCGATGGCGCCATCGTCTATCTGACGATGGAATACCTGTCCGGGAAGGCGCTCAGCCAGATTCTGCGTACGCAGGATTTCAAGGGCATGCCGGTGCAGTCGGCGTTGCCGATCGTGCGCGGCATGTCGAGTGCGTTGGCGTACGCGCATGAGCGCGGCTTCGTGCATTGCGACTTCAAGCCCGCCAACGTGTTTCTGACCGATACGGGTGAAGTCAAAGTGATCGACTTCGGCATCGCGCGCGTCTTTCAGCGCCCCGAAGAAGATAGCGACGCGACCGTGTTCGATCCCGGCAGCCTCGGCGCATTGACGCCTGCCTATGCAAGCCCGGAAATGCTCGAGCATCTCGAACCCGATCCGCGCGACGACATTTACGCACTAGGCTGCATCACCTACGAGCTTTTGACGGGCCGTCATCCGTTCGACCGTCAGTCGGCGACGCAGGCGCGCGCGTCGAACCGGCAACCGCAGCGGCCCGAGAACCTGAGCAACCGTCAATGGCGCGCGTTGCGTGCGACGCTCGCCTTCGACCGCAAGTCGCGCACGCCGACGGTATCGCGCTTCGTCGAAGAATTCGGCGCACTGGAACGCGCGTCGGCGTCGAAGTCGTCAGGGCGCAATGTCGATCGCACCGGCATGCTGATGAAGTCGGGGGTTGCGGGACTCGCGCTCGCTTGCGCTGCAGGCGGCGCGCTGTACTTCTACCGTGCTTCGCGGACTCTGGAGCAGGAGAATGCGGCGCTACAGGTGAGCCCGGCATCCGATGCGGCCAGCGCCGCCTCGCCCGTTCAGCCCATCACACCTGTTACCCCGTCGCCGCCTGCCGTTACATCCGCGCCGCGAGCGCCCGTCACGCCGGCCCCGCCGACGCTCGCCGCCGTCACCTCGGCGCTCGCCACATTGCCGTGCTCGGCGCTTGCCGCTTCGATTCAGGATCGCGCGGTACAGGTGCGCGGATTCGTGCCGCAACACGGCGAGGCGCAGGTCAACGAGCGTCTTGCAACATTGCCCGGCGTGGCGTCGACGAAGGTCGATGTGCAGCACGTGAGCAGCGACAAATGCGAGGTGCTGAAGGAACTTGGCTCGTACTGGACGCGCAACTGGCAGGCGGGGCATATCGCGTCGCTGACCGCGCGCATGCCGAATGGCGTGCTGACGGAAGGCGATCCTCTCGTCGTCGACGTGCGGACGCCCGGCTACGACTCGTATGTGAACATCGACTACTACGTGCTCGACGGCAGCGTCGTGCACATGGTGCCGGGGCCCCGCGCGAAAGATAACCAGGCGCCCGCGCATTACTCGGCGACCATCGGCAGCGGCGGCGACTGGGTCGTCTCGAAGCCGTTCGGTCAGGAACTGGTCGTTCTGCTGATTACGCCCGCGCCGCTCTTCGATACGCCACGGCCCGAAAGCGAGTCGCGCGCGGACTATCTGCGCGCGCTCGATACGCGGCTCAAACAGCTTGCCTCCAAATATGGGCAAGACCGTATCGTCGCGGACTTCGCGCAGATCACGAGCAAGGCGCGCGCGCATTGAGGGGCGTGCGCTCTGCTGCATGTCAGGTCACTTGAGTTCTTTCACCACGCGAAAGCCGTCTTGCGACTGGCGCACGCTTTGGCTGTACTTGAAGCGCGTCGAGCTCAGCATGTAGTCGTTGCCTTCCCGCCATGAGCCGCCGCGAATCACGCGCATGTTGCAGGCGGGCGCATCCCACGCGCGGCCGTCGTTCGGCGCGCCCTGGTACGAGTTATGCCAGCAGTCGCTGACCCATTCCCAGACGCCGCCGTTCATGTCGTACAAGCCGTTCGGGTTCGCCGCGAACGTGCCGACGGGCTCGGGCGCTTCCTTGTGATACGGATCGCCGCAGTCCTTGCAGTTCGCCATGCCTTTGCGCATCTGGTCGCCCCACCAGTATTTCGTCGTGGTGCCCGCGCGGTCCGCGTATTCCCATTCGGCTTCCGTAGGCAGTCGATACGCTTTGCCCGTGACCTTGCTCAGCCACTTCACGTACGCCTGCGCATCGTCCCAACTGAGGTCGCGTGCGGGTGCGTTCTTCACGGAATTGTTTTCGGGCGACAGTTTCGGGCATCCGTTGACGTCCGCGCATGCGTTCCATTGCTCGACCGTCACCTCGTATCTACCGATCGCAAACGGCGCCGAAATGGTCACGTGATGCGGCGGCTTTTCGGACGGGTCGGCATTGCTGCCCATCGTGAACGAGCCTGCAGGCAGTGAAACCATCACAGGGCAGGCCGCGCAGTCCTTGCTCTCGCCGCCTGTCGCGGCACGTGCTGGTGCGGGCGTGGGGGCAGGTGCGGGTGCAGGTGTGGCGGCCGCTTTCGGCGCGGGTGCGGGTGTGGGCGCAGGTTGTGGCGCAGGCGCGGCAGCGGCAGCGGGACGCGACGGCGCTGCTGGCGGCGCTGCGTGCGTGGCGGCGGGCGGAGCCGTCTGCCCGGAAGCCTTGAGCCTGTCGATCCGAGCCTTCGCGAGCGTCGCAAAGCGGCCATTCGGATACGCCTTCAGGTATGCCTCGTAATCGCTCGGGTAATTGCTGTCCTTGATCGACTCCCAGAACGTCAGCTCGTATTGCTCGTTGCTATCCTTCGGCAAAATGCCGCGGCTATTCAATGCGACGACTGCGTTCGGCTCATCATCCATTTGTTCCGATGCATGACGCGAAGCGAAAAGCCGCACCGGCTCCGTCAACGACGACAAGCGCCACGGCCTTTGCGCGCCATGCGTTTCTTCTGCGACTTGTCGCGCCACATGAGCGAACATCGAATCGACGAACGCATCGGGCGCACGGTGCATTTCGCGCAGCCACGCGCCCGTAAAAATGCCATGACGGGTGCCGTCGGCGGCTTGCGCGCCTTGCGTCGTCGCGTAGGCAATCAATGTTTGCGGGGGCAACGGCATCGCGAGGCGGGCCGCCTCGAACGGTTGCGTCAGGCATGCGTCCAGCACGACGAGATTGAGCGCGTTCTTGCGCGGCGCCGCGAGCGTGTCGAGCACGTTCGACAGATCGATGCTCGCTGTCATCAACGTGGCAGGCGCACGCGGATCGGCACCAGCGGAAGCGAGCAGCGTGGTGCGTCCCGCCTGCAAGCCGTGCCCTGCGAAATAGAACAGCGCCGTGCCGCCAGGCTGCAGGCGTCGGCCGAATTCCGCAAGCGCATCGCGCATCTGTGGCGACGTCGCATCGGTGCGCAGGACGACATCGAAGCCTTGCGCGCGCAACAACCCGGCGACGCTTTGCGCGTCGCGCGCGGCATTCGGCAGCGAGCCGGCCGGATAGCTGGCGTTGCCGATCACGAGCGCGACCTTACGGTTGGCCGCATCGACGGGAAGCGCAAAGAGACTATTCGCGGCGGCTTGAGAAGTGGCATTGCTCGCGCCGCGCGGCATCGGTTGAGCGTCGGCTTCTCGCATCTGGAGTGCCCCGATCATGCATACCAGCAGGAGTTTTCGCCACATTTTCAGATCCTGGTTGTTCTGGAGGTTCTGATAGAACCTCGTCATCGGACGAACCGGCTCGAGCAGGACAGTCGCCGCCCGCCATGCCGTCCGATACCCACGTAACGTATTTACCTGGACCACCCTTACAAACGATAGCACGCAGTTAGAACGTCAGAACGTTAACGAGCGTGGCGTTTCTTTTTAACAAGTTACGTCCTAAGCTAAAACGGAAGCAAGCAGCACTGACCCTCCCTGGGAGAATGCGCAATGCAAAGAAGAATAAGGCTCGCGGCTATCGGCGCGCTCTTTCTGGCTTCCGCGCAGGTGTTCGCTGGAACGACGCCTGCGCCGCCTGGCGCCGAGGTCTACATCATCTGGCCGGCGGATGGCACCGTGATCACAGGCGGCAAGCTCTGGGTGCGAATGGGCTTGCGCAACATGGGCGTCTGCCCTAAAGGCGTCAATGTTCCGAACACAGGGCATCACCATCTGCTGATCGACACGGACCTGCCGTCGATGGATCAGGAAATTCCCTCTGACCGGAATCACCTGCATTTTGGCGCAGGGGAAACGGATGCGCGCATCGAGCTGCCGCCCGGCAAGCACACGCTGCAACTGCTGCTCGGCGACTACAACCATGTGCCGCACAATCCGCCCGTCTATTCGAAGAAGATCACCATCATCGTGAAGTGAGCACGCGCGAGCGTTGCGCCGGCGCAAGGGCGCACCAGACGCACGACGCAAGACGGAGAGCATCAGCCATGATCAGGATCGTTGTTGCCGCTGCGGCACTTGCCGCCCTCACCGCCCTCACTTCGATGAACGTGGCATTCGCGGGGCCGACGCCTGCGCCCAAGGATGCCTATGCGTACATCGGTTATCCGAACGACGGGCAGGTCGTGCCCGCCAACAAGCCGTTTCGCGTGTGGTTCGGCTTGCGCTACATGGGCGTCGCGCCCAAGGGCGTGAAGTATCCGAACACGGGCCATCATCATCTGCTGATCGACACCGACTTGCCGCCGGCGGATCAGGAGATTCCTTCCGACCGCCAGCATCTGCATTTCGGCGCGGGCGAAACGGAAACCATGGTCACCTTGCCGCCCGGCAAGCACACGCTTCAACTGCTGATGGGCGACGAGAACCATATTCCGCACAATCCCCCCGTCTATTCGAAGAAGATCACGGTGATCGCGAAGTGAACGAACGTGTGTGCTCAACGTTCTTCTTCAGTGCTGTCTTTTTTGAACCAACAGTTTTGAGTCGGATGTTGGCCGCGTAGCGGCACCAGAGAGCGGGATCGACGCGCATCGAATTCGTATGCGCAAATAGTCTCTGACACGCCACCCAATGGCAGCAAGGTTTTGCAGGTTTTTCGCGGCGCGGGCAGTGCAATTGGCACAGCCTATGCGTTGTTAGGCCCGAGCAGACAAGATGCTTGAACCTGAACCGAAACACCCTGGCGAAGCCTCGCTTCCCTCTTAGGAGAACTGTCATGAGCGCACTGATGATCAAAGACCTGCCCGTTGCCGAAGAACTTGACGGCAAGGCCATGAAGGCCCTCCGCGGCGGCTTCGCTGCCTATCCGCAGTTCCCGGACATCAATTTCGACTTCAGCAAGCACATCGGCGATGTGCAGCAAATGATCCAGCAGCAAATGAACGTCAGCAACGTGAGCGGCGGCAACGCGTTCGCGTCGGGCCTGACCACGACGATCACGCCGACGATGCTGGCCAACAACAGCGTCACCGTGCGCTAAGCACACGGCGATGCCCGCGGAGGTCTGGACCGGCCTCCGCGGGTTCCGGGAAAATCCCGAAGCTGGCCGCGAAGTTTGCTTCACCACGCATCGTCAAAAAGATTCAGAAGCCAATCGTCCTGTCCACACGACCGCCGCGTCACCGCACGCACTCCACGCCGAACGAAATCCGCCGACATCGATAGAGATGCCGCGCTGGACGTGCTTTACTTGAAAGGCGCGCTCTGCACGTGCAGTACACCCGGAAATGATCGGAGAATATCGTGTCTGCGTTGCCTGATTCATTCGTCGCCGTCGCTCGCGTCATCTCTGCCGCTGCTGTTTGCACAGCCATGCTGGCCGGTTGCGTCGATGTTCACATGGCCGACTACAAGCGCCCCGATACGCCTGCCAAGGCGTCGTGGTCCGACAAGACGGGCACGCTCGTTTCACCCGCCGACACCATCGTGCCCGACTGGTGGAAAGGCTTCCAGGACCCGTATCTGAACACGTTGATCGCGAAAGCGATCGAAGGCAACTTCGACATCAAGGTGCTCGCCGCACGCATCGACGTAGCGGGCGCGCAGATCGGCGAAGCGAAGGCGCCTGCATTGCCGACGGCCGATCTCGGCGCAGGCGCGAATTTCCAGAAAACCACGGGGCAGCCGTTCACGAAGCAGTACAACGTAGGCGCCCAGGTGAACTGGGACATCGACATCTGGGGCAAGGTCGAAAAGGGCGTGCAGGCGCAAAAGGCCGAGTTCCACGCGACGGAAGCCGATTGGCGCGCGGGTTATCTGGAACTCGTGTCGAATGTGGCGAGTACGTATTTCCAGATTCTCCAGTTCGACGACCAGATCGACGCGCAACAGAAAATGGTCGACGAGAACAAGAAGATTCTCGCGATCTACGAAGGCATGAGCCGCAATGGCCTGGTGCCAAAGACGCAGGTGATGCGTCAACAGGCGGAGGTCAATCGTCTAACGAAGGATCTGCTTGATCTGCGCCGTTCACGGAAGATTGCGAACAACGCGCTGTGCACGCTGATCGGCGTGCCGGCCGGTGAATTCACCGTGCCCGTCGGCCATCTGCAGCAGCGCGTTCAGTTGCCGCCCGTGCCGGGCGGGCTGCCGGCGCAACTGCTGTCGCGCCGGCCCGATGTCGTCGCATCGGAATTTCGCGTGCTCGAAGCGTATAACCTGGTGGGCGAAGCCAAGCTGGCGCAATTGCCGACCATCAGTCTGACGGGCCATGGCGGCACCGCGAGCTTTGCACTGTCCGATCTTTTGAAGTCGTTCACGTTCGGCTTCATGCCGAGCATCAATATTCCGCTACTCGATCCTGGCGTGCGTGCCCACGTCAAGACCACCGAGGCGCAAACCACCGTCGCCGAGCAGCAGTACCGGCAAACCGTGATGGGCGCATTCGAGGAAGTGGAAAACGCACTCGTCAATCTGGACTCGCACAGGCAGCAGCGCGTCGAATTGCAACAGGAAGTGGAGCGTCTAAGCGTCGTCAACGTGCAGATGCAGTCGCAATTGCGCGAAGGCGTGGTGTCGCAACTGGACGTGTTCGAAACGGACCGTACGCTGCTGCAGGCGCAACTCGAGCTGCTGTCGAATCACCAGCAAATACTGTCCGACACGGTACTGCTTTACAAGGCGCTCGGCGGCGGTTGGCAGGCTGTCGACGTGCAGACACAAGTGAAGCAATGAGGTCAAGCAATGAAGCGGTAGTGCTGCGTGTGCGACGCGGGCGAATAGAGGAAAAGCTGGCACGGTTCTTAAAACGACGTCTGTGAAAACCGTTGCCTGAATATAGACCGCATTAGCCGTACCCATAATTGACTAACACCATGCGTGACTTAAAATTCCTGATTAGCCGCTCATATGGTCAGCATGACGGCTGCGTCGAATATGCCTTGATCGCCGCGTCTGTCGAACGCTCCGTTCGTGTCCACGCTTAGTGATGCAAATAGATGAATCCCGGCGAAGCTCCGATTGCTGAGATGCGGGCGGCTCTGGACAAGGAGTTCGACGTCCTGTTGCTGCCCGTCTCGCATCCTTCTCTCGGCCCCATTCGCATCGTCGACGATCTGTTTGCGATCGGCCGCAGCGAGGCGCCGTTTGCCGACTATCCGCGCGATCGGGTCATCAGACTTTCGCGGCGTCATGCGCGCATCTTTAGCGAGCATGGTGCGGTGTATGTGGCGGATCTCGACAGCAAGAACGGCACGACCGTCAACGGCGTTGCCGTGCGGATGACGCCGTCGCGTGTGCGGGCCGGCGATGAGCTGTGCTTCGGCGGTGATCTGACGTATCGCGTTGCGATCGAGCCGCGTCCATTCAGTTCGGCATCCGCGCGCGGCGTGCAGCATCTGACTGTCACGCTGAAGCCGGAACGCGCGGATCTGGGTCTCGAACCCATCGACCTCATTGGGTTTCCGTTTCTCGTCAGCAAGACGGACGAACTGTTCTCGCGCTACAAGGACCGCTATCCGCATCAGGTCAATTACATCTCGCGGCGCCACGCTCATATCTTCATGAAGGGCGGCGAACCGTGGATCGAAGATCTCGGCAGCACGAACGGCACGTTCCTCAATCTCAAGCGTCTCGGCGAATCGGCTGTCGCATTGCAAAACGGCGATATCGTTGGATTCGGCGGCGATCATTTCGTCTATCAGGTAGCGCTGCAAAAGTCGTTCGAAATCGAGCCTACCGTGACCCAGATGGTGCCGCCCGCCGCCACGCTGGGCGTTCCCGCAGCGGCAGCAGCATCCGCAGCGGCTGCACCTGCAACTGCCGCGCCCGCGGCGGCTGCGCCCGTGGCGGCTGCGCCCGTGGCGGCGATGCCCGCGGAAGATCCCGACAAGACCACCTTTGTCGGCGCGGCGCATTCGTTTCTCGACATCTTCTGCGTCGATCGCGCATTGCAGCGCGAAGACGAGGTGAACGAAAACGCTCCGCCCTTGACGCCGGACGAAGGGACGGAAGTCCAAACACGCCGTCCGCGCCGCCGCTGGCAACTGTTGCTGCGCGAACTGACGCGCACCTTCGCGGCCGGCGATCGCACGACGATGCGGCGCGTCGGCTGGGGCGGACTGGTGGTGCTGGTTGTCGTTGCGGGACTGGCCGTCACGCTGTACATGCGCGGCGCGGCGGAGCGCGATATCAAGAGCCTGCTCGCGGCGGGAGAATACGAAGCGGCGGCGGAAGTTGGCACGTCGTCTTTGCAGCGTCACCCTGCGAGCGATCCGATCCGCGCGCTTGCGAGTGAGGCGCTGATGAAAGCGCGTGTGCCCGGCTGGCTGTCGGCGTTGCAGGTGAAACAGTTCGATCGTGCCGCAGCATTGATCGAAGGCATGCGCGCGACGAGCCAGAACAATCCCGATGCGCTCGCGCTGATCAATCAGTTGAAATGGGTTGGCGACCTGGAACGTTTTGTCGTCGGCCGGGGCGGCCCGGATGCGCCGATTCGCATCTATAGTGACGAAGGCCGTATCGACAATCTGCTCAAGCGTTGGGAAGACGATGCAAAAAGGCATCAGCGGATTCTGGACCGCATTGCGTCGTACGTGCCTGAATTCACCGAGCCGTATGCGCTCGCGATGAGCCATCTGCGCAAGCTGCAAAGCGACGACTCCGTGTACCTCGCGGCGATCGACCGGCTCAACGCGACCATCGCGACGGAGCTGGGACGCGACAAGCCGGATGCGCTGCCCGTTGTGCTCGACGATTACGCACAACGCTATCCGCGGCTCTCCGGGCTGGATAGCTTGCGCAGCGACTTGCGCCAGTACACGGACATCTACAACGAAATGACGGCGCGGCGCCTCGTTCCGCTGCTCGCATTGATGAAAAAGGCGAGCTTCAGGACGCCGCCGTTCAAGTCGCAGTACGCGCAATTGAGCGCGAGCCGTCTGCCTTCCGCGGAAGTCGTGGCGAAGCACGACGCGGCGAGCGCCGCATGGCAAAGCGGCGACAGCCAGCAGGCGCTGGCCGGTTTGCAGGCGATACCCGCTGGCCCGTGGTCCGATGTCATCGCAGCGGAGTTCGCGCACAAGAAGGCGTTGCTCGACCAGTTCGCCGATCTGCAGAAAAGCCGTGGTGCGGGAGATCGCGACGACAAACTGCTGTCGTTTTACGCCAGTCTCGATCCCGTCGAAGACGCGTACTTCGTGCGGGCCGTTCAGGGCGACGTCAATGCACTGCGCGACAAGGCGCTGGCGCGCGCGCAAGATCAGATCAATCGCGCACAGGGATTGTGGCAGCAGTATCGTGCGAATGGTTCGATCGGCGGCACGCAGCGTCTGGAATCCGGCATCTCGGGCGGCTTCCGCAGTCAGGCGCTTCTGCTGTCGGGCGCGAATACGGCGGCGCAACAGGGCATGCGTGTTTATACGCAACTGAAGGCGCCGCATCCGGCAGGCTCGGATCAGTTGCTCGAAGACATCGAAGCGGAAACGCAATTGCAGCGCCGCTCGTTGCAGGAGTTGCGGATGGTGCTCGAACCCGGCTTGCTGAAATCGAAGCTTGCGTTGATTGGAGGCAGTGACGAAAGTGAAGCGCGACAATCACCCTAAGCCGCTTTACAAAGCGCTCGAAGATCACAGCGCCGAAGGCGTTGCGATTCTCATGGCGGAACCCGTGCGGATCGCGCAGGCGCTCGTGCTGACCTTGGTCGCGCTCGTTGTCGCCGGCCTGATGTGGTCGTTCTTCGGACGCGCTGACGTGATCGTCACGGCGCAAGGCACGCTCGCGCCGGAATCGGACGTGCGGCGCATTTATGCGCCGATCGACGGCGAACTCACTGATCTCTATATCGCCGAAGGGCAACCCGTATCGAAGGGTGACGTGCTGGCGCGGCTCAATGCGCGCGGCGCGATCGAAGCGGCGACCAACGCGCTGCAGGCGCAGTTGAAGCTCGACGACGCCGAGCGCGAATGGAAAGAGTTTCCGCAGAAGAAGGAATTGATGGAGCGCAAGGCGACCGCGCTCAAGGATCAGCTCGAAGTGGAAGAGCGTCTGCACGAGAACCGCATTTCGGAAGGCACGAGCAAGCTTGCGGAAGGCCAGAAGGCGCAACTCGAAGAAGCGCGCAGCACGCTCGACAATGCGCGCCGCGCGCGCGACGCGGCGCGCCAGGAAGCGGACAAGTACGCACGCCTGTTCGCGCAGCCAGGCGGCGGCGGTGTCGCCGAGTTGCAGGTCGAAGCGAAGCGCAACACCGCTCTGGAGGCAGAAAATGCGTACCGTGTCGCGCAATCGCGGCTTGCCGAACTCGACTTCAAGCTGAGTCACGAATACGCGGAGGCCAGCGCGCAACTCGAAACGAGTGGCCAGCAGTCGACGAAGCTGCAGCTTGAATACGACGATCTGATCCGCGACATCACCAGCACCGAAGAGAAGCTGCGCCTGCAATTGCAGACGGCACGCCTCGTCGCCGACGCGGCTGCGCGCATCCGCTTCGAGAACATCGACAAGGACAACTTTCTGCTGATACTCGCGCCGACTTCGGGTGTGATTACCGACGTGACGTCGACGCAAACGGGCGACAAGATCCAGGCGAATGCGCCGCTCGGCGGCATCGCGCCGAAGGACGCGCGCCCCGTGCTGAAGATCGAGATTGCCGAGCGCGACCGCGCGTTCCTGCACGAAGGCATGACCGTCAAGATGAAATTCAATGCGTTCCCATATCAGCGTTATGGGCTGATCAACGGCACGCTCGCGTACATCTCGCCGGCAACCAAGCCATCGGCGCAGGACAAGCAGCCTGTCTACGAAGGCCGCGTCCAGCTCGACAGGAATTATTACCAGATCGCGGAAAACCGTTATCCGCTGCGGTACGGCATGACGGCGAGCGCCGAAATCGTCGTGCGCGAGCGGCGGCTGATCGATCTTGGGCTGGACCCGTTCAGGCAACTGGCCGGATAGCTTCAAAAGAACTCATTGCAACGCAAGCGTAGCCGAAAGTACAACCGCCAGCCCGCCCGTTCGTTCGGGCCGTCACTAGAGGAGCGGACGAGATGACCGCGATCGTACGAATCGATGATGAAGTCGTGGATGTCGGCGAATTCATACGTCTACTGAAACTCACGGGCCAGTTCGAAAGCCTGATCGAGCAGATGGTGCGCGACAAGCTGACCGTGCACGCCGCGAAGAAGCACGGCCTGACCGTGAGCGCCGACGAGATACAGGAGCGCGCCGACCAGTTCCGGCGGGTGCGCGGGCTGCATCGCGCGGCGGACATGAACCAGTATCTCGACACGCTGAAGGTCGGTCTCGACGAGTTCGAGACGTTCGTCACCGACAGCCTGTATCAGGAAAAGATGCTCGACAAGGTGGGGAGCGAAGCCGAGATCGAAGAGTACTTTTCGATGAATTCGCCGAAGTTCGATGCCATCGAGGTCAGCCACATTCTGCTCGACGACGAAGGCAAGGCGAAGGAAATGATCTCGTATCTGCACGACGATCCCGATGCGTTCGCGGAAATGGCGCGCGAGCATTCGATTGCCGATACGAAAGACTCGGGCGGCGTAATCGGAAAAGTACTGCGCGGGTCGCTGAAGCCCGATATCGAGGCGAAGATCTTCAACGCGGCAGTTGGCGATCTGCTCGGGCCGTTCGCTTCGCTGGACCGCTCGTGCTTCGAGATCTTTGCGGTGACGGCGAAATATCCGGCACAACTCGACGAGGACGTCGCGTCGGAAATCAAGCGGCTGCTGCGCGAACAGTGGCTGATGACGCGCGCGCAGGAACACATTATCGAAGCGCTCTGATTGACGCGCACTGCTGACGGGGACCCCAAGCATCATGGATGCACCGCAAACCACGCCTTCCATCGCCGACTTCCTGTCGACGGTCGAGATTCTGTCGCCGTTTACACGCGAAGAACTCGAACGTCTCGCGGAGCACGTGCAATCGCGCTTCTATTCGTTTGGCGAAACGGTGTGCAACGCGGGCGATCCCGCCGATGGCCTCTGTGTGATCAAGTCGGGCTCGGTGCGCATCTTCACCGAAGAGCACGGCAAAGAGATCAGCATGGGCGTGCGCAAAGCGGGCGAAGTATTCGCCGATATTGCGATGCTGCGCGCGTACTCGCATGAATCGTCGGTACGCTCTTCGGGGAAGACCGAGCTGCTGTTCATTCCGCGCGCCGCCATGGAGCCGATTATCGCCGGCAATCAGGCGGCGCTGGCGTTCGTCGCGAGTTATGTGGCGATCAACTCGGCGGGTGGTTTCGTTGCGCAGTTATTCGATTTGCGCGGCAAGCTGAACAAGCAGGAACTCGAAGAATACGTGCGCAGCGTCGGTGTCAAGAAAGTCAGCGCGGGCAAGGAGATTCTCAAGCAGGACGCGCGCGACGACCGCCGGCTGTATGTCGTGCGGCAAGGCGAAGTGCGCATCGTGCGCAACGAGGACGGCACCGACTACACGCTCGCGACGCTGCGCGAAGGCGAAATTTTCGGCGAGAAGGCCTGCCTGATGCGGCAGGAGCAGACGGCATCGGCGATTGCGACGACGGACACGCGGCTGCTCGTGATTCCCGAGCGCACGGTGCATTTCATTCTCGAGCGCAATCCCAAGCTGCGCGAAGTGCTCGACGAGCGCATCAAATACGCCGACCGCGAACTGGACCGGCAAAAACGCATCGAGCAGCGCCGCAAGCGGCCTCTGAGGCTCGACCTGCATTCGAAGCCCGAACTCGGCGAGCGCGTGATACGGCGCTTCGGGCTCGTCGAGCAGGCCGAGGAAATGGATTGCGGCGCCGCATGCCTCGCGATGATCTGTAAGCACTACGGCATTCCGATGACACTCGGCAAGCTGCGCGAACTCGCGAACGTCACGACGCAGGGCGCGACGCTGGACAGTCTGGCGCGCGCGGGTGAGTCACTCGGCTTCGCGGCGCGCGGCGTGCAGTGCACGTTCGATTCGCTGCGCGGCTTCGATTTACCGTTCATCGTGCACTGGGAAGGCTATCACTACATCATCGTGTACGGCGTGTCGAAAGATCGCGTATGGCTCGCCGATCCCGCGCTGGGGTTCCGCAAGCTGAGTCTCGAAGACTTCGAGCGCGGCTGGAGCGGGACCTGTCTGCTGTTTTCGCCGGGGCCGAATCTCGTGCAGCTGTCCGCGTCGCGCTCGCCGTGGCTGCGCTTCGTCGGCTATCTGACGCCGTATAAAAAGATTCTGATGAACCTGTTCCTCGCGACCTTCGTGATCCAGGTGCTGGGCGTGATACCGCCATTGATCATTCAGAACATCCTCGACGGCGTGATCGTGCATCAGAACGTCAGCCTGCTGCATCTGCTGATACTCGGTCTGATCATTTCGAACGTGTTCTCGCAGTTGATGTCGATGGTTCGCGCGTACCTGTCGAACTTCATGGTACGCAACATGGACTTCGCGATGATGTCGCAGTTCTTCAGGCACACGATGTCGCTGCCATTCTCGTTCTTTGCCAAGCGCAAGACGGGTGACATATTTGCGCGCTTTCAGGAGAACCAGACGATACGCGCCTTCCTCACCGAATCGACAGTGACGACGGCACTCAATCTGCTGATGGTGTTCATCTACTTCGCGATCATGTTCTTCTATAACGCGAAGATGACACTCGTGCTGATCGCCTTCGTCATTCCCATCATGGCGCTCACGCTGATCGCCACGCCGAAGATCAAGAACTACGCGCGCGACACGTTCGCGGCCGGGACGGATTCGAAATCGTTCCTGATGGAAGCGTTGTCCGGTGTCGAAACAGTGAAGGGGATGGGCATCGAGCGGCCCGTGCGCTTGCGCTGGGAAAAGAAATACGCGAAGGCACTCGAAGTGCAATACCGCGCACACGCTTTCAACATCTTGATTGGCTTTATCAGCCAGTTGCTGAATGCCGCGACCACGATTGCGATTCTGTGGGTCGGCGCGAATCTCGTGCTCGCCCGCGAAATGACGATCGGGCAGCTGATTGCGTTCAACGCTTTCATGGGCAGTGTGCTGACGCCGTTGATGGGACTCGTCGGCTTGTGGAGCATGCTCAACGACGCGGGCGTCGCGATGGAGCGTCTGGGCGATGTGCTCGATATCGAACCCGAGCAGAAGCCCCAAGACCTGCCGTCGCGCGTGATGCTGCCCGACCTGCAAGGCGAGATCAGCCTGAACGGCGTGTACTTCCGCTATAGCGATGACGACAGCGCCTATGTGCTGGAGAACATCAGCTTCGACATCAAGCCGGGCGAACTGGTGGCGATCGTCGGGCGCAGCGGTTCGGGCAAGACCACGCTCGCGAAGCTGCTGGTCGGTTTTTATGCACCGAGCGATGGCAAGATGACGGTCGACGGATACGACATAAGCGTGATCGACAAGGCATTCTTCCGTGCGCAGATCGGTTATGTCATGCAATCGAATCTGCTGTTTTCCGGCACGATTGCCGAGAACATTGCGAGCGGCGACGACACGCCGGATCGCCGACGCATCGAGGAAGTGGCCAAGATGGCCGACGCGCACGCGTTCATCGCCAAGCTGCCGCTCGGCTACGAACAGGTGGTCGGCGAGCGCGGCATTGGTTTGTCGGGCGGCCAGATTCAGCGGCTGTGCATTGCACGCGCGCTGTATCACGATCCGCGTCTTCTGGTGTTCGACGAGGCGACTTCCGCACTCGATACGCAATCGGAGAGCAATATCCTCGGCAATATGCAGGAAATCCTCAAGGGACGCACGGCCGTCATCATCGCGCACCGGCTTAGTACGATCATGCGCGCCGACAAGATTCTCGTGCTCTACGAAGGGGCGATCGTCGAGCAGGGGCGTCACGAGGAACTGGTCAACCGGAAGGGCATGTACTACCAGCTCGTCCAGAAACAATTGAGCGCCTGATGAAAATACTTGACCAGCAGCCTGACGAAGCCGGCTCCGCCATCTCTTACGCAGGGTTGATCGAGAAGATCGAGATCCTGCGCTCGACGCTGCGCTGGTCGTCGCGGCTCGAACGCGCGGATATCGAAAAGCTCCTGAAACAGGCGAGTTCGTTGCGCGACGAAGTGATGCAGATGTCACACAAGGAGCGCTTTGTGCAGGCGGCCGTGGTCGAGCCGATGCGCGGCGACCTGTCGCGCGGCGCGCGGCGCCAGGCGTTGCTCGCGCGCAGCTTCATTTTCGAAGGCACGTTCGGCGATAATCCAAAACTGCTGGAATCGCTCGAAATCGCGGAGAAAGCGGCGCCGACCGATCTGCCCGTTCTGATCGACGGCGAAAGCGGCACGGGCAAGGAGCTGATGGCGAAGGTCATCCATGCGAACGGCAGCCGCTCTGACAAGCCGTTCATCTCCGTGAACTGCGGTGCGATCCCGGAGAACCTGCTGGAGTCGGAACTGTTCGGCCACAGAAAAGGCGCATTCACGGGCGCGACGAACGACCGTAAAGGCAAATTCGAAAGCGCGCATACGGGGACGATCTTTCTCGACGAAATCGGCGAATTGCCTTTGACGGGGCAGGTAAAACTGCTGCGCGTGCTGGAGGCGCACGAAATACAGCGCGTGGGCTCGGACGAGCCGATCGGCGTCGATACGCGGATCGTCGCCGCGACCAATCGCAACCTGCGCAAGCTGAGCGAACAGGGCACGTTCCGCGAAGATCTCTTTTACCGGCTGAGCGTCATTCACGTGACTTTGCCGCCGCTGCGCGAAAGGCGCGATGAGATTCCGCTTCTGATTCAGTACTTCGGCGACGAGGCGGCGGGTGCGCTCAAGCGGCGCCCCGTGAGAATCACCCCTAAATTGCGGGACTTTCTGCTGACCTATGCGTATCCGGGCAATATCCGCGAACTGCGCAACGTGATGTACCGCATCTCGTGCCTGGCGGGCGACATCGCGGATGTCGATCATTTGCCGGTGGATATGCGGCCCACAGCGCCCGTTTCGGCGTCGATATTCGGCGTGGCGAACGAGGCCGCGAACGGCACGGCGAGCGTGACCAATCTGTTGTCGTTGAGCGATGCGAAGCGCGCTGCCAGCGACGAAGCCGAAAAGGCTTTCTTGCAACGCGGCTTGCAGGAAGTGGGTGGCACGGTCGCCGAACTGGCGCGCCGCGTCGACATGAACCGTTCACATCTTCAGATGCTGCTGAAGAAGCACGGACTGCATTCGAAGGACTTTCGCCGCGCGCATGCGCAGGCGAATGCGCGCAAGGACGACACGGAAGAGGATGACGAAGCCGAGATGCATTGAAGCAACGGCTAGTGGAACTTGTCAGGGCGACGGGTTCAGCAAGGTCTTGTCGGTTGCTTGCGGGTCTTCTGCCTGCACGACCACCGCCGTGATGTTGTCGCGGCCGCCGCGCGAAAGTGCGATACCGACGAGTTCATCGGGCGCATGCAGACAATCGACGCTTGTGAGCGTCTGCTGGATTTCTTCGTTGGTCACTTCATTGCTGAGGCCGTCGCTGCACAGCAGGAACACGTCGCCGTCCACGACTTCGATTGCGTCTTCGTCGAGTTCGAGTTGATCGGTTGCGCCGACCGCGCGCGTGATGATGTTGTGCGCGGGATGATGACGCGCTTCTTCCTCGGTCAGATAGCCGGACTGCCGAAGCGCTTCCACCTGGCTGTGATCGCGCGTCAACTGCCGCAATTGCCCCTGCCGCAGCAGATAGATGCGGCTGTCGCCCGCCCATAGATAACCGCAAAAGCGGTCACACGCGAGCAGCACGACGACGGTCGTGCCGATGCGCTGCACCTGCCGGCGGCTCGCTTCATCCCGCAACTGGCGGTTCGCGTCCTGCAGACGCGTGCGCGCCTCGGCGATGCAATGCTTGATACCCGCCTGCTCCGGCAACTGGCCTAGCGTTTCGACCACGAGCTGGCTGGCGAGATCGCCGACGTCGTGTCCGCCCATGCCGTCAGCCACGGCCCAGCGGCCGCGCTGCGGTTGATCGAGACAGGCGTCCTCATTGATCTCGCGTACCCGGCCCGTGTCCGTACGCGCCGCTGACGCCCACCGGAATTGACTGGTACAGGTCACGGCATCTAAGCCCGGTTCGTGCTGCGTGCGTCAGGAGAAACGTTGATGTTCGAGTTGTTGCCCGTGTTGTTCACTTCAACCGACTGGAACTGATTGATCATCTGGTTAGCATAGAAGTTGTTCGTGATGTCGTACAGGTTTACGACGGGTCCGACGCTCGGCGTGTCGTGCACGAACGGCGTGATCCAGCCGAATACCCACGGCGCACCGCCGCCGCCGCTGATCGCGGACATCGCCTTGCGATCGAGAGCGAGGTTGTGCGATAGGTCGCTGATGGTGATGGAAGCCATGGCGTGTCTCCAGAATGGCCGCCGCGTCGCGTGGCCGGAAGTCAAAGGAAGTTGCGATATGACGTGCAAGGGCTGTGCCAATGTGCGGCGGATCGGTGCGCTTTCTTGTGCGTCCTTGCTGGGTGCGGGATAGAGCGGACACGCGCGTGCGTGCGTCGCGCGCGAGCGCGTCGGGACGTTGGCGGTCGTCCAACAGCGCGTCTTTGCGAAAGACGGGACATCCAACACATTTTCGCGGCGTGATGCACAGGCGCGTGGACCTGAAAGTGATGGTGTGTGTGCAACACAACTGCCCGAAATTCTGTTGGGTGCGTCCCTACACAGGCCATCTGCAAAGTACACGTCTGCTTGAAATATTGCGATAAATCAATGGCTTAGATAGCCTGGTCCGAATGATGCAAAAGAGCTGGCAACAGTGTTGGCCCTTTGAATCGGATACCAGAGCAAAGCCATGAACCGCAACCTCCAACAATCTCGCAATGAACAAGGTGCAAACCGCGCGGCTGCTTACGCATCGGCTGATGTGGTGCTCGACGGTTCCAGCGACGAACCCAACCTCGGCGCCCATCTGATCACCCAACGCCGCGGCTACGAACATCACGGCATTTACGTCGGTGGCGGCAAGGTCATTCACTACGCAGGTTTCGCGAAGTCCGCGCATCGCGGCCCCGTCGAAGAAGTGGCGCTCGAAGCCTTCGCCGACGGTCACGCAGTCGCCGTGCGCCCGCATCCGTTCCCGAAGTACACCGCCGAACAAACCGTGCTGCGCGCCCGCTCACGCCTCGGCGAAAACCACTATCGCCTGCTGACGAACAACTGCGAGCACTTCTGCGCATGGTGCCTGCTCGGCGAAAGCCGCAGCGAACAGGTTCATGCATGCCTCACGCATCCGCGCACTGGCATGCATGCGCTGCTGTGCCTCGCCAGCGCTTTTATCGGCAACCGGATGAAAATCGGCCGCTCCGTTGTTAACGCAGTATGAGCGTCGCAATTTGAACACCGGCGATTGAAGTTCGAAACGTCAAATGCCGTAAAGCAGTCAGGAAAGCGAAGGAGACCACCATGAGCACGACCGGAAAAACACTGCACTGGGCCGTCGACAAATGGCTCGCACCGACGCCCGCGATGCCCGCCCGCGTGGTGCGCTTCTGCCGCACGCAGATGCATCGCCGCTGCGTGTGCGTCGAGGCGGTGCACCCCAGCGGGCTGTTGTCGATCTTCTTTTTCCGTCACGACGACGGATCGTGGAATGTATTTCCGCCCGCCGAAACACGGCCGGCGATGTCTGCGTGGAGGACTGCGTGATGAAAAACGGCAACCGGGCGTCCAGCGCCCGCGGCAAGCGTATCGAACGGCTTGCGCTGTGCGGCGCGCAAGCTATCCGCCAGGCTGGCAGAAGCGCCGCCCCGGCACGTGCGACATTACGGCTTCGGCAATCTGACGAGGCGTGCTCTCGGCAGGCACGACGCGCCGGAAGGATTCAACGTCGTGCCTGAAGGTCCATTCGACGAGCCGGAACGAGCGGCCCCACGGGTGCTGCATCGGCGGCGAGACGGTGCAGCTGCGGATGGTCAGCGTCTGAGCGTTGCCGTGCAGCGCGCGTAAATGTTCGAACACCGTGTCTTCAACCATCGTGTGTCTCCTGCTGGGGAGGCCCCACTGGTGGATAAAAAAGCACCGCCGGTACGCAAGCGGCACAACAGCCCTGCATGGGGCAGGGATGTTGAGCGGCATGTTCACAGGAAAGAATTAAACGAGACTTAAGACGCGCGGCGCCATTCTTTGCAGTCCGTCGAAACGGCTCGCTGAGGCCACGCGGCATGTCGTTGCACTTCTCCGGCTTGCCGTCGGAGTCACGTAGCTTTGGCGGCGGTTATCAAAAACGCAGCGTCAGTGAAGTTGTCAGCAGGGCGCGCGGCGTTGCACCGCATCCGCCGAAAAAAGATCACTGCGCGGCGGGAACTGAAGACGCGTTCGCGGGCTGCACCGTTTGTAGCGATTCGACATGCACAGCAGGCAAGCAAACGCCCTGCGAATCGGCGCGCGTGATCGTGCCGTGCACATTCACCTGCTGGCGACCGCGTACGACTCATCCATCAGTCGCCATTGCTTCAGCACTTGACGATTCTTTACGACAAGCCGCGCCGTTAGCCAGAGAATGTCTGACTCGGCGCGCCTGGCGCGTGTCGACGCAACGCATCGTTCAACTCTTCACTTCGCCTTTATGCCGCCAACCTTCGATCCATTCCTGACCTTCCTTCGCCGTGCGCTCGCTGCGCAGTCCGAGGACGATATGCGAGCGCGTGCATTGTGGCTCGAAGCGGCGTGTTATCTGTACCCGACGGATAGCGTGTCGATCGACCGGTTGATGCTTGAACTGCTCGAACAGCAAGACATCGCGCAAGCCATCGCGCTCGTCGAAACGGTCGCGCAACTCGAGCCGCACAGCGCGGCGGCGAGCGTGCGTCTCGGCTACGCGCTGCAGATGGCGAACCGGCATCGCGATGCGCTCGCGCCGTATCGCCACGCGCTTGCGATCGAGCCCGCGTTTCCGCAATTGCGCAAGAACCTCGCGATCGCGCTGAACCGCACAGGCGGCGATCCCGCCGAAGAGCGGCAATTGCTCGAAGCGGCCGTCGCAGCGGACCCATCGGACTTCGCACTGTGGATCAACCTGATGAGCGCGCGGCGCGCATGCTTCGATCTCGACGGTGCGCTTGCGGCGGCGAGGCGCGCCGTCGAGATCGATCCGAACAGCGCCGTGGCGCATAGCAATCTCGCGCAGGCGCTAAAGGAAGCGCAACGTTGGGACGACGCGCTGACGCATGCGGCGACGGCATGCGAACTCGCACCCGACAACGCATCGCTGTGCACAGGGCTTGGCGTGCTGCACCTGCTGCGCGGCAACTATGCCGAAGGCTGGCCCGCGCACGAAGCGCGCTGGAACGATCCCGCCAGCATGCTGACGAACGGCCGTCCGCCATTCGGCAGGCCGCAGTGGCGCGGCGAATCGCTCAAGGGCAAGACCTTGCTCGTGTGGGGCGAGCAGGGCATGGGCGACGTGCTGCAGTTTTGCCGCTTCATGCCGCTGCTCGCGCAGCGCGTGCATCGCGAGGGCGGGCGTATCGTGTGGAATTCGTTTGGGCAGATGGGCGCGCTGTTGCCGCGCAGCTTCGGCGAACATGTCGATGCGTATTCCGCCGCGCGTGAAGTCGAAGCACTGCCGCCGTTCGACTTCGAATTGCCGCTCGTCAGCGCGCCGCTGATGCTGGGCACGCGCATCGAATCGATTCCGCCCGTGGTGCCGTACCTGCGCGCGGACCCGGACTTGCGCGACGCATGGCGCGCGCGGCTCGCCGACGAGAAGCGCCTGAAGGTCGGGCTTGCCTGGACGGGCAGTTTGAATCATGGACGCAACCGCTTCCGGCGCGTCGGCGCGGAGCGCTATGCGCTGGCGTTTCGCGAGATCGACGGCGTGGCGTTTTATTCGCTGCAACCCGGCGCAACGGCCGACGTCGAGGCCGCCCGCGCAGCCGGCCTGCCAATGACCGACTTCACGCACGAATGGCGTAGCTTCGACGATACGGCCGCGTTCGTCAGCGAACTCGATCTGGTGATCAGCGTGTGCACCTCGGCCGCGCATCTGGCGGGCGCGCTCGGTCAGCGTACGTGGGTTCTGCTCGACGTGAATCCGTACTGGACGTGGATGATCGACAGGCGCGACAGCCCGTGGTATCCGACAGCCACGCTTTATCGGCAGCGGCAGTTCGCGCAATGGCAGCCGGTGCTGGACGACGTCGCGCGCGATCTGCACGCGCTGGCAAAACTCAGCACATGAGTTTGCTGCGCTATACGCCGGGCGCGTGCGCCACTTCCGAAGCCGGCGCCTTCACAGGCGCATCGGGCGGCACGCCGAGCAGTTGCAACGAGCCGCCCGTCACCGCGCTGAATACGGGACCCGCCACCGTGCCGCCATAGAACGCGCGTCCCGCAGGATCGTCGATCATCACAGCAACGACCAGGCGCGGATCGCTCATCGGCGCCATGCCGACGAACAGCGACCGGTAGCGCCCCTTCGCATACCCCGCGCCGACCTGCTTGCGCGCCGTGCCCGTCTTGCCGCCAATCCGATAGCCGTCGACATTCGCCGCGCGCCCCGTGCCGCTTTCGCTCGTCGCCATTTCGAGCATCGAGCGGATCGAGGCGGCCGTGGCCGGCGTCGTCACGCGCTGGCCGTCCGACGCGGCGCGGGCAGGGTCGATCAGCAGCGTGGCAGGGTGCAGCGTGCCGTCGCCCGCATACACCGTGTACACCTGCGCGATCTGCAGCAGCGATGTCGACAGGCCGTAGCCGTAGGCCATCGTCGCCTGCTCGATGGGCCGCCAGCGCGCGAACGGACGCACGCGGCCCGCCGCGACGCCCGGAAACGTCAGCTCCGGCGCGCGGCCCAGTCCGTACTCCTGATACTTGTTCCAGATGGTTTCGGCGGGCAGGTTCAGCGCGAGTTTGGCGAGCGCGATATTGCTCGACTTCTGCAACGCTTCCGCAATCGTCATGCGTCCGTGGTTCGACGTGTCGTGGATCACGCTGGGGCCGATCTTGTACCAGCCTGGCGCCGTGTCGATCATCGTGCCGGGCCGCACCAGACCGCGATCGAGCGACAGCGCGACCACCAGCGGCTTGATCGTCGAGCCCGGCTCGAACGTATCGACCACGGCACGGTTGCGCAACTGGCGGCCCGTGAGCCGCGAGCGGTCGTTCGGGTCGAAGCTCGGATAGTTCGCGAGCGCGAGAATCTCGCCGTTGCGCGCATCGAGCACGACGACGCTGCCCGCCTGCGCGCTGTGCTTCGCGACGGCCGCCTTGAGCTGCGCATACGCAAGCTGCTGGATGCGGCGGTCGACGGTCAGATGCACGGTCGCGCCGTGTTGCGCCGGTGTGAGCGGGCGCGTGTCCGACACCACGCGGCCCAGACGATCGCGGATCACCTCGCGCTCGCCAGGTTCGCCCGTGAGCAGGTCGTTGGCGGCGAGCTCGATGCCTTCCTGGCCGTTGTCCTCGATGTCGGTGAAGCCGACCACGTGCGCTGCCGATTCACCCTCGGGATAAAAGCGCTTCGAATCCGCAATGCGCGTGATGCCCGCGAGATTGAGCTTGTCGATATGCGTGGCCGTTTCCGCATCGACCTGGCGCTTGAGCAGCACGAAGCTCTTGTCGCCGGATACGCGGTGCGTGAACTCGGCAAGCGGCATATCGAGGAGCTTCGCCAGCGGCGGATGAGCCGTTTCGTGGAGCAGCTTCGGCGAAGCCCAGATTTCGTAAGTGGCGAGGCTGACGGCCAGCATCGCGCCATTGCGGTCGACGATGCGCCCGCGCGTCGCATCGAGTTCGATGGTGCGCTGATAGCGCTTCTGCCCCTGTTCGACGTAGAAGTCCTGATTGACGATCTGCACCCAGAACGCGCGGCCGATCAGCGCCGCGAACGCCGCGAACACGAGGATCACGATCAGCTTCGAGCGCCACATTGGCAGGCGCGCGACGAGGACGGGATTCTTCGCGACGGGCGCGTACGGATCGTGATTTTTCTTGCGGATCATGAGGGCGAAGCCGGCCGTTCTGACAACCGGTCCACAGTGAACGTGGATCAGATTGTAATAAGAACGTAATATATGTGCGAGCTTCGCGAAAGGTTTTTGCGTGGCAGGCGTGTCGAATGTTGCTTTGCGCACGCAGGCGGCAGGGCCGCGTTGAAAAAGCGGTCGCCGTCGCCCGTTCAACTAATGCGTCGTCTCCGACGCGGCGTGTTAACGAGGCGCTCGATGAGCGCCTTCTTTTTATTGTTTGCCGCGCGGGGCAGCGCGATCAGGCGGGCAGCGAGAAGCTCGAAATCGCCTCGCGCAGGCCGCCGACCTGGTCTTTCAGCGAATGCGCAGCGGCCGCTGCCTGCTCGACGAGCGCCGCGTTCTGCTGCGTGACCTGATCCATTTCGCCGACGGCGCGGTTGACCTGCTCGATGCCCGCGCTTTGCTCGCGCGACGCATGGCTGATTTCCTCGAGAATCTCGTTCACGCGGCGCACGGAGGCGACGATCTCGCCCATCGTCGAACCGGCGTTCGCGACGAGCGCCGCGCCTTCCTCGACGCTGCCCGTCGACGTTTCGATCAGCGCCTTGATTTCCTTCGCCGCCGTTGCCGAGCGCTGCGCGAGGCTGCGCACTTCCGCTGCGACGACCGCAAAGCCGCGGCCCTGTTCGCCCGCGCGCGCCGCTTCGACGGCGGCATTCAGCGCGAGGATGTTGGTCTGAAAGGCGATGCCGTCGATCACGCCGATGATGTCGCCGATCTGCTTCGAGCTGCTCGTGATGTCGCCCATCGTGCGGACCACGTCGTCGACCACCCGGCTGCCGCGCTTGGCGATGTCGGCGGCCTCGCTCGCGAGCCCGGCGGCCGTCGCGGCGCTTTCGGCGTTCTGCTTCACGTTCGACGTCATCTGGTCCATGCTCGATGCCGTCTGCACCAGCGCGGCCGCCTGTTCTTCCGTGCGTTGCGACAGATCGGTGTTGCCCGCGGCGATTTCGCTTGCGCCGACGTTGATGTTCTCGGTGCCGGCGCGCACGCGCGAGACGGTATCGACGAGGCCGCTCTGCATCGTATGCAGCGCGTGCAGCAGGCTCGCTCGGTCGTTGTGCGCGAGCGGTACGGGTGTCGCGAGATCGCCGCGCGCGATCCGCTGGGTTGCTTCGACAGCCACTTCGAGGTCGCCGCCGAGCGTGCGCTTCACGCTGCGCAGCACGAGCACCATCACGAGCGTCGCGATGCCGCCCAGCACGAAGGTGATGACGAGCCAGCGCCCGAGATCGACGTAGAAGGCTTTCTGCACGTCGTCCATGTACATGCCCGTGACGATCACCCAGTCCCACGGCGTGAAGCGCGTCGCGTAGCTGGTCTTCGGGACGGGTGTGTCGCTGCCCGGCTTCGACCACAGGTAGTCGACGAAGCCGCCTTTGCCCTGGTTCGATGCGTTGACGATATCGACGAACAGATGGTTGCCCGCCGGGTCCGTGAAGCCCGACAGGTTCTTGCCGACCAGCGCCGGCTTGAACGGATGCATCAGCATGACGGGCTGCGAATCGTTGACGGACAGATAGCCGTCGGTGCCGTAGCGCAGCGCGGACAGCGTGTCGAGCGCCTGCTTCTTCGCGTCGGCTTCGCTCATCGCGTGCTGCTGCGACAGCGTGTAGTAGCGGTTGACGATCGAATTGGCCTGCTCGACGAGCGTTGTCAGCTGATCGCGGCGGTCGGCAATCATCGACGAGCGGCTTTGCCACGCGCCGAACGCGCCGATGAGAACGAGGCCGATCCACAGGATGGCGATCATCGAGGCGAGTTTCTTGTTCAGGGTCATGGTGTGTTTGGCTTGCGGCGGCTGGGGTTGCGTGTGGCGGTCTTCGGGTTTTCTGCGGGATCGATGGCGGCAGATACAGGCGATGCCTGACAGGGTTTACGACCGCCGCAAACGGTTGCAGCAGGCGGGGAAACCCCTAATGAGCACGGCGTGTATTGGTATGACGAGAAGATGGGCGCGAGCGCGCCCGACTTGATGGAGGCGTTGCGCGGGATCAGAAGGGCCGGTCGCGTTTGAGCGCTTTCAGCCAGGCTTTCGTTTTCTTGATGTCGTCGAACACGGGCAGATCGTGTTCGATCTCGTGCACCATGTGCACGCGCTGCGCGATCTCGTCGTCGAGATCTTCCATGGCGAATTCAGGCGATATGCAATGGCCACGCGGGAAGCCGAAAGCGCCTCTGAATTTTTGCTCAATATCCGAGAGTTCGCGATCCAGTTCGCCGAGCTGCTCGCGCAACACTTGGTTGTAGTGCGCGAGTTTTTCTTCGCTGATACCGTCGATTGTTTTCTGGTCGATATGTTCGAGTTCCAGTTGCAACTCCAGTAGCTGCAGAAGTTTGCGTTTCGCGTACGCCTCGTTGACCCGTTGCATCAGCGCGGTCTTACGTGCGCGCTCCTCGGGATCGTGCTCGCGATCGGGATGCAGCGCGCTCGCCAGCTTGCGATAGACATCGCGCAGCGACTGGCTGATTTCCGCCTTCGCCGCTTCCTTGCGTGCTTCGGCCTCGAGCTGCTTCGGCGTCTTCTTGCGCTTCGCGCGACGCTCCTCGCGCGCCTGTGCTTTTTCGGCTGCTTCCGTGCGCAGTTTCGCGAACTTTTCGGACGCGCGCTTCAAGAACTCCTGTGGAGAAATCACGTCGTCTTCGAATTCGACGCCAAGCATGTCTTCGATCGCCGCTTTCATGCCATCGAGGTCGATTTCGGCTTGTCCGTCGTCGCGTGTTTGGGCATGCCGGTCGTAGATCGACTGCAACGTATCGTCGTTGTGAAGGCTAAGCAACGGCTGCAAGAGGTCGGCGATCAGTTCCGAGACCATTCGACGGTCGATTGCGTTCAGGCCTTTATCGCCATGCACCGCGTCGAGCCGGTGAATGAGCTTCACCTGCGCGTCCCACGAAGTCCGCCGCAGCGGTATCAGCACGTCGACATATTTCTTCTGGAAGACGGGCGTGAAGGTTTCCCATTGCGCGATCCGTCCACGCCGGTTTTCGATCTGCTTGACGAGTGAATTGAAGTACCTCTGGCCTTTCGATCGATGCGCCTGTTGCTTTTCCGGCGCAATGGTCACTGACCGGCCCGCTGCTTTGCTCATGAAACCCGTGCCTCCCATTTACTGAAAACGCAGCATACCGTTTCACCGGCTGAAACAGGCGAATCAGGGTCGATTTCAAACAAAATCACCACATTTTTCAAACTAATTCCATCAATTGCCAAAAGCGGCGCGGCTGGTCTGCAATCCGTTCTCAATTCCGATATAGTCGCCATTTTTGGCTCGCCGGGACGCCTTCGCGCGCAGCGTGGAAGCCATTTCGAATGCCAGATTAAAAGAGCCAATAAACCATTAATCCTTTCCCTGGAAATCGAATGCGAGCGATCATTCTTGCCGCAGGCCTCGGCTTGCGACTCCAGCAACCGCCGGGGGAGCAGTTTCCAAAATGTCTGTTGCGCTTTGACGGGATCACGCTGCTGGAGCGCCATCTGCAGATGCTCGAAGCCGTCGGCGTCGATGAGGTCGTCCTCGCGCTCGGCTTCCAGCCGGAACAGGTCGAAGCCGAGCTGACGCGCGCCGGCCGCAAGGTGCCCGAGATCAAGCTCAATCCGCGTTTCGATCTGGGCAGCGTGCTGACCGTGCACACCGTCGCCGATGCCCTCACGCGCGGCGGCGACGTGCTGCTGATGGACGCCGACGTGCTGTACGACGAGCGCATGCTGGCCGCGCTCGTGGCGGGTGAGCACGCGAATCGCTTGCTGATCGACCGCGACTTCGAAGCGGGCGACGAGCCCGTCAAGCTGTGCCTGAAACAGGGCGTGCCCATCGAGTTGCGCAAGCAGCTGGCTGTAGGCCTCGACTACGACACGATCGGCGAATCGGTCGGCTTTTTCCGCTTCACCGAGGCCGCTGCGCGGCGCTTCGCGGAGATCGTGGCGGGCTATGTCGATAGCGGCCGCGCGAACCTGCCGCACGAAGAAGCCGTGCGCGACCTGTTGCTCGAACGCAGCCACGCATTCGATACGGCCGATGTCACCGGCCTGCCCTGGATTGAAATCGATTTTCCCAACGACGTTGCGCGAGCAACTAAAGAAGTCCTGCCGCAACTGCAGCGGCCGGCTTTGCATGAAGCGCTGAAGCGCTAACTCGGGCCGACCTAGGAGCCACACAATGAACGCACGCGAACCCTCTTTCGTTTCTACTCTGTCGCGCAGCGCACGACTGCGCCAGATGCTCACCAGCAACGAGCTCGAATTCCTGATGGAAGCGCACAACGGCATCTCCGCACGCATTGCGCGCGAAGCCGGCTTCAAGGGCATCTGGGGCTCGGGCCTCGCGATCTCCGCGCAATACGGCGTGCGCGACAACAACGAAGCGAGCTGGACGCAAGTTGTCGATACGCTCGAATTCATGGCTGACGCGAGCGATCTGCCTATTCTGCTCGACGGCGACACCGGCTACGGCAACTTCAACAACGTGCGCCGCCTGGTGCGCAAGCTGGAGCAGCGCGGTATTGCGGGCGTCTGCATCGAAGACAAGGTGTTCCCGAAGACGAACAGCTTCATCAAGGGCGAAGCGCAGCCGCTCGCCGATATCGACGAGTTCTGCGGCAAGATCAAGGCGGGCAAGGACTCGCAGACCGACGAGCATTTCTCGATCGTCGCGCGCGTCGAAGCGCTGATCGCGGGCTGGGGCATGGACGAAGCGCTGAAGCGCGCCGAAGCGTATCGCCAGGCGGGCGCGGACGCGATCCTGATTCACAGCAAGCTGTCGCGCCCCGATGAGATTCTCGAATTCGCGCGCGAATGGGCAGGCCGCGGTCCGCTCGTAATCGTGCCGACCAAGTACTACAGCACGCCGACGGAAGTGTTCCGCAAGGCGGGCATCAGCACGGTGATCTGGGCGAACCATCAGATTCGTGCGGCGACTTCCGCGATGCAGGCTGTCGTCAAGGAGATCTACGAAAGCCAGACGCTCGTCAATGTCGAAGACCGCATTGCGACCGTCAACGAAATCTTCCGTTTGCAGGATGCCGACGAGTACTCGGTAGCGGAAGAGCGCTACCTGTCGTCGTCGCGCGTGGCGGGTTCGGCTGTGGTGCTCGCCGCGAGCCGCGGCAAGGGCCTCGAAGCCGTGACGACGGACCGTCCGAAGGTCATGCTGCCCATCGCGGGCAAGCCGCTGCTGCGTTGGCTCGTCGACGCGTTCAAGCAGCAGGGCGTCAACGACATCACGGTCGTGGGCGGCTATCGCGCCGACGCAATCGACACGGCGGGCATCAAGCTGGTCGTCAACGAGCGTCACGAACAGACGGGCGAACTGGCGTCGCTCGCGTGCGCCGTCGACGGCTTGCAGAACGACACCGTGATTTCGTACGGCGACCTGCTGTTCCGCAGCTACATCGTGCGCGATCTGGTGGACAGCGAAGCGCCGTTCAGCGTGGTCGTCGATTCGACGACGGTTGCCGAAGCGGGCGCGACGAACCAGAGCGTGCGCGATTTCGCGTGGTGCTCGGCCGGTGACGATCGCGGCCTGTTCGGCAACAAGGTGCTGCTGCGCCGCGTGGCGAACAACGAAGCCGACGTGAAGGGCGAAGTGCCGAATGGCCGCTGGATCGGTCTGCTGAACGTGCGCGGCGCGGGCCGCGAGCGTCTGCAGGCCGTGATGAACACGCTGCGCGCGCGCCCCGATTTCGATTCGCTCGACATGCCCGCGCTGTTGAATGCGCTGATCGAAGCCGGTGAAGAAATCGAAGTGCAATACGTGCACGGCCACTGGCGCGGCGTGAACGACCTCGAAGACTTCCGTCGTGCGGGCGACTTCGCGCACGAAGCGACGCCGCTCGCGAAGAGCGAGGCAGCGGGAGGCGCGGCGCAATGATCGAGGCAGCACAGTTCGTCGAGGCGGCGCGCGAGCGCGGCTTCGATTGGTACGCGGGCGTGCCGTGCTCGTATCTGACGCCGTTCATCAACTACGTGCTGCAGGATCCGAAGCTGCATTACGTGTCGGCGGCGAATGAAGGCGATGCGGTCGCGTTCATCGCGGGCGTGACGCTCGGCGCGCAGAACGGTCGTCGCGGCGTGACGATGATGCAAAACTCGGGCCTCGGCAATGCGGTGAGTCCGCTCACGTCGCTGACGTGGACGTTCCGTTTGCCGCAACTGCTGATCGTCACGTGGCGCGGCCAGCCTGGCGTCGCGGACGAACCGCAGCATCAATTGATGGGCCCCATCACGCCGGCGATGCTCGACACGATGGAGATTCCGTGGGAGACGTTCCCGACGGAAGCGGAAGCGATCGGTCCCGCGCTGGACCGCGCGATTGCGCACATGGACGCGACGGGCCGCCCGTATGCGCTGGTGATGCAGAAGGGCAGCGTCGCGCCGTACGAACTGAAGGACTCGGGTCGCGCGACAAAGCGCGAGGTGCGTGCCGCGCGTGATGTTTCGCGTGCTGTCCCCGCCGACGCCTTGCCGACGCGTAGTGAAGCCTTGCAGCGCGTGATTGCTCATACGCCGGTGAACTCGACGGTCGTGCTTGCATCGACGGGATTCTGCGGCCGCGAACTTTACGCAATCGACGACCGGTCGAACCAGTTGTACATGGTCGGCTCGATGGGCTGTATTACGCCGTTCGCGCTGGGTCTTGCGCTGACGCGGCCGGACCTGCATGTTGTCGCGCTCGACGGCGACGGCGCGGCGCTGATGCGCATGGGCGTGTTTGCGACGCTGGGCGCGTATGGTCCGTCGAATCTCACGCACATTCTGCTCGACAATGGCGCGCACGACTCGACGGGTGGTCAGTCGACGGTCTCGCCGCAGGTTTCGTTCGCGGGTGTCGCGGCGGCGTGCGGCTATGCGTCCGCTGTCGAAGGCGACGACGTGGGCCTGATCGACGAACTGTTCGCGTCGCCGCTGCTGGACGGCCCGCGCTTCGTGCGCGTCGCGATCCGCCGTGGCACGCCCGACGGCTTGCCGCGCCCGACCATTACGCCGCCCGATGTGAAGACGCGCCTGATGCGCCATATCGCCACTGCCGGCTCGAATGAAGGAGCACGTTGATGCTGCTAATGAATCCAGGCCCCGTCACGCTGACCGAGCGCGTGCGTAATAGCCTGCTGCAAACGGACTTGTGTCATCGCGAGAGCGAGTTTTTCGACTTGCAGGACGAAGCGCGCGCGCGTCTGGTCAAGCTGTATGACCTTGATCCCGCGCAATGGAGCGCCGTGCTGATGACGGGCTCGGGGACGGCGGCTGTCGAGAGCATGATCGCGGCGCTCGTGCCGGAGAATGGCAAGTTGCTGATCGTCGAGAATGGCGTGTATGGCGAGCGTATTTCGCAGATTGCGGCGCAGTATCGCATTGCGCATAGCGTCGTGAAGCATGAGTGGATGCAGGCGCCTGATCTGGCGCGGATTGCGGCTGCGCTCGATGCCGATAAGGCGATTACGCATGTTGCTGTGATTCATCATGAGACGACGACCGGGCGGTTGAATGATCTCAAGGCGCTGGCAGCGGTTTGCCGCGAGCGCAATGTGAAGATGCTGGTTGATGGTGTGAGCAGCTTCGGCGCTGAGGAGATCGACTTCGCTGAGGGCACGATTGCGGCTGTTGCGGCGACGGCGAACAAGTGCTTGCATGGCGTGCCGGGTGCCGCTTTTGTGATCGTGCGGCGGGATGCTTTGGCTGCTGCTGCGAGCCGGACTTATTACCTCGGGCTTGTGCGGCTTGCCAGTTTGCAGGATCAGCGGAATACGCCGTTTACGCCTTCTGTTCATGCTTACTATGCGCTTGTGGAGGCGCTGCGCGAGCTTGATGAGGAAGGTGGATGGCGGGCGCGGCATGCTCGTTATCGGGCTCTGGCTGAGCAGGCTCGGGTGGGGCTTTTTGCGCGTGGTATTGGGAGTGCTCTGCCGGCGGATGAGTCTTCTGTCGTGCTGAGGGCTTATAAGTTGCCGGACGGCGTTTCTTATGAGCGGTTGCATGATGCGCTTAAAGCGCGCGGCTTTGTTATCTATGCCGGGCAGGGTGGTCTGTCTAAAGAGCTTTTTCGGATTTCTACTATGGGGGATATTCATTCTCCTGATATTGAGCGGCTGCTTGTGAGTTTTGATGAGTTGATGCGGTAGGCGGTTTTTGGTTTTTTTTGCCTTTGCGGCGCGGGTGGGTTGCTTGTGGTTTTGCTGGCATCCGCGGTTTGCCTTCGTGCTTCGTGCTTCATGCTTCGCCGTTTGATGTTTTGGGCTTTGCGCTGGCATCCGCGATTCGTTAGCTTGCTTCAAGCGTCGCCCCTGTGCGGGGCGGCACCTACTTTTCTTTGCCGCCGCAAAGAAAAGTAGGCAAAAGAAAGCGGCTAACACCGCCAGCTCTTGTGTTTGCCTGAGGGCCCTCAAACGGTCCCACACTTCACACGGCAATCACGTGACTCATGTTCGTTGCCAACGCTCTGAATTGACGCCTCACCCGCTTCACGCGTCCGCGTCACACACGCCATGCCAGATATTCCACGGCCGCCCAGGTGGCAAACTGTGTGTAGGCCGTAGCACCTCACACGCCTCGCTTCGGACCGATAGCGCATGCGTCCCACCCTGTAAGAGCGCCAAGCTATACGCCGCGACAACCTACACACTGTTTGCCACCTGGGCGGCAGAAACCATTCGCTGCCGCTAGTTCTTGTGTCGGTGTCTGAAGTGGGTGAGGCGCTCGTTCAGCGCGTTGGCAACGCACGCGAACAAGGACGTTGCCGTGTGAAGCGTAGGACCGGTTGGGGGCCCTCAGGCAAGAAGAAATGTTGGCGGTGTTAGCCGCTTTCTTTTGCCTACTTTTCTTTGCGGCGGCAAAGAAAAGTAGGTGCCGCCCCGCACAGGGGCGACGCTTGAAGCACGAAGGCAAAACGCGGATGCCAGCGAAAAGGCAAGAACAACCCCCCGTCGCAGACAACAAAAAAAACTCAGAAATTGTGCTTCAGCCCAACAGTCACAGACACCTGCCTATCTGTAGTGGAATTCGGCAAATTAGGAATCTGCGCATAATTCACGCTCTGTCCGGTGACAGGATCAGTCCCAATCCCACTGCCAGCGGCTTTCTGGAAGATTCCAACCGCATACAACGTCGTCCGTTTGGACAAACTATACGTCGCCCCAAGATTGACCTGATGAAATTTCGGCGACCCGCTGACATCAGTCTTCATCGAGTTATAGATATACGCGGCCCCAAGCGTAAAGGCAGGCGACAAAGCATACGTCGCATTCACCTCAACGATATCGAACCGCACATCCGCGCCTTGCGGCTGAGTGGCGCTCGCAAAATACTGACTATCGTCAAGCCGTGTATGCGTATAAACAAGTCCAAAAGTCGCCGGCCCGAAGCTATAAGACCCACCCACACCAAACGCCTTCAACGAATGCGCATTCTGCAACTCGCAATACATCGCAGTCGGATTCGAGCACGCAAAATCCCCGATATAACCTTGCTCGCCGCCTAACGCAGCATCGAGCGGATTATTCAGATCGAGATAACCGACCCAGAACGAGAAGGGCGCATTGTTATAACTTGCGGAAACCGCCCAACCACGCTTCTGCGAAAAATCTCCCGCAACACCACCCAGCGAATACGTGCCGCTAGCCGAGAAACCCGCAATAGTCGGACTGACATACTGCACAGCATTATTCAGATTAAGCGCAGCATTCAGATTATCGACGTCGCCGATATGCGCCCCATACAACGTGGCCCACGTATTACTGGAAGCATACGGCGCGAGCGCATTCGTGTACGAGTCGAACTGGCGGCCAAACGTCAGCGTCCCGTATTGCTCATTGGTCAGCCCGACCCACGCGTTCTGATTGAAGAGCGTGCCGCCCTGCACGAAATTGCCGCTGCCCGTAAAGAAGCTGTTCTCGAGCTTGAAGGTCACCGACGTGCCGCCGCCAATATCCTCACTCCCAGTCAACCCGAAACGTGAAGGCGCAGAATTCCCACCCGTGAACTGAAAATTGTGTCCGCCGCCGACACTGCCATCCGCATGCGTGACCTGCTGGTTGTTCGTGTACGTGATGCCCGCATCGACATCGCCATACAACGTGACGCTGCTCTCCGCATGCGCCATGCCGGGCGCGGCGATCGCAGCCATTGCGCCGGCGAGCGCGGCCACCGCCGCCGCGATCGTGCGCGGCGTCGTCCGATGTTTCATGTCTCTTCCCCTTTGTCTTATGTGTCTGCTTCGTGAGCGTGCGATCCGGCTGCCTTGCCGATGCGTGAAGCCCAAAGCCAAAAGCCAAAAGCGCTTCGGCAAGGCAGCGCGAGAACGCTTACGCGTAATTGATCATCACGGACTTGCTTTCCGTGTACTGCTCGATAACCGCGCGTCCCAGTTCGCGGCCGAAGCCCGATTGCTTCATGCCGCCAAACGGCAGCGCGTTGTCGAGCAGCGAGTGGCAATTGACCCACACCGTGCCCGCCGCAATGCGCGGAATCAGCTTGTGAACGGCCGACATGTCGTTCGACCAGATGCTCGCGCCGAGACCATACGGTGTGTCGTTGGCGAGTTGCACGGCGCTGTCGATATCGTCGAAAGGCATCGCGACCAGCACCGGCCCGAAGATCTCTTCGCGCACCACGCGCATCGTGTGGTTCGTGTCGACCATCACGGTCGGCTCGACGAAGAAGCCCGGCTTGTCGATGATCTTGCCGCCCGCCGCGGCGCGCGCGCCTTCCGCGAAGCCCGAGTCGATGTAGCCGCACACGCGCTCGCGCTGTTTCGCGGAGACTAGCGGGCCAATCAGCGTCGACGGGTCCATGCCCGCGCCGACCTTCAGGCTCTTCGCAATCTGCGCAACACCGTCGATCACCTTGTCGAACACCTTGCTGTGGATATAGACGCGCGAGCCCGCCGTGCACACCTGCCCCGAGTTGAAGAAGATCGCGTTCGCAACGCCTTGCGCAGCCTTGTCGATATCGACGTCGGGCAGCACGATCACAGGCGACTTGCCGCCCAGTTCGAGCGACATGCGCGTCATGTTATCGAGCGCTGCATGGCCGATCAGCTTGCCTGTCTGCGTCGAGCCCGTGAACGCGATTTTGTCGATGCGCGGATCGCGCGACAGCGCCGCGCCCGCCGTATGCCCATAACCCGTGACGATGTTGACGACGCCTTCCGGATAGCCCGCCTCGCGGATCAGCTCGCCAAGACGCAGCGCCGTGAGCGGCGTGTCTTCGGCGGGTTTCAGCACGACGGTGCAGCCCGTCGCGAGCGCGGGCGCAAGCTTCCAGGCGGCCATCAGCAGCGGGAAATTCCACGGGATAATCGCGCCGACCACGCCGACGGGTTCCTTGCGCGTGTAGGCGAATATTTCGCTGTCCGGCATGTACGGCATGCCCGCATCGATCACGCTGCCTTCGATCTTCGTTGCCCAGCCGGCCATGTAGCGGAAGCACTGCGCGGCCATCGCTACATCGAGACCTTGCGCGACCATCACCGGTTTGCCGTTGTCGAGCGATTCGATTTCGGCGAGTTCGCGCGCATTCGCTTCGACGAGATCGGCGAGCTTCAGCAGCAGACGTTCGCGGTCGGTGGTTTTCATCGTGCGCCACGGGCCGGCATCGAATGCGCGGCGTGCGGCGGCGACGGCTTGCTGCACGTCGTGCTCGTTCGCTTCAGGCACGCGCGTGAGCACGCTGCCGTCGGCGGGATTCACGACGTCGATCGTGCGGCCCGACGATGCATCCGTCCATTCCGCGCCGATCAGCATCTTCTTCGGCTTCGCGATGAACGCTTGCGTTGCGGCGAGCAGCGGGAAGGTGTTGTTCGTCTCCATGTTCGATTCCTTTGATTGGGGATGTTCAGTAGCGATCCGCGACACCCTTGATACCGCGCTCGTGCAGATCGCGGATCAGTCCGGCGCGCACGGTCGCGACATCGGAGAGAGCGGGGCGGCGGTGCGCGGAGACTTCAGTGGCCGTGTAGGGCTTGAAGTCTTTCGGCAGTGCTTCGTGGTTCATCGTCGTGAGCAGCCAGTTCAGCACGTCAGCGAGTTCCTGATCGGAGAGCGCCGAATTCGATGCGCCCGGCACGCGCATCACATACTCGCGCCCAGCGGGCAGATGTTCGAAGTAGCCAAGCGAGTGCGCGAGCGGCGGCACCTTGCCGGGAATGCCGCCGCCCGTCGCCGTGTGACAGCCCATGCAGTTGAGCACCCAGTGCTGCTGCGCGAGCGATAAGTCCGCGCTGCTTTGCGCATTGGCAGGCGAGGGCGGCACGTAAGTCGCGGCGCACGCGATGAGCAGCATCGATATGCGCCGCGCTGCGCCGATCCACAACGTCACCGCTGAAGCCGCGCGCGCGCCGCGCGCGGGCTGTTGCGCGGGCACGCGGTCGCCGGCACGAGACACGCGAGCGGCGTTCATAGGCCGAGTCCCTTCGTGACGACCGCGCGTTGCGTGTGGACGGCCGCGCTGTCCATCGTCTGCGCGCGGGCCGCCTTGATGTCGGCGGCCGTGAACGGCTTCGCGTCGCCGTGCTGCGCGTTCAGATCGAACACGACGTAATTCAACACCTGCGCCAGGTCTTCGTCGCTTGCGCTTGCGAAGCTCGGCATCTTGAAGTTGTAGCTCTTGTCCTGGACCTTGATCTCGCCGAACATGCCGTGCACCACGGTCGACGTCAGTTGCGCGCGGCCCGGCGCCGTCGTCGAGTACTTGCCCGGATACTCGGTGAGCGGCGGCGCGAGTCCATCCTGGCCTTTGCCGCCTGCCTGATGGCACACCGCGCACTGTGCGTCGAACATGCTCTTGCCGGCGGGGTAGTGCACGTTCTGCGCGAACGAGACGCCCGGCATCGTCAACGACGCAGCCGCCGCAAGACAGGCGGCCGCGATTTTTCCAGCGTGATTCACTTTCATTGCTTTGCTGCTCCAAGCAGGACCGAAACCGAACAGTGATAGTTCGAATTGCCGTTCGCCATGCACCAGTTGATGTCGTTGTCGAGCGACAGCTTGTAGAGCGGCTTCTCGCGTTCGTTGCGGTTGCAGAAGCACTTGCCGCACGAGGTTTTGCCGCAGCAGTCGTTGTACGAGACGATGTAGTCGGAGCCGTCGTGCGGATTGCGGCAGGTGCCGATCCACGTAATCGGCGAAGGCGTGGTGCCCGGCGGGCAACTGCTCGACGTGCCGCCGCAGCAACTGCAGAGCCAGCCGTCGATTGCGCAGTACTTCCAGTAATCGCAGCTCATCGGATCGTCGCTGGCGCCCGATGCCGCAGCGCCCGATGCGCCCGACGCTGCCGAGGCCGCATCCGCTGCATACGCGGTGCGATCGACGGGCAGCAGCGGCAGCATTGCCGAGCCGACCAGCACGCGGCCGAGCTTCGCCATTGCGCTGCGCCGCGAACTGTGCTGCGCGACGCCGCGCGCCGACTTCTCGAACCATGAATCAAAAACGCCCATGTGATTGTTCTCCGCTCAGGTTTGTAATCGGTTCGGCGCTTTAAGCGTGCTGTTCGTGGCGATGATCGCCGTGCACGAACTCCTGCAGCGACGCGACGCCGCGTTCCTTCGCTTCGAACAGGCTTTCCAGATGCTCGCGCGTGTTGACGAGACCCTTCGCGCGCACTTTGCCGCTGTCGTCGAGCAGCACGGCATACGGCAGCTTGCCGATCTGATACGCCATGCCCAGTTCCTGCGAGAGCACGTACGGGAAGCGATCGAGGTTCTGCTTTTGCGCGAAACGCTGGTGCTCGGCGAGGTCGCCGTCGCTGGCGAGCACGATGTTGACGGGCGTGGTCTCGCTCGATTGCAGCGACGGCAACAGCGGCAGCAGCTTCTTGCAGACGGGGCACGTCGGCGACAGGAAGAACAGCAGCGTGGCCTTGCCTTGCGCGTCGATGCCGCCCACCTTCACTTGCTGGCCGCGGATATCGGACAGTTCGAACGTCGGTGCGATCGCGCCGACAGCAGGGCCTTTGTCGATCATCAACGCGCCTGCGGGCATGATGCGTTCGTACAGAATGCCGACCTGGCGAACCAGCGCGAGACAGATCGCGCCGAGCGCGAGAACGGCGATCCACAGCAGCGCGGTGGAAACGGTGAGAGCGGTTTGCATCATGAATTCCTCAAGTGAGAGAGGCGCGGCACGTTGGCCAGCAGCACATCGAAAGTGAGCAGTGTGCAGACGATCAGCAGCACGGAAAAGAAGAGCGTCAGGTAGTCGAACCACACGATCGAGCGCGTCGCGGGTTCGATGAACGCGGTAGCCGCGAGTGCAGCGAGCAGCACGGCGCGCGCGACATGAAACCAGCCGATGCCGCGTGGCGCGTTCGCCTGCTTTGCCGCTTGCGTCGCGGCAAAGCCCGAGCAGCCGCAGTCGATATCGGTGTGGCCGCGCAGGATGTTGAACGCGAGCCCCGCCGCGAATGCGAGCAGCAACGCGACCAGCACGATTGCGCCGATTACGCGCGTATCGGGGAACAGCAGCGCCGCGGCGCCCACCGTTTCCGCTGCCGTGATCGCGATGGCGGCGGGCGCCGTCAACGCGTCGGGCAACAGGCGGTAATCGCCGAGCGCCTGACGGAACGCGGCAGGACGCCGCCATTTGGCGACGGCGCCGAGCAGCACGACAATCGCCGTGCTGGCTTGTGCGCCCGTCGCGAGTACAGGATCGAGCATCATGTCGGCCTCACGGATTGACGAGCAGTGACGACGTATTGCCGACCTGCTTTTCGACGTGTTGCAGCTTGCCCGTGCGCGCATCCATTACGACGAGATCCGACGTGCCTGTGATGCCGTAGAACAGCGGCTTGTCGTCGTCGCTGACCTGGATCGAGGCGACCGGGTCGATCTTCTGCTGCGACAGATCCCAGCGCGCAATGCGCTTTTTCGTCTGCAGGTCGTACACCCAGATTTCGGTGCCGGGGTCCTTGTGCGAGCCTTCTTCGCCCTTGTGCATCGCCACGTAATAGCGATGCAGCTTCGCGTGCACGGCCGTCTGCTGCAAGCCGCCAGGACGCCAGCCTTCGGCGCGCTCGGCGTCCGTCAGCAGCGACCACGGTTTACCGAATACGGGCTTGTCGCCGTGGAAGTCGGCGGTGCGCACCATGCCGTGGAAAGTCGTGAACAGGTAGCCGCCCTGATACGGCGATGCATTGATGTACGCGGGGTCCTTGTCGACGTCGATGAACGCGTCGGACATCGTGCGCTTCGCTTCCTTACCGTTCGCGTCCAGCGTGACGGTGAGCGCCTTGCCGCTTTCGCACAGGCCCGTGAAGCGGTCGTTACCCGACGGAAACGCGAGCACGCAGGCCGCCATGTCCACTTCCGACAGCACCTTCTTCGATGCGACGTCGATCACCGTCACCGATGCGGCGGGCGTGATGTTGGTCACGTAGAGACGCTTGCCGTCCGCGCTGAACGTCGTGTTGTACGGTGACGGCACGTGCTGGCCGTGCTTCGGCGGAATCACGATTTCGCCTGTGTGATCCAGCGTCGCGTTGTCGGTCATCTCGACGACGTCGGTGCGCGTGCCGTGCGAGCCGCGCGCGAAGTACGTGGTCGAGACGAAGCTCGTCTTGTGATCGGGCGAGATAGCGAAGCCCGGCGCGAAGCCGGCGTCGATCTGGCCGAGCAGCTTTTTCGCATCGGCGTCGTACAGATAGATGCGTGCGTCAGTCATCGACGGCATCGAAATATCGACGACGAACACCTCATGCGGATGCCACGGCGGCAGCTTCTGCACGGTCAGTTCTTCGGGCTTTTCGATTGCGTGCGCGCTGCCGATGCATGCAGCCGCAAATGACAGCGTCGCCGCGATGGACGCGGTTCGTCGCCTTATTCTCATGTCGCCTCCGGTAGAGATTCACGTTGTGTGAGGCGACTGTAGATCGACGAAAAATCGGGCCAACGCCGAAACCGGCAAGGCGTGCGTGCCGATTTGGGATATTGGTAGCCTTGCTGAAAGGGATGTAGGGCGCGTGTTGGGTTACGCGTGGTGCGGCTGTTGGGGGTTAGGGTTTGTTTCTAGGCGCAAAAATGGGCTTGCTTTCGAAACGTGCATTCTCCGTTCGGTGTTTGGCGCCCGAACAGACGGTCGAAGCTGGCATTCCCGTCGCGGCCGCCAATTGGGGGTCACACGCAGTTACATAGAGCGGACGCGTAGTTTGACGGTTGACCGTTACGTATGGCGCGATCGTGTTTGCGTCGGCGGGATGCGGATCCACTTCGGACAAAGCGTTGCCGGCCTCTACGTAGTCGACGAAAGTGTTGAAGTCACGACAAATTACACCGCTGTCCCGTCGGAATTCGACAACTCTGATCCCACATGGCGCGGATGCGAATTGTGGCTTGAGGAGAACAGTTCGCGAATCGAATTGTACGGAGAGCTAGGGAAAGTGAACTATGAGCGCTTGAACAGCTACTACATGGTTGGACAGGATGTCGTGCTTGTCGTCGATGCGGAAGATGAGCCGATCGTGAGCGAGCTGGCAGCCACATCATTGCCGACTTGGGAGTGACTGCTTTGGGGAAGGTTGAAGGTCCGTTACGGTTTGACGTCAAGCTTCCGCACCCGGCCGCCAATTCGTTTGTTCGACATTACGCTTCAATGGGCCGACAATCCGCCGATGTCCACGTAAATGATGTGGGCGGCGCCACACAGGAGGTAACGTGAGCCCAGTTTCAGATCTCTCTGTTCTGTTGAAAACATTGGAGCCGGTGCTTAACCCGGGCGTGTTTGTGTTTGCTTCGGTCAAGGACGGTAACGCCATTGACCCGGCCGTCATTGTTGCGTCAATCCGCGAACCCGAGGGCTTGTCTGTCGTCACGAGTGAGGCGGATGCGCAGGTCGGCGGTTTGAATGCCTTGTTCAAATGCGCCTGGATTACGTTGACTGTGAATTCAGCCCTGGAGGCGGTGGGCTTGACCGCAGCATTCGCTAGCGCATTGGGTAATTCCGGCATCAGCTGTAATGTGGTGGCGGGCGCGCACCACGATCATATTTTTGTTCCTCTCGAATCGGCAGCGACGGCGATGCATGTACTTCATTTGTTGCAGACGGATGGAGTCGTCGCACAACGACCAGCAAATAGTAGTTAGTTTCGAATTTAGGATTTAGAGCGCTCACATCAGACTCAAATCAGCCATGAAGCGGTGGTCACTCGGTAGATCGAACGTCGGCTTCAGCGACGCTAACGGATTTTCCTATCCGGCGGCGACGAGAGTAGCTTCATCGGCCTTCCCGCATCCGTGGAGAATGCCCGTGACACCGTAGCGATCTCGCACCGGTTGCGAAGCATCGCTACGGAGACAAACGGTCTGTTTGTCTACCTGGGTGCACCGCGTGCCATTGTCAAGGATGGTGGCGCCTCCCTCGCCTGGTACTTCCATTTGGCAAATTCAAGCTGCGCGCCGGCCTGAATTCGGCCGGGATCAGGCTGGCCTGCGAGCAATCATTTCCGCCACCTCGTCACACCACGCGATATAGGCCTGTTCCGCCAACACGCCGCGGCGCGTCACCAACAGCGGTCCAAGCTGATGCTCGGTCAGCACGGCCTGTCTTTCGAGAAAGAATTCAAGCTGGGCCTGATGGTCCGCGCGCACCGCACGAATTTGCTGCAACGCTGTCTCGCGCGGCAGCAAATCGAAACATAACACCCGCAGTATCTGTTCGTCCTTGATGGCCGGGCGCGGCGAACCATTGGCCACCCAAGCCGTCAGCTCCTCACGTCCAGCATCGGTCACGCTGTAGATCGAGCGTTCCGGTCCTCGCGTTCCCGGCATGCGCTCCGATTTGATGAGTCCGTCCTTCTCCAGCTCGCGCAAAGCAGGGTACACGGAGCTGTGCTCAACCGCCCAGCAATGCTGGCCCGCCATCTGCAGCCATTTGGTCATTTCGTAGCCCGAACGCGGCTGGTTATATAGCCCGGCAAGGAGAACATTTTTCAGTGGTTTCGCCTTGCTTGCCCTGGCTTCCTTCAAATCACTCACTCGCATTCGCTCCTTGATTGCGTCAATGCGCACGCGGAATGACTATGTTTTTTTTGACATAGTCGTGTAAACCGTGTCACTATGTATTTTTCAACATAGACGATTCTATCATGAGTGCGGCCTTCGTTTTCCCTATGTCCCGGGCTGCGAACGCGCGAGCCGTCGTAGCTTTGGCCGGACGCGGTCGGTCCGCCGTGTCGTTTCCTCCGAGCACCAAGGTTGCCTGGGTCGAGGCGGCGCCGGCCGCTGCCGACAACATCATCTGCATCAACGTCGTGCATGCACGCACTGAAAGCAACCTGGGCTTTCGCGCTGCCGGCAAGGTCGTCGAGCGGTTCGACGATTCCGGCCAGCCTTTCCAGAAAGGGCTGCTGCCAATGCGCACCGACCCGGTCTTTACGTCCTCGCTTCCAGTGCGGTGCGTGCCGACGTTGATGCGGCGCAGACGCGCCAGGCTGGCGATTCCTGAGGTCCGTTGCTCATGTTCTTCATCTTTCTCACTAACACAAGGAAGAGAATCTTGTCCCAAGAAACCATCCTCGTTACTGGCGCCGCCGGCAGCGTCGGCTCGACCGCGCGCGCAGCTATCGCCATCCTGCTGGAACAAGGCCATCGCGTACGCGCCATGGTGCGCAAGCTGGACGCGCGCGCCGACACGTTGCGTGACCTGGGCGCCGAAGTCGTGGTCGCCGACATGCTCGACATCGTCGCGGTGCGTGCGGCCATGCAAGGCTGCTCAGTGGTGTATTTCACGATGTCGGTTTCGCCCAACTTCCTGGAAGCGACCACCAACGTCGCGGTCACAGCGAAAAGCCTGGGTGTGAAGGCCTTCGTCAATCTGTCGCAGATGACGCTGTCGCAGATGAGCGAGACAGAGACCACCGGCAGCCCGCAACAGAAGCAGCACTGGCTCGCAGAGCAGGTGCTGCGCTGGTCCGGCCTGCCGGTGGTTTACCTGCGTCCAACCGCTTTCTTCGAAGGCTTGTTCCTGCCGGCGGCCAAGGGGATCCGGGAGGACAACGCTATCCGCCTGCCGTTCGCTGACGGCAAGACCTCTCCAATCGCCGCCGCCGACGTGGGGGCCGCCGTTGCTGCTGTGCTGGCCAACCCAGAGCCGCATATCAGCAAGGTCTACGAACTGACCGGCCCCCAGTCGCTGACGATGGCCGGGCTCGCGCAGGAATTCAGCGGCGCACTGGGCCGCACCATCCAATACGTCAACGTGCCGCCGCAGATCTGGGAAGCCAGGCTCCAGGAGGCCAAACAGCCGGCTCATCTGGTCGCGCACCTGATCGTTATGGCCCAGCTGCATCGCGACAACCGCTACGACCGCATGACCAACACCTTCGAGCAGTTAGTCGGTCGCGCGCCGATTTCCGCCGCCGAATTCGCTCGCCGCCATGCGGCCGCGTTCACGCCCGCCTGATCGTCCCTTCTAACAGGAAACAATGATGGAATTTGTTCTCGCTTTTCAGCACCACCCAACGTCTATGACATCTACGCCGATCCGGTACAGAAGGGCACGCACTGTTTGGCGGCTTTGTAGTGGTCGGTGTCGAGACGCTGGAAGAAGCTTTGAATTCGGCTGAGCTCAGCCCGAGCCCATCGGCCGGGTACACGGAAGTGATCCCGGTCCTGCCGATCATCCGCGCGTAGGCGCCCGTCTGCGCTTGCATATGGCGTCAAGCTTGCGGTAAGCGCCGAAGAACGTTCCCTTACTGGCCAGACCGCTGCGCCGCCTGTTCGATCAGTGCGGCGACTTCCCGCGGATGGGATTCAAACACCGCATGGCTTGCACCATTGATCTCGACCGTAGTTGCGTGAGCGCGCTCTGCGTACATGCGTTCGAGGTCCGGACTGATGATCTTGTCGGCCTTCGCGACCATATACCAGCTGGGCTTGGTCTTCCATGCCGGATCGGAAACCTGCGCCGAGAACTCGGATGCTGCAAGCGGTATCTGCGCATGCGCTTCGAAATCGGCCTGCGCGCGAGGCAGGTCGGGTGCGAACTGCGACGGATAGTCGGTGGGTTTCAGGTAAACAAAATGATCCGGCGTTCCGACGATCGATAGGGGGCCGACCGGGTACTTCTTGCCGTTGTCCCCTATGGTTTCACCGGCGTCGATCGCATGCGCGGCAATGTAGACCAGTGACTTCACGTGATCGTCGTTCCCGGCTTCACTAATGATCGCGCCGGCATAGCTGTGGCCGACGAGTACGCACGGACCGTCGAGGCTATCAAGCACGCGTTTCGTGGCAGTCACGTCGTCGTTGAACGACGTCAGAGGTTGCTGAACCAGTGTCACGTGGTAGCCGTCCTTCGTCAGAATGTTGTAGACAGGGCGCCAACCTGCGGCGTCGGCGAATGCGCCGTGAACCACCACGATGTTCTTCACCGGTGCGGCAAAAGCAGGCGCGGCGGCAGTGACAAGCAGGCAAAGTGCGGCAGCGGCCTGCGCCGCTGCAGATCGTAACGTGAGAAAGCGCATGGTCAATCCTTGAGTAGGGAACACGTCTAAAGTAATTAGGATCATTGAATTAATGGAAACGAAAATCGCTCTAGTCGTCGTAGTTAAAGGCCGACATGACCCGACCGCGTTTGCCGGGAATGGGGCAAATCATCGGCATCAGCGGCCACAGTGGACCGACATGATGCGTCAGAACTGAGGCGCCACACCGTCCTTTTCGACGAACAGCACGTGCGCGTCATAAACACCGCTCGCACCCGGTGTCACCACGAGGAACACCTTCTTCCCTGCCGTCAGATCCGTTCTGCTCGCCGGAACCGGCGTCACGACGGGGACGTTCTCCGGGACCGTCACCGTGCTGGAACCGCCCTTGTATGAAAGATTCAGCTCACGACCGCGGGTGCCGGTGACAACCGACACCACGTTTGCATTTGTCATCGTGCTGTCGGGACCGAAGTCATAGGCGAAATGCCCTTCTGCCGTACCGCGTGCTGCCTCGGGAAAAACGATCATCGAAGTGGCCGTCAATTTTCCATCGCTGCCCGTAATCGCCGGCGTCCCCACGTACGAACCGGTTTTGGCATCGGACAGCCTGGCGGGCTTGAGAGCCGAGACTCCGACGTCCGGCTTGACATCGATCGATACGGTGCCGCCGCTCTTCCGGTGTACGGTCAGCAATTCGCCTTTGAACGACACGATATCGCCGCGAATCCGTTCCGGTTTGACGTCGGGTGTTTGCGCGAAAGACGCGCTCGAAAATGCAATGGCAGCGAACAAAGCGCCTAGTTTGTAATGAATCGACACGAACTACTCCATCTCTATGAACGGGATTGAATCAGGACGCCACACGCTGGCGGACACCGCGGTTGCTGGAGACGGTCTCCAGCGGCAGGACTCGTGTGCTGCCGGGGCGCATACGGCTCACGCCAGCAGGTTCTTCATGCCAAGGACGTCGATCGGCTCGATCGATGGGGGGCTTGCCAGCATCTCGTCGGCGCAGGCCATCAGTGCGCTGGCGATACTGCCGTTCAGGTGTGCCTGGCGATCCGCTTCACTCGCAAAAGCGTCGAATACGCCGAACGTCGTCGGCGACAGCCTGAGGGCGAACCAGATTGGTGTGGTCGACTCCCGATTGGCCATCTCAAGCCCATCGATGAGGAAGTCTGCTACAGCCTGCTCCTTTCCCGGTTTGGCTTCGAGTCGGACAAACAAGGCGTGCTTGATCATCTTTGTTCTCCAGTGCTCCGCATGAGAGGTTCATGCGGTGATCGACACTGTACAAACGGAACGCGCCGGAGAATACTGTCCCGATCGACAATTTTGGTATCAATTCTGCCATGCGAATTTATGTTCTCGCGCTCGAGGGGGTGTTCGATACGGGCCTCACCACCGTGCTCGACAGCTTGACGATGGCCAACAGCCTTGCGCGCACGACAGGGGTGGCCACGGCGGGCTTCGACATCACCGTGGTGGGAATGCGCCCCGAAGTACGTACCGAGCTGGGGTTGCAAGTGCCCGTGCGCGAGGTGCCCGACGCGCCTGCGCCGGATTGGGTCGTCTTGCCCGCGCTCAACCGCACGACGCCCGAGGCGCTTGTGCCTGCACTCGGCCGGGACGATGTGGTCGATGCACTTGGTGCTTTGCGCTCGTGGCGAAGTGGCGGCGCGCGCGTTGCAGCCGCATGTACGGGTACGTTCGTGCTGGCTGAAAGCGGCTTGCTCGACGGTTACGATGCCACGACCACCTGGTGGCTTTCGCCGCTATTCCGGCAGCGCTACCCGAACGTGCACCTCGACGCGCACCGGATTGTCGTTCCCAGCGGCGGTGCCATAACGGCAGGGGCGGCCCTGAGCCACCTCGACCTTGCGCTCTGGTTGATCCGCAACCACAGCCCTGAGCTTGCGGCGCTCGTTGCAAGGTACCTCGTATTCGACTCGCGACTATCGCAGTCTGCCTATGCGATCTCCGATCAGCTCTCACACTCGGATGTGCTCGTCGAGCGGTTCGACCGCTGGGTGCGCCAACACCTCGGCACGGCAATCTCACTCGACGTCGTGGCCGATGAACTGGCGACCAGCAAGCGGACGTTGACGCGGCGTCTGAACGCGGTGCTCGGTAAAACGCCCGTCGAGTACATTCAGGATCTGCGGATCGAGCGCGCCGTCCAGCTGCTCAGGACGAGCGAACTCACCGTCGAGCGCATTGCTGAGCAGGTTGGGTATGCGGACGGCCACACTTTGCGAACGTTGCTGCGGCGGCGGATAGGTAAGGGTGTACGTGAGTTGCGGGCGTCGTGAGTCGCCGTGGCCATGCACGGTCGCGTTTGCGCCTGGTGCTGCTCGACGACGTGCGCGTTCGTTTCGGACTCGAGGACGCTTCGCTCAGCGAGCAGACCGTTATGACTATCCCGAGCCTGTTCGTAGCGGAGACGGCATCGTCGTTGATTCGGTGTCGGATGTTGTCGAGATTGATGCTTCGGGCAAACAGCTGTCATGGAAAAACTGTTTTGCGCGAGTGGAACAAGTCGATCGCAATCGATGATTCCTGGACCAGCATGGATCGGATGAGGTCTCGATTCGCTATCTTTGGCAGCACACCTTGCGCTCGCCCGGTGTCATCCCTTATGCGCGAATGCGAGCACGATCGCGTTGCCTAGTTCGTCCGCGATGCTGGCCGACGCGCCCGGCACCGAGAACATCGTGAACTCGACATCGGGCAGTGCCGGCAGGCCGGCATCCGGCGCGACCGGACGCAAGCCGTGCACGAGTTGCGTATGTACGACCGGCGTCACCGCAAAGCCAGCCTGCGCGGCGGCGCACAGGCCGGCGCCGCTCGAGCACACCAGGGCGATCCGGTAATCGAGGCCGGCACGGGCGAGGGCGGAAAGGGCGGCCTCACGATACGGACAAGGTTCCGGAAACAACGCGAGCGGCACCGGCGCGCCGGACGTAAGCGAAGCCCACTCTGCGCCAGCCCACACTAGCGGCTCTCGCCATAGCACGCGTCCGGGGCGTGAATCGTGGCAGCGTCCGCCGATCACCACGTCGAATTCGCCCCGGTCCATCGACTGCAGCAGTTCGGCAGGAATGCCGACCCTGACGCTGAAGGCAATGCGCGGATAGCGGACCGCGAACGCCTGCATGACATTCATCAGCCTGACGTTGGCGAGGTCTTCGGACAGGCCAACCCGGATCGCACCTTCGCTGGGCCCGCGAAGCAGTTGCGCATGTGCGTCATGGTTCAGCGCGAGGATGGCGCGCGCGTAGCCCAGCAGAAGTTCACCGTCCGGCGTGAGCGTCACTGAGCGCGTGGTGCGCACGAGCAGGTCGCGGCCGGTCTGTTTTTCCAGACGTCGCAGATGCGCGCTTACCGCGGATTGCGTCAGATTGAGACGCGCGGCGGCGTGCGTGAACCCCCCTTCCTGGACGACGGCCACGAAAGAGCGCAGCAGAACGGTATCGAACATGGTCCTTCCAATACAGTGCGAATTGAACTGAATAAGGCTGAGATACTTCGTTTATATTTTAAATCGAAATATGTTGTGATGGCGGTAGTCAACTCACTAGGAGTATTGCCATGCCGACCTTGCTGCATATCGAATCGTCGCCACGCAAGACGCGATCTGCTTCCCTCGACGTTGCACGGGCCTATCTGGAGGCTTATCGCAGCGCTCATCCAGATCATCCGATCGACGTGCTCGACCTGTGGTCGATTAACTTGCCGGAATTCGACGGCGATGCACTCGATGCGAAATATGCGGACCTGAGCGGCACGCCGCTCAGCGAAGCCCAACAGCAGGCGTGGGCAGACATCCGGCACCTCGCGCAGCGGCTGCACGACGCGGATACATTGTTGCTCTCCGTGCCACTGTGGAATTTTTCTATTCCGTACAAGCTGAAGCATTTCATCGACGTCGTGTCGCAGCGAGACATCCTGTTCTCGTTCGATGAACGTGGGCTCCAGGGCCTGCTGAAAGACAAGAAGGCGGTGGTGATCTATGCCAGAGGCCTCGACTATTCGATCGACTCGAGCACACCGGCCCATTCGTTCGATTTTCAGCGGCCCTATATCGAAGCGTGGCTGCGATCCGTCGGCATCACCAACGTCGAATCGGTTGTCGTCGAGAAAACGCTGCTTGGACCCGAAGTGGATCACGCGGCGAGACAGGCTGCACGCGAGCGGGCTGTGGCGTTGGTGGGGGCGGCTTCTGTTTCGGCTGGTAGATGAAATTGTCCGAAGCGACTAACGCGTGGGTCAGGGCATCAAATTAAAGGCCCACGTTTTGCCGGATGTTTCCGGTCAAGAAAAAGAACTGTATGCATAAAAAAGGCGCACCTCTGAGAACGTGCGCCGCGACAAAAGAAGGGCAGGGTAGGAGGATTGACCTTCATGCCGCAAAAGAAGAACTCGCGATGACCGACGAGATACAGACAGCACACTGGGAAATCGCGTCTGCTTTTGTCGATGCTGGCGAGTCAGATACCGATGGTTTCGCCCTTCGGATTTCCACTCAACAGCGCTTTCAGCGCGAGCGTATCGGATCACACTTGCCAGATGCGCACAAACCAATTTGAAAAACGGCGACGAGGTTCATCTGGCAAGTGCTCAATGGCCGTCTACAGCCTAGTCCGCCTTCACGCCTTCAACCTGAATCTGCAAGCGAGTCAGCGTCCTGAAACCGTAATTGGTGCCCCAAGTCACGCCGTAGTCGGCGCGGTCGAATTGCGCGCTGGCTTCCGCACCACACACTTCGCGCTTGATCAGCGGGTTGATGAAGCACTTGAACGAATCGATCTTCAACGTCAGCGGTCTAGTAACCCCGTGAAATGTGAAGTCGCCCGATACTTCGATGGGCGTGTCGCCGTCGAAGCGCAGCGCACTACCTTTGAACGTCGCGGTCGGGTACTTGCTGACATCGAAAAATTCATCCGATTTCACACGCGTATCGAGTTGCGCATTACCCGTGTCAATCGACGCGGTGTCAATCGACACGTCGATCATGCCAGTCTTTGCAGAGCGATCAAGTGTAACGACACCGCTGCTTTTCGTGAACTTGCCTCGCCACACCGAAATGCCGCCGAAATGGTCAGCTTCGAAACTTGGATAGGTGTGCCTCGGGTCAAGGTTATAAGTGGTCGTGGCCGCCATCGCTGATCCCGCGATCAACGCGAGAACGCAAGCTGCAATCAGGTGCTTGTTCAAATCAGACTCCCTAAGTGTCGATGATAGGCTGCGGCGCGACTGGACCCAGCCACACGGCGCCGCCTACGTAACGCTAGCTAGCTCACGAACGGCGATGCAGAAAGTCGACGACAAGTCTTGTCGTCGCGGCCGGCTGTTCTTCCGTGATCCAGTGCCCGCAATCAGGGATGGTCACGTTTTCGACGTCATCGGCGGCACACCGCACTACCGCGCCGATCATCGGGCCGAATGTCGCTTCGCCACCCAAGGCCAGGACCGGCATCTGAAGCTTGCTCTGCGCGAGGAACCTGCTGTTGTCGGACGCATCCTGGCTGAACGCCAGGAACTGGGCAAAGCTCGCTCGCATTGCGCCGGGTTGCGCATAGAGCGCCGCGTAATGCTGGCGCTTCGCTTCATCAAACCGCTTCGGGTTCCGGGAAAGTTCGTTCCAGAAGCGGTCGAGATAGATGCGCTCGCGGCCGGCGACGAGGCGCTCCATGTCCTGACCACCGAAGCCAAAGTGCCACATAGCCGGATCCTGTGTGATCTGATCCCAGGGTCCGACGCCGGGCAGGGGCGCATCGATCGCTACCCATCGGTTCACGCGATCGGGGTGGGTGGCGGCAACTGCGAAGCCGACCATGATGCCGATGTCGTGCGTCACCAATTCGGCCGTATGCACACCCAGAGCGTCCAGCACGCCCACCACGTCCGCCGCCTGATTCTTCTTGTCGTAGCCGCCGTCGGGCTTCGACGAGAGGCCCAAGCCGCGCAGGTCGGGCACGACAATCATGTGGTCTTCGATGAGTGCGCTCGCCAGGTGCCCCCACATGTCGCCCGTTGTGCCGAAGCCGTGCAGCATGACGACGGCTGGACCATGACCGCCCACCCGCACATGGATGGATGTGCCGTTGGTTTCGATCGTCCGCGTCTGCATCGCAGCCGGGAAGGGATAAATCCCATCTACGTGGGCATGCTCGTTCATCTGTGTACTCCGGATTTGCTTCTGATTTGGGGATTGGCGGTCAGCCTTTGTTCTCCAGGCCCGCGTGAGCGCCCATGCGGTGATCGACACTGTACAAACGTAACGCGCCGGAAAATACTGTCTCAATCGACAATTTTGGTATCAATTCGGCCATGCGGATTTTCGTCCTCGCGCTCGAGGGGGGCGATACGGGTCACGGGTGTGCTCGACAGCCTGGCGATGGCCAACAGCCGAGCGTGCGCAACGGGGTGGCCACGGCGGGCTTCGACATCACAGCGGTGGGGATGTAAAAAGCGCGAGCGGATAGTTCTCGCGGGCCGAGCGGCTCTTCGCTCGCGAGTGCTATCACGAAGGAAGCTGACATGGGGCTTCCGCTCATCGCACGGCAACTCAGAACTTCGATTAGCGGAGGACGGATCAGATCGGTCTGGAAGGCACGTCAATTGAGAACCGCTGCTCAGAACTTTTCTGCGTCTTGCTTTCGAACCTGGCGCGAGTTGCGGACTTCGCGTCTTGCCGTGACGTATCAGGTATTCAGCGATTCTTCTCCTGTCTTCGTCGTTCGAGTCCGTTGCGCATCTGGCCAGCAACGAATGCGGTGATCGTCACCACGAGGTAGATGGCGACGAGATCGTGACGCCAGGCATCCAGGGCGAGCTGATGGGCAACCAGCTTCGGATCGGGGGCCGGGAGTATGAAGTTCTTTGTCTCGACGGTTCGCATCATCTGGATAAAGCCTCCCGCAGACAGCAGCGGCAAGAGGATAGCGAACGTAAGCAATGCGGGTTTCATGCGTTGCGCCAATGGATGATGGCGCAACCGGAACCACAATCCGAGGCATCCATGTACCCAGCCGGGGGCGAGCAGCGCAAGTTGCAGTCCCTGCGTGCCACTTGTGAGCAGCGTGATGACGACGCGCTCATAGTTTGGCTCGAAGCCATAGAGCGTGGAGGCCAGCCGGGTCGTCACCGCGTGGCGGATGAGCAGCAGCGGCAGGCTGAGGCCTGCCCAGAGGCGGATCCATTCTGCCGGCCCTAGCGTCCATTGGCGGCGCGCGTAAATCGTATGCAACGCGAGCGAAAAATGCAGTGATGCCGCACCGTACAGCACGAATGTGCCCGGGATGCTACGCCAGAGCCACAACGCCACCAGCAGACCGCGCCCGGCAAGTTCCAGTGACCAGATGGCGAGCGCGTGATTGATCAGATGGAGGAAGAGATAGGTCAGCAACACGATGCCTGACCCGAGCTGAAGACGGCGCAGAACGGATTGCACCCGAAACCTCAATTCGCGGATGTGCGGGACATGCCATCGACGCTACCCGTTTCGGATTGCGGCAAGCGTTGCGTGGCACACGGTGGGCAGGCACCCATGGCACCGGATATTTCTGCACATCCGTTACGACCACGGCGTGACTGACCAGACGCGTTGGTCGCTGAGGACCGGCGCGGTGCGTAGTCATCCGGGGTCGCTGCGTACTGACTTACCGATTCGGCGAATCGCGACAACGCCGAGATCGAGCCGCATACGCTGTGGTATTCCTCGCGGCCGATTCTGCCATCGAGGATGACTGTCAATCCCGATTCACGGGCCAGGTCGATGATGTCCATTTCGATTCCCCATTTTGTGTGTCCTGCCTGCTAGACCGTACACATGCGCCGGATATTCCGCGCTAAACGGAAACCGATGAGGACAACGCGACCCTGCGGCCACGTTTACCAAGAGCAAGCGGGGTTGCAGCAGCGCCGCGAAAGGTCAGCGGATGAGTTGGCGCCAGCAACAGGAGTTCATGTTTTGGGAATAGAACCGACGACATAGCAGTCTTGTGCTTGAACCCAGTCGGAGGAGGTCCACTGGGTGATTCGGCGGTCTATACCTTCTGAACCCCCAATCGAGAGCACATCATGTCATCAGATACTCCTTCCGATCCGTCGCGCCGCAGCGCATTGAAATGCCTCGCCTACGGTGGCGCCGGCACCCTGTTCGTCCTGGCCGGCGGTATTCTCACACCAATTGAATTAGCGCTCGCCGCCGGTACGGCTGACAAGTCGGCACCTTCAGGCGTGCCCCTGTTCCTTCAGATCAGTGACACGCATATCGGCTTCAACAAGGAAGCCAATCCGGATGTCGCTGGTACGCTCAAGGAGACGATTGACTTCGTCAACGCGATGCCCGTCAAGCCGGCACTGACGATACACACGGGCGACATCACCCATCTCTCGAAGGCAGCGGAATTCGACCTCGCTGCCCAATTGCTGTCGGGGCTGAATATCACCGAACTGCACACCGTGCCCGGAGAACACGATGTGACAGACGGGCCTGGAACCGAATACTTCCAGCGCTTCGGCAAGGCCTCGGACAACAAGGGGTACTACAGCTTCGACCACAACGGCGTGCACTTCATCGGGCTCGTCAATGTGATGCATTTCAAGCCGAATGGTCTGGGGAGTCTTGGCGACGACCAGCTTGAATGGTTGGAAAAAGATCTGAAGGGGCGCTCGTCCAGCACGCCGATTGTTGTCTTCGCACACATGCCGATGTGGACGATTTACGAACCGTGGGGATGGGGCACGGGCGACGCCGGCCGGGCGATGGACTACCTGAAGCGGTTCGGCTCGGTCACCGTACTGAATGGACATATCCATCAGATCGTGTCCAAGGTGGAGGGGAATATCACTTTTCATACCGCGCGCTCGACCGCCTATCCGCAACCGACGGCGGGGAATGGCCCTGGGCCTATGCCGCTCAAGGTGGCGAGCGATCAGCTTGCCAGCATGCTTGGCGTGACCAGCATCAAGATCTCGCGTCACCCGCTCAAGGCCACGCTTTCCGACTCGACGCTCGTCTGATTGCAATCACCACCTACTTATCAAGCAAGGAACCGGATCATGCTATCTGCCATCTTTCGTCGTACGCTGGTTGTCTCTGTTGGAATCGGGATGATCGTGGCGGCATTAACTTCAGGGATGACTGTCGCGCAGGCGCAAGACGTCAATGCTGTGCTTATCAAGAATTTTATGTTTTCACCGATGTCTACCACGATTAAAGCGGGTTCGACGGTGACCTGGAAAAATCTGGACGGCGAACCGCATACCGTGGTTAGCGACTCCGGCCTGTTTCGCTCCGCCGCGCTGGATCAGAACGACACCTATCAATTCAAGTTCGACAAGCCGGGTGTCTATAACGTGTTTTGCGGCATACATCCGAACATGAAGGAAGTCATCACTGTGCAATAGATGTGATCTGATCGACTTTGACCGGTTCGAACTCGCGTAATTCTGGAGTTCGATCTGGTCAAGCCATGGGTCGACTCTATGGTAGCGATGGCTTTTCTACGCGCAGTCCAACTAACGTGACCCGCAGACCAGGCTGTTCGAGATTGTTTTGCATTTGGAGCGATGCATGGTGACGCTGCGCAATTTTTAGCGCAATCGCCAGCCCGAGACCGCTGCCTTGCTCCTTGGTACCTGCGCTGCGATAAAAACGATCGAATACACGTTCCCGTTCCCCGTCTGGTATGCCCGGGCCGCTGTCGGATACGCAAACGCTGATCGTCCCGGCTTCGCGCGTGAGAATGACATCGACCTTGCCGCCGCGCGGTGTATAGCGAATCGCATTGTCGATCAGGTTGCTCAGCAACACTTCGATGCCAGCGGGTTCCACACTAGCCTTGTAGGTGTCATCCGCCTGCGCGGTTGAAGCGCATTCAAGGCCAAGATCGATCTGCTTTTCCTCCGCGAGCAGCGAGAAATCGGCGACTACACGCTCGCACAGCCGGCGCAGGCTTACCGACTGGAAATGGGCGCCTATCTGCGCTTCTTCGCGGGCGAGCGTGAGCAACTGGTGCACAAGATGGATGAGTCGATTGAGGCGACCTTCGATGCGTTCGAACGTCGTCTTGTTTCCAATCAGTGATCCATCGCGCTCAGCGGACTGCAATTGAAGTTTCAATGCGGCCAGCGGTGATCGTAGTTCATGCGCGGCATCCGCGACAAACGTCCGTTGCGTTTGTGACGCTACGTCCAGTCGATGCAGCAGATCATTCAATGCATTGACGAGTGGCCTGATTTCGAGGGGTGTAGCTGCGTCGAGGTGCAGCGGTTCGAGAGAATCGAAAGATCGTGTAGTCAACGCGCGGGAGATTTCCGCTAGCGGAGCAAGCCCTCGCCCAACAACGATAAGAACGATCGCGATGATGACCGGGAAGAACAGTGCTAGCGGCGCCAGTGTGCGTAATGCAAGGCGAAGTGCGAGATTCTCGCGCACGGAGATGGGTTGCGCGATCTGTACGAAGCGAGAGCCCTGCTGAACGCCGTATACGCGCCAGTGGTACTCGTCATGTTCGATTGTGCGCAGACCCGCAGGGAAGCGTGCAAGATCAATTCCACCCAGCGATCTGTAGACGCTCCCACCTGCCTGATCCCAGACCTCGATGAAAAGACGATCTTCGGACAAACCTTCGAAATCAGGCTTGCTCTGCAGGATAGTATCGGTGGTGCTGATGTTTGCGGGAAGCGATTCGGCGACCGTGCGGAGCTCGAAATCAAATAGCTCGCTGGCTTCGTCGCGCGCGGTGTGGAAGATGCCATAGCCGGCCGTCAACGCCGAGACCGCGAGGCCTGCAATCAGCCATCCCAGCAGCCAGCGCCGGATCGACGTCATTCGCATCGCTTGAGCCGGTAACCGACACCACGCACGGTCACTATCTGGTCAGCACCGATCTTGCGCCGCAGACCATGTACATGCACTTCGATCGCGTTGCTGGCGATTTCTTCGCCCCATCCGTACAACTTGTCTTCGAGTGCCGAACGGGTATAGGGCCCGCTTGCGGCAGGCTCGCCGATCATCTCGTCATCTTCTACCAGCAACAGGCGCATGGTGCGTTTTCTCCCGAATGGGTGGATTGTCGCGGCCTGTTGCTTATCAAAGTCTTAAGAGGAGGAACCTGACACTGACCTCAAGCCTTGCCACTCATCCGATCCATCAACGCGAGCAAATCCGCGAGTGTCTTTTTACACTTGGCTTGGCTAGGTGAACTTTCGCGAAGAGCCTCGAGCGCGTCGTCGATTGACTTGTCGAGCTTGTGCCAGTCTGCGGCGGCGCGTGGCTTCAGTCCCGCTTCGGCCTCGTCCCACGACGTTTCCAGGTCCTTGATCCGCTTTTTTGCGCCCGCGAGGTCGTTGGCGTCGACCAGCTTCGAGGTGTCGACAACGATCACGCGGAACTTCGAAAGATCGCCGAGCTTCGATACCTCTGTGGCAGCGTTTGCCGACGAGATGGGCGACAAAGCGGCAACCCACAGCGGCGCATGCATGTCCGATGTGTGACTGGCCGCGACGGCGCTGGCTGTTACGAGCAAGAGTGCGGAATTGACGATGGCACGCTTCATTGTTAATCCTCCGGTTGAAAGATGACGGTGAACGGGTAAAAGAGGGGCGTGCAACTAGGTACTGCTGATCCTGCTTTGCCGGACTCTCGCAGCGGTATGCAGGAATACCAGGACCACAATGACGCAGAGAAAGGCAATGCTGGTGACGACCGTACCCAATCCAAGTCCGCCATACTCAGTTGCCTGGGATAGAAGATCGCCGAGTGACGCGCCAAATGGCCGGGTCAGAATGTAGGCAAGCCAGAAGATCAGCACGCGATCGGCGCCGAGGTAGGCCGCAACTCCCATCATGACAAGCATGACGCCGAATATGACGACGCCGAGACTGAAACCGAGCCCTAACGCTTCGGTCGCAAGGTCTCCAGCTGCTGTGCCCAGTGCAAACGTGACGAGGATCGCAGTCCAGTAAAAGAGTTCGCGATGACGGGTGACGATCGTGTGAATGGAGAGGGTCTTTTCTCGGTAGTACCAGGTCCCGAAAATAACGCTGAGTAGTACCGCGAATGCGGCCGTACTCGTGTAAAGGCTTACTCCAAGAACATCAGTGAGCACGTCCGTCAGTTGCGTGCCGACCACGCTTACCAGCACGACAGTTAGCCAGTAGATCCACGGCACATAGGTTCGTGTGCTCAACTGTGTAACGAGCGAGGCAGCGAGCATGGAAAGCGTGATTGCTATCGTCAACGTGGCGCCCAGGCCGACATGGACAGCGAGGTAATCGGCACCTGTTTCGCCGACCGTGGTGGACAAGATCTTGATTGTCCAGAAAGCGATCGTGACCTCCGGAACCTTGTTTTGCATCGGTGCGACGTGTCGATGTGACATTCCTTCCCCCCATTTTTTCACGATACCCGGCTCGGTAATCGAGGTGCAGATCAGAACTTCATGCTGCACTATGAGGGCGCATTGCTTATCGAATGCTTAGGTGATTACAGAATGCTTTGTTCTTCTTTCAAACGCGCCAATTTGCTGTCGCACGACCTTTTGAAAAGATCGATTTTCCTTATGCAATGCTTAAGAGGTCGAGAGCCAATGCAAGCGGTGGAGCAGGTCAAAGAAGGAAGTAGCAGCCGACTGTTCGCGCATCACTAAGGAAATCAGCCCGGGGATGGCCTTGCATGGCGAGGCTGTACACTTTATCGATGGGGATAGGCGATCACGTCACTATCGACGCTTAGCCGGACGCGCTCACCAACCTTTGGAGAACGGTGCCCCGGCACTCTTGCGCGAATGATAGATTGCGCGGCGCTGGATAGTTGAAGGCAGATATCTGCGTCCCTTCCGTTGTAGGTGATGCTTGTTACCAGCGCGTCCTGAACAGTGCTGTGGTCTGCCGCCGTTTCGGACGCGGACAGGAGATGGATCTGTTCTGGCCGTATCATGACGTCGACGCGGCCATTGGGAACAGGCGCGACGAGTTGCAGCCTTCCGAGCGGGCACATTGCGATGCCGTTCTCCGCGATGCCGGGCAGCAATACCGCATCGCCGATGAATGCGGCGAGTTCACGGGTCGCAGGTCGCCGATAGAGTGTTTGAGGTGCAGCACGCTGGATGAGTTTGCCCTCCCACAGCACGGCCACTTCATGTCCTAGCGACAGTGCTTCCGCCTGATCGTGCGTGACCAGTATGGCCGTTGCGCCCGTTGCCGCGAGAGCCTCGGCGACGGCTTCTCGTGTTTCGAGCCGCAGCGCGGCGTCCAGCGACGAGAACGGCTCGTCCAGCAGCACGAGCGAAGGGGAAGGCGCAAGCGCACGCGCGAGTGCCACACGCTGTTGCTGACCGCCCGACAACTGTTGTGGCATGCGCTGCGCGTAGTCATCGGACAGACCCACCAGCCTCAGGAGTTCCGCGACACGATGACGTGCGCGTCGCTGTGTGCGTGGCAGCCCAAACACAATGTTCTCTGTCACGGAAAGATGCGGGAAGAGCGCACCTTCCTGGGGCACGTAGCCGATCCGCCGTTGCTCGGTCGGCACATGCAGGTTGTCGTCCACGACGCGTATGCCGTCGATTTCGATCGTACCGGCGTCGGCGCGATCGAAGCCGCACAACACCCGCAGCAATGTCGTTTTGCCGCCCCCCGATGGACCGAGCAACGCGAGCAACGTCCCCGGTTGGACGGCGAGATCGACGTCGTGCAGTACAGCACAACCGTTGAAGGCTTTGCGCAGCCCGCTGATTCGGAGTTCGCTCATTTGGAAATCAAAGGGGATTCGGAGGCGCGCGCGGTCAGGGCCGATCGTCCCAGCAAGACGAACAGCACGCCCGATGCGCACAGCGAAATCGCCGTCATGAGTGCCGCATAGGGCGCGGCCGCGGCGAATGCGAGCGTCGATGTGTCGGACCAGACTTGCGTGGCGAGCGTATGGGTATCGATGGGGGAAAGCAATAATGTTGCGTTGAGTTCCGTCACGACCGAGATGAACACCATCGTGGCCGCGGCGCCAAGTCCAGGTGCGGCCAACGGCAGGAGCACGCGCACGAAGGTTTGCATCGCATTGAGACCGAGCGCGCGCGCCGTGTCTTCGAGGCGCGGCTGCGCCTGCATCAGTGCCGCCCGCACGCTGACGAGCGCGAGCGGCATGAAGAGGATCGCGTACGCCACGATCAGAAGTGTCGTGCCTTGATAGAGCGGCCGCAATGCGTGCACGGCGAGCGAGACGATTGCCAGCGCGACCACGAGGCCGGGAACGCCTTGCGCGAGAAACACCGTGCGCTCGAACACCGTTGCGAGCCGCGCCGGGTAACGCGCGAGCAGAAATGCGAGCGGCAGCACGAGCAGCGTTGTGAGCATCGCTGCAGCGAGACCGAACCCAACGGACGATAACGTCGCGTTAAACAGCAGTTCCGGCGAGACTTCGGCGGGCGTTGTGGCGGCTACGCCTTCCTGTGTCAGCCAGTAGCCGATCATGCCGAGCGGCACGCCAAGCGTGACGATGCCCAGCGCAGCGAAACCCGCCAGCACGAGCCAGTGCCAGCCGACCAGTTCGTAACGCAGCGCCGCCCGCCTCGCGCCGCGATCGACGCGTTCATAGCGTGCGCTGCCACGCACGCGAAACTCGAACGCAAGACAGACGAGACACAGCAGGATCAGCAGACACGCGAGCAGCGAAGCGCCGCTATTGTCGAAACTGGTGCGGTATTCCGCGTAGATTTCGGTGGTGAAGGTGCGAAAACGCAGCATCTGGAACGCGCCGAACTCCGACAGCACGCCGAGTGCGACCAGCAGCATCCCACCGAGCAGCGCAGGTCGCAATTGCGGCAGCACGACGCGCGCAAAGGTCGCCCAGCGTCCGCAGCCGAGCGCGCGAGCGCTTTCCTCGAGCGCGGGGTCCATGCCGCGCAACGCGGCCGCGACGGGCAGATACACGAGCGGAAAATACGATGACGTGATGACGAGCAGCGCGCCCGCGAAGTCCTGCAGATCGAGGCTGATCGACACCCACGCGTAGCTCGTGACGAAGGCGGGCATTGCGAGCGGCGCCGCGCTGGCGACAGCCCACAGGCGACGGCCCGGCACATCCGTGCGTTCGACGAACCACGCGGCCGCCGTACCGATGACAGCCGACGCCAGCGTCGCGCTGACCGTGATCAGCAGTGTATTGCCGAGCAACTCGCCGACGAGCGGGCGGAACACGAGTTCCGCTGCATCGCTGAAGCCGACGGTCGTCGCGCGGTAGAACGTGAACGCGAGCGGCAGCAGCACCAGCAGTGCACTGACGGCGGCGCCCGCCAGCAGACCGCGGGGCGCGCGCTTGCCGTCGCGCGCGCGGACATCGGCAGAAACCTGGATCGCAGCGACAGCTTCGCCGATGTCGGTCACCTCGCTCACCTGTCGTTCCTTTACAGCAGACCGGCCTGGCGCAGCAGCTTGCCCGCCTGGCTGTCGTCGCCGAGTTGTTCGAGTGTGAGAGACGGCGGCTGCAATTCGTTGAACGGCTTGAGCAGCGGATCGGGTGCGACGCCGGCATGCAGCGGATATTCATAGCTGACGTGGCTGTTTGCCATCAGCGTCTGGGCGCGCTCGCTCACCAGATACTTCAGGAACTGCTGCGCACCGTCGGCGTTGTGCGCGGTCTTCATGATCGCGGCACCCGACACGTTCACGAGTCCACCGACGTCGCCATTGGTGTAGTGATAGATCGCACTACGCGTCGACTTGTCGCCCAGCTGGGTATGAAGACGCGCCCAGTAGTAGTTGTTGATCACGCCCGTGACGACGCCGCCACGATTCACGGCGGCCACGACACCTTCGTCGTCGTCGAAAATCTGCGCGTTTGCCTTGAGGCCCTTGAGCCATTGCAGCGTTTGCGCTTCGCCCTTCAACGCGAGCACGGCGCTTACCAGCGGCAGAAAATCCGCGTCGCTGGGCGCGATGCCGACCTTGCCCTTCCACTCGGGCTTCGCCAGATCGAAGATCGACGCGGGCAGTTGCGAAGGCTGGATCTTCGCCGTGTTGTACGCGAGCACGCTTTCGCGGGCGGTCACGCCGACCCATTGTCCCGTCGGCGAACTGTAGCGCGTGGGAATGGTGCCGATGGTGGCGGGATCGACCTTGCTCAGCAGGCCCTTTTCTTCGAGCAGCATCAGTTCGGGCGAGTTCTCGGTGAAGTACACATCGGCGGGTGATGCTGAACCTTCGGCGACTAGTTGCGCAGCGAGTGCCGGGCCTTCGCCATTGCGGACCTTCACTGAAATGCCCGACTGCTTTTCGAAGTCTTTCGCGAGCATGTTCATGACCTGCTCGTGTTGCGCGCTGTACACCGTAATCGATGCGGCGTATGCGCCTGTTGTGCCTGTAGCGGCGGCGATCGAAAGCGACAGGGCCGTCACGCGCGCCGCGTGACGCATTGCTCCAAACCAGGAACGGTTCATGAATTCAACCTCTTCTTCTTGACGTTATTGAATGGCCGCTTGAGCGTGCTTTACGCCTACATACGGCACTTATGCTTCGAACAGTCCTGCCCCGACATACGAACCTTCACGCGCGCCCGGCGGCACGGCGAAGATCGCGCTGCCGATGTGCGTCGTGAACTGGTTCATCACGTCGAACTTCGAGAGCTTTTCGTTGATCGGAATGAAGCCTGTGCGCGGGTCCGCCTGATGCGCGATAAAGATGAGACCCGCGTCATATTCCGTTTCCTGGCGCCATGGCGGCCAGCGTTCGATATAGAAGTTCGTGCCGTCGTTGTACGAATACGAACGACGGAGGATCTGCGCGCCCGCATTGTTCGCCTGATTCGAGAGGCGCACGTGCGAATTGTCGGGAATGACGGGGTTGCCGTCCTTGTCCACGGCCTTCAGATCGACGGCATCGAACTCGTTTTTCTGGCCGATCGGCGCGCCGCTGTATTTGTGCCGTCCGAAAACCTGTTCCTGGAAGCCGAGTTCCATCTGGTCCCAGTGTTCGAGTGTGATGCGGATGCGGCGCACGACCGTATAGGTGCCGCCTTGCATCCACGGCGCGTCGGCGGCATTGGCCCAGACGAACTGGTTCATCAGCGGCGGTTTCGCCGTCGACGGATTGTTGGTGCCGTCCTTGAAGCCCATCAGATTGCGCGGCGTCTGACCTTTCGGACCCGACAGGAAGCCCGCCTGGCCCCAGCGCATCTGGATCGCGCCGTAACCCATGCGCGCGAGTTGCCGCACGGCATGGAACGCGACCTGCGCATCGTTCGCGCACGCCTGCACGAACAGGTCGCCGCCCGTCTTCTCGGCGATCAGCTGGTCGCCGTTGAATCGCGGCAGATCGACGAGCGCGGCAGGGCGTTTGCTCGCGAGGCCATAGCGGTCCTTGCCGTCGCGCGACGTGAACAGACCCGGGCCGAAGCCAAATGTGATGGTCAGCGACGACGCGCCGAGGCCGAGTACATCGGCGGAATCGGCGGCGGGTTTGTCGTCGGCTGTTTCGAGCGAGCCGGCGGGCTTGCCTTGCGTCATGCGCGCGGCGGCCTGGGTCCACTCGCGCAGCAGCGCGATCACTTCCTCGCGCTTGTCGGTTTTCAGATCGAAAGCCGCGAGGTAGCTATGACTCTGCTGCGGCGTCACGACGCCGCCTTGATGCGCGCCGTAGAACGGTTCGATCTGGCGTTGCACGTCGTCGGCGTGGGTGCGCGTCAACGCGGCATGCGTAACGCTCGACGTGGCGAGTCCGGCGCCCGCCGCGACGGCGGCTCCGCCGGCTTTCAAAAAGCCGCGCCGGCCAGGCCGCGACGGTGGGGATTGATCGTTCGTCATGATGCTGCCTCTTGCTGCTTGTCTGTTGCCGTCACTTCGCGATCACCAGCGTGTTCACGTCATCCTGTACATAGTAGAAGCCATCGCCCTCGGGCGTCATCGCGATGCCGAACAGGTCGCCGTTGCCAGGCGGTGTCTGCGCCTTGTCGGTATCGATCCAGCGCGCGTAGAGCTGCTTGCCCGTGGCGGGGACAATCTCGACGACCTGTCCGTTGAGTGCATTCGTCACCAGCAGATGGCCGTTGGGCGCCGTCACCATCGCGAGCGGGCGATGCAGCAGGCCGTCTGCCGTGAGCTGCCGTCCGACACCGGCGCTGGTATCGCGCGTCATCGGCTCGTCGATCTCGTTGACGCGGTTGCCGATTGCGTCCGACACAAACAGCAGCTTTTGATCCGCCGACAGCGCGAGCCCCGTCGGTCCCACGAGGAACACGCCCTTGTCTGCCTGCGCGCCGAAGCCGCTGCCCACCACCGTTTCCTTCTTCACGACGGGCGGCTTGCCTTGCGGAATATCGAGGTCGAGGCGCAGCACAGTCGCCTGCTTGAACACGGGCGGCTCGCCATCCGCGCCGCCGACGCCGAAGCCCGCCATGCTGATGAACAAGGTCGCACTCGTACCGTTGTCGACGACGGCCATGTTGCCCCATGGATCGTTGATGTTCGGGCTGGAGATGGTCGAGGTCACTTTGCCCTGCGAGTCGAGCACGACCAGACAGCCGGCGCCTTTGGTGCCCGTGGTGCCATCATTACTCGGTGTGCTGCCGACGATCACCCAGCCGGACTTGAGCATGGTCATTGCAGTCGAGAGACCAACGCCGCCGGGACAATCTTTCAGATCGCGCGGAATCTGCGCGAACAGTGTTATCTGCTTCGTGTCGGGGTGATAGTTGACGATCGTACTACCCGTACCTTGCAGATTGGCCGAGTTGTTGAAGTTGTCGACCAGTACGTCGCCCTGTTTCACCGAACCCGCCGAGACCGGCGCGACGACGATCGCGTAAGGATTCTGATCGCCGTTATCGGGCACAGTGTTGACGAGCGTCGTATTGCGATGCAGGGTTTCGAGAAACCCTTGGGGTTCGGCTTGAGCGGTGCACGTGGCGATGAGCGCCAGCATGCCCGCAACGTATGCGGCCTTTGTGCGGACTCGCCTCGCAAGTTCACGCGAAAGCCGGGCCTTCCTTGTATTCATATTTGCGCTCACAGCCTGTTTTGCCGTCATGATGGGGTTGCTTCAATAGGGTCGAAAGATGTTCTGTGAGATCGGCGCTCAGAACGTGATGTTGGTTCGCACGCCCACCACGAATGTGTTGCGTAGCGGTTGAGTCGGATCGTTCGGATTCTGGCCGGCGCCTGCATTGAACGTGTACTGCGCGTCGGCCTGTATTTGCCACCAGGGCGCCGCCTGATAGATGTAGGTTGCTTCCAGCGCTGTTTCGCTTGTGCGCACACCGTACGGACCGCCCGAGAAATCGCGGTTGTCGAGATCGAGATCGTGCACGTGGTTGCCCACCTTGATGTAAGTGACGGCGAGGCCGACGCTGTCATCGTCGCGACCCTTGAACGGTGCTTTCAGCACGACGCCCAGATTCGCCGAAAGGCTGACCAGGTTGCGATCGCCCGGAGCGCCCATCACGCGTGCGAAGACGCCCACGCTGCGCGGCTCGTCGGGATTGGGGCGCCACACCATCTGGTCGGCGACTGCGTAGATGCTGTAGTCGCCGTGATGGGACTGCGGAATGCCCGTCGTCGCCGGATTCGCGAGCGACAGGCCAGTGTTGTCGAAGCGCTGGTCATCAAAGCGGTTGCTGTTGTACCAGACACCGATCTTGTACGTACCCGGCAGCTTGTTGCTGTCCATGCCCGTCATTTCGCCATCGGCAGGCTGGTTGATTGCGTACTGCAGTTCGCCGATCCACAACGCGCCGTTGTGCAGGTTGAAGTTGGTGCCATGAATGTTGTCGGGATTGTTGCCCAGCGGGTCGCCTGAGTAGACGCCGGCGAGCGCCGTTAGAGAGGGCGTGATCTGCCCGCGCACGCGCACCCCCAACCCGGATAGCGGATAGGCAGGACCGCCCGACGGCATGTCGTACGACGGCAGGGCAGGCCAGCCAAACATCGTGTTGATGAAGGTTGCCGCGTACTGGCTGGTCATGAATTCCTGGTCGATACTTTGCTGACCGATCTTCACATCGAGGCGCTTGTCGAGGAATGACTGCTGGTACCACAACTCCCATAGACGCGTCGTCGCTTCAGCTTCGATGCCGCTTGCGGTGTTCAGCGTGCCGAGCCGGTCTGCGCTCAGATTCCGGCCGTGAATCTGCAGTGCGCTGACATTGAACAAGCCGCCCGGTAGCCCGAACGCCTTTTGCGTGTCCATCTGCACGGTTGCCGTCGTGAGACCGTCGTAGGCCCCTCCGCGCGACAGGCCACCGCGCAGGTTCGCGAGATATTCGCTCGTTTCCGTCAACTGAAAGGTCACACCGTACTTTCCGAGCCATGGTCGCAATCCGCCGATGTCGCCGAGCATGGTTTCGCGTGTCCAGAAACCGGTCCATTGTCCCGTCGGCTTCGCCTGGATGCCGAGGTCGGCCTCAGGCGCTTCCGGTATGGCGTCAGGATTGGACTCCGCGTGGGCGGCCGATTGCGCGAAGAGCGGTGCGCATGCAAACAATGCAGCAATGGTCGCTTTGCGCAGCGACGCCCGCGACGCAATGAGCGGACCAGATCCGATTGATCGGATGAATTTCATCGAAAAGTCCTTTAGTTGTTCTATGGATGTGCCGCGCGATGCCGATGTGCGCGTGACGCTTATGACCATCCGACGAATACCGTCGCAATCAGTAAATGTTAGGTAGGCGGAGACAAATCGTCAATACAAATGAGAACGAGTGTCATTTGATTCCAGCAAGTTGAACGTGGGATTACGTAGTGCTTACGGTGAAAGCGTAGTCAAGGTCTGAGAATGAAAATCAAAAGCGGCGTGCTAGGGGATAGCGTCGCACTGTCAGACTGAAATGGCTTAACCACTCAAGCTCAGGGGACTTAAGCAATCGGATGAGAATCGCTTTTATTATCGCTTTCAATACCTTACTGACTGACAGCGTCGCGACTTCCAGGCATCTATGGGTCCGCTGAAGGTGGAGTCTACGAATTTCACGACGAGTATCACGGGGCTGATTCCATGACTCGTCCCACAGTCGAATGAATGCTTATCTGATCATGCTATCTACTGCGCTTATCGTTTTCCGCGAAGTCCTTGAAGCAGCGTTGGTTGTCTCGATTGTGCTCGCAGCGACCAAGGGAGTTGCCCATCGGGGATGGTGGGTGAGTGGCGGTCTGCTTGGCGGGATTATCGGTGCCGGTCTCATCGCCGTCTTTGCAGATGCCATTTCTTCGTGGGCCTCCGGAATGGGTCAGGAAGTCTTCAATGCCTGCGTCATGTTTGTTGCAGTAGTTATGCTTGGATGGCACAGCGTGTGGATGGGCAAACATAGTCGTGAAATGGCGAAGCAGATTGCCGCCGTCGGTAAGGCCGTCGCAGCCGGTAGTCGGCCGCTTACAGGTCTCGCCGTGGTCGTGGGAGTGGCCGTACTTCGCGAGGGATCAGAAACAGTTCTGTTTCTCTATGGCATTGCAGTCGGTGAGCCCGGTCAAACTCCCCAGATGGCCTTGGGTGCCCTGCTGGGCGTTGCCGGTGGCGTGGGCCTCGGCGCAGGCATGTATGCCGGACTGCTTCAGATCCCGCTGAAGCGCCTCTTTTCGGTGACCAACGCACTCATTGTGCTCCTTGCGGCAGGCATGGCCAGTCAGGGCATCGGCTACCTCGTATCAGCGGGGCTTTTACCGTCTTTGGGAGACGCTATGTGGGATACATCCTGGCTGCTCGCGGAGACCAGTGTCGTCGGAAAGATGCTGCATGCCCTCATTGGCTATACCGCAAGGCCGGCAGGAATTCAGATTGCCGGGTATCTCGCGACGCTTGCGATAATCGTGGCGCTCTCCCGAGTGGTCGGCCGTGTGCATGGTGCAGGTGGGCAGGCGCGGCACTCGACATAGACTCAGTACTATTCGCACGTACGACGGACGGTAAAGCGATAGCCTTACCGCAGTCTGCCGTGATCTTTCCACGAACCTGTCCTCGTTAGGATAGCCTTTCCCCCGTACCCCGCAAAGTAACTGTTGAGCTACGACGTCGCACCGAAGAAAGCGCAACAGCTCATGGCCGCGTAATAAAGCCAATAGTGTCGGACTCTCCGATAAGAATGTCGGTCAAGTACACCTTCTTATAATTTCTCCAGCAAGTTGCTTAAGCATCGCTTAAGCGGTGCAGAATAGGCTCAGTCTTCGATGCGGCTCGATAGTGGGAATTCTTTACAAACATTGCCTGAATCGTCGAAGAAGCACGCGTCTCTCCCGGCGGAGTAGGGATCTGGAGAAAAAGATAACAGGTTCGTAATCGGATTGACGGAAACGCGCAAGCGTGCCTCTGTACCCTTTCGATACCTACCTGTCGAAACCTGTTGCAACTTGCGGGCATTCTGGCGCTTTGTGACAAGGGATAAGACGCCATCGGATCCTGTGATTTCCGCTCCATTCCAATGAACAAGCTCGCTTCCATCCGTATATTTGTGACGGTCGCCCAATGTCTGAGTTTTGCTGAAGCCGCAAAGCAGCTAAGGGTGTCAAGTTCAGTCGTAACGCGCGGAGTCGCGATGCTTGAGAAGGATCTGGATGTTCGTCTCGTGAATCGAACGACAAGACACGTTTCGCTGACGCCAGTGGGAAAGCAATATCTGGAATATGCCATTGATCTCATGAAGCTTCTGGAATCAATGGACGAGTGCGTTGCAGATGCGACGCAGCAACCTGCCGGTAGTCTCCGCATTTCTGCATCGGCGTCGTTTGCGTCGACAGATCTCCCACATCTACTCACCGGATACAGAAGCCTCCAGCCGCGAATGAACTTCGAACTATCCGTTTTCGAGACTATGTCGGATATCGATCCTGCAGGCTTCGATATTTGCTTCAACGCCGCGCGGCGACTCAAGGATTCATCGCTCATATGCAAACCAATCGCGCAAACGTGCGACGTGATTGTCGCGAGTCCATCGTATCTGGAGCGGAATGCCGCGCCACGAACACTTGCCGATCTGGCATCGCACGATGTGCTCCTTGCGTCCGATGCTCCGAGTCGATACTGGGAGTTTCGCGATCGAAATGGAACGCAGCGTGTCGTGGTTCGGCCAATCATGAATTTGCAAAGTCCACTCATGGTGAAGAGGGCCGCGTGCGCTGGACTGGGACTCGCCCGACTTCCGAGGTCTGTCGTTATGGACGAGTTGTCGGACGGAAGATTGCGGATGGTCCTTAACGATGCGGAGCTTTGCGAGAGCCAATGGACGGTGTGGCTTTTATATTCCAGCCATCGGCATATGCCAATCGTCCTCCGCACCTTTATAGATTTTGTGGCGGAATTCTACGAGAAGAGGTCCTTCGGACACGCTCAGCGGTCGACAGAAAACCCTATGCAAATGTGTCCAGATCTGGTGTGGAGTGGGTTCTAGGAAACCTGGCTGGTTGCGAGTCGTCTCTTTAAAGTTGGTGTTGTGTCCTGTCAGTGGAATGGACGCAACAGAATTTCAGCAATATTGAATTGCTGCGAGAGTGGAATTTTAATGCTCCTAGAGTGTGGCCTTCTTCTGTCAGGGGTTCGCTGTGCGGGATGTCGAGAGACGCTGGCGATGGACAGAAGACTGGTCAACATATCAAGGAATTGATGAAATGAAGAAGCTCCTGATCGCCGGTGCGGCGCTCGGCTGTGTTGCGGTCCCGACGGTGGCAATGGCGCAAACCAGCGTAACGCTGTATGGCTTGATAGACGAAGGTTTGAACTATACGAATAACACAGGCGGACATTCGGCAGTTCAGATGCAGAGCGGCTTTGCGCAGGGGAGCCGCTGGGGGCTGCGCGGTTCCGAGGATCTTGGCGGAGGGTTGAAGGCTATTTTCACGCTCGAAAATGGCTTTGACGTGAACTCCGGAAAACTGGGACAGTCGGGGCGCATGTTCGGCCGTCAGGCATACGTCGGTGTGAATTCAGATCGGTTTGGCGCAGTAACGCTGGGTCGTCAGTACGACTCCGTCGTAGACTACCTTGCACCATTGACGGCGAATGGTAACTGGGCTGGTTATCTGCTTTCGCACCCCTACGACAATGACAACACCGATAACTCATTCCGGCTCAACAATACCGTGAAGTACACGAGTCCCGTTCTCGGAGGCTTTACATTCGGTGGTCTTTACGGATTCAGCAACCAGCCGGGTGGCTTTGCGAATAATCGAGCCTATAGCCTCGGTGCGCAATACGTGGGAGGCCCGGTCGCAATCGCTGCGGCATATATGCAGATCAACAATCCGGGCGCAAACGCTGGAGGCTCTCTTGCGACGGACGATACGGACTTCTTCGCGGGCCGGCAACAGGTGTGGGGTGCAGGCATCAACTACACACTTGGATCCACGATACTGGGCTTCGTTTACAGCCATACGAGCCTTAACGATGCGACGGGCTCGGTCTACACGGGGAATTTTGCGAACACCGCGACCAGTCTGAAGTTCGATAACTTCGAGGTCAACGCGAAGTATCAGTTTGTGAAAAACGCCTTTGTAGGCGCTATGTACAGCTACACGCTGGGTCATTTCGACAGTACGGCCGGCAACTCGAAGCCCAAATGGCATCAGGTCGGTTTGATGGCGGACTACAATTTGTCACCGCGTACAGATGTTTATGTTCAAGGGATGTATCAGCATGCGAGCGGTGGAACCGGTGCTGCAGCACCTCTGAATACCGCATTCATCACGGGCACGGATGCACCATCGACGACGGCCAATCAATTCGCCGCGCGAGTAGGGATTCGACACGTGTTCTGAGTACCCGTGGGTCGATTCTATCGCCGGATTATTTCGCCAGATTGAGCCTTCTTTATAGTGCGAATAGCGACGGGCGTGATGCCCGTCGCGGTAACGATGATCTCTTCGCTCACACGCGGTCAGTCGGAGGCAGCGCGCGGGGCTGTCACGTTCCCGGTTGAGGATCCGGTATCGCTGGCGGATTGATGATGCTGGATTGCATACAGCTCCTTGTTCCGTGCGATGGTATCGGCGGATGGCGGATAGTCGTTTTTGGGAACAGGCACTAACCCATCTGCCTGCGCCTCGACAAGTTGTGCATGCACTTCGGCACGCGTGATGCCGTGCGTAGTTGCTTGTGCAAAGGCATTCGCACCGAATGCAAGGCCGAGCACGGTGACCGCGAACAAGGCTGGTAGCTTCATGATGACCCTCCTAAGTATTGAGGAAGTGGTTGTTTCCACGAAGAGCATTCTAGTGACGTGAGTTATCGCAGCACTGACCGTCTAGTTACGAATTCGTTATCGTGTTATTGACGCTCGATCTTTTGATATATTCAGTGGGCCACATTAGCGAGTTCGATGACATACCCCTATCCGAAGTACTTTGCGGAATTACTCGGCGCTAAAGTTCTCTTTGTGGATCATGATTTTCATTCTCATGAATTGGGCAAAACGAAAGGGAAAGGTCATCTTGACGACGTATTAAACGAGCACATTACCTCGCTGTAATAACTTCGAATTCAAAACATTCAGTGAGGTGAAGATGAGTCGTCTTATCAGGCAAATGGGAGCAGGCATCCTGGCGGCAACGATTGCGGTTCCGATGGTCGTTCATGCTGGCGATGATAAGGAGCATGGTCACGATCACGACCGGCGCGACACTGAGGTGCGACATGTTTTGCTGATCAGTGTGGACGGTCTCCACGAGCAGGATGTGGCGCGTTGCATCGCCGCTAACACGTGTCCGAATATGGCTTTGCTGGCGAAGTCCGGCGTAACGTACTCCAATGCTTATACACCCGGGCTCTCCGACTCGTTTCCTGGCCTGGCGGCACTCGTGACGGGTGGCTCGCCGAAATCGGCGGGACTGTTCTATGACGTTTCGTACGATCGCACGCTTTATGCGCCGTCAGACCCGACTTGCCAGGGCAAGCAGGGTTGGAATGTCGTATTCGACGAAACGACGGGAATAGATGCAGAGAACGGCGGGGCGCTTACGCATCTCGATGGAGGAGGCGCTTTTAATCCGCAAGCGATTCCCCATGCAAAGACAAATGGCGTATGCGTGCCTGTGTATCCACATAACTATGTGAAGACCAATACGATCTTCGAGGCCGTCAAGCAGCATTTCCATGGTGCCCGTACGGCATGGGCCGACAAGCATGCGTGGGGCTACGACTGGCTAAATGGTCCGTCAGGCAAGGGCGTCGACGATCTGTCGCGTACCGAGATCAATTCGATCGATCCGGCGACGGGCACGAACTACACCGACGTGTACGCGCATACTGAACAGTTCGATAACCTGCATGTTCAGTCCATCATCAATGAGATCGACGGCAAGGACTCGACGGGCCAGCAAAACGCCGCTGTGCCGACCTTGTTCGGTACGAATTTTCAGACATTGAGTGTTGCGCAGAAGGCGCCCGTCGCGTCTGGCGGCGGCTATCTCGACGCGAGCTTTACGCCGGGCAAGCAGGTGGCGGCTGCTATCGGCTACGTTGACGATGCGCTCGGAAAGATGGTCGATGCGCTGAAGTCGAGAGATCTCGCGAAGTCGACGATGGTGGTCGTAACGGCCAAGCACGGCCAGTCGCCAAGCGACCACACCAAGCTGGTCAAGAACGGCGACACGCTGGTGAACCTGCTCGAAGCGCATAACTACCTCGATCCGAACGGCCACTTTGGACAAAATAGTACGACGACGGGGAACCTGAATGACGGGACGGGTTTGGTCGGCACAGGCCTCGCGCAAACCGACGATGTCGGTCTCATCTGGTTGCGGGATCAGAGCCAGGCTCAGGATGTCGTGTCGACGCTGAAGGCCAACCTTGGTTGTAATGCGCCAGGAATCTGCGCGGACGGGCCGCAGGCGTACATCCTTTCAGGACCGCGGCTCGCGGCGCTATTTGGCGACCCGGCAGACGGACGCACGCCCGATATCATCGTGCAACCCAACCCCGGTGTTATTTACACATCGAGCAAAGCGAAAGACGAGGAGCATGGCGGGAACGCGCCGGACGACAGTCATCTGGGTCTGATCGTCGCGTATCCCGATGGACATCACCATGAGCGGCATGTCGATCGCCGCGTAAGCACCACGCAGGTTGCACCCACTATCTTGCGTGCACTCGGCCTCGACCCGGCATCGTTGCACTCCGTACGTTTGGAGGGCACCCGGCCGCTACCGGGACTGGGAGAGGATGACTGACCGGGATGGCTGATGCCACCCGACGAGCTCCTTGCATGCAATTGAAGATTGCGCATCTCCCATGTGCGCTTTACTTCGACTCAGTCGCGTGGCGCATCGTGTCGCCGACAAAGCGGCGATTCCGGGCATCGGTTCAACAATGAGAATAGGGGCCGCCCTTGAGGGTGGCCCCATCCCTGATGCGCGATGAAAGCGTATCGGTGTGACGATCGTCCCGCACGTTCCCCGCAGAAACCCCTCAGTACCTTCAATGCCCCGAAGCAGGTTCCGCCACCCGGCGCGACCTGAACGCATCGCGGGCCGCTCTCCGATGCCTCTCGAAAACCCTGGTCCGGCTGGCCTTTTTGATCCATTGACATATGACGTCTCACCTAATACCTTGATAGGCATGCGGTCGGGTTTCGAGGCATGGCCGGTGGTTCGCACCGAGCTGGGGCGGGCGTGCCCAGACCTGACACCTCTTTTTCAACCTGTCGAAATTCGCAGAGGAATCAGATGAACATCCCGTATCAACTCAAAAGTATCGTGTTCGCCGCGAGTCTGGCCGCCGGGGCATTGCTCGTCGCCCCGGCCGCTCACGCGGGGGACGTGACGATCGGCTTCGCCGCCCCGTTGACGGGGGCGTCCGCTCACTACGGGGTGGATCTGAAGCGCGGCGTCGAGCTTGCAATCGACGACGCGAACGCGAAGAAACTCGTCATCGGGGGGCAGCCGGTGCATTTCGCAATCGATGCAGAAGATGACCAGGGCGACCCGCGCATGGGCTCGCAGGTCGCACAGAAAATGGTCGACTCGAAGGTCGCGGGGATCGTGGGGCACTTCAATTCAGGCACGAGCATTCCGGCTTCGCGGATCTACTACAACGCGGGTATCCCGATGGTGTCGCCCACGGCAACGAATCCGATGCTCACATCGCAGGGCTTCAAGACGGTATTTCGTGTCACCAACTCCGATTCGCAGATGGGCCAGCTCGCGGGGCATTCAGCCGTTCAGGCGTTGAAGGGCAAGAGCATTGCCGTGATCGACGACCGCACGGCGTTCGGGCAGGGCATGGCAGACGAGTTCGTCAAAGGCGTGGAAGCGGCAGGCGGGAAAGTCGTCGATCGTGAGTTTTCGACCGATAAGGCCGTTGATTTCAAGTCCCAGCTCACGCGGATGAAGTCCTTCAACCCGGATGTCATTTTCTGGGGCGGGCTCGATCAACAGGCTGGCATGCTGATCAAGCAGATGCGGCAGCTCGGTATCAAGGCGATCTTGCTCGGCGGCGGCAGCTTCGAAAACGAGACGTTCCTGAAGGTCGCGGGCGATAGCGCCGAGGGTGCCGTTTCATGGGACTACGGCGTACCGTTGTCGAGGCTTAAGGCCGGCAAGGAGTTCGACAACAAGATGAAGGCGAAGTACAACGAAGGTGTCGTGGCTTACTCGCCTTCCGCGTATGACGCGACGTGGGTTCTGATCAACGCGATGCAGAAAGCGAACTCGACCGACCCGAAAGTGTATGGTCCGCTCATCAAATCGGTTGCGTTCGAGGGGGTGTCGGGCAATATCGCTTTCATGCAAAACGGCGATATGAAAGATCCCGCAGCGACGTTCTACAAGGTGATCGGCGGGAAGTGGGTGCCGCAAGCGGTGGCGTACGGCGACAAGGTTGAGGCCTTGCAGAACTGACGGGCCGCCATGTTCGAATCAGAACGCCGGATGAGTGGTAGCGTCACGCGACGCGCCGTTCATCCGGCGTTTGTTCGTAGAGAAGGCGCGAACACGAAGCGCCTGACTACTCGCTGCGCGTACTCGAAAGATGGTGATAGCGCTCCAGACTTTCGTTCAGATGACGTCGCATCGCGCGCCGCGCTGCCGTCTCATCCTGCCGTTCAATCGCGTCGAGGATATCGGCGTGCTCACGCTGAATGCGCCTGATGTACGTCTTTCGTTCCTTGGCGTTCGCTTTTGCGTGCTTGAGACGCAGGTCGATGATGATCTCCTGGCCTAGCGAGCGAAGAATCGAAGTGAAGTGCGGGTTTTCGGAGCAGGTGGCGACAGCGAGATGAAATTCGAAGTCCGCGCGTGCGCATTCAGCTTCATCGTCCGCGGCAACGATTTCCATGCGTGCATACACTTCCTTGAGCGCCCGGAGATGATGCTCTGACCGGCGCAACGCCGCATAGGCCGCGCATTCCGTCTCGACGCCGATACGCAGTTCGAGCACATGCATCGAGTTGTTCAGCGTCGTGGTGTCGATAAAGCCCATTTCACCGGATTGGCCGGGTGTCTCCGAAACGAACACACCAACGCCGTGGCGCGCAATGAGACGGCGTCCCAGTTTCAGCGATGCAACGGCTTCGCGCACGACAGTGCGGCTGACGCTAAATTCATTGCAGAGTTCAGGTTCGGTTGGGAGCTTGGCGCCCGGCGCATATTCGCCGCGGTCGATCTTGTCGTTCAGTGCCTGGATGACCAGTTCGGTCAGGCTGCGGCGCTTGCCAGTGCTCGCCGCGTTCTTAAGGAGGGTTTCAGCGTCCAGAGTCATTCCGTGTACTCACACCGGATCAGGAGTGCTCTGCAATTCTCGGCTGCAGGCGTACCGCGCCGGCGTGGGTGGAACGGGTCTGACCTGCGCCGTATGACATATTATGACTCTACCACAGTCGCGGCCGCGTCGTTGCCCGCCCGCGAACGGGGCGGGGCGAACTCTTGATGTGACTCAAGCGTAGATATAACCGCCGCTGACGATGACGTTTTCGCCCGTCGCATAGGTGTTGCGCGCGCTTGCCATCATGACGACCCATTGCGCGATTTCTTCGGGTTCGGCCGCGCGGCCCAGCGGATTGGCAGCGGCGAGTTCGCCGAGGAAGCCTGCCTTCTTTGCCTTGTCGGTCGCAAAGCCGGCGGGCGCGACGGAGTTCACGAGAATGCCGTCCTTCGCCACCTCCTGCGCGAATGATTTCGTCAGGCTCACGACAGCGGCTTTCGTTGCCGCGTAATGCGCGTTCTGCGGATGCGCCTTGAACGCATCGACAGATGTGATGTTGACGATGCGGCCCGCGACATGCGGCTCGACCTTCGCACGGCTGCGCATATGTTCGATGGCGGCGACCATCATGTGATAGGTGCCCTTGATATTGACGGCGTTTTCCAGGTCCCACTCGTCATCGGAGATGTCGAGGATAGGGCGGCGCGGATAAATGGCCGCGCTGTTGATCAGGCAATCGACGCGGCCCAGCGCTTCGAGCGCCGTGCGAAACACTTCCTGCGCGGAGTCCTTGCGCGTGATGTCGCCGACCGCGCCAAAAACCGTGTGACCTTGCGCCTTCAGCGCGCCCACGGTTTCGTCGAGCAGCGGACCGTTCTTGTCGATCAGCGCAATGCTTTCGGCGCCGTCTGCGAGCATCAGCTTGGCGACGGACAGGCCAAGGCCGGAAGCGCCGCCGACGATAACGACTCGTTGATTCTTCATGATTCGAATATGTCCTGTAGTGCAGTACGTGGATTACTTGACTGAGACGATCTGCGAGCCGCCTGCTGCCTGATCGGTCGGGAAAACTTCCATGCGCGACACGTCGACAGCTTCTGGCAGCGCGATGGCCGTCGCGATAAGTTCGGCGATGTTTTCAGGCTGAATCGAGCGATAGGCGTCATACAGCTTTTCGTTCGCGCCTTCCGCACCGAGCGCCGTGCGATAGAGGCTCGTTTGCACGCGGCCAGGAGCGATCTCCGTGACGCGAACCTTCGTGCCGAGCAGATCGCAACGCAGCGAATCGCAGAACATGCTGATGCCGGCCTTCGTCGCGCCATAGACGGCGGTGTTCGGATGCGGGAATCGCCCGGCACTGGAGCCGACGAAGAACAGATGTCCGCGCCTGCGTTGGATCATGCCGTCGAGCGCCATGTGCGCAAGGCGCAGCGGCGCACGCAGATTGATATCGATCATGCGGTCGATATCCGAAAGTTCGCTCTCAGCGAACTTTGCAAGCGCCGGTAGCAGCCCCGCGTTATTGACGACGACGTCGATTTCGGTGCGCGCAAACAGATCGCGCAAAGGCGTCGTATCCTGCAGATCAAGAGCGATCGGCGTGACGTCGCACTCGCTTGCGAGCGCATCGAGCGCTTTGGCGTCGCGGCCGAGCGCGTAGACCTTGAGCCCGTCGGTGACGAGCCGCTGTGCAATCGCGCGCCCGATGCCGCTGGACGCGCCAGTGACCAGCGCGGTCTGGTAGGAATGGGAAGTCATGTTATCTGCCTTTGGTCAATGGGCGACGCACTCAGATCACGCCTTCTTCGAGGAAAGGTTTGTTCTCTACCACGCGTTCATAGCCGAGCGGTGCAAGATCGAGCGACCGGTATTTGCCGTACGTAATCAGTTCGCTCAGGCCGCGTCCGATGGCGGGCGACTGTTGCAAACCATGTCCGCTGAATCCGTTGGCGAACAGGAAGTTCTCGACCTGCGGATGCGGTCCGACTATCGCATTGTGGTCCAGCATGCAGAAGTCGTAGTGGCCGGCCCACGCGTTGACGACCTTGATCGCCTCGAACGCGGGTACGCGCTCAGCAAGCGCGGGCCAGATGACCTCTTCGAACTCCGAGTGAATCACGTCGAAGTCGTTCACGTCCGCCAGCGGGTCGGGATCGGGATAGCAGCCCGTCAGGTAATACTGCCCTTCGGGGCGAAAGAAGATGCCCGTCGTGTCGATGGTGAGCGGCACCGTGCCTTGCAGCGGCGTGCGGCAGTCGAACACGAACAGACAGCGCTTTCTCGGCTCGACAGGAATCTCGAGTCCGGCAAGACGCGCCATCGCGGGTCCGCGCGTGCCTGCGGCATTCACCATCAAACCGCAACCGATAGTCTCGCCGCTCTTGAGCGTCACGCCCGTGATCCTGTCGCCTTCGCGCACCACATCGACCACTTCGTTTTCGATGTATTCGATACCCATCGAGCGGGCTTTGCGCCGCATGCCTTGAAGCAGCCCGTAGCTGTCGAACCAGCCTTCGCCGCTTTGTCCATAGACGCCGTTGACCAGTCCGTCGGTATTCAGCCACGGGAAGCGCGCTTTCAACTTGTCCTGATCGAGCAACACGACATCGGCGCCGTTTTCGCGCTGGGTCGCGTGGTTGCGCTCGAACATCGGCGCGCCTTTTGCATCGCCGAGGTACAGGTAGCCGTTTTCCTTGAACCCGAGTTCGGGTGCGTCGCCTTCGACCGCAACGAGTTCGTGGAAGTTGCGGATGAACTCGGTGCCGAATTGCGAGATCCTGATGTTCAGCGGGTTTGAGAACTGATGACGGATCGACGCACTCGACAGGGCCGTCGCGGATTGCGCATAGGTCCAGTCCCGCTCGACAACCAGAACCGAGCCGTTGAAGTCCGGGTTCTTCGCCAGAAAATACGCGGTCGCGCTGCCGACGACCGCGCCGCCCACGATCACGACGTCGTAGTGCTGCTTTGATGCTTGCTGTGCCATCTCAGTGTTTCCAGAAAGTCGGTCAGGTAGCGGCGCTTACTTCGTCTTCGGGTCTTCGAAGTGGCCGTCGGCAGCGAACTGACCGCCCTGGAAGCGCACGGCGGGATGTCGCGGGTCGCCTACAGGCGTGTTCGCATAGACTTCGGCGCGATACGCATCAGCGGAGTCCTTCGGACGATAGCCCAGATAGCCAGCCTGCGTGTTGTCCCAGAAGTTGGCGCTGTTGTTCGAATTGCCATACACGATCATGTGACCGACGCTCGGCGTCATGATCGACTGGACGCACAGATGCGAAAAGTCGTCGTAGGAGAGCCACGTCGCCAGCATGCGGCGGTCAACGGGTTTCGGAAAGCACGAGCCGATGCGCAAACAAACCGATTCAATGCCGAACTTGTCGAAGTAGTAGCGCGACAGGTTCTCGACGAAGGTCTTGCTGACGCCGTACAGGCTGTCCGGTCGTTGCGGCGAGTTGGCATCGATGGTTTGCGTGCATTCGTAAAAGCCGATTGCATGCACCGAGCTCGCATAGACGATACGCTTGACGCCCGCTTGCCGCGCGCCTTCGTAGATGTTGTAGCTGCCGACGATGTTCGAATCCAGAATCACCTGGAACGTGTTCTCGCGCGGCGCGCCGCCCATATGAATCACCATGTCGACGCCCTTGAGCATGTCGAACACGGCATCGCGGTCGGCAAGATCGCAGATGAAGTGCTTTTCGTTCTCGCGTGCTTCGCCTAGTGATTTGCGTTCGTTCAGACTGAGCGTTTCCGCATACGGCCGCAGCGACTCGCGCAGCACAGAGCCCAGCGCGCCGCCGGCGCCCGTGATCAGGATGTTCTTGAACGGAGGCTTGGTAATGTCGGTCATGTGGGTGGCTCCTTACTGGTTGTTCGATGCGCTCAGGGCGTCGGGCGTGACACCGTAGTCGTCCCGCAACTGAGCTTCAGAGATGTATTCGTTGCGAATATCGCGAATCAGGGCTTCACGTTCGCGTTCGGCGGGCGCACCGACGCCGCCGCCGCCAGGCAGCGACAGCACGACGCGTTCATGTTCGGCGACTGTCTGCGTGCCTTTGCCCTTCATCTTCGTGCCATCCGATAGCGTGACCTGTCCTGGCGCGCCCGACTTGCCGCCGGACTGTCCGCGCGCCGGATGATCGATGCGATCGAACATCGCGTTGAAGCGGAAGTGATAGCCGGCGCGTGGGCCAATCTCGACGATCTGGCCCAGACCGCCGCGCAGTTTGCCGGCGCCGCCCGAGCCTGAGCGCATTTCCTTGCGCCACACGACAATCGGCCCGACCTGTTCCGTCGCTTCGACCGACATCGCGTGCACGCCGCTCGGGAACGCCGTGGCCGACAGGCCATCCAGTTCCGCGCGCGCGCCTGTGCCGCCGCTGTTGAACATCAGGATTTCGCTGCCCTTCAGGCCCGAATCTTCGCGCACGGGACGCGCGCTGACATGCAGATTCCAGAGTGCACCCGAACCTTCGGCGGGCACGCGGTCCGGCAAAATCTTGTGCAACGCGCCCAGCACCAGATCGGGCACGAAGTGACCCAGCACGTGACGCACGGCAACGGGGCTGGGACGTTGCGCGTTGAGGATGCAGCCTTCGGGTGCCTGAACGCGGAACGGTTCGAGCGACGCGGCATTGTTTGGCACTTCTGGCGCGATGATGCATTTGAGGCCGTAGCACGCGTAGGCTTTGGCGTACAGCAACGGAACGTTGATGCCGAACGGGCTCGCCGGCGACGTGCCCGCAAAGTCCGCCAGCAGATGATCGTCGCCGACGGTGAGCGTGACGTTGAGCTTGACGGGTGTGTCATATCCGTCGAGCGTCATATCGTTGGTCTCGACGCCCTTGGGCAGCGCAGCGATACGTTCGAGCGTCGCTTCGCGGCTGCGCGCAAGAATGAACTCGCCAATGCCTTCGACATCCTTCAGATTGAATTCCTTGAGCATCTCGAGCAGGCGCTTGTGACCCGTCTCATTGCACGAGGCAAGCGCGTACAGATCGCCCACGACCTTGTCGGCTTCGCGCACGTTGTTGCGCACGATATTGATCAGGTCGCGGTTGACTTCGCCACGCTCGATCAGCTTCATGATCGGAACGAAAAGACCTTCCTCATAGATTTCGCGCGAGTCTGGACCAAAGCCACGACCGCCGATATCCACCACGTGTGCGGTGCTCGCGAAGTAGCCGATCAGTTCGCCATTGAGGAACGACGGCGACACGACCGTGAAGTCGTGCAGATGGCCAGTGCCTTTCCATGGATCGTTGGTCAGGTAGACGTCGCCTTCGTACATCCGGTCCACGCCGATTGCATTCATGAAATGCTCGACGGCCTCGGCCATCGTATTCACGTGGCCGGGCGTACCCGTGACCGCTTGCGCGAGCATGCGGCCGCGCTTGTCGAAGATACCGGCCGAGAGATCGCCTGCCTCGCGCACACTGGTGCTGAACGCCGTTCGGATCAGGGCCATCGCCTGTTCTTCGACGACGGAGATCAAGCGGTTCCACATCACCTGCATGTGAATGGTGTCGAGATTGCTGAGAGACATGGTTCTACTCCTGATTACTGGGCGGCGTTCAGTTCTTTGGCGACCACGAGCAGACAGCCGTCGGGCTGCACTGTCGCATCGAAGGAGGACGTGACGAGCGTCGACGTTTCGGGTTCGACGATGATGGCGGGGCCCGTCACGCTTTCGCCGACCTTCAGCGACGCACGTTCGACAATGGCTGCATCGACGAAGCGATGCAGCGCTGCATCGAAGATCTTGCGAGACTTCGGCGCGACCACCGCGTCGCGGGACGTCACGAGTTGCAGACGTTCGACAGGCGGCAGCGGCGAACTTGCCTTGACGGCCCAGCTGACGATTTCAATGTCGAGACCATCGATGGGACGGCCGAAGTACTGCGTATAAGCCTTGGTGAACGATTCCGTGAAGGTCGTGCGATCGTCGGCAGTGAAACGGCGGTGCGCAATGGTCACGGGAATTTCCCAGCCTTGACCGACGTAGCGCATGAAGGCCTTGATTTCGACTACGGGCTCGGCTTCACCCGAGCCCTGACGCGCGAAATGCACGGCTTCCGTGCTCAACTGATCGACGATCCGGTTGAGCGCGTCGGCGTCGAAGTCATTGAAGCGCATGCCGGCGCTACGCACACTTTCATAGCCGAACGGCGCGCGCAAAAAGCCGATCGCCGAGCCAACGCCCGCGCCGGGCGGCACGATGAACTTCCTGATGCCGCTCTTTTCGCACAGACGCGCGGCGTGCAGCGGGCCCGCGCCGCCGAACGTGATCATCGTGTAGCCGCTGATGTCCTTGCCGCTTTCGACGGCATGCACGCGAGCCGCATTGCTCATGTTCTCGTCGACGACTTCGGCTACGCCGTAAGCCGTTTCCTCGGCATTGAGGTTGATCGAGCCGCCTACCTCGCTGAGCATCGCGCTTGCGGCGTTGTCGGTGGAAAGCTGGATCGAGCCGCCCGCAAAGTTGGAGGGATCGAGGCGGCCCAGCAACAGGTCGGCATCGGTCACGGTCGGCTGCGTGCCGCCGCGCTGGTAACAGGCGGGGCCGGGTTCGGATGCGGCACTGTGCGGGCCGACACGGATCTGACGCATCACGTCGAGCGATGCAATCGAACCACCGCCCGCGCCGATCTCCACCATTTCCACAACGGGGATCGAGATCGGCATGCCGCTGCCTTTCTTGAAGCGATACGTGCGCGCGACTTCGAAGGTGTTGGCCGTCTTCGGCGTCAGATCGTCGATCAGGCAGATTTTCGCAGTCGTGCCGCCCATGTCGAACGAGAGAACGGTATTCAGATCGTAGCGTGCAGCGATATGCGCGGCGAAAATCGCGCCGCCAGCAGGGCCCGACTCCACGAGACGCACGGGAAACTCGGATGCACTTTCGATCGAGACAATGCCGCCACCCGAATGAATGATGAAGATCGGGCAAAGCGCGCCGGCTTCACGGACCTTCCCGAGCAGGCGGTCCAGGTAGGACTTCATGATCGGGCGCACATACGCGTTGGCGCAGACCGTGTTGAACCGTTCGAACTCGCGAATCTGCGGCGATACCTCGCTCGAAATCGACACGGAGACATGCGGCAGACGCAGTTCAATCGCTTCGCGCACCATACGTTCGTGCACACCATTCACATACGCATGGATGAAACCGACGGCGACACTTTCATAGCCGCCTCGTTCGATTCGATCGACAATGGTCTCGATCTCGGCTTCCGTCGGCGCGAGCAGGACGCCGCCTTGCGCGTCGATACGTTCGCCGAGCGTAAAACGATCGCAGCGTTCGATCAACGGCGGCGGGAGCTTGATATTCAGATCATATTGTTCGAAGCGGTTTTCGGTCCGCATTTCGATTGTGTCGCGGAACCCTTGCGTGGTGACGAAGGCCGTTCTCGCCCCGCGTCGTTCGATGAGTGCGTTGGTGGCGAGCGTGGTGCCGTGGATGATGACGCCGATGTCCTTCAGCGCGATGCCAGCCTTGTCAGCGACGATGCCGATGCCTTTGATGATGGCGCGCTCGGGCGCCGTGTAATCCGTGAGGATCTTCGTGGAAAAGAGTTCTCCACCAAGTTCCAGCGCAACGTCGGTGAAGGTTCCACCGATATCAACACCCACTCGCGCCTTGTCGTGACTGGCCACCATGACTCTCCTGTTTAAAACCATGACATGCGCCGGGGCGTGCCCGGCGAAACAATTTGGGTGATGCACTCTGGATGGCGTTTTGGCCGTCCAGTCCAGGTCTTTGCCATCCGTCTCCAACAGCGTTGAACCGGTTATTTTTTGATCGTTGACATATGATGAGTGACGTCCTACAGTGCTGTCAACACGAACAAATTAACTTTGTGCTTCAGGATCGATTTCGATGCTTGCTTGTTTCATATACTGTATTGATTTATAAGCAAATATGCGGGTTTTGTCGAGCTTGAGCGAGGTGGCTTCAGGTGCGTATGAGTGCCTATACCTATAGGCGAAAAATTTTCTAAGTTCCAATTTTTCGCCGTTTTTTGTGTGATGCGGAATAGCGGAGTTGCGAGGGATGAAGATTCTGGTGCCGGTCAAGAGAGTGGTCGACTACAACGTGAAGGTTCGCGTGAAGTCGGATAACACAGGCGTCGACATTGCGAATGTGAAGATGTCGATGAATCCGTTCGACGAAATCGCCGTTGAAGAAGCGGTGCGTTTGAAGGAGGCGGGTGTTGTCAGCGAGGTTGTTGCTGTTTCTTGCGGTGTCGCGCAGTGTCAGGAAACGCTGCGCACGGCGCTGGCGATTGGGGCCGATCGTGCGGTTCTGGTCGAGTCGGGTGAAGACCTGCAACCGTTGGCCGTGGCGAAGCTTTTGAAGGCACTGGTCGGCAAGGAACAGCCTCAACTGGTGATTCTCGGCAAGCAGGCCATCGACGACGATTCTAACCAGACGGGCCAGATGCTGGCCGCGCTGGCAAATCTGCCGCAGGCGACGTTTGCATCGAAGGTTGTCGTCGCGGATGGCAAGGCGACGGTGTCGCGTGAAGTCGATGGCGGCGCGGAAATGTTGTCGCTGACGTTGCCCGCAGTCATCACGACCGATCTGCGCCTGAACGAGCCGCGCTACGTGACGCTGCCGAACATCATGAAGGCGAAGAAGAAGCCGCTCGAAACCGTGAAGCCCGAAGATCTGGGCGTCGATGTCACGCCGCGTCTGAAGACCCTGAAAGTCAGCGAGCCGCCGAAGCGCTCGGCTGGCGTGAAGGTGGCCGATGTGAAGACGCTGGTCGAGAAGCTCAAGACCGAAGCCAAAGTTCTCTGAGGTACAGGAAAGAACATGACGATTCTGGTAATTGCTGAACACGACAACGCGGCGCTAAAGGCAGCGACGCTGAAAACGGTTGCTGCCGCGCAGAAGATTGGTGGCGACGTTCATTTGCTGGTTGCGGGTCACAACGCGCAAGGCGCGGCCGATGCGGCTGCGAAGGAGGCGGGCGTGGCGAAGGTGCTGCTCGCCGATGCGCCGCACCTGGCAGCAGGCCTCGCGGAAAACGTCGAAGCGACGGTGTTGAACATCGCGAAGGATTACTCGCACATCCTCGCGCCGGCGACGGCCTACGGCAAGAACGTCGCGCCGCGTATTGCGGCGAAACTCGACGTCGCGCAGATCAGCGAGATTACGGCTGTCGTCAGCGCCGATACATTCGAGCGCCCGATCTACGCAGGCAACGCGATCGCTACGGTCCAGTCTCAAGACCCGATCAAGGTCATTACAGTGCGTGCAACTGGCTTCGATCCCGTTGCAGCAGAAGGCGGCAGCGCATCCATCGAGAAGATCGACGCAGCGGCTGACGCCGGCATCTCGCAGTTCGTGAGCCGTGAAGTGACGAAGCTGGACCGTCCGGAACTGACGTCGGCGAACATCATTGTTTCGGGTGGGCGCGGTCTCGGAAGTGGCGAGAATTACACACAAGTGTTGGAGCCGCTGGCAGACAAACTACAGGCCGCGTTGGGCGCATCGCGCGCAGCCGTCGATGCTGGCTACGTGCCGAACGACTATCAGGTCGGACAGACGGGCAAGATCGTTGCACCGCAGCTTTACATCGCGGTCGGCATTTCCGGCGCGATCCAGCATCTGGCTGGTATGAAGGACTCGAAGGTGATCGTCGCGATCAACAAGGACGAGGAAGCGCCGATTTTCAGCGTCGCGGACTACGGTCTGGTTGGCGATCTGTTCGGCGTAGTGCCGGCGCTCGTTGCCGAACTGTAGATTTTCTTTCACCCAACAACTATGCGAACCATGGTTGGCCATGCATCCATCCGATGTGCTGCCTGACCACGTTCTTGCAATTTATAAACCTGGAGAGAATTCAGCATGATTTCCACCACTGATCCGCACATCAACCGCAAACCACGGGATATTTCGCAGGTGGAATGGGATACGCGTGTTCAGCTTGCCGCTGCCTATCGGCTCGCAGCGAAGTTCGAATTGACTGATCTGATCTACACGCATATTTCGGCGCGGGTGCCCGGCACCAACGATCAGTTTCTGATCAATCCGCACGGCTGGTTCTTCGACGAAATCACCGCATCGTCGCTGGTGAAGATCGATGTGAATGGCAATCCGATCGGAGACGACCGTTTCGAAGTGAACGCGGCCGGCTTTACGATTCATAGCGCGCTGCATCAGGCGCGACACGACGTCGAGTGCGTCGTTCATCTGCACACCACGTACGGCATGGCAGTGGCCGCGATGGAATGCGGTCTGCTGCCGCTGAACCAGATCAGCATGCAGTTCTATAACCGTGTTGCCTACCACGAGTATGAAGGCATCTCGCTCGAACTCGATGAGCGTGAACGGATCGTCGCGTCGATCGGCAAAAAGGACTATCTGATTCTGCGCAATCACGGCTTGCTGACGACGGGGCGTTCGGTTGCCGAAGCGTTCACACGCATGTACTACCTGAATAAGGCATGTGAAATCCAGGTTGCGACGCTGTCGGCGGGGCAGAAGGTTGTGATTCCTTCGCCCGAAGTTTGTGAACACGCTGCTAGACAGCACGACGACTATGCCTACCTCGATACGGTGCATCTGGACCGAGAATGGACGGCGCTGTTGCGACTGCTCGAGCGTGATGGCGGGAGCTATCGGCTTTGATCTGAAGGGGCTGCGGTTTCCTTTCTCACTGGGTTGGCGTGCTGAACGCGGGGTGCACCATTTGTCGACGGGTCACCGCGAAGCGTGCTTCAGGCACGGCGCAGAAGTCCGCGTTCGTCTGGAAGAGACGATTGCTTTCCAGACTGGTCTCTTACTGATGGCCGTGGAGCTGCCTCACGAGCCGGCCATCGCCATACTCCCGAATCACCCTCGCGATGATCACCCGATAGCCATCCAGCCATCGACTTTGCTTCGCTTTCGCCTCGACGTGGACGGGATGCCTGATGAGCTGCAGCAACGCCTCTTCCGACTCCCAGTAGTAGACGTTCTGGATCAATCCTTCACCGGCGTTTTCCCACGTCTCCTCACTCACATATCCCGGTATGGATCGCGCCACTTCGGCAATCCGTCGATCGAGTTCATGGAACGCCTCGTCGTATTGACCGGCCCGAAAAATGAAGGTGGAAGAGTACATTGGGCTTTCTGATGAGTGTTAAGTGAAGCCGACCGCTCTGTATCACTACTTCGTCGGAACCCCGGCGAGCATTGCATCGGCAAGCTGGGATTCGCCACTCGACTTGAGTGCTTCGGCCGCACCCTGGATATCCCGTGCCTCCTTGTTCTGACTGAGCTTGCTCTTGCCAACAAGACGCGTGACCTCAATCTGAACACCAACGATCGCCTTTACCATCGCATCCACGTAGTCCTTCGGTGCGTCGCCCATCTTCCACGGTTTCGGTTCCGATGTCTCATGTGTGCGCGTGAGCCGGCCCACTACGCCTCGCACGTAGCGCTCATCATCGAGAATCGTAATGCGGCCGTGCGCATGCACCACCATGTAATTCCAGGTCGGCACCTGTTTGTGCAGTTCATGCTTGCTCGGATACCAGTTCGGAGAAATATAGGCGTCGCCCGCATGGAAGACGACCAGCACCTCGTCGCCGTTCGCCACCTCCTGCCATACCGGGTTGGCCCGCGCCACATGCGCGCGCAGCACGCCCAGTTCGCCGTCCTCTGCTGCAAGTTCAAACGGAATGTGATTGGCGTCTAGTCCGCTGCTCCCGTGAGTGATCAACGTGCCAAACGGGTGTTGCACGATGCGGGAATGTAGAACTTCCTTTCGGGTTTCGGCAAAGTGGGCTGGTATGTACATACGCTATCTCTGGCTGCTAAGGGCGATTGGCTGGTATCACTGCGACCCTTCCAGTTTGCTGTAAAAGTGGTTTATCCTGAAGGACCAGTTTATTCAATTTCTAGTGAACCAGAATTATGGCGAGAACTGCGCGGGCCGCGGACATGCCGTCCCTTGGGGCGCTCGATCGCACGGCGGGCAATCTGAGCCGTCAAATTGCCGAGGCGCTGCGGGAGGCGGTGCGCAAGGGAGACATAAGAGCCGGAGACGTATTACCGTCATCGCGTTCGCTCGCTGCCTCACTTCACGTTGCAAGAGGGACGGTGATCGAGGCCTACGAGCAATTGCTTACCGAGGGCTTTCTGGAATCGAAAGCTGGGGCGGGAACTCATGTCGCGCAAGCCCTGACCGAGTCGCGGTCAGTCAGCGCACCCGAGGCGATACTGGAGCCGGCACCGAAGTCCGGGCTACCCGGGCGCGCCCTGGCGTTCGCCCAGATTGCACGCGAGTTCCGTCCGCTCGAGCCTATGCCCTTCGCGATCTCTGTCCCGGTCGGGTTGACCGCGCCCGGCGATATCTGGCGTCGCCTGGGTAATCGGTTACGCGCCAGGGGGCCGGGTGCGCCCACGGGATATGCCGATCCGTTGGGCGCGTTACCCCTGCGCGAAGCGATCGCGGCCTATGTGCGAAGGTCCCGCTCCGTGCGGTGTGAGGCAGACCAGGTCATTGTGACCAGCGGTACCCAACAGGGACTTTTTCTCGCGAGTCAGGTCCTGCTTGGTCCGGACGATCAGGTGTGGGTCGAGAACCCTGCTTACCGTGGCGTCACCGCCATATTGGAAAACATCGGCTATCGCGAGGGCGTGATCCGTGTGCCTGTTGACGCCGAGGGTCTTGATGTCGAGGCTGGCATAAACATGGCCCCGCATGCACGCGCGGCATTCGTTACGCCGTCCCATCAGTATCCTTTGGGGATGCCCTTGAGCATGGCGCGGCGCACGGCCTTGCTCGCGTGGGCACGCGGCAGTGATGCCTGGGTGGTCGAGGACGACTATGACAGCGAGCTACGTTACGAGGGCTATCCGTTTCCGGCCCTTCAAGGATTGGCTCCGGACCGCGTGATCTATCTTGGTACGTTCAGCAAGATTCTGTTTCCGTCCCTCAGACTGGGTTATCTGATCGTCCCGCGCAATCTCGTCGATGCGTTCTGCGGTGCACGCGTGCTCATGGATCGCCACCCGCCAACTGCCGATCAGCACGTGCTCGCCGCCTTCATGGCGGAAGGACACCTGGAGCGGCACATACGCAAGGTTCGAAATGTCTACTCCGAACATCGGCGTCAACTGATCGATACGATCGAAGCTTTGCTCCCCGCTGATCTTGCGTGGATCGAGCCCGGCGATCAGGGGATGCACCTCGTACTCTGGCTCGCAGACGGGCTGGACGACCGGGAGGTTGTCGAGCGCGCCGCCAGGGAGGGCGTCGCGGTACGTGCTGTGTCGCCCATGTTCGCGCCGCAGACGGGACGCCCCGGTCTTGTTCTTGGCTTTGGAGGGTTTAGCAGCGAGCAGATGAAAGCCGCTGCTCAACGCCTGGCGGCAGTCATCGCGGGTACACCGCGGCAAAGAAAAGCAGGCAAAAGAAAGCCCGGTCATGCGGTGTCGGGCACCCGGTAGTCGCCATGAATGGAAACCGCAGGCTCATTTTACCTGGGCCTGTTGGCATTCAGCGTGGTACCAGCGATCGACCTGACCCTGCGCAGCCTGCAGATCGTCCGGATAGTACGGATCGAACCACCGTGATGGGTCGTAACCCGCTTGCCTGAGCGCTGCCAGTTCGCTGAGATTGCGCTCGCGGGTGAGGGGCGCATTGTTTCGAAGCTCGGTCAGGTCGCGGCACTGTGCGGCGCTCAGATGCGTTGCGCCTCCCGGCATGCCGCCCGCGGCACAGCCCGCGAGCAGGAGCGCCAACGCTGGCAGTGACGCGCGGATCTTTGAGTTCCTCATGTGGTCTTCCCTTAGGTGAATCGACGTAGCCGGCTTTACCCGTGCAAGTGATGACCTGATCCTTTTCGGGTCAACGCCATCACACACATGATTTTATGGCGGCCGGGAGTTCAGGGAAGGCCTTCGCACATTGCGCTTCAGTTTTTCGGCTTGAGCAGGACCTTGATCGAATCGAGCGAATTCGCGACTTTGATCGCCTCGTCCCATTGCTCCAGCGTAAAGCCGTGCGTGACGATCCCCTTCGACGTGACGAGCCCTCGCGCGAGCAGATCGATGGCGATCGGGTAGCAATACGGGCCGAGATGCGCGCCGCGCACGTCGAGTTCCTTACGGTCGCCGATGATCGACCAGTCTGTCGTCGTATCGCTGCCGAACACGGAGAACTCGACGAAGCGCCCGAGTTTGCGGATCAGATCCAGTCCCTGCGTGACGCCCGACGGTGAGCCCGTCGTTTCGATATACACATCGCAACCATACTGATCGGTCAATGACCGAACGACACCGAGTGCATCGTCGGATTTCGGATTGATCGTCACGTCTGCGCCGTACTCGCGCGCGAGCGCGAGACGCTCGTCGACCAGATCGATCACCACCAGTTTTTTCGGCGTTTTCAGATGCGCGACCTGCACCATCATCAGGCCCAGCGGTCCTGCACCCGCGATCACGACGACATCGTCGAGCTGGATGTCACCGCGATTGACGGTGTGAATCGCACAGGCGAGCGGTTCGATGATCGCCGCATCTTCCAGCGATACGCCAACGGGAATCTTGTGGACGATGGCCGTCGGCGGAAAGCGCATGTACTGGGCCATGCCGCCGTCGGCGACTTCCCGCTGGAAGCCGAAGATGTTGTGCACCTCGCACATCCAGTACTGGCCCGATCGGCAATAGCGGCACTTCTCGCACGGCACGATCTGTTCGGCGATCACGCGCTCGCCCAACTGCACGTTGAAATGCTCCGCCGCGCCTTCGCCGAGTTCCTCGACATAGCCGAAGAACTCGTGGCCCGGAATGACAGGCGCCTTGACCCACGGATTCGGGCCGCCCCAGAACATCTTTGCGCCCGACCAGCATTTGCAGTCGCTCGCGCAGATGCCACAAGCGGCAATGCGTATCACCAGTTCATTGCGCCCGGCGCGCGGGCGCGCCACCTGCTCGACGCGATAGTCCTTCGGCGCACGGCAAACGATCGCCGTCATGGCTGACGCTGCATCTTCCGTCGCGTTCATGCTGCACCTCACGCTGGTTTCGTTGGCAAACGGGCAACCCGCATCGTTTGCGCCGTCACTCCATCACGATCTGCACCTTCACGTCAGTCGGATTGCCGCTCGCCGCTTCTTCGAATGCCTTGATGCCGTCCGCGAAAGCAAACGAGCGCGAAATGAACGGCTTGACGTCGATGCGTCCCGACGCGATCAGTTGAATCGCGCGCGGAAAGATATTCGCGTATCGGAACACGGACTCGACGCGCGCTTCCTTGATCTGCAACGCGACGATATCGAGCGGGACGGGATGCTGCGGCATGCCGACCAGCACGAGGCAGCCGCCGGGGCACAGCAGATCGACGATGCCATCGAACGCTTTCTCGCTGCCGCTCGCTTCGAACACGATATTCGCGCCCCAGTCGTCCGTCGCGCGCCGCACGACTTCCCTGACGGATGCTTCGCGGATATTGACGGCTGTCACACCCGGCGTGCCGCCGATCAGCGCGAGCTTCTCCGGCACCATGTCACAGACGATCACGCGGCTGCATCCGCCCGCCAGCGCCGCGAGCACGCACATCATGCCGATCGTGCCGGCGCCCAGCACGACGGCGACGTCGCCTGGCTTGATGGCCGCTTTCTTCGCGGCCTGAAGTCCGATCGACAGCGGCTCGACAATGGCTCCTTCGGCGAAGCTCACGTTGTCGGGTAGCTTGTAGGTGAACGCGGCGGGATGGACGACGAACGGTGCGAGGCAGCCGTGCACGGGCGGCGTCGCCCAGAAGCGCACTTTCGGGTCGAGGTTGTAGAGCCCTTCGCGCGATGCGCGTGAATCCATGTCGGGCACGCCGGGTTCCATGCAGACGCGGTCGCCGGGTTTCAGATGCTGCACTTCGTCGCCGACCTGCACGACGGTGCCTGCCGCCTCATGCCCGAGCACCATCGGCTCGTTGACGACGAAGGGGCCGATGCGTCCGTGCTGGTAGTAGTGGATGTCGCTGCCGCAGATGCCCACCGTATGGATGCGGATGCGCACGTCGCGCGGCCCAACTGTCTGCGGCAGACTGAACGGCCGCAGGCTGATGCGTTGTGCGCCTTCGAGTACCAATGCGTCCATCGTCGTTCCTTTCGCAAGAGAGAGTGTGATTTACGGAGCACGTCGTTCGGCACGTGCCACGCGGGTTCAGCCAGCCTGGAAGCCGCCGTCCACAGCGAGGCTCACGCCGCTCACCATCGCCGACTCGTCACTGAGCAGATAAGCGATCGTGCGCGCCACTTCGAGCGGCTGCACGAAGCGCTTCAGCGGAATGCGCGCGAGCATCGGCGCGGACTTCTCTGGATCGCTCCATGCCTTCTCGGCCATCGGCGTCATCGTGACGACCGGGTTCACTGTGTTCACGCGGATGCCGTGCGGACCCAGTTCGACGGCCATCACGCGCGTGAGACCGTCGAGCGCGGCTTTCGATGCGCAATAGGCCGCATGCAGCGGCAAGCCGACGGTCGCCGACAGGCTCGACACATTGACGATCGAACCGGCCACGCCGCGCCCGATCATGCTGCGCGCGCATTGCTGCGCGACGATCATCGCGGCGCGGACGTTGACGGCCATGATGGTGTCGAAGGCGTCGACGCTCGTGTCGAGAAACGGTTGCAGTTCGACGATGCCCGCGCAGTTGACGAGCAGATCGACGGGCTGCGCCGCATCTGCCACACTGCGTGCCGCGCTTGCATCGCCGAGATCGGCGCATAGCGTCGTGCAGCCGATCTCGTCTTCGAGCGTTCGCAGATCGGCGGCCGAGCGGCTCAGCGCAATCACGCGTGCGCCCCGTTGCGCCAGCAATTGCGCCGTCGCGCGGCCGATGCCTTTGCCCGCGCCCGTGATGAGCACCGTCTTGCCTTCGAACTGCCGAGGGTCGTCATGCGTGGACATTGCGGTCCCTAAGTTTTAAGGTTCGTCGCACAGACGGCGCGCCGTGTCTTCGTCCGTCACGAGCACCGACGCATAGCGGCCTCGCAACGCGGCGCGCGTCACATGGAACTTCTTCGTGCCACCCGATACCAGCACCACGTCCTCGATCTTGCGCAAATCTTCGAGCGAGATCGCGACCGTGCGGCGGTTGAGCGGATGATCGATGGGGTCGCCGTTCGCATCCATGAAATGACCGAGCATGTCGCCGATCGCGCCCGCCTTGCGCAATGTCCGCAGATCGTCGGGCTTCGAGATTCCGTACGTGACGACGAGCGATTCCGTCAGGTCGCCACAGGTCAGCAGCGCGAGATCGGCATTGCGCGCGAGTTCGTATGTGCTACGCACGGTTTCTTCCTGAAGGATCAGATCACGCGTTTTCTGACTGCCGACATAAATAGGCGCCGCGAACAGATAAGCGTCGGCATGGCAGAGATTCGCGAAGTCCGAGACGATGTCGAACGTGTTGATGCTCGGGCAATGCGACAGGCCGCCTTGCAGCGACACGGCGTTGACGGCGCCATACGCGCGCTGCGGCATGGCGCGCAGCACCGCGCGTATCGTGCGGCCCCAGCCGATGCCGACCGTCGCGCCTTCCGTGATGCGCTTGACGAGGCAACCCGCCGCGCCGATGCCGAGCGCGGCCATGTTCGCCTCGGGGCTGATACCCGTCGGCACGACCACCGCGTCGTCGAGTTCGAAGCGCTCGACGAGCTGTTGCTCCAGCGCGATGCACGGCGCGATCCGGCTGTTGATCGTGATCTGCACGAGGCCCGATTCGCGGCCCGCCGCGAGCAGCCGGTTCACGCGCACGCGGTTGCTGCCGATGAGATGCGCGATTTCCTGCTGCGTCATATTGCCGATGTAGTAGTGCCACGCGACGCGCGCCTGCAATTCCTCTTCGGCGTCGATGGCAACATCGGCTTCCGGCATCGTGACGAGTGGGGCGGTCTTGGTCATGTATCGTTTTGTGTTCGATTGAAAAGCAACACGCGGTTATACCAGAGCGTCACTTCACTGCGCCCATCGTCAGCCCTTGCACGAGCCGGCCCGAAACGAGCAGCGCGAACACGACCATCGGCAGGACGATCAGCGTGCCCGTCGCCATGATTTCGCCCCACGGCAGCTCGTAGCCGCTCATGTAGCTGGTGGCGGCAACGGGCGACGTGATCGCGTCGGTGCGCGTCAGCACCAGTGCGTAGAGCAGGTCGTTCCAGGAGAAGATGAAAGCGAAGATCGCCGACACGACGATGCCCGGCATCGCCAGCGGCAGATTGATGCGCCAGAAGATGCGCCACGGCGAAGCGCCGTCCAGCCGCGCGGCTTCGTCGAGCTCGACGGGGATGTTGCGAAACTGGTCGGTGCAGATCCAGATCACGATCGGCAGCGAGAAGGTGATGTACAGCAGGATCAGCACGAGGTGCGTATCGACGATATCGAGCTTCGTCGCGATCAGGAAGAAGGGTACGGCGAGCACGACGGGACTCACCATGCGGTTCGAGATGAACCAGAACCACAGGTCTTCCTTGCCGCGGAATTCATAGCGCGCGAGCGCATACGCGGCGGGGGTGCCGAGCAGGATCGACAGCACCGTCGTGCTGCTGGCGATGATCAGCGAGTTGATCAGGCTGCCGCCCACTTCATGCGTGAACAGCGCTTCTACATAATGCACGAAGGTCGGCTTGAAGAGCCACACGGGCGGATAGGCGAGCGCTTCCGCCTGGCTCTTCAGGCTCGTCGTCACCATCCAGTAGAACGGAAACACGGACGAGAGGAATACGACCAGCAGCCCCAGAAAGTGCCACGCGGTCGCGTTGCGCCGCGCGCTGCGCGCACGGCGTGCGCGTGCCGTCAGGCGGGGGTTGCCGGGCAGCGCGGCGTCGCCGCTCGCGCGTTGCGTCGAAGGTGCGTTCACGCGGCCTCCCGATAGACGAAGCGGATATAGAGCCGCGACAGCACGATGGTCAGGATCAGCAGCAGGATCGCCTGCGCGGACGCCATGCCCTGATCGAACAGGCGGAAACCGACGCGCTGGATATACACGCTGATGAACTCCGTCGCGGTGCCCGGCCCGCCGCGCGTCATGGTGAAGACGGCGTCGAACATCTTCAGCATGTCGGCGGAACGCAGGATCAGGATTGCCGTGAGGCCGGGCAGCAGATAGGGCCGCTGCAGATGCCACAGAATCTTGCTCCACCTGGGCGTTTCGAGGCGCGCGGCTTCTTCGGCTTCTTTCGGCACCATCGTCAGGCCTGCCAGCAGAATCAGCGCGCAGAACGGCGTCCATTGCCAGATGTCCATGATCATCACCGAGACGAACGCGAGCGTCGGATCGGCGAGCCAGTCCTGCGGCGGCACGCCGACCAGACCGCCGATGTAGTTCGCTACACCGAACTGCCGGTTGAAGATGAGCCGCCCGATCAGGCCGACGACGGCATACGTCGTCGCCATCGGAATCACCAGGCTGACACGCGCAATGGTGCGCATCCACGGCAGTGTCGTGCGATGGAGCATCAGCGCGGCGAACAGCCCGAGCGCGACTTCGATCGGCAAGGTCACGCACAGGAACAGCGCCGTGCGTCCCAGCGCGCCCCAGAACGACGGCTCGCTCAGCGTCGCGATGTAGTTGTCGAACCAGATGAACGGCGTGCCCGACGCCAGATCCGCGAGCTTGTACTGATGAAACGAGTTGTACAACGCCAGCAGCAGCGGATAGATGCCGATTACCGCCAGCGTGAAGATCGCCGGAATCAGAAACCAGAACGCGGCCGAACCCGGCAAGCGCACCCGCGAGCGGGGCCTTGCCGGTGTCATGCCGTTACCGGGTCGAGCAGTGCTGTTCAACATCGATGCTCCCGTGGTGCGTCGCCGTTACTTCAGCAAAGGCTTCTTGCCGCTGTAATAGCCCGCCTTGTTCAGTATCTCTTCCGTCTTCGAGCCGATGGTCTGCGCGCCTTCCTTCACCGACACCTGGCCCAGCATGATCTTCGTGCCCCATTCGCCGATCACTTCCGACACGGCCGGCCATTCCGGGAAGCGCGGACGATAGTCGGGTACGCCGCCTTGCCACGACTCGACCATCGGCTTCACGAACGGATACTTGTCCTGCACGGCCTTGTCCTGGTACACGGCCGTGCGCGCGGGCACGCCACCCGCTTCCAGATACGGCTTGGCCATTTCTTCGGAGGTGATCCACTGGATGAACAGCCACGCCGCCGCCTGTTTCTTCGCATTCGACTTCGCGTTGACGGCCAGCGAGAAGCCGCCGAGCGCGGGCTTCAGGCCTGCGGGACCCTTCGGTTCCGTGGTGATCGCAAGGCAGTTGCCGATCTTCGATTTGCTCGGATCGGTGAGCGTCGGATAGAACGCGGACCACTCGGTGATCATCGCGACCTGGCCTTGCGCGAGCGCGTTGACGGCTTCGGCGTGATCGAAATCGACGATGCCGGGCGGCATGTACTTCATCAGTTTCTGCCGGTATTCGAGGCCTGCCTGCGATTGCGGCGACATCAGGTTCGATTTGAACTTGGCGTCGAGCAGCGAGCCGCCGTTCGGCCACAGCACGCGCATGAAACTGTCCGCGGACTGCGTTTCGCCGCGCCGCGACTGCAGCGCGAACGCGAACTGGTTCTTGCTGGCCTGCGTCAGCTTTGGCGCATAGGTGTTGAGCAGTTCGTCCCACGTCTTCGGCGGCTCATTGAAGCCGGCGTCCTTCAGCATGCACTTGTTGTAGAACATCAGGCCCGAGTAGTTATCGAACGGCAAGCCGTACGTGACCTTGTCCCATGAGCCGAACGAGTCGAGCAGAATCGGGAAGAAGCCGGGCAGGTTCAGCTTCGGGTCGGCGAGCTTCGGGTTGTCGGTGAAGGTCTTGATGGGGACGAGCCACTTGTTGCTTGCGAATTCACCAATCCACACGACGTCGACGAGCACCACGTCCTGATCGCCGCCGCCGACGAAGTTGAGCACTTCCTTTTCACGCGTGTTCTCGTACGGGATCACTTCCCACTTCACGTTGATGCCCGTTTCCTTTTCGAACTGCGGAATGAGTTTCTGCGCGGCCTTGTAGCCGGGGCGATCGAGAAAGATCGCCTTGATGGTGGTGCCCGAGTACGGCTGCGCGGCCTCCTTCAATGTCCAGGCCTCCGCGTTGGCAGCGCAGAGCAGCGACGCCGTGGCAAGCGACAACGCTATGGCAGCAGGCTGCAGAAAGCGCTTTTTCATCGTTCGTCTCCTTGATTGTTCTTGAACCATCGGCAAATGCCGCGGCGTTGATCGTCATTGCGGCGACGTGTATCGACGCGTGCAAAACGTACGGCACGCCCTCGTCGTTTCACTTGTAATTTGCGTTTTACAAATGTATATTTTGACGCGCACCTGTTGTCAAGAAGAAAATCGTCAAATGCTGGATGGTGCGTCGCGGCATGTGCGATTCGAGTTCGCCGCAGATTCGCCGCGCGAGGTTGTGCATCCTTCGTGACGCAGCCACTGCTTTGCATGAGACCAGCGCATGGCGCTGTACGACCTTGCATGGGACAGGAGACACGCATGAGCGCCGTACATTTGCAGCAGATCCGCAAGGCGTTTGCAGGCACCGACGTGCTGAAGGGCGTCGACATCGATGTGAAGGAACACGAATTTCTGGTGTTCGTCGGTCCGTCCGGATGTGGCAAGTCGACCTTGCTGCGCAGCATCGCGGGGCTCGAGCGGATCGATTCGGGCCGCGTCGTGATCGAAGGCGAAGACGTGACGGAACTCGAACCGTCGGAGCGCGGCGTGGCGATGGTGTTTCAGTCCTACGCGCTGTATCCGCATATGTCCGTGTACGAGAACATCGCGTTCGGGCTGCGCATGATCAAGCTGCCCGAAGCGCAGATCAAGGAGCGCGTGCATCGGGCGGCGGATATCCTGCAGATCGGACAACTGCTGGAGCGACGGCCACGCGCGCTGTCGGGCGGCCAGCGCCAACGGGTGGCGATCGGAAGGTCGATCGTGCGTGAGCCCAAGGTGTTTCTCTTCGACGAACCGCTGTCGAACCTCGACGCCGCATTGCGCGTGCAGATGCGCCTCGAACTGATCAAGCTGCACAAGCAGCTCAACGCCACGATGATCTACGTCACGCACGACCAGACGGAAGCGATGACGATGGCCGACCGGATCGTCGTGCTCAATCACGGCGAAGTCGAGCAGATCGGCTCGCCGCTCGAGTTGTACCGTACGCCGCGCAACCGTTTCGTGGCGGGTTTCATCGGTTCTCCGAAGATGAATTTTCTCGATGTCCGCGTGCTGAAGAAGCACGAGGCGGGCGTCACGATCGAACTGCCCGGTGGCGCGTCGCTCGACGTGCCGTGCCATGGCGACGCCATCGATCCGGAGCAGAAGCTCGTGCTCGGTGTACGACCCGAGCATTTGACTGAGTCGGCGAATAGCGAAACCGATAGCGCGTTAGCCGGCGAGGTGATGGTCATCGAACATCTGGGCAGCGAGACGCTCCTGCACGTGCGTCTTGCCGACGAACGGGTGATCCAGGTGAAGGGCTCGGGGGAATCCGCTGCGATGGAAGGGCAGTCAATCAAGCCGGGCTTTTCGAAGCGTCACGTGCACCTCTTCCGTCAGGACGGCATGGCGCTCGAACGCAAGCAGCCCGTTGCCGATGCGATGCGTGTGAACTGAAAGCAGACTTGGGTCGTTGACGGGCATAGTCGTCGCGACGGGAGGCGCAGCGCAATGAACAAACTAGGCGTCCACGCGTTGGTATGGGCAGGGGATCTGTCGCCGGAGTCGACGCGCAAGGTCATCACCCAGACGAAAGCGGCAGGCTTCGATCTGATCGAACTCTCCTTGCACGGTCCAAAGGTAATGGACCTCTCGCTGACCCGTGACCTGCTACAGGAGCACAACCTCGAGATTGGCTGCTCCCGTGGTCTGACTTTCGACGCTGACATATCCAGCGAAGACCCCGCAGTGGTGTCGCGAGGCATGGCTCTACTGGAAGAGGGTGTCAGGATTACCGCGGAACTCGGTGGTGCTTACTTTGGCGGTATTTTGTACAGCGCAATGGGCAAATACGCGGCGCCTATTACCGCAAAGGGGCGCCAGAATGCAGTGGAATCGCTAAAGCGGATCGCAGAGCTTGCGCAGAAGAAGAATGTCACGCTCGGTCTGGAAGTGGTCAATCGCTACGAGAGCAACCTGCTCAACACGGCGTCGCAAGCGCTCGGCATGCTGGACGAGATCGGGGCGCCGAACGTGGTGGTGCATCTGGACACCTACCACATGAACATCGAAGAGTGCGACTTCATGCAGCCGGTGCTCCAGTGCGGAGAGCGTCTCGGTTACGTCCATATTGGCGAGAGCAACCGTGGATACCTTGGCTCCGGCACGATCGATTTTGCACAGTTCTTCCATGCACTGGCGATGATCGACTACAAAGGGGTGGTCACATTCGAGAGTTTTTCATCCGCCGTCGTCAACGAGCAGTTGTCCAATGCGCTGGCCATCTGGCGTAATTTGTGGGACGACAGCATGGACCTTGCGGCACACGCACGCGGATTCATTGCCGGCGGACTCAACGCTGCTACAAAAGCGAAGCTGCACAGGTAATCGGCTCGAGTGGATTTTGTCGGCCATGTAGTCGGCAACGATCGACGTTGCGCAGTGCTCAGCTTCGAGTGGCCACAATCAAGGGCCGCCATCTCCGCGCGGGTAAACACCGATAAAAACATCAGACGTCTGATCTATATTTCATCTACTTTCAATACTGGGTACTGGCATGCGCCTGAGTGTCGAACGTTCGATGAGCGACAAGATCCAGGAGTCGTTGACGTCGATGATCCGGGAGCGCGCGCTCAAGCCAGGCGATCAAATCCCCACAGAAATAGAGCTATGCGAGCTGCTGGGCGTGGGACGCTCCAGTCTGCGCGAGGCGGTCGCGCAGATGATTTCGCATGGCTTGCTGTCTCGCGTGCAGGGACGCGGTACCTTCATCAGACAAATTTCGTTGAAGCTCGAAGGCGGGCTAGATGATCTGATGTCTGTGACGGACATGATCCGGAGTGTCGGTGCGATTCCAACCACGTGCCGGTTGCGGATGGATCAGATCAAGGCGTCGGAGAACCTGGCCGCAAAACTACGGCTAGGCGTCGGCGCCGATTGTGTACGCATCGAACGGGTGCGATGCGCTGACGATGCGATCGCCGCGTACTGCATCGACACCGTGCCGAAGCATGTATTCGATGCGGCGAATGGCGAACTCGGCGAGTCGCTGTTCGCGATGTTCGAGCGCACGGGTCGCCGGCTGTCACACACACACACGTCGATCCAGCCGACCATTCTCACGCCGCGCGATCTGCCAGAACTCGGCGACGGATTCGGTCTGTTTCTGTTGCTAGATGAAGTCGATTTCGATCAAAGCGGCGAGCCGATCTGTTACAGCAACGACTACTACAACACGAGCATCTTCAAGTTCGATCTGGTTCGCAAGAAGCGCTGAAACCGGTTCGATCGCGGAGGAGACGTTGATGGAATTCGAAGCACTGAGTTCTTCGGAGTTGGCCGCCTATCTGCGAGGCGTGCCATCCGTGTATGCGTTGCTCAATCAACCGGGCGAACTCGACATCGCGGAAGTGGGTGACGGCAATCTCAACTACGTCTACTTCGTCAGCAACGCGCGGACGCCGGAGAAAAGTGTCGTCGTCAAACAGGCCCCGCCATTTTTGCGGCTCGTGGGCAAGACGTGGCCGTTGACGCGGCATCGGATGATCCGGGAAGTGGCGGCGCTGCGCCGCTTTGGCGAACTGTGTCCGCAGCACGTGCCGCGTGTCTATCACGCCGATACCGAGTTGTATCTGATGGTGATGCAGCGGCTGTCGACGCATGCAATCCTGCGGCAGAAGCTGATGGACGGTCATGTTTATCCGAAGCTCACCGACCATCTGTCGACCTATCTTGCGCATACGCTGTTCTACGGCTCCGATCTCTTTCTTGCACCCGAAGTCAAAAAGCAGGCGGTGAGCGCTGCAATCAACACCGAGCTCTGCAAGATCACCGAAGACCTCGTATTCACCTTCCCGTTCGAAGATCATCCGTCCAACGTCTACAGCAACGCGTTCCCGAAGCAGATGATCGAACGCATCTGGAGAACGCCCGCGCTGCGCGTGGCCGTGGCCGAGATGAAATGGTCGTTCATGAACGATGCGGAGACCCTGGTGCATGGTGACCTGCATACGGGGTCGATCATGGTGAACCAGGACGAAACCTACGTCATCGATCCCGAGTTCGCGTTCTACGGACCAATGGGCTTCGATGTCGGCGCAGTGCTGGCGAATCTGTTGCTCGCCTATTTCTCGCGCGACTGGCATGACCGTCGCACAGGGCAAGGATCCGACGACTATCGCAAGTGGCTTCTCGATCAGATCACGGGCATCTGGACGGCGTTCGCGGACAAATTCCGGTTGTTGTGGCGCGAGCATGAGAGCCGCCGGAAAAGTCATTTCATCGGCGATGATCCGGGCGGACACTGCGCGGAAGCCTATCGCGTGCGTTTCATGCAGCGCTTGCTGGCGAACTCACTGGGCTTTGCGGGGTGCAAGATGATCCGGCGGATTGTCGGCATGGCCAAGGTCGCGGATATCACCAGCATTTCAGACGATGCGATTCGTGCGGCTGTCGAAGTGAAATGCGTGCAGTTTGCCGAGCGCCTGCTGATCGAGCGTCACGCGTTTGGATCGATCGAGGAGGTCGTGGAATTGGCGCGCGATGTGCAGACCCGCGAGCATCGCTTGCAATGAACGGGATCGCAAGCCATCAAATGCAGAAAGCCGAAACAGTCGGGCACACATCAAATTGCCGTGGAGCACCTATGGTTTTGCCAATCTTCGAAAGTCTGCCCGCTACGCTCGCGTGGGAAGACGACAGTCTGCGAATCATCGATCAGACACGCTTGCCGCGCGAAACTGTGATCGAAGCGCTAACGACGGCTTTCGAAGTGTGGAGGGCCATTCACGAACTTCGGGTACGCGGCGCACCGGCAATCGGCGTCGCGGCGGCCTATGGTCTGTGTGTGTCGATGCAGGCGTCGCGTGACCTGCCGCTCGATGGGTTCCGCGCCGCATTGATCGAGCGGGCGGCGTATCTCGACAGCGCGCGGCCAACGGCGGTGAATCTCAACTGGAGCCTCAAGCGCATGTTGCGCGCCGCCGACCGTTCGGGCGCTGCCGATTCCGCCGCTCTGTATCGCGCGCTGGTCGAGGAGGCGATGCAGATTCATCGCGAAGACCAGTTGCTGTGCGAACAGATCGGGTTGCACGGCATGCCGCTCATTACGGCGGGCTGTGGCGTGCTTACGCATTGCAACGCCGGCGCGTTGGCGACGACCGGGCTTGGCACCGCGACCGCGCCGATCTATATGGCGCATCAGGAAGGCATCGCATTTCGCGTATATGCCGATGAAACACGGCCTCTGTTGCAAGGCGCGCGGTTGACGGCGTATGAGTTGCGGCAGGCCAATGTCGACGTCACGTTGATCACCGATGGCATGGCGGCGTCGCTGATGGCGCTGCGCAAGGTGGATGTCGTCATCGTCGGCGCGGACCGGGTGGCGGCGAATGGCGACTTCGCAAACAAGATCGGCACATTGAGTCTCGCCATCGCATCGCGTCATTTCGGTGTGCCGTTTTATGTGGCGTGCCCGTCGTCCACGCTCGATCTGCAGACACCCGATGGCAGCACGATCGTCATCGAGGAGCGTCATGGCGACGAGGTGACCCATCTCGGTGGCCAGCAGATCGCGCCTGTGGACATCAAGGTGTTGAATCCCGCGTTCGACGTGACGCCGCACGATCTCGTGACGGGTTACATCACGGAACGAGGCATCATAGCCAAACCGTTCGAAGCCAACCTCAAGGCATTGTTTCAGGCCCAGGCGCCCGCTGCGAGTACGGCATCGTGAGCGTGAACAGCCAGTCAGCGACGGAAGACGCGTTGCGTGCCGACATCGTGAACACGATGCGGGAAATGGTGCGGTTGGGCATCAATCAGGGCACGTCGGGCAACGTGAGCGCGCGCTGGCGCGATGGCTTTCTGATTACGCCGAGCGGCGTGCCGGCGGCGCAACTGGATGCGGACACAATCGTCTGGTTGCCACTCGATATCGAAGCGACTGCGCCTGTATTCGACGAAAAGCGGCCGTCGACGGAATGGCGCTTTCATCGCGACATTCTGCACGCACGGCCCGAAATCGGCGCGGTCGTCCACACCCATTCGAACGCGGCCACGGCGATGTCGATTCACGGTCGCGATATTCCCGCGCATCACTACATGGTCGCCGCTGCGGGCGGCAATTCGATTCGTTGCGCGCCCTATGCGACCTTTGGCAGTCAGGCGCTGTCGGATCATGCGGTGGTTGCGCTGCAAGACCGGACTGCATGTCTGCTTGCGCATCATGGCGTGATTGCGCTTGGACCCGATCTCGGGCGAGCCTTGTGGCTCGCGAATGAAGTCGAAGTGCTGGCGCAGCAGTATCTGCTCGCGGCGACACTCGGCGCGCCGCCCGTGCTGTCGGACGAACAGATGGCCGAGGTGGTGGACAGATTTAGTCAATATGGCGTGCGACCCAAACGCCCGTAGTGTGCAGTGTGTCGAGTCTGACCCGTCGGTACGCATCCGCGTACATCGACTCCCGGTATCTGATAACTGACTATTTGAACAACGGAGACGCTCATGGCCTGGAATTCAGCACGGTTTAATGGATGGAGTTCACTCGCCGCGCCGGCGGGTGCTGGACTGTTGTGCGTCGCCGCCGCGTTGAGCGGCTGCTCGAAGAGCGAGTCGCCTTCGACGGTAACCGCGGCGAGCGATGCCAGCGCAAGCGGCGCCGCAGTCGCGAGCGCTGCGCCGGCGTCGGCCCCGGGCGGCAAGACCAAGATTGGCTTCTCCATCGCGACGCTGAACAACGCGTTCTTCGTCGGATTGAAGCTCGGCGTCGAAAAAGGCTCGAAAGATGAGTCGTTCGATCTGGTACAGACCAATGCGAACGGCGATGCGCAACAGCAGGTCAACGACGCAAACAATCTGCTGAGTCAAGGCATCACCGCGCTCGTGCTGAATCCGATCGATTCGAAGGCGATCATCCCCGTGGTGCAGAAAGCGAATCAGATGAACATCCCCGTCTTCACGCTCGATCGAGGATCGGACGGCGGCAAGGTCACGTCGTTCGTCGCGTCGGATAACGTCGCGCTCGGCGCAACGGGCGCGAAATGGATCGCCGATCAGTTGACCAAACGCTACGGCTCCGCGAAGGGCAATGTCGTCGACCTGATCGGCCTGGTCGGCACGACGGCCGCCACCGATCGTGAAAAGGGCTTTAGCGATGAGATCGCGAAGTACTCGGACATCAAGGTCGTGGCGCGTCAGGAAGGTGCTTTCGATCAGGAGAAGTCGCTGAACGCGATGACCAACATCCTGCAGAAATTCCCGCAGATCGACGCGGTGTTCGGGGCCAACGACGACAACACCGTGGGCGCGGAAAAAGCGATCGACAACGCGGGCCGCTACAAGCCGCTCGATGACAAGGCGCACATCCTCGTCATCGGGGCGGATGGCACGGCGCAGGCCTTGTCGGCGATCCGCGCAGGCAAGCAGGACGCGACGATCTCGCAGAACCCGATTGAAATGGCCGCGAAGTCGCTCAGTTTCATCGCCGACAACTCGGCGGGCAAGTCCGTGCCCGCCACGTACGCATGGCCGACGTTCCTGATCGACAAGTCGAATATCGATTCGGACGAAACGAAAAAATACGGTCTGTGGTCGCTGCAGGTGAGCCAGTAACGTATCGATGTAACCTGGACGGGCGCCGTTTGCAAGGCGCGGGCCCGTCATCGAATGCGGGATTAGCACATGAACGCCGGGACGAGTTCGCAGCCGCAGGACAACGTGCAGCCACACCCGCGTGCGGGTGCCGACAGCCATGTGCCGCCGTTGCTGCGCATGGCGGGCATCGTCAAAAGCTTTCCGGGTGTGAAGGCGTTGCGCGGCGTCAGCCTGACGCTCGAGGCGGGCCGGGTACTGGCCATCGTCGGTGAGAACGGCGCGGGCAAATCGTCGCTGATCAAGACGCTATCGGGGGCTTACGAACCGGACGAAGGCACGATCGAGATCAATGGCGTGCCGCTCGGACGCGGTACGCACGCGGCAATCGATGCGGGCGTTGCGGTGATCTATCAGGAACTGTCGCTCGTCAACGATATGACGGTGGCGGAAAACCTGTTTCTTGGCCGCATGCCGGCACGCAACGGCTTCGTTCAGCGTCGCGAGGCCGATCAGAATGCGCGACAGGCGCTTGCGCAAGTGGGCCTCGACGGCGTGTCGCCATCCATGCGGCTCGGCGATCTGCCGCTCAACAAGCGGCAGCTGATCGAAGTTGCGAAAGCCATTGCGCGCGACGCACGCATTCTGGTGATGGACGAACCGACGGCCGCGTTGCAGCGTGACGACATCTCGCATCTGTATGCCGTCGTGAGACGTTTGCGCGCTGCGGGCATGGGCATCATTTTCATTTCGCACCATCTGGAAGAAGTGTTCGAGCTGGCCGATTCGGCCGTCGTGATGCGCGATGGCGCGACGGTCAGCGAGCGCCCGATGTCGGCGTGGACCGAACAGGATCTGGTGCAGGCGATGGTCGCGCGCAATCTCGACTCGTTCTACCCGTGGGAGCCGCGCGATTACGGCCCAGTCGTGCTCGAAGTGCGCGATCTCGCGAGTCCGCCCATCGTGCGGCACGCGAGCTTCAAGGTGCGCGCGGGCGAGATCGTCGGGATTGCGGGTATTGCGGGCGCGGGCCGCACGGAGTTGCTGAAGGCGATCTTCGGTGCGCAGAAGGTGACCGAAGGCGACATCTTCATTCGCGGCAACAAGACCGTGGTCCGCTCGCCCGCCGATGGCGTGCGCCAGGGCCTCGTCTATACCGCCGAAGATCGCAAGCTCGAAGGACTCGTGCTCGATGCGAGCATCGAAGAGAACATCGTGCTGTCGAGCCTGAAGGCGATCGCGACGGGCGGCTTCGTGCGCAATGCGAGAAAGCGTGCGCTCGCGCAGAAGGCGAGTGCTCGCTTCGGCGTGCGGGCGTCGAGCGTCGTGCAGATCACGGGCAATCTGTCAGGCGGCAATCAGCAGAAGGTGATTCTCGGGCGCGCAACGGCCACGCAGCCGGCCGTGATCATGCTCGACGAGCCGACACGCGGCATCGACGTCGGTGCGAAGACGGAAATCTATGCGCATATGGTGTCGATGGCGCGCGCGGGCGCGGCCGTGGTGATGGTCAGTTCGGAATTGCCGGAACTGCTCGGCATGTCCGACCGGGTGCTGGTGATGTATCGCGGCAGGATCGTTGCGGAACTGCCCCGCGACGAAGCCGATTCGGAGACGGTGATTCAATGGGCGACAACAGGAGCACGAGCATGACTTCGACGGCAGCGAAACAGACTGACCCGGAAGCGCTTTCGAGTCGCGTGATCCGGCAACTGCGCAGCGGCGTCGGTCCCTTGCTGGCCGCGCTGATCGTCATTTGCGTCGTGCTGTCGATTGCGTCGCCCGAGTTTCTGACGACGAGTACGCTGACCAACATCCTCGTGCAGACGTCGGTGGTCGGCATCGCGGCGGTGGGCGGCACATTCGTGATCATCACCTCGGGTATCGATCTGTCGGTCGGCTCGCTGGTCGCGTTGAGCGGGATGGTCGCCGCGACCTTCATGGCGGGTTCGACACCCGATGCCATCGGGGTCGGCATCGCCGGTCTCGTGATTGCGCTCGCGGTCGGTGCGCTTGTCGGTGCGCTGAACGGCTTCTCAGTGACATGGCTCAGGCTCGTGCCGTTCATCGTGACGCTCGCGATGATGGCGATGGGCCGTGGTCTCACGCTCGCCATTTCCGATGGCCGCACCAAGTTCGATTTTCCGAATGCGTTCACGCTGTTCGGAGCGAAGACGTTCGCCGGTTTGCCCGCACCGATGATCGTGATGCTGATCGTGTTCGTGATCGGCCATGTGTTGCTGCGCAAGACAACGTTCGGTCACCAGGTGTTCGCGGTCGGCGGCAATCAGGAGGCGGCGCGGCTTGCGGGCATTCCCGTGCGTCGCGTGATCTTTCTGACTTATACGCTCGCCGGCGTGACGGCGGCGATTGCGGGAATCGTGCTCGCGGGACGGCTCAACTCAGCGTTGCCTTCGGCCGCCAACGGGCTCGAATTGCAGGTGATCGCGGGCGTCGTGATTGGTGGGACATCGCTGGCGGGCGGGCGCGGCTCGATCGTCGGCACGTTTATCGGCGTGGTGCTGATCGGCGTGATCAACGTTGGTCTGTCGCTGCTCGGCGTCAATCCGTTCTGGACCCAGTTCATTCAGGGCGGCGTCATCTTCGCCGCCGTCATGCTCGATGCGCTCAGCCAACGGCGCAAGAACTGATCATCACAAGGAGAATCGCGTGAAAAAGATCATCAACCAGCCAGATGATTTCGTTGACGAAGTGATTGATGCGCTGTTGCTCGCGCACCCGGGCTGGATCAAGGCCGCGACAGCCGACCGTCGCGCACTCGTGCGTGCCGATGCGCCGAAAGCGGGGCATGTCGGCATCGTCACGGGCGGTGGATCGGGCCATATGCCGGGCTTTCTTGGCTATGTCGGCGAAGGGCTGTGCAGCGGCGTCGCGGTAGGCAATGTGTTCTCGTCGCCGTCGGCACAACAGATCTTCGAAGCCACGAAAGCTGTGAACGGCGGCGCGGGCGTGCTGTATGTGTACGGCAACTACGGCGGCGACGTATTCAACTTCGATCTCGCCGCCGATCTCGCAGAACCCGAAGGCATCGACATCAAGACCGTCTTGCTGACCGACGATGTCGCGTCGGCGCCAGCGGAGCGCGCGAGCGACCGGCGCGGCGTGGCCGGCATGGCGTTCGTCTTCAAGTGCGCGGGCGCTGCGGCGGAACGCGGCGATTCGCTCGACGAAGTCGCGCGCATTTGCGCGAAGGCGAACGATCATTGCCGCACCATGGGCGTCGGCCTGTCGCCGACCATCCTGCCCGCTGCGGGCAAACCCACGTTCACGCTGCCCGATGGCGAGATGGAGATCGGCATTGGGATTCATGGCGAACCCGGCACGCATCGCGGCAAGCTGGAATCCGCCGATGCCATTGCGGATCGTCTGATGGGTCAGATTCTTGGCGATCTGCAGGCGCCGAAGGGATCGCGGCTTGCCGTGCTCATCAACGGACTCGGCGCGACGCCGCTCGAAGAACTGTATCTGCTGTTCAGGCGCGCGGCGAAAGTGATTGGGGATCACGGGTTGTCGATTGCGCGCTCGTATGTCGGCGAATATGTGACGAGCCTCGAAATGGCGGGTGCGTCGATCACCGTGATGTTGCTCGACGACGAACTCGAAACGCTGCTCGCCGCGCCCGCGCGTTCGCCGCTATATCGCGACTGGCTGCTGGTTTGATGGAGAGCACATCATGAGCATGTCCTGCAATGACGTCCGTGCGCTGCTCGTCCGCGCGCTGGATGCGCTGCCGGCGCACACCGACGAATTGCGGGACCTCGATGCGGCGCTCGGCGACGGCGATCTCGGCATTACGGTGAAGGCGGGATCGGCGGCCGTCGTGAAAGCGCTCGCCGCCTTACCCGACGACGCGGCGATGAGCGACATGTTGCGTGCCGCCGGACAGGCCTTTTCGACGGCTAACCCCTCGACGTTCGCGGCGTTGATCGGCGGCGGCCTGCTGGCGGCGGCAAAGACGATGGTGGATAGGCATGAGGTCGGCAAAGACGACGTGCTTACGATTGGGCGCGCGGTCGCGGCGCGCATCGTCGAACGCGGCAAGAGCAAGGTCGGCGACAAGACCGTGCTCGATGCGCTGGTGCCGAGCCTCGATGTGCTTGAAGCGTCGAACGGGAGCGCGCGCGAGATTCTGGCTGAGATGATTGCGACCGCGCGGCGTCAGGTTGAAAGCACGGCCGCGCTGCAATCGCAGAAGGGGCGTGCGGCATGGGTGCAAGAGCGCAGCATCGGTCACGCCGATCCGGGGGCAACGGCGTATTTGCGGTTTCTGGAAGGGCTTCTGGCGGCGCTTGGCTGAAAAACCTGTCTTTGCAAGGTATGGAAGTTATATTGCCTTGTTGAAGGTGCGCTTCGCCGCGACATGCTGGTAGTCATCCGCCCAACGACGAATCATAGGATCGAGCAGGCGGCGAGCGTTAGACCCGAGGTAACTGTCTCGACAGCACCGGCGAAGCCCTCTGCCGCGCGTCACACCGCCGCCCGGCCGGGCACGCGTCTACCCGGGGTAGCCCTGGGGTACACCAGAAGCTTGACGCGACCGCCTCCGTTTTCAGCGCAGATCCTTGTCCGGCATGCCTCGCGGGGCATGTCGCGGCCATTGTTTGCATTTCGCGAATGACGTATTCGGTCGTCATCGCATTCTTTCCACGTTGCGCCTGGATCATTCTTCCTCCGTCGGCGCTGTGTACGCCGCGGGCTGCTTGCACTGCGTGCGGTCGCCGTCGAATTTGTCATAGGAGACAAGGATGAGATCGAACAAGTGGGACGTGTCCTACGAATGGAAAGCGGTGACGCTGCTCGCGCTCGGATTCGGGCTGGTGGGCCTGGACCGATGGCTGATCGCGCCGCTTTTCCCGTCCATCATGAAGGACCTGCATCTGACGGCCCAGGACGTCGGCAACTGTATCGGCATCCTTGGTCTTTCATGGGGTGTCTTCGCTGCGTTGATGGGCGGCATCTCCGACAAGTTTGGACGCCGTAAGGTCCTGATTCCCGCTATTGTCGCGTTCTCGCTATTGTCGGGATTTTCGGGTGTTGCGGGCGGACTCGCGAGTCTGATGGCTGTGCGGGCCCTGATGGGCGTCGCCGAAGGCTCGTTCTGCCCGACGAGTTTCGCCGCGACAGCCGACGCCTCGCATCCGAAACGCCGTGGCTTCAATCTCGGGCTCCAGCAAAGCGGATTCGCGCTGTTCGGACTGGCTCTTTCGCCCATCATTGCCACGCAGTTGCTCAACGTGATGTCGTGGCGCTGGGTGTTCGCTTTGGTCTCCGTTCCCGGGCTGATCCTCGGCCTGCTGATGTTCCGCGTGATTCGCGAGCCGAAGACCACGCCTGTATCGGTGCCCTCCGAGTCGCCTGGGCAGGCGACGGCGCAAGCCCGGCGCGGCAACTGGCGCGACGTGCTGAAGAGCGGGAATATCCGTGTCGCGATGGTCGCGCTGTTCTGCGCGATGACGGGCGTCTTCGTGCTGGGGGCGATGCTGCCGCTCTATCTCACCGAGTACCTGGCGCTCGACACGCAGCGCATGGGTATCGTGGTCTCGGCTATCGGCTTTGGTGGATTCGTTGGCCAGTTCGGCTTGCCGGGGCTTTCCGATCTGGTGGGGCGGCGACTTGCGAGCGTGGTCGGTTTCGCGGGGACGGCGGTGATGTTGTACGTGTTTCGCGGGCTCGGCGCGCAGCCGGTGGCCTTGTTCGCTGTGCTGTTCGTGTCGGCGTTTTTCACGCTTGGCCTCGTTTCGCTGCTCTCCGGACCGGTCGCGACGGAGGCGGCGCCCGTCGGCATGGTCTCGACGGCAATCGGGATCGTGGTTGGCGCGGGAGAGATCTTCGGCGGCGGGGTGGCGCCTGCGCTTGCTGGTTTCGTCGCGACTCGCTTTGGCATTCAGAATATTCTGTGGCTGCCAATCTGCGCGGTTTTGCTTGGCATCGGTGTGAGCCTGCTGCTCAAGGAGACTGCACCTGCCAAATTGCGCCGGCGCAATGGGTCGACGGGCGAATTTCCTGTGGCCGAGCAATTCGAATAAAGCCACCGATACGAGTACTTATGCGCACGGCGTGCTACTTCGAGAAGAAGCAGCACGCCGTGCGCTTTCATTTGCCTTCAGGCTGATGTTCACGCATGCCACTGTCGCCGGCGTCAGCGCGTATACACTGACGTGCTGTACACGATGACAGGGAAGCGGCATGGATCGTTTTCTGAGTATCGAGGCTTTCGTGCGGGTTGCGGAAACAAGCAGCTTCGCCGAGGCATCACGACAACTCGGCGTGACCAGTTCGGTCGTGACGAACCGCATCCAGCAACTGGAGCGCTTCGTCAACGCCCCATTGTTTCACCGCAGCACGCGTCACGTGCGGCTCTCCGAAGTCGGCGAGGCGTTCTATCGTGAATGTGCGGAGGTGGTGGGGCGCGTCAACGACCTGACCGATCAGATGCGCGAATTGCGCGCCACGCCCACCGGGCGGCTGCGTATCCAGATGCTGCCTGGTTTCGCGCTGGGTCATTTCGGCGCGGTGTTAGGGGAATTCAACCGGCGCTATCCCGGCATCCAGCTCGACATCATCGTGAACGACCGCGTCGTCGATCCCATCGAAGAGGGCTTCGATGTCGCGTTCCAGGTCTTCCCTGCTATCTCGGAGTCGTTGATCGAGCGGCGGCTCTTTACCGTGAGGCGGCTCTTTTGCGCTGCGCCGTCATACCTCGAAGAGCACGGCGCGCCGCAGCATCCTCGCGAATTGCTGCAGCACACGACGGCGCTCTATTCGGGCTATCCATCGCGCAATCACTGGACGATGACGCGTGGCGACGAGGTCTTCCAGATGGAGCTGCCCGGCATGATCCGCTCGAACTCGGTACATCTGCTGCGCGACTATGCGCTGACGGGCGGTGGTGTCGTGTGTTTGCCCACGCTGGTGGCGAGCGCGCCGCTGCTCGACGGCTCGCTTGTGCCCATTCTCGCCGACTATGCGCTATCGCCTTTGAACTTCGCGGCCGTGTACCCGGCCACGCAACGCCAGGCGCTCAAGGTGAAGGCGCTGGTCGAGTTTCTGGTGGACTGGCTCGGCACTGAGCCCGGTTGGGATGTGCCGTTGATCGAGCGTGGCTGGGTGCGCTAGAGGGCGGCACGCTCCATGTGTCGCGCGCGGCTCGCCCGGACAGTACCTCCGGGCTGCCGCGCCACTTCGATTGCTCAACGCGCGAGCCGTCCAGGTCACGACATGGGCTTAATTAAGGATCAGTTTCGGATAGCGCTTCGGCGGCTTGTCTTCCAGAATGTCGCGTCCTCGCGCGGTGTCGGCGTAGAGGCGTCCGTGAACGATCCGGCCGTCCCGGACCTTGAACAGAAACAGATGTTCGTTTTCCATCAGATAACCGTTGAGCGCTTTTGCCCGCGTCAGGACAGGGACGATGATGTAATCGTCTGCTTCAAGGACCGCTCTGGCGTCGTAAGTGAAAGTCTCCCACTTCTCATAAACGTGCTTCCAGAAGGCTAGAAACTCCTGCTTTCCCTCGTAGGTTCCGCCGTAGGGCAGGGAGTCGGAGAACTCGAAGACGACATCGTCGTCAAGTAAGGCAACGAGGTCGGTCTTGTCGTTGAGCTCGAATCCGCTGAATGCTTTCCGGCATGCCTCGACGATATGGGGGTGCTTCATACGTGTCTCCTGTCATTTCGGATGATGTGTGCAACGTTGTGCATATGCACATAATCCGGCAGCGTATCCGTGACGAATGCGCTGCCGAATGGGCGGCATGCGCCGCCAACTCCTGCCCGATCGGCGCGTGTCTAGTCTTTAGCGGTAGCGCCTTCGCCGTCAGCCCAAGGGCTGAATCCGCTATTCAACACGTTGCGCAAAGCGTTGCGCAACGCGACTGCACGCTTTTCGCCGTAGTGACCTTCGAATTCCTGCTGAACCCCTTGCCACATCGGAAGCGCCGTGCGATAGCGCGCTACGCCTGCGTCTGTAATCATGACCATCCTCACGCGGCGATCCTGTCCGGGGACCATTTCGAGGAGCCCGTCCCGCTCGAGTGGTTTCAGGTTCGTAGAAAGCGTCGTGCGATCCATCGCCATGGCGGCGGCAAGATCGCCAATCGTGAGCGGTCCGTCTTTGGCGAGCTTGTAGAGAATCGAGAACTGCGTGGCGCGCAGGTCCGCGGGCGCGAGAGCCTGGTCATATGCCGCTGTCAGATACCGGGATGCCTTGCGCGCCGCAAGACAATTGCAACGCCCATCGATATCTTCCAGCAGTTCCTTTTGGATTGGCATGTCGTATTCGCTCACGTTTCGTCGAACTCGGAAATATACGCGAGGCTCAGCGGCTTTCGTCAGAGGCACTGACGTAGTCGTGCCGTGACGCTTGCGCGGACGTAGCCGGTTTAAGCGTTGCCCATCCAAGGTGTCGCGCGAGGAGTTGTGCCGTTTGCGCCGGCTGTTCCAAATGCGGCCAGTGACCGGAGTGCGCGACGATGCGAAAACTTGCTGCCGGGAAGCGCTCGCGGCATTCGGCGGCGATCTGCTCGACCGTGATCACAGGATCGTCCTGGGCGCCGATCACCATGATCGGGCCACGAAACGCACACGGCGTATTGCCACGCGGATCGCCGAGCGTGAACGCATCGTAATACTGGCGAACGGTGGCCTTGTTCATCAATACGTGGGGCGCGGTCAATGAATCGAGTTGATCGCTATTCAGATGGGTCGAGAATGAAACGCGAATCTGACGCTGGACGGCGGGAGCGTCACCGCTTTCTCGCAGCAGATCGCGTACTTCGTCCGGCAATGTGTTGCCACGCAAAGGTGTGGGCGTGATCAGCGTCAACGACGCGACCTGTGCGGCACGTTCACTGGCGACGAGTTCCGCGATCTGCGCACCCATGCTGTGTCCGACCAGCGCCACGCGCGACAACCGCCTGTCGTCGAACACTTGCACGATATCGGCGACCGCTTGCGCCAGCGTGCACGCGTCGTCTTCATTGCGACGATCACCTGCGCCGCGAAGATCGCGCGCGATCACGGGCACCGAAGAGGGCGCAAGCGCCTCGATCAGATCGTTCCAGACGGTGCGATTGTCGAGGAAACCATGAATGAAGATCAGCGCGTCGTACGGCGGCTGATCCGGATCATTCGTCAGATCGGATACTGCTGTCATGCTCGTCTCCTCGACAAAGGTGCTTGTCAAACGCTGGTGTCGATCATAATATGCGCATATCAACGTATTGTAAAGACGGAGTGCGGCATGATCAGCAGGACTGAAATAGAGTTCGCCGGAGAAGGCGGCGTCACGTTGCGCGGCTGGCTGTTTGTGCCCGCCGCGACGGAGCGTCGCGCAGCGATATCGATGTGTCACGGATTCGCCGCCGTGAAGGAACACGGCCTTGAACGTTTCGCGACTGCGTTCGCGGAGGCCGGCTTCGTTGTCCTCGTGCATGATCATCGAAACTTTGGTTCGAGCGACGGCACACCGCGCCAGGATATCGATCCGTGGGCGCAGATCGCCGATTGGCGCAGAGCGATCACCTGGCTCGAGAGCCGGCCCGAAGTGGACCCCGCGCGTATCGGAATCTGGGGCAGCAGTTTCAGCGGCGGGCACGCACTGGTGCTTGCCGCGACGGACCGTCGCGTCAAATGCGTCGTCTCGCAGGTTCCGACCATCAGCGGCTTCGAGCAGGTTCGACGCCGCGTCGCGCCCGACGCGATGCCCGCCTGGATTGCCACCGTGACTGAGGATCTGCGCGAGCAGCATCGTGGCCACGCTTCGCGCGTTCAGGCCGTCGTCAGCGCCGACGCGAGCGTGCCTGCTGCTTATCGGTCGCCTGAAGCGACTGCGTTCTATTCGCAGCCGTTGGCCGGTGCAGCTTGGGAAAACCGTGTCACGCTGCGCTCGTCATTTGCCGCGAGCATGTATGAGCCCGGCGTGTGGGTAAGCCGCATCTCGCCGACGCCGCTTCTGATGGTCATTGCGAACGACGACCGCGTGACCATGACCGATCTCGAACTCGAAGCCTACGAACGCGCGCTCGAACCCAAGCGGCTCGTGTTGGTGCCGGGCCATCACTTCGATCCGTACGACGCGGCATTTGATCTCGCGAGCGGCGCGGCCGTGGACTGGTTCACGCTGCATCTCACTGGTGCCGATGCGGCCGGGCGCAAACAGATTTAATAGACGAACCCTACAGCAATCAGTTTAGGCAAATGGAGAACACACATGCCGGTATTTCACGCACATATTCCTAAAGGGCGCTTCAGTCGCGAACAGAAGATCGCGATGGGCAACGCACTCAACATGTCGCTGGTTGAAGCGCTGGGCATTCCCAAGGGAGACCGGTTCATCATGATCAGCGAACACGGCGACGATGAACTGTTCATCGATCCCACGTTCATGGAGATGGAGCGAAGCAAGAACGCCATGATCGTGACGGTCATGCTAGGCGCACATCGACCTGCGTCGGACAAGGCAGCGTTGATGGCGACGATGACGCGTCTGCTGGAGCGGGACGTCGGCGTGTCGCCCGACGATGTCTTCATCGCGCTCGTGCCCGTGCCAAACGAGAACTTCTCGTTTGGACGCGGAGTCGCGCAACTGGCCGATATCGCGCCGAGGTGGTAGTCAGGAAGCCGGCCGGGTCGTGAGGCAGGTGTTGCGCACACGTCCTGGTTTGCGGCGCGGAGGCAGCAATCTAATACTCAAGTGTTTGGGACCGGCCGTAATAGCGCTCCCGAGCATGCTGATCGTGAAGTGCAAACTGTGGCGGGCTCGCGCGCGAGCACTTCTATCGAAATCTGCGTCGCGCCTACACCGTCGGCACCGTTCCTCCATCGATCACATACTCCGTTCCGCTGATCGCCGATGCGAGCGGCGAAGCCAGAAACGCGATCAGATCCGCGACTTCCGCAGGCTTCGCCGGACGACCGAGCGGAATGCCGCCGAGCGACTTCATGATGATCGACTTGCCGCCTTCATAGTCGGTGCCCGCTTCCGCGGCGAGACGTTCCGCCAATGCGACTGCCGCCTCCGTTTCGACCCAGCCGGGCGACACGCGTACGACGCGGATACCTTTGGGCGTCACTTCCTTCGACAGCGATTTGCTATACGCCGATAACGCAGCCTTCGCGGCCGCATAAGCTGTCGTCGATTCGGGCAACGGCAGACGGTTCTGAATCGACGTCACATGAATCACGACGCCTTTTCCCTGCGCAATCATGGCCGGCAAAAGTGCGCGATCGAGCCGCACTGCGGGAAAGAGATTGAGGTCGAGTTCCTTTTGCCATTCGTCGTCGCCGAGCGCGGCAAAGCCCCCGGCGGGTGCTGATGAACCGCCGAGCACGTGCACGATCGCATCGAGACCGCCCAGCTTTTCCTTAACCGCGCGCGTGACGCTTGCGCAACCCTCTTCGGTGCTCAGATCCGCGGTCACGAAGTGTCGTGCGTCGATATCCTGCGTGTGCGTGCGCGCACTCGTCAACACCGTCGCGCCCAGTTCGACGAAGCGCTCGACGACCGCTTTGCCGATGCCCTTCGTGCCTGCCGTGACGAGCGTGCGCATGCCTGCGAGGTTCAATGCGTTCAATGCCATATCCGATATGAAGTCGTGAATTGCGATACATTCATTCTCGCTATCAACAACCTGTTCCACAAGAACGCACGAAAAAGTAAGTGACTTACCTATGAGGAAGGTTTATACGGCCGCAACGGCCGCCGCCGATGTCGAAGCCGTTTTTCGTTTGCTCGAAGGACGCTGGAAACTTGTGATTCTTTTTCATCTCTTTGGCGGCCAGGTGCAGCGCTTCTCGGACCTCGAGAAGCTGATTCCCGGCATTTCGCAAAAGATGCTCGCTCAACAGCTTCGGCAACTGGAAGCGGACGGCATCGTCGAGCGGAAGCAATATCCGCAGGTGCCGCCCAAGGTCGAATACCGGATGACCGAGTGGGGACAGGCATTGTGTCCCGCGCTCGATTCGTTGCTCAAATGGTCCGAAGAAAAGAACATGAATAAAGAGGACGTGATTCAAAAGAACATGAATCGCGTCGGAGAATCGTGAGGGCGGCTTGACGGCTATTTGTTGCTTCCCGCGCCGGTGCCATAAAGACCGTTGTCGAAACCGCCCGCGCCTTCGGGCTTGTGCACGGACTTGCCTTTCGCCTTGCTACGTTGCCCAGGCTTTGCTTCGGCGGCTTGCGGGGTGTTCGATTCGAGCATGTGCGCAGGCGGCGGATCGGACTTCGTGCCCATCGGCGCGGTGCGGTTTTCCTGCGAGCCCGCGCCGCTTGGCGCGGTGATCTGCGCATCGGCGAATGCGGACAGCGACATCGCGGCGCAGAACACCCCCGCCGATGAAAGCAGGCGGCGAGAGAAGAATGAGATAAGCGTCGAGTGCATGGCCGGTGGTCCTTACGAAATGATGACAAAGGAGCAGTCGGCGTGCCTGGGGGTGTTTCTTTAAGCGCGTGCCGGATAGCCTCGCGCGCTACGAGCCAGCGGTAACGGGAGCACTGCGCGTGCGAGCCGTGACGATTGACGCGCTTGCGGGCTTGTCCGCTTGCGCGATCCTTCTTGCCGGAAGAAAGCGCCACACGAGCAGAATCAGTGCAAGCAGCGCGGGCGCCCAGCGGATATCGGTGGCAACGGGTATCGGGTGCGCGTAACGGGCGTCCATCAGTGGCGCGCGCAGCGAAGTCGGGCCGACGAGCCGCCTGTAACCGAAGCCGAGATGCCCTGCCAGGGCTTCCAGATACGTTTCCCTGAGTTGCGACAGTTCTTCGTGGCTCTCTGCGACCGCGGGCGCGCCGGGCTCGGGCCGCACCTGCCTCACTTCATCCGCTTGCCAGTAGCCGGTGCGCACGCCGTCGGCATTGGTCTTCGGAATCGGCGCGGGCTGGTCGCCGCCGACACCGATCAGCCAGCCATGCACGAGCCCTTGCGGAATGTCGCGCACCGTCGTTTCGTTCGGCGCGACGGGTGGCGCTTCCTGGCCATCGGTGATGAACACGACGTCCGTATTGTGGCCAAGATCGGTGGCGGCGCGGACGGCCGAATAGATTCCGCCTTGCGCGATCACGCTGCTGTTGACCCAGCGCATGTTTCCGCTGATCTGATCGAGCGACGAGAGCAGCGCATCGTAGTTGCTGCAGACCTCGACAGGTGCGACCAGCAGCAGTGAGCGCTGATTCGTGAACACGCTCCAGCCGATTTCCGACCCGCAGGGCAGATGCTGCAACACGTCGCTCATCGCCGCCTTCGCGAGGTCGATCCGGCTCACGGGCTTGCCGCCGATTGCAACGTCCTCGACGTCCATGCTCTGCGTGATATCGAACGTGACGACGTAGCGGAACACCGGGCGCTTGAATTCGACGGGCGGCATCAGGACGGCCGCCGCGAGCAGCAGCGACGCAAGCGGAAGCTGCCACCAGCGTCCGCGCACGTAGCGCATCCATGGCCGCGCGTCGCGCTTCACGGCAGTTCCTCCGGCGCCGCGCCGCGCACGTTGATGTTGTGCTGCTCCTTGACGTCGTTGATGTCGTCGGCGGTGTCTTGCGCTTCGGGCGCGAGTCGCAGCGCGCGCTCGAGGTTGTAGCGTGCATCCCAGTTGCCGGGTTCGAGCCGCAACAGTTCCCGATAGCGCGCCTTCGCGGTTTCCAGCATCGGCGGCGAGCGCACGGGGCCTTGCGCGCTGTCGCCGGCAGCTTCGCGCAGATACATGTTGGCGAGATCGTAAAGCGCGAGGCGCCCCGTTTCACTCGAAGGCGCGAGCCGCGACAGGTCGTAGTAGAGCTTGCCCGCCTCAGCATGCTGCCCCGCGCGCGCGAGCGCGACGGCTTGCGCGAGCTGCACGGCGGGCGCGTTGCTGTCCGTCGCGGACTTGCTCCATTGCTCGCGCTGTTGCGTGCCGATTGCGGCGATCTCGCGATTCGCCTGCACGACGTGCTGAAGTCGCACCGCGTAGTAGCCAGCAACGCCGACGCAGCACAGCGTCGCCACGCCGAACATCAGATGGAGAGGCAGCCGCTTCATCGCAGGCTCCGCTTTTGCATGAACCACACGCCGATCAGCAGCGCGCAGCAGACGAGCGCCGTCGCATAACACCAGGCGCTGCGATCCTGCCTCGGCAGCCGTTCGACGAACGACACAGGCGCGTTTTCATTGCGCGCGATGTCGCTCATCGCGCGAGCAACCTGTTGCGGACTGTCGGCCTGATAGAGACGATAGGGCGTCGGCAGCGACAGGAAGAAGCGGTGCAGCTCGGCTTCCGGCGAATGGTCGGTGTCGGCGGGACGCACATGCAGGTCGGGACTGTAAATGCCACTGCGCAGATAGACGAAGTAAAACGCGACGCCGTTGCGCGACAGTCCCGCGCGGATCTGCTCACGCGCCACGTCGTCGAGCCGCGCGCCGCCGTCCGAGACCAGCACGATCGCGCGGCTGCTCATGCGCGCGCGGCCATCGAACAGTTCGACGGCGTACTGGATGCCGCGGTCGAGCAAGGTATCCGGCGTGCCGCGTCCGATGCCCGTCGCGGCAATCGCGGCGTCGATCACCGTGCGGTCGCGTGTGAAGGGAACGGCCAGCATCGGATGCGTGCCGAACAGCATGAACGCGAAGCGGTCGTTCACGCGTTGCGCGACGAACGCGGTGATCGCATCTCGCGCCATCTGGTTTTTGGTTTCGCCTGCGGTGGGCGCGTCGGCGACATTCATCGATCCGCTGCTGATCGGCTGGTTCATGCTGCCGCTGCCATCCATCAGAATCAGGATCTCCGCGCCCGTTCCCGTGATGCGCGTCTGCTCGCCGGACCAGCCCGGCCCCGCAAGCCCGACGATCACGGCCGCGAGCGCGACCATCGCGGCGGCGCGCCAGATGAACGCGATGACGCGGCCCGCGCGATCGTGCGGCAGCCACGCGACCCACGAATACGGCAGCGTATCGATGCTTCGGCGCAGCAGCGGCAACGCGGCGAGCGGCAGCAAAACGAGCGCCCACGGATAGAGGAAATCGGGCGGCGTGCTCATCGGTGATGGCGCTTTTCCGCGCGATACAGCGCGCGATACAACTCGCGCAATGAAAATGGCGACGCTACCGGCAACTGACTGAAGAACCGGTCTGACGAACGCTGGAAGAACTGTTCGAGTTGCGGCTGAAGCTCACGCAGATGTGGCGCTTTCGCCGTCAGGTCCGGCACCGAGCCGGCCAGCACGACACGGCCCGCCGCTTCGTCGAGCGCGCGATGCAGACCGCGCCACGCATCGGGATTCGCTTCGAGTGCGGCGTCGTCCTGCCGGCCGAAGCGCGACCATGCCTTCGCAAACGGAAGCTGCCGCGCGTCGCGCTGGTTGCGCCATAGCCACCAGCCGAGCCACGCGATCATCACCGCGACGGCTAGCGCGATCCACACGGTCAACGCGCGCCGCAGCGGCGCCGTCGATTCCGGCGCGAGCAGCCGGTCGGGCTGAAGTCCCGCGAGGCGTCCGGCGTCGGCGAGACCCAACGGCGCGAGCGGACCGATCGACAGCGGGCTTGCCGCGACATCGAGTGTCTTGCCCGATGCGAGCCGCAATTGGAGCGGCGGCGTCGAGGTAACGGCGGGCGCACGCGGCGAGTTCATCACCTGGTAGTCGAGCACGAGCCAGCGGTGGCCGTCGGCATCCGTGCTGATCGACGGTGGGCGCCGTTCGAGCCACGCGTTGACGCGGCCCGTCGACGGCATCGCCGACAATTCGGCGGCGCGATCGTCCGGGCCGAGCAGCACCTGTTGCGTCACGATGTCGCCAAGCACGTGGCCGAAGGCACGTGGCTGCTGTACGGTCGCGGGTTCTGCGCGAACGCACGCGCTTGCGATCATCAACGCGCATGCGAGAGCCGTCGCACAGGTGCCGACGCGCATCATGCCGTCATCTCGAGAAAGTATCGGCTAAGCGCTTCGGGTTCGAACGTGCCTTGATTGAAGAACGGGCGGATGCCGTGACGCGCGAACAGCGCATTGATTTGCGCGCGCCGCTCCGCGACGGCGCTGCGCCAGCCCTCTCTGACGGAATCGCGCATCCACATCGAACGCATTTCGCCCGATTCGATATCGACGAGCGACATCCAGCCGTTGTGCGACGGCGGCTCGACTTCCGCGAGGTCCCACAGCACGACGGGCACGACCCACGCGTGAGTCAGCGTGTCGAGCAGTCCCGGCAGCGCGGCGAGCGGCCAATGAAAATCGGACACGAGAAAGACGAGACACGCGCGGCCAGCAAGACGCGTCGCGATATCGCGCAAGCCGCGCTCGCGCGACTGCGCGCGCGTTTGCCGCGGCGCGCAATCGCGCAACAGTTCCGCCATCAGCGGACCCATGCCGCGCGCGTGCCGCGTGGGCACGAAAAGATCCTCGCGCGCGTCGTCGTCGAATGCGAGCATGCCGACCGGGTCGCCGATGCGAAACGCGCTATGCCCGAGCGCTTCGACGAACGCCGCTGCCACTTCCAGCTTCGTGCTCGCGGCGCCGAAGCGCATCGACGCGGACACATCGACGACGGCATGCACGGGCACGGCCACGCGCTGCCGGTGCACGCGCACGAGCCATTCGCGCTGCACGCTGCGAATGCTTGCGCGCACATCGATCCGGCGTGGATCGGGATGATCGAACAGCCGCGTGTGCGCGGCGAACTCCTGGCCGATGCCGACGCTCGACCCGCGATGCCCGCCGGGCCGCGCGCCCGACACCCGCACGGGAAGCCGGTACTGGAACTCCGCAAACGTGTTCACGGCGCGGCGATCCTCGAAACGATCTGCGTCATCAGCGCATCGGAGAGTTCCTGGCGGCGCAACTCGTAGATGGGCGTGAAGTACACGCGGTGCCCGAGTGTCGGCAGCAGCACGCGGTGAATGTCCTCGGGCATCAGATACGTGCGCCCGTCGAGCCACGCGACCACGCGCGCCGCCCGCAGCAGCGCGCTCATACCGCGCGGGCTCGCCCCGGCGAGAATCAGGCGCTGCATGTCCACGTCGTCGAGCGTGATATCGAACTGCAACGGGTTTTCGGTCGCGCGCCAGATGTCGAGCGCGTAGCGTTCAATCGCCTCGCTTGCGTGTATCGTCCGTTGAATGCTCGCGCCGATCGCATTTAGTCGTTGCCACGGCAGCACGTCGGTCGTGACGCGCGCGAGCAGCGCTTCCGTGTCGTGGAAGTCGGGATCGAAGACGAGCGCGCGCCGTGCGGCCGCGTCCTCGGGCGTCGACATATTCAGTTCGAACATGAATCGGTCGCGCGCCGCCGCCGCGAGTTCGAAGGTTTCTTCCTTCTCGACCTTGTTGCGGTCGGCGAACACGGTCATATAAGGAAAGCGGTATTCGCGATCGAATGCGAACACCGAGCGCTCGGCCATCGCGCGCAACAGCAGCGATTGCACCTGCGGGCGCGCACGGTTGATCTCGTTGAAGAAAAAGGTGGCGAGCCGTTCGCCGTGCTTGATGAGCGGTCCGGGCTCGATGCGCGGCTTGCCCTCGGCATCGACATACGTGTGATAGACGAGATCGCCCGGCATCAGGTCGATCGTCCCTTCGACGCGCTCGAAATCGCCGCCGATCGCCCGTGCGAACGCACGCAGGATCGTCGTCTTGCCGACGCCGACACCGCCTTCGAGCAGCACGTGGCCGCGCGCGAACAGCGCGACGTTGATCAGCCGGATGGTCTCGGGCTGCCCGATGACTGCGTTTTCCACCTGATGCTCGATATCGAGCGCGAGCGTGCGCCAGTCTTCGAGTAGCTCTTCGCGGTCCATCGGATTCGCCTCTGCGGTCGGCCAGTGTCGGAAGGGCGACACGTACGCCCGCGGATTCGACGGATTGCGGCGACGAAGCGTTGCTGGAGCGGCGGCGTGCGTATCGGCGACTGCGTGGCGCGCACGGTTCGTGCCAGATTGGTGCAGGGTCGGATGCGCGGCGCGGAACTGGACAGCTGGCGGCAGGATGAGGGCAGTGTGTCACGCCCGCTGCTACAGAGTGCACCAGGAATGACGTGCGAGAGCGGTAGTGCTTAAAGCTTCCGGAACGGCGGATGCCCGTCGCGCGCGGGCAAACGGGCATCCTGACAACCTCAAAACACGTGCTGCCGATCAGCCTCCTTCAGCCGAAATACGCGCCGAGTCGCTGATGCGCGTCGAGGAACCGTACGGCGTGTCCAGCGACGCCTCCGAATGCTGGAGCGTGTAAGCGCGGCGCATCGGCTTGAGCACGAAGAGCGCCAGGAATGCGGCGACGGCGGCCATGCCCGACGCGAGCATGAACACGGCGTGCCAGCTGCCCGTCGCGGCCGTGACGATGCTCGTGAACGGCACCAGCAGTGCTGCCGTGCCCTTCGCCGTGTACAGCAAGCCGGCGTTGGTGGCCGCGAACTTCGGTCCGAACGTGTCGCCGCAGGTGGCGGGGAACAGGCTGTAGATTTCGCCCCACGCGAAGAACACGATACCCGTCAGCACGACGAACGCCACCGGGCTCTGACCGAACTTCGACAGCGCGAGAATGCCGACGGCCTCGATGGCGAACGCGATGAACATCGTGTTTTCGCGGCCGATCCGATCCGAGATCCAGCCGAAGAACGGACGCGTCAGGCCATTGAGCACACGGTCGATCGTCAGTGCAAAAGTCAGCGCGGGCAACGTCAGGCCGAGCAGCGAAACGGGCGAGTCGTGCAGGCCGAAGTCCTTCGCGATCGGCCCGAGCTGCGCCGTCGCCATCAGGCCGCCTGCCGCCATCATCACGAACATCAGGTACATGACCCAAAAGACGGGCGCGGACACCACTTCGCGCGGCGTCGCGTTGTGCACGAGGCGCTTGGCACTGGACAGCGCGTTCTTCGCGGACGCCAGCACGCTGGCGGACGGCGCGAGCAGGAACATGCCGAGCAGGAACACAACGATGCCCTGGCCGAGGCCGAACCACAGGAAGGTCGCCTCGTAGCCGCTGTGCTTGATCATGTTGGCGATCGGCACGACTGTCGCCGCCGAACCCGCACCGAAGCCGGCTGCCGTGATCCCGGCCGCGAGACCGCGGCGGGTCGGAAACCACTTCAGCGCATTGCCGACGCACGTGCCGTAGACAGCGCCCGCGCCGACCCCGCCGATGGCGGCCGCGGTGTACAGCAACGGCAGCGACGACGCCATCGAGTTAATCACCCAGGCCACGGCGCACAGCAGCCCGCCGCCGACTACGACCGGCTTCGGCCCGTACTTGTCGACGAGGTAGCCTTCAATCGGCACGAGCCAGGTTTCCGTCACGACGAAGATTGTGAACGCAACCTGAATGGCCGCGCGGCCCCAGTGATACTTCTCGTCGATCGGGTTGACGAACAGGGTCCAGCCGTACTGCATGTTGGCGATCATCGCCATGCAGACCACGCCGAATACGAGCTGCACCCACGGTGATGCATACCACGACGACGGCCCTTCCTGATGCTCTGTCTTCATCGCTGTCTCCTTTGACGACGGGAGTGGGCGCTTCAGCGCCGCTCACGTCGCGTGCACGATAGTTGCGAAACTTGCCTGTTGAGTTTTGCGGGGGCCTGAGCGGCTCTTCCGATCATCGGCGCTAAAAATGCGACGCTGATAGATTCCATACGATATGTGATATATCAAGTAAGTCAAGTGAAAGAGTGGAGGGGTTTTCACCGAGAGGTATGGACTGATGAAAGGAATTTGTATGTAGCCTGCGATTAAGCGAATACACCAAAAAAAAGCCCACCGGCTAGCACGGGTGGGCTGAGGACATGTGCGAGACAGGCGTGTTCGCGACATGCCTTGTCGTTATATATGAAAGTAAAAAGTAAGGAAAGTTTTTTGTTTGTAAGTATGTGGGTGTCGTGGGAACGCGTCGATTGAGTCGAAATGGGACGATGACTGTGCTTCACGCCCGACTATTTGGCGGGCGGCACGGTCTTCTGTCGTCGCGTATGTGAAGATGATCGTTGGGGCGGATGCTGTGCGTTTCCGTGACATGAATACGTATTTGGTAAGGCATCCAAATCTATTGTCGTTTCAGTTTTTGCCTTGTTTTTCAGTCTAAAACGTCATAGAGCATGCTCGATGCAAAGTCGAGGTCGCGTGAAGCACGTTCGTTGTCGCAAGATGCCCGACGTGCTGCATCGGCCGTCCCAACACTGATCCATCAGTAATAACCCTTCGTTGACGCTTGCCGATGCAAAACGATAAAGTGTTCGCAATCTGAAAGATTGTGCGATATACGAACAATGGCGCGTGACGTCTTCTTCTTCGTATCGCGCACCGTGTTCGTCACGAGCATGCGTATCGCGCCTCGCTTCTGAGGCAATATAGGATCACAGGCGCAGCACTGCGTCGTGCGTAGCAGGAGACAGTCGATGAACCGCACTTCCGTCGTGAACGTTCAGACGTTCATCAACGAGCAGCCATTCGGTGGCTTTCAATGGCTCGTGTTTTTCATGTGCTTCGTGATCGTCCTGCTGGACGGTTTCGACACGGCGGCGATCGGCTTTATCGCGCCATCGCTCTTGACCGAGTGGGGCCTGTCGCGGCCTGATCTCGCGCCCGTGCTGAGCGCCGCGCTGTTCGGCCTCGCGTGCGGCGCGCTCGGCTCGGGTCCGCTGTCCGACCGGCTCGGACGCCGCTCGCTGCTGCTCACGTCCGTCTTCCTGTTCGGCATTGCGTGCCTCGCGTCGGCGTTTTCGTCGAGCATCGGGCAATTGACCGTGCTGCGCTTCATCACGGGCGTCGGCCTCGGCGCCGCGATGCCGAACGCCGTAACCATGATGGGCGAGTTCTGCCCGGACCGCCGGCGCGCGACGGTGATCAACCTGATGTTCTGCGGCTTTCCGCTGGGCGCGGCATTTGGCGGCTTTCTCGCCGCGTGGATGATCCCGCATTTCGGCTGGCGCACCGTGTTGATGCTCGGCGGCGTGACGCCGTTGTTGCTCGGTGTCGTGCTGCTGCTCAAGATGCCCGAGTCGGTGCGCTTCATGGTGGCGAGCAGTCAGCCCGTCGAACGGATTCGCGCGACGCTCGCGCGCATCTCGTCGGAGGCGCTGAACGCCGGCTCGTTCGTGATGACGGAGACGGCGCCGCAAACGGGCAGCAAGGGGCTCGGCGTCGTGCTGTCGCGTTCGTACATCGTCGGCTCGGTGATGCTGTGGCTCACGTATTTCATGGGCCTAGTGATTTTCTATGCGTCGATCAACTGGATGCCGATTCTGTTGAAGGACGCGGGCCTTACGCCGAAGAGCGCGACGCTGATCTCGGCGCTGTTCCCGCTCGGCGGCGTCGGCGCGGTGCTGGCGGGCGTGCTGATGGATCGCTTCAATGCGAACCGCGTGATCGCCGTGTGCTACGCGCTGACGGCCATCAGCGTGTACTGCATCGGGCAGGCGGCGGGCAATGTCGGCGCGCTCGTGGCGATCGTGTTCATCGCCGGCGTGCTGATGAACACCGCGCAATCATCGATGCCCGCGCTCGCGGCTGCGTTCTATCCGACGGAAGGGCGCGGCACGGGTGTCGCGTGGATGCTCGGCGTCGGGCGTTTCGGCGGCATTGCCGGCTCGTTCCTCGTCGCGGAACTGACGCGCCGGCACTTCACGTTTTCCGGCGTGTTCGCGACGATCGCGATTGCCGGTCTGGTTGCGTGCGTCGCGCTGCTGGTCAAGCAGATGGCGAGGCCGCAGGTCAGCCAGGTGGCGGGAGCAAAGCTGGAATCGCTGGGCCACTGAGCACGCGCGTTTCCTTCGTTTAAAACGGGTTCGGGCTTCGTTTCGCGCCCACGATCGTCGAGATCGTGGGCGCGTTGCTTTTGAGCCTTTGGATTCGAATTGTCAAATGATAGTCAGCCGATAACTCCGCGTTTTAGCGCTTCTAAAGTTTCCGTGACTCGTTGCCGTAAGCATGTTCGAGCGACATGCCGTTTTTGCGCGTGATGGCTAGCGCCACGCATCGCGCGGACGGGTTTTGCGAGACAAGAGTCATGTACAACTATCTGAGAGAGGTCGGGACGCCACGGTCCAGGCTTATCGGCTTTTTCTTCACGGCCGCATGCGCATGCGCAGGCGCGTCGACGTGCGCCGATTCCTCGGGCGCGGTGTGCGACAGGCCATGATGTCGATAAAAAAGCGCTTGCTGTCGATGGGTGTCGCGCTGATGTGCGGGATCTGTCACGCCAGCAGCGCGACGACACCGGCGCCCGATCTGCTGCACTCCGCTGATCGCGCAGCCGGCCTGGTCTCGGACCAGCAGCAGGTTGCGTACAAGAACGTGCTGGACGCCTACGATCACGCCCAGAACCAGCAACCCAACGACGCCGCGCTGGCGATCGCGCGTTGCACGTTCATCCAGCGCTTTGCATGGTCCGAGGAGCTTGCGTGGTCCGGTGTAGCGTCGAAAGATCTCGAAGCGTGCCGCACGCGCCTCGACAAGCAGTTCCCGTCGAATCCCGACGCGTTGCTGTTCAATCTCGAACAGCGCTTCGGCAAGGACGCCGCCGGTTTCGGCGAGCCGCTCGTCATGCGCTCGGCGAACTGGACGCCGGCGCAGCGGGCGCGCCTGCATGCCGCGCTGTCGCGTGCGTACGCCTGGCAGAAGGACGACAGACGCGCTGGCGAGGAAGCCGTGATCGCCGCTCATCTGGACCCGGACAGTCCGCAGTTGCTGGAGGCCGTCCGGTATCTCGGCGGGCATGGCAAGGTGCAGGAAGGGGTGGCGATGCTGGCGGCGTCGCCCGTTGCAAAGATGGCCTGGACGGAGTCCCGGCGCATCAACACGGCTGTGGACGTGCTGACGTCCGCGGCGGCGCTCGACGAATTGCACAGGGCCGAAAAAGCGGGCTTGAAGATCGACACGTACACGCACGCCCGAACCCTTCAGCACGCAGGAAATTCGATCGCGGCGCAGTCCATTCTGTCGGCCGACAAGGCGCCCATCAAGAACGAGTCGCCGCAGTTGCGGCAATTGCGGCTGGACGTTGCCTTCGATACACATGATGCCAACGCTGCCGCCGCCGTGATCGCCGACGAGTATTCGCGCTCGCGCAACGCGGTGCGGCTGTCGTCGGCCTACGCGCATCTGCTGGCTCTCGATCCCCCCGTCGCCTTCAGGCTCGATCTGCTTCCGCTTGCCGCCGGCGTCCTGACGATGGTCGCCATGTTCGCCTGCTTGCCGGGCCTGCTGCTGTTTCCCGTTCACTATCGCGGCGTGGTGCGCTTGCGCAAGGGCAAGCTGTCCGAGCCGCTGTTCGCGGGTATCGGGCTGAGGCATGCGTGGTATGCGCTAAGCCTGTTCCTGATCGCGCTCTGGCTGGTGATGTCGTTTCACTCGGGAACGGCGCTCATCGCGCAGGTGAAGGACAAGGTCGGGCGTGTCGGCTGGCAAAGCGATCTCGTTGTGTCGTACCTGTGGACGCTGCTGTTTGCGGCGGCCGGCCTCGCGTGGATCGCGAAGCGTATCGCGTGGCGCAACTGGTGGGGGCAAGGCGCGTGGAAGCCCGTGTGGATCCTGCCTGCGGCGGGCGTTCTCAGTCTGAACGTGTTGCGTTGGGCGACGGCGTCGCGCGCGCCGCACGTCGCGGAGACGAGCGTCGTGTCGTTCGCCCATTCGATCGTGATCGGCGCGAAGGCAATGGGTTCGCTGCCGCTCGCCGTCGCGATTCTTTGCGTGGCCGTCCCTGTCATCGAGGAACTGGTGTTTCGGGGCGCGCTGCTGGGCGGCTTGTCACGGCACCTTGGCTTCCGCTGGTCGAACGTGCTTCAGGCAGTAGTGTTCGCATCGATGCACCAGGACTTGCGCGCGTTCGCCTATCTGTTCCTGCTGGCGCTCGTGGCCGGCTGGCTCGCCAGAAAGACCCAAGGTCTCGCGATGCCCGTCCTGCTGCATGCCGTCAACAATGCGATTTTCGTGGCGACGGTGGCGTGATCGTCGCGTCGTTCCGAAATCGCCCATAAGGTTTTTTGTTAAAGCGCTTTCAAATGAAACTGAAACTGTTTGCCTGCTGTGCCGCGCTTGCGGCTGCTTCGTCGATGTTCACGTCAGCCCCCGTCGATGCCGCGTCACCCGCAGCCGAGGCCGCCACGCTCGATGCCGTGCCCGGAAAAACGACCTGCCGTGCAGCGACGCTCAACGGCCAGCCGGGCAAGTCCGCCGAGCTTTGCGTGACGCAAGGCTCGTTCGCACACGACGTCTACGACGTGCGGATCGGCGGCGCGTCTGTTGTGAAAGGCATCGACGACGCGACCACGGCAGGCATCGCCAGCACGTATGATGGACAGCCGATCCGTCTGACCTGCACGCCTGTCCTGTCGAAGCCCGACGACGTCACCGACGCGCAGATCGAATCGATGCGCTTCGCGAACCCGAAAGGCACGCACGAAGAATTGAAACGTCTGTATGTCACGCTCCATACCGTCGAGACAGGCCGTCGTTGCGCGATCAACGACAATGCAGCAGAACTGTTCGCGGTCGACGTGCGGTTCCAATGACAAGGCGCGTGCGCCGTTAGTGAAATGAAATTTGCAAGCAGGTGAGTCTGCGCTGTCGAGCGGTTCAGTCATCCTCGCGAAGCACCAGGCAAAACCCAGGTTAAGTCAGCTGTCTTTTTGCCGTTAACCCGAATGGTCCGTTTTCGCGTAGGCTCGCCATCGTCTCGCGAGCGGCCATCCGCGCGCAGCGGACGCAAGCACCACCCACCACCGAACAACGGGGAGCATCAGCGTGATTCACCGCGGACTCATAGGCTTGCTAGTCGTGCTCGCGACACTGGGTGCCACCAGCACGCGTGCATTTGCTGCGGGCGGCCCCGACTGCACGCGTCCATTCACACTCGCGCTGCACGACCATGGCCTGCTGTATTCGCAGGACACCAACGCGGGCATCGACAAGGATTTCGCCGACGAACTGAGCCGCCGCAGCGGCTGCGATATCCGCGTGAGCCTGATGTCGCGGGCGCGCATCTGGAAGCTGATCGAGTCCGGCGCGCTCGATTTCAGCCTGTCCGGCATCACCAACGACGAGCGCGACGGCTACGCGCAATTCGCCTGGTACTTCAGCGACAAGTTCTACCTGCTCGTGCGCAAGGATGCCGGCATCCGGCACTTGTCCGATTTTGAACACAACGACCAGTTTCAACTCGGTGTCATAAGAAGCTTCCGGTATAGTCAGTCCGCCAACGAACTGGTCGATACGCTCGCTGCAGCCAATCGCATCAGTCAGGCGGGCGGGCTGGAGCCGCTCTATCAGGCGCTGATGCGCGGCACCATTCAGGGGATGATCATCGAGCCGTTCGACTATCCGGCGCTGGATGAGAAGCGCATCCGCGACATCACCACCATCATCGAATTCAACGACGCCGCCGTGCCGCACGGTCTCATCATGTCGAAGAGGGCGCTGTCGCCGCAGGAGCGGGAGAAATGGCGCGCCCTTGTCGAGGAGATGCGCGTGGACGGCACGGTGCGCCGCATTTTCAGGAAATACTTCAAACCTGAACTCGCGGACTCGATGGTCGACTTCTCCGTACCGCGATGAACCGCGCGCGCCTCGTCCTGTTGCCGCTGCTGATTCTCCTGACCGGGTTGAGCATCACCTGGTCAGTGTGGGATCACGAGCGCCAGGCCGCGCGGCGCGAGCTGCTTTCCGAATTCAATTTCGCACTGGGCGATGCCGTCAGCCGCATCGAGCAGCGGATGGCGACCTACGAGCAGATGCTGCGCGGCGTGCAGGGCATGTTCGCGGCGCGCGGCGCGCTCGATCTCGACGCGTTTCACGGCTACCTCGGCGCGATCAACGCGGACGCAAACTTCGCGGGCGTGCAGGCGATCGGCGTCGTGCAATGGGTGCCCGCAGAACGGCGGGACGCGCACATGGCCGACATGCGTATCCGCACGGGCCGTCACTACGCGATCAATCCGCCTGGCGAGCGTAACGGCTACGCGCCCTTGATCGCGCGCGAGCCGATCTCCGGCGCGGGCAATGCATTGCTTGGCTTCGACTCGTGGGCAAATGCCGTGCGGCGGCTGGCGATGGAAAAGTCGCGCGATTCCGGCCTTGCCGTCGTGTCGGGCAAGGTGCAACTGGCGTCGGACGCGGGCGCGCCGCCCGTTGCCGGGTTCGTGATGTATCTGCCCATCTACGCGCGCGGCGAACCGCAGGACAACGTCGAGGACCGCCGCGCGCATCTGCTCGGCTGGGTGTATGCGGCGTTCCGCATGCGCGACGTGCTGGCGAGCCTTTACGGCGAGCAGCCGCCCGGCCTCTACCTGTCGATCTACGACGGCACACAGACGTCGTCCGAAGCGCTGCTGTACGGCTCGCCGGAACCGAAGAACCTCGAGGTGATCTCCGCGAACGAATACCTCGTGGTGGGCGGCCACGACTGGACGCTGTCGATGACGGCGCAGCCCGACTTCAAGGCGCGCTTCGGCCGCAACGCGAAGCTGCTGATCGCCTGCACGGGCGCGGGCCTGAGCTTGCTGCTCGCGTTGCTCGCATGGAGCCTCGCGAGCGGCCGCAGCCGCGCGATGCGGCTCGCGTCGAAGATGACGGCCGAAGTGCGCGAGAGCGAGGCCGAACTACGCATCGCCGCCGTCGCCTTCGATTCGCTCGAAGGCATGATGGTCACGGACGCCGACGGCACGATCCTGCGCGTCAATTCCGCGTTCACCGAGTGCACCGGCTACACGGCCGAAGACGTGATTGGCAGGAACCCGCGCATCCTCAGCTCGGGACGGCACGATGCCGCGTTTTTCCGCGACATGTGGGACACGATCCGGCGCGTGGGTGGATGGCAGGGCGAAATCTGGGACCGCCGCAAGAACGGCGAGATTTACCCGAAGTGGCTGACCATCACGGCCGTAAAGGCGGACGACGGCCGCGTCACGCATTACGTCGGCACGCACTACGACATCACCGAGCGCAAGCTCGCGGAAGAGCAGATCAAGGAACTGGCGTTTTTCGACGCGCTCACGCATCTGCCGAACCGCACGCTGCTGCGCGACCGGCTCAGACAGGTGATCGCGCTGAGCGCGCAGAACCATACGCACGGCGCGCTGCTGTTCGTCGATCTCGACAACTTCAAGACACTCAACGACACGCTCGGTCACGACAAGGGCGATCTGCTGCTGAGCCAGGTCGCGCGACGCCTGCTGGCGAGCGTGCGCGAGGGCAACACGGTCGCGCGCATGGGCGGCGACGAGTTCGTGATCGTGCTGGGCGACCTGAGCCGCATCCGCGAAGAAGCGGCGAGCGAGACGGAGAGCGCCGCCGAAAAGGTGCTGGCCGCGCTGTCGAGCCCTTACTACCTCGAAGGCACGGACTTCCGCACGACCGCGAGCATTGGCGCGACGCTGTTCACGGGCCACGAAACGTCGATCGACGAGTTGCTGAAGCAGTCGGATCTGGCGATGTACAAGTCGAAGGAAAGTGGGCGCAACGCCATCTGCTTCTTCGATCCGGCCATGCAGACGGTAGTGATGGAGCGCGCGGCGCTGGAGGCGGCGCTGCGCCGCGCGATCGACGAAGACCAGTTGCTCGTGCACTACCAGGCACAGGTGTTCAATGGCGCCCGCGTGACGGGCGCCGAGGCGCTGGTGCGCTGGCAGCATCCCGAGCATGGCCTCGTGCCGCCTGCCGAATTCATTCCGCTCGCCGAAGAGACGGGACTGATTCTGGCGGTCGGCGACAAGGTGCTCGATACGGCCTGCCGGCAGCTCGCGCAGTGGGCCACGCGCTCGGACCGGGCGCATCTGTCGATCGCCGTCAACGTGAGCGCACAGCAGCTACGCGAGGAAAACTTCGTCGCCACCGTGCTCGACGCGCTCGCGCGCACGGGCGCCGAACCGAGCCGTCTGAAGCTCGAGCTGACGGAGAGCGTGCTGGTCGACAACGTCGAGGACATCATCGGCAAGATGATGTTGCTGCGCACGAAAGGCGTGGTGTTCTCGCTCGATGATTTCGGCGTCGGGTATTCGTCGCTGTCTTATCTGAAGCGCTTGCCGTTGGGGCAATTGAAGATCGACAGGTCGTTTGTGCGCGACGTGCTCGACGATCCGAACGATGCCGTGATCGCGCGCGCGATCGTCACGCTCGCGCAGAGTCTCGGCCTGGGTGTGATCGCGGAAGGCGTGGAGACGGAAGCGCAGCGGCAGTTTCTGGCCGATGCGGGGTGTCAGGCGTACCAGGGCTATCTGTTCTGCCGGCCGCTGCCGATCGAAGACTTCGAGGTGTTCGCGGATACGTTCGATTCGAAGGAGTGGGCGCTGGAGACGCCTTGAGACGGAGTTGATAAACTTGCGGATTCAATCGCGCGCTTCACGTGTTGTGCCGTTGTAAGTGGGGCGCTCCGTTATCCTCGAGGAAAAGCACATGATCGATTTGCGCAGCGATACCGTGACCCGTCCGACCAAGAACATGCTCGCGGCGATGACAGCCGCCGAAGTCGGCGACGACGTCTGGGGCGACGATCCGACGGTCCTGCGGCTGCAAGCCACCGTCGCCGAGCGTGCGGGCAAGGAGGCCGGGCTGTTCTTCCCGAGCGGCACACAGAGCAATCTCGCCGCGCTGATGGCTCACTGCGCGCGGGGCGACGAATATATCGTCGGCCAGGCGGCGCACACGTACAAGTACGAAGGCGGCGGCGCGGCCGTGCTGGGCAGCATCCAGCCGCAGCCGATCGAGAACGCGCTCGACGGCTCGCTTCCCCTCGACAAGATCGCTGCCGCGATCAAGCCCATCGACAATCACTTCGCGCGCACGCGCCTGCTGGCGCTGGAAAATACCATCGGCGGCAAGGTGCTGCTGGCGGGTTACGTCGCCGAGGCCACGCAGCTTGCACGCGATCGCGGGCTGTCGACTCACCTCGACGGCGCGCGCGTCTGCAATGCGGCCGTCGCGGCGAAGCAGCCCGTCGAAGCGCTGTGTGCACCTTTCGATACGGTTTCGATCTGCTTTTCGAAAGGGCTAGGCGCGCCAGTGGGCTCGGTGCTGGTGGGCAGCAAGGCGCTGGTCGACGTTGCGCATCGCTGGCGCAAGGTGCTGGGCGGTGGCATGCGGCAGGCCGGCGTGCTGGCGGCTGCGTGTCTGTACGCACTGGATCACAACGTCGAACGGCTCGCGGAAGATCACGACAACGCCGCGCATCTTGCGGCGGCGCTTGCGCAGATCGATCAGGTGAAGGTGCAGTCGCAGGCCACCAACATGGTATTCGCGCAGTTTCCGCAAGAGCATTGTGCGCCGCTCGAAGTGTGGCTCAAGGAGCGCGGCATCCTTACGCAGATGTTGTATGCGTCGCGGTTTGTCACGCATATGGATGTGTCGCGTGCGGATATCGATACGTTCGTGACGGCGGTGAAGGAGTATTTTGCGCGGTAAGTGAGGGGCATCGCTTCACGCCGGGTTCGCGTGAAGCGCAGTGGCGGCGAGCGCAATACTCGCCCTCGCTACCTACTGTTCTTTCGCCGTAACCGTCGTAACCGTCACACTCGCCTGCCCCCGATGCGACGGCGCAAACAGCCGCAATCCACTCGCAATACTCGCAGCCCCCGCGAACACGGCGCCCGTCGCCAGCGAAAGCGTCGGACCATGACGCCCAGCAATGCTGAAGCTCAACGCAACAAGCGCCGCGCCCGTCGTCTGCCCAATCAGCCGCGACGTCGCGATGATCCCGCTTGCGCCACCACTGCGATGCGGCGGCGCGCTCGCCATCAGCGCCCTCAGATTCGGCGACTGGAAAAATCCGAAGCCCGCGCCGCAGATCGCCATGCGGATCGAGATGTCGATCACGCTCGGATGCGGCGGCAGCATCGCGAGCGCCGCCATGCCGGCGCACAGAATCGCAAGGCCGATTGCGCCGAGCAGTCCCGGCGGATAGCGGTCCGACAACCGTCCCGCGAACGGCGCCGCGAGCGCAACGATCACGGGCCAGGGCGTCATCAGAAAGCCGGTTTCGACCTGGCTGCGATGCAGGACATCCTCGAAATAGAACGGCAGCGACACGAACGCGAGCCCTTGCGCAGCGAACGAGCACACGGCCGTTACCGCCGACAACGCGAACACGGGCAGCTTGAACAGATCGACGGGCAGCATCGGCGCGGGGTGGCCCGTCTCGCGGCGCATCAGCAGCGCGCCGAATACGATCGCGACAGCCGCCGAGCCGAGCACGACAGCCGTGGACGCGCGCTGTGCCGCTTCGCCGAGCGCGAACACCAGCGCGGCGAACGTGATTACGTTGAGCATCGCCGCGACTCGGTCGAAGTGATGCGTGCCGCGCGGCGTGCGCGGCAGTCCCGGCAACGCGAACGACAGCGCCAGCACGCCGAGCGGTACGTTGACGGCAAACAGCCACGGCCAGTTGGCCACCGACAGTATCAGCGACGCGACCGTCGGCCCCACGGCAAACGACACGCCCACCACCAGCGCATTCAGCCCGACCCCCGCCCCCAGCCGATGCGGCGGATACAGATGCTTGATCAGCGCGGTGTTCACGCTCATGATCGCCGCCGCGCCGAGGCCCTGCACGACGCGCGCGCCCGCCAGCCATGGCAGCGTCGGCGATAGCGCGCAGGCCAGCGAGGCCGCCGTGAACACGATAATCCCGCTGATATAGATGCGCCGGTGCCCAACGATATCGCCGAGCGCGGCGAGCGGCAGCAGCGTCGCGACCATCGCCAGCTGATAGGCGTTGATGATCCATACCGACGCCGCCGGCCTCGCGTGCAGATCCGCGGCCATGGCGGGCAGCGCGGTATTGGCGATGGCGGTATCGAGCGAGGCGAGGGCGACCGACAGCATGATCGCTGCCATCGCGAAACGGTGACCGGCGGACATGGGCACGTCGGCGACGCGGGCCGGATTGGGTGTGTTCTCGGACAAGGACAGGCTCTGCAGAGGACTGAGCGGGCGCATATCGGCGTCGACCGCATCATGGGGCGACGGGCGTGCTCGAAGCGAATGAAGCGATTGTTACAGAGCGGCGCGGATCGTGCTGGGCGCCGCGCAAAAACGGGCCTTCTGAAAGCTGTCTGGAAGCTTGGCTTCGTGCGTGGTCGTCGCAACTAACTGTCGGTTCCCGAACGCGTCGACGGGACCAAATGCGCCGACTGCGACGCAACGTCAGTTACACGAAGCCAGCAGAATCGACAGCTTGCGGATATGCGCCTTGAATGCGTCGGTCATCTCTCGATCGTGACCGTCGCTCAGATGGGGCGCTTCGGCCAGTTCGACCTGATCCTGGAACTCGTCGGACACTTTGCGCCGATCGCCGGGCGGAAGCGCGCGGATCAGGGACACAATGAGCAGTTCCTGCGCATGGATGATACCGAGCACGGATTGTGCGTTCATTTCGACCTCCGTCGGAGCACGACGACGCTAGCGGCTTTACAGCAGGACCCGGCGGGACGCGGCACGGCGATACTGTCTCCGATCCGCCTTGTTACTCATCCATACTAGTGCAAGGAACAGAGCCGTCTGCACCGGCATCGTGCCAGATGCAAAGACTTCAGCGTGAAGCCAGGCAAAATCCAACGCGGCAGTCACGGAACTGCGCAACGGTAGGCGTTGTCTGCTTGGATTAGCGGGCTTTTGATAACGCAATGGCCGCAGACGCGGGATTACGCAAATTGTCCTACTCTGCTTATTTATCCACCAGACCGGCTCGCGCCGCCCGCATCCAATACGCAAGCAATCAAGCGCGTGCCGCGTCGTTTTACCGGAGGCTTCGATGACAGCGGTGGATCTGGAATTCGACCAGCTCAACAGTACCGTCGATGCGCTGCGGCGCTCGATCTCCAACCGCATGATGTACGGCGTCGGCAAGGACGCCGTGACGGCGCGCCCGCAAGACTGGCTGCATGCCGCGGCGCTCGCCGTGCGCGACCGGCTCGTCGCGCGCTGGATGAAGACCACGCGCCTGCAGTACGAGCAGGATGTGAAGCGCGTGTATTACCTGTCGATGGAATTCCTGATCGGGCGCACGTTCACCAACGCGCTGCTCGCGCTCGGCATCTACGATCAGATGAAGGAAGCGCTCTCGGGCCTCGGCGTCGATATGGAAGCGCTAACCGATCTCGAGCCGGATGCCGCGCTCGGCAACGGCGGCCTCGGGCGCCTTGCGGCATGCTTTCTGGATTCGATGGCGACGCTCGGCATTCCGGGCTTCGGCTACGGCATCCGCTATGAATATGGGATGTTCAAGCAGCAGATCGTCGACGGCGAGCAGCTCGAAACGCCCGATTACTGGTTGCGCGCGGGCAACCCGTGGGAATTTCCGCGTCCCGAGGTGCAATACATCGTGCATTTCGGCGGACGCACGGTGCAGCGAGACGGTCACGTCGAATGGATCGAAACGCAGCACGTGAACGCGATGGCGTATGACACCGTGATCCCAGGCTTCGCGACGAGTGCGACCAACACGCTGCGCCTATGGTCCGCGCGCGCGACGGAAGAGCTCGATCTGTCCGCGTTCAATCAGGGTGACTATCGTCGTGCCGTCGATGCGAAGAACATGTCGGAGAACGTCTCGCGCCTGCTCTATCCCGACGATTCGACGCCCGCCGGCCGCGAACTGCGTCTGCGGCAGGAGTACTTTTTCGTGTCGGCGACGATGCAGGACCTGATTCGCCGCTATCAGCGCACGCACAGCACGTTCGGCCGCTTCGCCGAAAAGGTCGCGGTGCATCTGAACGACACGCACCCGGTGCTCGCGATTCCCGAGCTGATGCGTTTGCTCGTCGATGTGCATCATGTGCCGTGGGCGAAAGCGTGGAAAGACATCCAGCAGATGTTCTCGTACACGAACCACACGCTGATGCCCGAAGCGCTCGAAACGTGGGACGTCGAAACGCTCGCGCGCCTGTTGCCGCGCCACCTCGAAATCATCTTCGAGATCAATGCGGAGTTTCTGAAGCACGTCAGCGAGCATTCGGGCCATGACGTCGACATGATCCGGCGCATCTCGCTCGTCGATGAATACGGGCAGCGGCGCGTGCGCATGGCGCATCTGGCGATCGTCGCGAGCCAGAAGGTCAACGGCGTGTCGAAGCTGCACTCGCAACTGATGACGCGCGACATCTTCTCCGACTTCGCGAAAATCTGGCCCGAGCGCTTCACGAACGTCACGAACGGCGTGACGCCGCGCCGCTGGCTCGCGCAGTCGAGCCCGTCGATGTCGCATCTGATAGACGAGCAGATCGGCACGCACTGGCGGCGCGATCTGTTCGAGCTCGGCAAGCTGCGCGATCTGCGCGACGACCCGTCGTTCGTGCACGCCTTTCATGAAGCCAAGCGGCAGAACAAGCTGCGTCTGATCCAGCGCCTGCAGCAGCACACGAAGATGACGTTCGATCCCGATGCGCTGTTCGATCTACAGGTCAAGCGGATCCACGAATACAAGCGGCAATTGCTGAACGTGCTGCATGTGATCGTGCGCTACAACCAGATTCGCGCGAACCCGGAGCGCGACTGGGTGCCGCGCGTCGTGATGTTCGCGGGTAAGGCGGCATCCGCGTACCGGATGGCGAAGACGATCATCAAGCTGATCGGCGACGTGAGCAAGGCGGTGAATGAAGATCCCATCATTGGCGACAAGCTGAAGGTCGTGTTCGTGCCGAACTACGGCGTGAGCGTGGCCGAGTTGATCATTCCCGCCGCGGATCTGTCGGAGCAGATTTCGATGGCGGGCACGGAAGCGTCGGGCACGGGCAACATGAAGCTCGCGCTGAACGGCGCGTTGACAATCGGCACGATGGACGGCGCGAACATCGAGATTTGCGATGCCGTGGGGCGTGACAACATTTTCATCTTCGGGCACACGGCGGATCAGGTCGACGAGTTGCGCGCGACGGGGTATCGTCCGCGCGAAATCTACGAGCACAATGCCGAACTGAAGGTTGCGCTCGACCAGATTCGCACAGGCTTCTTCTCACCCGACGATCCACTGCGCTTCTCGGACATCTTCCACACGCTGGTCGATTGGGGCGATCACTACATGGTGCTCGCCGATTTCGCCGCGTTCGCGAAGGCGCAGGACGAAGTCGACAAGCGCTATCTCGACCGGCGCGGCTGGACCATGAGCGCGATCGAGAATGTCGCGGGCATGGGGCAGTTCTCGTCGGACCGCACGATTGCCGAGTATGCGCGCGATATCTGGAAGGTGAAGCCGCTCGAACTCGAATGACGCCATGTAATGTGACGTGATGTGCGCATGATAAAAAGCCGCCGCGCGATTGAATATCGCGCGGCGGCTTTCTGTTTTGTGCCGGTTGCTTGAGGGACGTTGCGTCAGCTACCCATGCGCTCGTTGTTGCGCGGCGCGCGCAGTCCGAGCTGGCCATGCGCAAAGTCGAAGTACAAGTCGATGTTCTGAAGCGCCATCAGCCCGATCACGATGCGGTTCCCGCCGGGCGCGGCTTTCGCGATGGTCGTTTGCGCGTCGTTGAAGCGGTGCGCCCAGTCGCCCACGCCCAGCACCACGTCGTAGTTGCCTTGCGCGATCGGCTTGTGCTCGTCGACGTCGTCGGCCCAGTCGGGCGCCTTGTCGGTCTCGACGCGGATCATGTCGGTGCCGCCAGTCGAGAACACGACGGGCGCGCAGAAGCGCATCTTGCTGCCGACCTGCACGCAGCCGGTCGGCCATTGCGCGGAGCCGTCCTTGCCCATCGTGAGCGGGACGAGCGTGAAATCTTTCGTCAGCACGTTCGACGGACTCAACACGAGCAGCGGACGATCGAGATTGGCGCGCACCAGATAGCGCTGGCCGATGTTCGCGGGCAGCGCACGCAGCGGCTGCGTGCAGCAGGCGTCGCGCGGATCGTCGGCACCGACGCCCAGAATGCCCGAGAACGCCCAGCCGAACTCGCCCGTGTAGCCGTCCTGCGCGATGCAGCGCTTGTTGGTCTTCAGGCAACTGACTTCGTCGACGGCTTGCACGGCGAGATCGACGGGCTTCGTGCCGGCGATGCTGAATGGCACCGTGACGGTTGCGCCGGAAACCTGCGCGTCTGTCGCGAACGTGTACGAGGTCCGCATGCCCGCCGCGGGATAGCTCGAATGCGGCAAGACCTTCGACAGCACGCGCACGCCGTTTGTGCCCGTATCGAGCATCAGATAGACGGCCTTGCCGTCCATCTGCACGGGCAACCCGATCGACGCGCGGCCGCGCTTGTCGCTGCGTTCCGCGGACAGCATCACCAGCAGGCCGTCGCGTCCTTCGTTGATGAGGCTCGCCTTCGTCTCGGGCGGAGCGGGCGTGGAGATCGGCGTTGAACAGGCCACGAGCGAGGCCGCGAGCGCGAGCACGATCAACGTGCCCGCAAAGCCGGCCAGGCGCCGGTAGAAATGGACAGACATCGCACACACCTTGCAGTAGTGCGTGACCTGCGATGACAGCTGCGCCAGCCGTTCAGGCTTCGGCGGGTGCAGTCGATCCGGCTCGGCGGTGTGCGCGGGCCTGGCGCGAGGACACGCGAGATGACAGGAGCGCCGACTCTACGCGCGCGAGCATCGCGACCTGCAAAAATGTGTGAAGGTGAATGGTGTTGCTTCAGTGCTGCTGCGCGGCGTGTTGCGGGAGAGCGATCGAGCGCACGCGGCCAATCGTCGCGCGGTGCAGTACGCCCGCGAGTGCGCCGATCACATCGCCGACGCTGCGCGCCATCACATCGACGCGAAACGTGATGGAGTCGTTGCGTTTGTCGACAGTCATCACGAACAGGCGCGAACCCTCGCCGAGGGCCGCGAGCAGCGCGCTGCGGCCCGCTGCCGACGAGGTGCCGGGCACGGTCACGTCGATCGTCACGAGCGACAGGGAGGCTTGTGTGGAGCGTTCGATGGCGGGCGCGCGGCGCGGCAGCGTGCGCGATGAAGCGATAGCGGTATGCATCGTCGATGCGCCGACGCGAAGTGGGCGGCGCGGCTGTGGAGACGCGTTCACTGTAGCGGGCGGCGTCTCAACCCGATGCAAAAAAGGGCTACGTGGGCCATCAATTTTGTGTAAAGACGGCACGGTGGCGCGCGCGTGCTATTGGCTCTTCGGCGCGGTGGCGGTGGCGGCAGTGGCCGAGGCGAGCGCGTCGCGGACCGTTTGCG